>DASTZQ010000049.1:0-110401 GCA_035764205.1 Gammaproteobacteria bacterium
TTTGCGTTCTTCATAGGTTTTTTTTGCGTCGGGCCTTGGGTCGATAAAAATATGGCGATGATCAAAAGCCGCAATGAGTTTGATTTGATCGGTGTACAGTGCGCCATTGCCAAACACATCCCCGCTCATGTCGCCAATGCCAACCACGGTGATGGGCGTGGTGAAAACATCAATACCGAGCTCACGAAAATGTCGTTTAATGGATTCCCAGGCACCGCGTGCTGTAATGCCCATTTTCTTGTGATCGTAACCGGTGGAGCCGCCAGAAGCAAAGGCATCGCCTAACCAGAATTGATGTTTTTTTGATAACTCATTCGCAATGTCTGAAAAGCTCGCCGTGCCTTTATCGGCGGCCACGACTAAATAGGTGTCGGTGTCGTCATAGCAAACCACATTTTTAGGGCGAATGACGTCCTTTTTAAGAATGTTGTCGGTGATATCAAGCAAAGTGCCAATGAAGCCTTGGTAGCAATGAATCACTTCAGCTTGGACGGCTTCACGCGGGCCTTGCGGCAACTGCTTCACAACAAACCCGCCTTTTGCGCCCGAGGGCACAATCACCGCATTTTTAACTTTTTGGGCTTTCATTAAACCTAAAATTTCCGTTCGAAAATCGTCAGGCCGGTCGGAATAGCGTATGCCGCCGCGCGCCACTTTGGTGTTGCGTAAATGGATGGCTTCAAAGCGCGGTGAATAAACAAAGGTTTCATATAAGGGCAATGGTAAGGGTAAATCAGGGATGCGATGCGAATCCAATTTAAACGCAATGATGCTTTCGTCGCGGCCATCAGCGGTGGTTTGAAAGGCATTGGTGCGTAAGGTGGCTTGTATGAGCTCCATGAGCCGGCGAAGTGCGCGGTCGTCGTCGAGGCTCGCCACATCAGCAAGCGCTAATACAATGCGGTCTTGTATGGTTTTGGCCAGGTAGTCGTCGTGATCTTTGGGGTGATGCAAGGCGTAGAAAAGCGTGATTAAATCCTTGGCAATGTCAGCGTGGCTTACCACGGCTTTCATGATGGCGGCTTGTGAGAGCCGAAACGCCGTTTGTTTTAAATATTTGGTGTAGGCTCGCAAGAGGGTGATGTCTTGCCAGGAAAGCGAAGCGGCGAGGGTGAGTTGGTTATAGGCGTCGTTTTCAATGCGGCCTTGGCGTAGCGCCAGAAAGGCCGATTCGAAAGAAGGTTTGATGGTGTTTAAGTCGATGTTGGCATAGGCGTGGGTCAGGGTGAAATCACTGATGTAGTAGGCTGTGTCATTCCCGCTGATTATTTTATAGGGGTTTTCGCTTTGCACGCGAAACCCAAAGTTTTCTAGCATGGGCAAAATATCAGAGAGAACAATCGGCTGTTGGCGTTGCATCAACCGGCAGTGCAGGGGGAAGTCAGTGTTTTCGGTCGTGGTATAGAGGGCAATGTGTATGGGTTGCTCTTTGTTGAGCGTATCTAGGATTTTGAAATCTTGCGCGGCATGTTCAGGGGTGTTTTCGCTGCTGTAACCCGCAGGGAGGCCGGGCAGGTAACGTTCAGCCACTGTTTTGCCCGCTAAGGCTATTACTTGATCGTGCCACGAGGTTGTCATACCGAAATCCTTATCGTTATACCCGCTTTGATACTTCTATTATGCCATAAAACCATGCCATAGGAAAATGAGCGCAAAAAGCACGATGAAGGCTTTTTTCCGTTTTTTAATGGGTCAATAGGCGAAATTAATGAATTTTAAAGGCATTATAGGTGACGGTAATCGTCGGTGTCGATGATGCGGCCGGTTTTTGTTTGGGGTTTTTTGAGGGTTTGACGGGGTTGAAAGAAGCGCATTTTCACCCAATTAACGGCAAAAAGCACTAAAGAGATGACAAAACTCGCTAAAAGTATGTAAAAGAGAAGCATAATGCCAAAGGTAAACAAGAGCACCAAGGCAGCGATGAGTAATAGCGGGTAAAGTCGACGAAGCACTGACATTTCAACCTCTTAGAATGCGTCCCAGTGTGCTGGTTTTTTGCCGGGGGTGGTGGGTTTATCACGCGCCTCTGCAATGCGGCGGTGTTTGTTAATTTCTTGTTCTTCGGCTTTGTTTAAATGCCGGCGTGGGGCATTTAATTTAGCAAGGAATAGGTCAAGTGGGCTGGTGTAAAAATCCAGGCCTAACCAGCTTTTAATGCGTGCTAACATACCTTGGTCTCCCGAGAATGGGTGGCAGTATAACACTAGATTATCAGGGATGAAATGAGCGAGTCATTTTCCTTGTCTTTACTATGATGATTTAGTAAGGTTTCGCTTAAAGCTAGCGTAGAATAATCACAAGGTTAACTCATGGAGACGGGATGCGATTCCTTCATATTTTGGTCATTTTGGGGTTAGTGGCTGTTTGGCAGCCTGATGCTTATGCAAAAACCCAAAAGTCGCACAAAAAATCCACACATCACGTTAAAAGTTCACGGATTGCACGTGCAACACGCGCAAAGCGTGCTTTGCGTGCCGTGCCTGCACCCACCTCGAGTTTAGCCTCATTAAACAATTCAGACATTGGTAATGAGCTGGCCTCCTTAATTGCCCCCTCCACCAGCACAGCCGATGTGGCCGTCTTTGCTAAATCCATGAATAACGGGCAAGTGTTATACACACGAAATATCAACGACCCCATGACGCCAGCCAGCACCATGAAAATTTTAACAGCGGAAGCCGCTTTAATTTTCTTAGGCGGGGATTATCGTTTTTCAACGCAATTGTTAACCGATGCAAAAACCATTAAAAACGGTGTGTTGCAAGGGAACTTATATGTGGTGTTAACCGGCGACCCCACGTTAACCTATGATGACTTAACCGATTTAATGACCTCCTTGCGTGACAAACAAATTGCCGCCATTTCCGGTAATGTTTACATCGACAACACCGCCTACGACCAGCGTTTTTACGGCCCGGGTTGGGTGGTGAAAGACAAAGATTATTGCTACGGCGCGCCGATTAGCGCGAGCATCATTAACCACAATTGTTTGCCTTTAACCATTTCGCCTTCCAAAGTGAGTGGTCGCCCCGCCGAAGTGAGCACCTCGCCTAAATTCTTTTATCCTAACATTCATAATGCCGTGGTCACCAAACCTTACCGCAGCCGTGCTTGCGGTTTGAAATTATCCACCAACCCAGGTAGCGCCATTTCACTGGATGGCTGCATGAGCCAAGGCAACTATGCTTGGGGCTTGAGTTACGTGGTGACTGACGTGCCTGAATATAACCGTTCTTTGTTTAAGAATTTATTGGCACGCATGGGGGTTGATGTTTACGGCATGGTGACATTTGGCTCTGCGGGCAGCAATTTAGGCATGATAGGCATTCATAATTCTGAGCCCTTGCGTGATTTAATTCACGACATGTTGAAAAAATCCGACAACATCATTGCCGGTGCCATTTTCAAAAAATTAGGCCAACTTTACACGCGTCAGCAAGGCAGCTGGGAAACGGGCAACGTGGCGGTCACGCAAATTTTATCGCGTTATGCGAATGTGAACACCAAAGGCATGCGCATTTTAGACGGTTCGGGGTTGTCGCCTGATAATTTAGCGACGGCAGGTCAAATGATGCAAGTGCTGGATTACGCCATACACACGCCTAAAATCACCGATGACTTTATTTCTGCCTTGCCGATAGGCGGCATTGATGGCACGCTTAAACACCGCTTGGGTAACATTGCGCGTAAAGTGCATGCGAAAACGGGCACCATTTCTGGGGTGAATAGTTTAGCGGGTTATGTGAGTGCGCGTAATAATCAAACCTTGGGTTTTGTTATTTTAGTGAATGGCAGTAAAGGCTTGGGTTGGAAATATAAAACCATGGAAGATAAAATTGTGACGGCGTTGTCGCGGTATGATGGGTAAGATTTGGTTATTATTTGATGGTTACCTGAATGTTATCTGATTTTTGGTTGGCTCCTCGGGGAAAACCTCCGCTCGCGTGCATGAAAAGCTAAAAAGCTCACGGAGTGATGTGGTTAGATTAATGCATGCGCGAACTTAGCAGGCCCCCCTCCAGGCCCGGAACAAGACGATGAAATGAGGTAAGGATTCCTGGAGGGGGTCGGGGGAGGCCGAACAACCTTTTATGCACACTTTTTATTTAGAAAACACCATAAACGCAAATATCCCTTTATTCACCAACACCTCAAATTGTTTCCATCCTTGTTCACTCGCAACACGCCGAAAGGTTTCAATGGATTCAGGGTGGTCATCCGCCCTTGGGTGTTGCATGCGAAATTGCAATTCATCGGGTGTCATGGTTTGTGTTGCATTTAACCGGTGTTCCAGGGCATCTAGCCATTGATCACGCGTTTGATTCACATCTAGCACGCCATCGACCATCACTAAATAACCAGACGAATTTAATTGATAATGACAATCTTTAATAAACTGAATTTTACGTTCATACGATAAATGATGCACGGCATAACTGGTGAAAATAATATCTGCTTTTGATGTTAAATCAGAAATAGCCGCACACATGTCATCACAAATGAAAGATTTTTCGCAATCCACCACTGCCATTTGTTTTTCAGCCAATGTCAGCACATTTGGCGCCGCATCAATGCCAACATAATGCTTAATTTTTTTATGGCGTAATAAGGGTGCCATGGTGCTGCTGTCACCACACCCGACATCCACTAAACTAAAATCGTGCTTAACGTGGGTGTCAAGAAACTGATTGAGTGCTTCACCCATTTCTTTATGATAAAGCGAATTGCCAGCCAGCGTGGATTGATATCGTTTCCAGTTGGCATCAAAGTATAAACTGGCATCGTTGGTTTCTTTCATAAGTATCCTTTAATTGATTGTGATTGACTCTAAATAGTTTTGTCGGTTTATGATTCGGCCGGGCAGGTTTAATTCTTGCATGGCCTCGGCCAGGGCTCGCTCTTCGCGTGCTTTTGTGTCGGCATCAGCCATATCCCAAGTAACTTGTATGAGTTCTTTTTTTCCAGCTAAATCTTCTGTCACAAAGTCAATTTCATACCCTGATTTTGTTACATAATAATAAATTTTACGGCGCTCACGCCGTAAATCAAGATAAACTAAATTTTCAAGTAATCTGCCTAAATTAAGGGTTTGGTTGTCAGTGACCGCTTGAATTAAACCCGTGTCAACCGCGTATATTTTTTTGGCAGCCGTGCTAGCACGCCTTAATGATTCAGTGTATAGCGGAACCGTCGCGATAAAATAGGCATCTTCTAAATAGTTTAGATAATTGAAAACGGTGTCTTTAGCCAGCTGATAACCTTGGCTTTTGACATCATTAAAAAATTTGGTGACAGAAAAAAGTGACGAAAAATTTTTAAGCAGTGTAATGGCAAAGTATTTAATAAGACTAATGTTGGTGATGCCATAACGTTCTATGACATCTCTTAAAATAACTAATTCTAAGTACTGTTGTAAGACTTCACGATGTGCATAAGCAGGTAAAAATTGCACGCCTGGGAAGCCGCCGCGATTTAAAAAATCAAGGAAGTTTTTATTAAGGTGATCTAAGCCTGCTTTGCTTTTTGAGAGCGCCGGTTGTTGAATGTGGTGTGCTTTTAAATATTCACTAAAGCTATAAGGCCACACTTCAATCGCTAGTGAGCGTCCGCGCAGTGATGTTGCAATTTCTTTGCTGAGGAGTTTGGCGGACGAGCCTGTTAAATAGAGCTGTACTTTCTTGCTGTCAAAAAAACGCCTAACGATTTGTTCCCACCCTTCAATGTTATGCAGTTCATCTAAAAACAAATAACATTCACGGTGGTGATTTTCGGGATATAAGGTGTAAAACGAATCTAGCAATGCTGCCATGCCCTGTTGATTCATGGGTAATAAACGATCGTCTTCAAAATTAATATAAAGAATGGCTTCTTTTGGGATGCCTTGGTTTAGTAAATGCTGCATCACTTGATACAGTAAAAAGGTTTTACCGGCTCGTCGCATGCCAATCGCAACTTTAATTAACTGGTTTGCATCGGGAAAGGCAGCAAGGCGCGGCGTGCTTTCCTGCACGGCCACCAGTTTGTCTTGCCATTCTTGTATGAGTGTCTCTAAGGGTAGCATGGTTGTTGTCCTTCTCTAGAAGGATAAGTATAACCTAAGTTGTCCTTTCTTGGAAGGATAAGAATGACTTAATCTGTCCTTCTGCAGAAGGACATGTATCTAAAAAGCCCCTAACACATTGAATAATATAAAAACAATCGAAGCCACCATCACCCCACCACCGAAAGCTAAGTACGGTGTGAGTTTGCTGCGAGGCCTGGGTGCGGGCGCGTAGTGTTTTGAAAGCGCGGCGGCTTTGTTTTGCATGAGGACATCGTAAACCAGGCTAGGTAATTCAGGCAGTTGTTCAGACCAGCGCGGTAAATTGGCGCGCACACGCTGAAAGAAAGCTTTGACCCCCACTTGTTGCTTCAACCATTTTTCAATTTGCGGCGTTGCGGCTTCCCATAAGTTAAGGTGAGGCGCCAGTTCGCGGCATAACCCTTCCATGCCCAACAAAGTTTTTTGCAATAAAATGAGTTGCGGTTGAATATTGATTTGATAGCGCTCAGCCACTTGAAATAAACGCATTAATAAATGGCCAAAAGAAATATCGGCAAAGGGTTGTGCGAAAATGGGTTCAGAGACCGCGCGTATGGCACCTTCAAATTGATCCACGCGAGTGTCGGGTGGCAGCCAACCTGAAGCAATGTGTAATTCCGCCACACGTTGATAATCACGGTTGAAAAAGGCCATCATGTTTTCAGCAATGTAACGTTGATCCCGTTGGCTAAGCGAACCCACAATGCCAAAATCCACGGCAATGAGCGCGGGTTGATGCATTTGTTTTTCATGCACAAATAAATTGCCCGGGTGTAAATCCGCGTGAAAAAAATTATCGCGAAACACTTGCGTGAAAAACACGTTAATTAAAGACTCGGCGATTTTTTTCAAATCGAACCCGGCGTTTTTTAAGGCGGCAACATGGTGAATGGGAATGCCGTGCATGCGTTCCATGGTTAACACATTAGTGCGAGAAAATTCCCAATGAATGTGCGGCACACTGAGGCTCGCATCCTTAGCAAAATTACGTTTTAATTGCGAGGCATTGGCGCCTTCACGCAATAAATCCAATTCATTGGTGAGTGTTTCTGCAATTTCATCGACTAAGGCTTTGGGTTTGAAATGCACGGCGCCCTTTAAGGTGCGGTTAGCAAGGCTCGCTAATAAATAGAGTAAGTCAAGGTCGGCGGCAATGCGTTGATGAATGTTGGGGCGCAACACTTTCACCACCACGGATTCGCCGGTGATTAAGGTGGCTGCATGCACTTGCGCGATTGAAGCGGAGGCCAAGGCATTTTTATCAAAATGAGTGAACACCTCACGCAAAGGCAAGTTAAGTGCGGTTTTAATCATGCGTTTTGCGCGCTTGCCTGAAAACGGTGTGACACGATCTTGAAGTTTAGCCAGTGCGTTGGCAATGTCATCCGGTAAAATATCGCGACGCGTTGATAAAATTTGCCCGGCTTTGACAAAAATGGGGCCGAGGGCCTCAATCGCCAAACGCACACGCTCACCACGCGGTAATTTGCGTGTGGCTGTCCAATAAAACGGGTTTAAATAAACCAAATAACGCAGCAGAAAAAATCGGTGTGTGCCTAGCACCACATCGTCAATGTTGTAACGCATTAAAATGTAGTTAATGCGCATTAAGCGAAAAAAATGGTTAAGGAGTTTCATGCGGTGCCTCGTCAGTGAGGGTGGCGGATAAGTGGTGTATGCGCGCGCTTAAGCGCTCGGTGTTCATGCTGAGCTCGTCCACGTCGTTCATGAAATCTTCGAGCGCAAAGGGGTGAGGGGCAAGCTCACATTCTTCATGCAAATAATCATCGGTGTTGCGTATGAGTGATTTTATGCCTTGTTTTAAGCTGTTTTTTGCGAAAACAACCGCTTGTGATAAACGATAAGCGGGGCCGTCGCCTAGGCAATGCGAAATGATTTCTTCCCAATCAATCGAGAGGGCATCAAACACGTGCATGAGTTGTTGTGCAAATTCCGCATTGCCCTCAAGGGTGATGTCGTCTGCAAAAAAACGATGCCGCGCGTTACTTTTCGTGAATGCAAGCGCCGCCAATTGCAAAGGGGTGCCACTGATGGTGGTTTGAATAGGGGTGGGTGTATCTGTGCTTAAGTGGATGGAGTGCTGCGTGCATTCACCATATAAAGTGAAATCAAAGGGGTGTAGTTTTAATGCAAACGCTTTGCCGTGTAATTTGTGAAGGCGATCTTTAGAATGCGGGTCTGCGTTTAAATAGGTTTGCAGTGCGGCATTCAATGCTTTTAATAGGGGTTCTTTTAGCATTAATATTTCCACCCTTGGTGCAGGGCAACGATGCCACCCGTTAAATTGGTGTAAGTGACTGCTTCAAAACCCGCCGTTTCCATTAAGGTTTTGAGTTCATCTTGTTTGGGGTGCATGCGTATGGATTCAACCAAATATTGATAACTTGCTTTGTCTTTGGTGATGAGCTCGCCCAGTTTAGGAATGACATTAAACGAATACACATCGTAAGCTTTGCTTAATAAAGCAGAGGTGGGGTGTGAAAATTCCAGCACCATCACTTTGCCGCCGGGTTTTAAGCAGCGAAACATGGAGCGTAAGGCCGCCAGTTTATCAGTGACATTGCGCAAGCCAAAAGCAATGGTGATGCGGTCGGCGTGGTTGTCAGGGAAGGGCAGGGTTTCAGCATTGGCTAACACATAATCAACATTGCCTAAAATGCCGGCATCGGTTAAGCGTTCACGACCTACGCTTAACATGGCTTCGTTGATGTCGGTTAAAATCACTCGGCCGCTTGGCCCCACTTTGCGAGCAAAGGCCTTGGCTAAATCCCCGGTGCCCGAGGCCACATCAATGACCACCATGCCAGCTTGCAAGCGGGCTTGGTCAACGGTGTAGTGTTTCCAGTAACGGTGCAAACCGGCGGACATGAGATCATTCATGAGGTCGTAGCGGGGGGCAACCGAGCGAAACACTTCAGCGACTTTGCTGGCTTTTTCTTCTGTGTTGACGGTTTTAAAGCCAAAATGGGTTGTTTTTTGATCAGTGGAGTGTGTCATCGGGCTGCTCTCAAAATACCAATGACACATTATAGAAGAATGGTGGCTAAGGGCAATTCATTCCTTAGCCTTAATTGGAGCGCTGTTCCCAAACGGGTTTAATGCGTGCGCAAACCAAGGTTGCTGGTTCTTTATCGGTGGAATAATAAAGCCCATTGGGTTTGCAACGAATGCGTTGATAATAGTTGGTGTAGAGGACGTTATAGTCGCCAGCGGCAAGCGGGCCCCCTAAGGTTTGATTTTTGCAATCCGGCTTATAATAGCGAACCCCTGGGCTGCCGGTGGTGCCGTTTGAGCCGGGTACGTAATTGCCCATGCAGTAAGTCGTTGCTGCAAACACACCGCTGGAAGTGCCTACTGCGTTATTGATGTACTTGCTGATATTACTAGGATCCATGCCAATGTCGTAGTAGGCGGTGCAGCTATTGGGTACACGCGAATTATTGCTGCCGAGGGAGCAATAATTAGCCTCGAACCCATCAACAGGGTCGATATAGCAGGTCATCCCTTGATTTTGGTAAGCAGTTAGGGTGGCTTGATTGGGTACCCAATCGGTTGATGGTGGTGTCCCGCCGTTGGCTGTGTCTTGGACGGCTGGTTGTGGATTGGTTGCAGCGACTTGAACGTAGCCCGGTGGGCAAATCGCAGGGGTGTAGTTGCTAATTATTTGTATGGTTTGGCCTCCGGCGGTGTAAGCGTTCGCCGTCACCACGCGGGTTGTTGTGCACACATCAGGGCAGTATTTTTTAATATCTTGTGCTGAGGCGGTTGTTTGTGCGGTGATGCCAGCCGGTGGCGTTGTCCATTTTCCATTGATGTCTGGGCAGACCGGTGCGATTGTTTTTTGTGTGGCGTTGCTTGGGTCCAGTGGGCAACTAGGCAGGGTTCTGAAGTAGCTGCTTGGTGTGCTGCCGGCGGTGAAGGTAATACTATTGGTGTTGCTGCCGGTATAGGGCGCAATCGTTTGAGTGGGGTACCAGGCTTTTAGGGTGTTCATGGTGGGTGCGGTGAGGCGAATGCTGGTGCTGTCGCCAGCCAAGGCAGCGTTGCTTAGTATTAGGCTTAAAAAGACCAACAAACCCAGTTGATGCTTAAGTGATTTCATTGCTCACCCCAAAGTAGTAACCTGGCCTATTGATTAGTATAGCACTTAATTTAGGCAATGGGGGAAAACAAGGAAACCATAACGCATTGAATAAAAACAATGTTTTATAGTTTGGCCTTAAGCCGCGCTTTTGGTTTCAGCCCGCCTTAAAATTTCACCGGCCAGGGTTAAATAAGCAATGGCACCCTGAGATTTGCCGTCGTAAGCCAAGATGGGCGCGCCGTGGCTCGGGGCTTCGGCCAAACGCACATTGCGAGGGATGACGGTGCGGTAGATTTTATCGGGGAAGTGGTCTAGCAGCTGGGCTGAGACATCGAGGGCCAAGCGATTACGCCCGTCGTACATGGTGCGCAGCAGGCCTTCAATGTGAAGGCGGGGGTTCAGCGCCGAGCGGACTTGTTCAACGGTGTTTAAGAGGGCGCTTAAGCCTTCCAGGGCGTAATATTCACACTGAATGGGCACGAGCACGGAATCGGCGGCGACCAAGGCATTGGCGGTTAATACGCTTAAAGACGGTGGGCAATCGATGAGGATGTAATCGTATTTGGCGAGCGCGGGTTGCAATAAGGTTTTGAGGCGTTGTTCGCGTTCTGGTTCGTGCAAGAGTTTCATTTCGGCGATGATTAGGTCTTGGTTAGTGGGGATGAGGTCGTAACCAAAGTTGGTTTTGATCAAGGCTTGCTCGAGGGTGGCATCGCCCAACAAGACATCGTGGGCGGCAAAGTGGACTTTGTCTTTGGTGACGCCGCTGCCGACGCTCGCATTCCCCTGCGGGTCGAAATCGATCAACATGATTTTCCGTTTCATGGCGGCAAAGGACGCTGCCAAGTTGATGCTGGTGGTGGTTTTCCCGACCCCGCCTTTTTGATTTGCAACCGCAATGATTTTCGCCACAGCCTATCCTCTTTAAAATCAACGATAGAATTCTACACCTTCTTGGGATATTTGGAACCATTCCTTGTTAATTGGGTGAATGGGGTGTGTCGTATTATTTATACATTATCCTGTTTCAGGGGTAAGGACGGGGTTTTTTCTGCGGGGGTGTCTAATTTTTTATCTTTATTTATTGAATGGGTTAGCACGTATGGCTATTGTTTGACCTTATTTTATGATTGACCTTTGTTAGGGCGGTCACTAAAATATGCCATTATTGAATGACTTGATGTAATCTGCTTGATTTTTCATTAAAGGGAAATGTTATGTATAATGATTTGCAAGTGCCAGCACAAGAAATTAACCCAGCCGCCATTAATCACACCGATTATGCCTTTTTAGCCGCTAAAAACGGCGAGTCCGAATTTTTAGAAGTTTTGTTGGGGCCGTCCGCTTTATACATTGCGCAATTAAATGATGATGTTGCTATTGCGAAATATTCAATGGCGAGCATGTAGGGGCAGTTAATGATGAATTGGCGCGTGCGAATAGTGAGCTAATGGCGGATAAAAAACTGCTTGAGGGGTTGCTAAGGGAGAGAGATAGTACTATAGCTCAAAAAATCAAAGACATTCAAGCGCTGGCAACTCGAAATGAGTTAAACGAAAAAAAGATTTCTAGTTTGCTTGAAGAAAAAGAATCTTATGAAGCTATGAGTCAGGATAGAATGGAAATGGAAGCTGAAATAAATGCACTTAGACAAAGCATGGATAAACTACTTTTGTTGGTCAGTCAAATGTCTGGTGCTGCGCTGGTAGAGCCAACAGCTAGGCTCACAAATACACCCGGCACATTATTTATTGAGGCGCCTTCGCCGGGCTCTGGAAAGTATGGTGCCATATCGATGGATACCCTTGATAAAGATGGGCCAACCCCGAGTAGGCCGAATTAAGGAGAAGCGCATTATGAACTTCATGCCTGAATTACAACAACACGAAGATGCGTGGCTTGCCTATGGCAAGCGACGCGCTAGTCGTTTGCGTTGGAGAAAGGCGACAAATGCAGATGTTGCCGCAACGTTAAATGTTGCTGAGTTGACGAAAAAAATTGAGGCGCATGATAAGCGTGTGTGGATAGCGAGAGCATGGGTTAGATTATTTACCAGCATAGAGCGGCAGCGTGAAATGTTGGTTTATTGTTTAGGTCGTGATGTGCTTTTTGCACTAAAAGCATCACCAGTGCCATCAACGTTATCAGCACAACAAGTTAACTTAGACAAACTTGCTGCAGTGACCAAACGAGCCTCACGTTTTTCATGGTTTAAAAAGCCTTTGAATGCGTTCATGGGGTGGGTAAGGGAAAAAATAGGTAGCGCCGTGGTTGTGAGTGAGCATCAACCGGCGCCTAGTATTCCTGTGAATCCAGACGAGCCGCATGCTGAAGGTCGTGATGCTGAGCCGGTTTTGCCCGTAGTGTTAGATACCCCAGAGGCGCTTGCGCGTTTTCATGAAAAAAAGGAGCAAGATCTGTGTGTGTTAAAGCAACTCTATAAGCATTGCTCAGACCATCTTTACGAAAGCGAGACCTCCTTAGAGCGGCTTAATCGCTTTGATGTTTGCTTCAAGCCGTATAAAGATAAATTGCGTGAATTGCAACTCTATTATCACCCGGATAAAGCGACTCCTCGAAAAGCAAAAGAGGCTGGTCTTACTGATGAAACGTTTCTTAATGAAGTAACGGCGGCGTTTACACGTGAACTGCAACCTCAGTATGCAATGTTGGAAGAGAAGCGCATTGCAATAAAAGACAGAAATAATGACTCAGTAGAGTTAGATAGAAGAATAATTGAGGCGAGGCAGGAGCGTATTATCGCAACTGAGCAAACAGCTAAGCGGCGTGCGGAACTTGAAGTGAGTATTGCAGAATATAAGATCTACCTAGAGCAGTCTCGAAAAGAAAAAGAAGCTAGGGAGGCAGAGAGAGAAGCGCGTCATTGTACTCGAGCTCAGCTTTCTGAATTAAAAGGAAAGTTAGCTGCTGTTGAGACGGCTATTTTAGCAAAAAAAAGCCACTCTACGTCGGTGTTGAATCATGTTGGGTATGACTCAAATGGTGCTGTTGTGCTACCTGAAAATGCCACACCCTCAACCAACCCAAACACTCTGTTTGCCATGAACTCGGCACCTGTTCAGTCGGCTGCTGCCGAGATATTGAATGATGCATCTGTTTTTGCTCAACCGCAGTCGAAATAAGTTAAGGGTTTGTTATTTCGAGGCAAACAATGTGTCTATCAACATCCATCCCTTTCATGCTTAAACGCACCGGTTTTTGTGCTTGCCATTCCGTCGGTAAATTAACCATTTCATCGTCAGGGGATTTACCTTTCATCGCAATGAGTTTGCCCGATGGCGATAAGGCGTGTTGCGTGGTTTCAATGAACAAGCGCAAGCTTGCATAAGCGCGGGAAAGAATGGAATCAAAGGGGGTGGTGGGGTGGAAATCTTCAGCGCGCACGTGAACGACAGCAACATTTTTTAAACCCAGCATGCCAGCCACTTGTATCATGAAGCGTGTTTTTTTACTGTTTTTATCCAAGAGGGTCCAGTGCTGTTCAGGGTGTAAAATGGCGAGTGGAATGCCAGGCAAACCCGCGCCACTGCCGACATCTAAGCAATGCGTGCCGTGAATAAAAGGCGCCACTAACAAGCTATCAATGATGTGTAAATACACCATTTCTTTGGGGTCGGTGATGCTGGTTAGATTAAACACTTTGTTCCAAACGACTAATTGCTCGAGGTAGGTGACCCACTGCGATTGTTGCACATCGCTTGCGTTGATTTGATTATCGGCTAAAGCTTTTTTTAATAAAGTGGCGATGTTGCTCATGCGCATTTGCTCTTTTTCAAATGAACTAATAATAAAGAAATCGCCGCTGGCGTGATGCCTGGAATGCGCGAGGCAATGCCAATGGTCGCCGGTTTTGCCTTGGCTAATTTTTGCCGAACTTCATTCGAGAGCCCGCTGATGCCTTGATAGTTAAAATCGTGTGGCAAGTTTGTCATTTCTTGACGTTGGTGTTTGGCAATTTCATCGTCTTGGCGCTGAATATAGCCGTCGTATTTAATTTGAATTTCAATTTGCTCAGCCGCTTCTTTATCGGCCAGTGGCAAACCCAAACCTTCAATCGCTAATAAAGATTCGTAGGTGAGTTCAGGGCGTCGCAATAAATCCAGCGCGTGATAATCGCGTGAAAAATCGGTGCCGAGTTTGGTTTGTAGAGCAGCGGCAGTGGCAGAACCCGGGCGAATGAGGTGTGTGCGCAAGCGTTCGGTTTCTTCTGCGACGCTGTTTTGCTTTTGATTGAAGCGAGCCCAGCGCGTTTCATTAATTAAACCGAGGGCATGGCCGCGTGGGGTGAGCCTTGCGTCGGCATTGTCTTCGCGTAAACGCAAACGGTATTCAGCGCGGCTCGTGAACATGCGATAGGGTTCGCTCGTGCCTTTGGTGATTAAGTCGTCGACCAACACGCCTAAATAGGCTTCATCGCGCCTTAAAGTGAAGGCTTCACGTTCTTGCGATTTTAAAGCTGCATTCACACCGGCCAATAAACCTTGCGCGGCCGCTTCTTCATAACCGGTGGTGCCGTTAATTTGCCCGGCGAAAAATAAACCGTGTATGGTTTTGGTTTCAAGCGTTGGGTTTAAATCGCGGGGATCAAAGTAATCGTATTCAATCGCGTAACCCGGGCGTGTGATGTGCGCGTTTTCAAACCCGCGCATGGAACGTACAAATGCAAGTTGCGTGTGAAACGGCAAGCTGGTTGAAATGCCGTTGGGGTAGAGTTCGTGCGTGCTTAGGCCTTCGGGTTCCACAAAAATTTGATGCGAGGTTTTATCGGCGAAACGCATGATTTTATCTTCGATGGAAGGGCAGTAGCGTGGGCCCGTGCCTTCAATCACGCCGGTGTAAAGCGGGGATTCATCGAGGCCTGCGCGAATGAGCTCATGCGTTTTTTCATTCGTGTGGGTAATGTGGCAAGGTATTTGTTGCGGGTGATCGCTTGCTTTGCCCATGAAAGAAAACACCGGCATGGGGGTGTCGCCGTGCTGGGTTTCCATGACACTGAAATCGACGGTGCGGCCGTCAATGCGTGGGGGGGTGCCGGTTTTCAAGCGGCCAATACGCAGCGGCAATTCACGCAAACACGCGGCCAGGGTTTTGGCCGGTGGGTCGCCGGCACGGCCGGCTTCGTATTGATTGAGCCCAATGTGAATTTTACCGGCTAAAAAGGTGCCGGCGGTCAGGACCACGGTTTTGGCTTGAATGCGTAAACCCATTTGGGTGACGACCCCAATGACGCGCTCGCCTTCCACCAAGATGTCGTCAACGGCTTGCTGAAACAGGGTGAGGTTGGCTTGGTTTTCAAGCATGGCGCGTATGGTTTGTTTGTAAAGGGCCCGGTCGGCCTGAGCGCGGGTGGCGCGAACCGCGGGGCCCTTGCTCGCATTCAGGGTGCGAAAGTGAATGCCGGCACGGTCGATGGCAAGCGCCATGGCCCCGCCCAGGGCGTCAATTTCTTTGACCAGGTGGCCTTTGCCTATGCCGCCAATGGCTGGGTTGCAAGACATTTGCCCCAGGGTTTCAATATTATGCGTTAATAACAAGGTGTTAGCGCCTAAACGCGCCGCAGCGAGCGCCGCTTCCGTGCCGGCGTGCCCGCCGCCAACCACAATGACATCGAATTGTTTTTGTAGATCTGCCATTTATTTGCTCACTGCCAAAATTAAAAAAGTCTCGTAGTTTAGCGTTTTGGGGCGAAAAATGCCATACTAATGGCCGCGATTGACAGCGTAAGGTGATAGGATGGTGCAAGCAGTGAAAGTGGATGTGGCGATTTTTGGCGGCGGCATTGCCGGCTTATGGGCCTTAACGCGTTTGAGGCAAGCGGGGTATGCCGCGGTTTTATTTGAGACTGAGGCGTTGGGCGCTGGTCAAACCGTTAAATCCCAAGGCATTATTCACGGCGGCATGAAATACGCGCTGCACGGGGCCTTAACCTCAGAAGTCACCACCATGGCAGCCATGCCAACCTTATGGCAGGATTGTTTGCACGGTTTGGGCGAGATCAACTTAAGCAAAGCGGCTCTATTATCTAAAACACAATATTTGTGGTCGCCGGGCTTGCTCACCGCAAAAATCACGGGTTTTTTAGCAGGCATGGCCATGCGTAGCAAAGTGGCGGCGGTGAAACCGAATGATTACCCTGACGTGTTTCAAAATAAAAAATTCAAAGGCGCATTATATGCCTTGGATGAAATTGTTTTAGACGTCCCATCGGTCATTGACGAATTATCAACACTAAATCGCGGCGCCATTTTTAAAATTAGATCGCTAACACAAAATGATTTACATTTTGATGCGCAGGGTCGGTTTCTTTCGGCGGATTTGCATGTTGAAGACACAAAGGCCACGCTCACCGCTGATCACGTGGTCTTTGTTGCGGGTGAAGGCAATGCATTAGTCGTGAATCAATTAAAGCGCCCGGGCCTTGGCATGCAGCGCCGCCCTTTGCACATGGTGATGGTGAAAACCCCGTTTTATTATCCACTCTATGCGCATTGCATGGGGGTGGGTCAACGCCCGCGTTTAACCGTCACGACGCATCGTTTGCAAAATGGCGAAGCCGTGTGGTATTTAGGCGGTTTGTTGGCGGAAGAAGGCAACGATCGCGATGCAGCCGCGCAAATTCAAGCAGCGAAACATGAACTCGAAAATTTATTTCCGTGGTTAGATTTTAGCGCAGCAAAATATGCCACGTTACGTGTGGATCGTGCCGAACCGAAAACAGCCGATGGCTTAAAACCCGAAACATTTTTTGCCGAAAGCAATCATAACTTGACGGTGGCTTGGCCAACCAAATTAGCATTGGCACCGGCCTTGGCGGCTTCCATCGTTGAAACGATCAAAGCGCGCCGTTTTTCGCCAAGCAAAACCAGCTTGCCGGATTGGCCGGCGCCGTCAGTGGCTAAACCTTTGTGGGAGACATGCTTGTGGAAAAGCGCCGATTAGGCAGTACCGACATTGACATCAGTGTCGTGGGGTTGGGCACTGTGAAATTTGGCCGCAATCAAGGCGTGAAATACCCAGCGGCCTTTGATTTGCCGAGTGATGAACAATGTCGGCAGTTATTAAATTTAGCGAAAGCCATAGGCATTAATTTTTTAGACACGGCACCGGCTTACGGCAGCAGCGAAACGCGTTTGGGCCAGTTTTTAAAAGGGCAACGACACGATTGGGTTATTTCAACCAAAGTTGGTGAATCGTTTGAAAACGGTGAATCACAGTTTAATTTTTCAGTGGATGCAATCATCGCGAGCGTGAATGACAGTTTGCGTCGTTTAAACACGGATTATTTGGACGTGGTGTTGGTGCATTCCAATGGTGATGATGTGGCTTTAATTGAAGCGGGTGTATTCGAGCCTTTAATGCAATTAAAATCACAAGGAAAAATTCGTGCGTTTGGCATGTCAACCAAAACCATCGCCGGTGGCAAATTGGCTGTGGATTTGTCTGATGTGGTGATGGTGTCTTTTAACCCGACTTACACCGATGAGCGTGACGTGATTGTGCATGCACACGAAAAACAAAAAGGGGTTCTCATTAAAAAAGCACTCGCGAGTGGGCATTTGGTTGAAACCGTTTCGCCGATAGACGCGCTTCGTCTTGTGTTGGCGGAGCCGGGGGTCACGAGCGCAGTCGTTGGTACCTTAAACCCTCAGCATTTGCTAGAGAATACGTGTTTTTAATTGTTTGCACGCCTCCAAGAAGAAAGCCGAATTCCATAAATCAACACTCATTTTGTCTTTAATAAATGGCAGAATATCTTTTTTGGCATTATTAAAGTCAGTGGTATTAATTTTAGTTTGTAGCAAGCCTATTAAAGCTTGATGTGTCAGATGCTCTTTTTCATCCCACGCATTACTTTGAATTAAGCGAGCCTTGAGATGGGTTAAGTTAACCGGTGTTTCACGGCCGATGTACCATATTAAATCATACCAATCGCGGCCTTTCACACGTTGCTGCCAAGGTCTGCAAAGAATCGCGTGAATTTTTCCGGCAAAAAGGTCAGGCATGGTCATGGTGTTCACCGAAAAAGGAAGCGGGGTGAATAAGGTCATTGCTTCGGTGTTAAATTGCTGTGGTGGGTTGATGTCAATTTCCATTTTTATTTTGATGTTGTTCATGTGGTGAAAACGATTAATAATGGATTTTTTAGACTGAATGGCGATGAGTTGTTGGTGTGTGTTTGCTTTAATAAAAGCAGATTCAATGTTTGTTTCAACAGGCTTTTGCTTTTTTTCAATGGACACATTAAATCCAAAGCTCTGAAGTTCTTGAATAATGGCTTGATTGTAGTGATTTAATTGAAAATTTGCATTGGGTTTTATCAAGCTAAAATCCAAATCTTCAGAAAACCGATTTAAACCATGCAAAATACGAAGCGCTGTTCCACCGTAAAAAACGGCATGTTCAAAAAATTTAGCGCGCCAAAGCCCAAGGAGTGTGATTTCTTGAAAAATTTCTTTCAGGGCGTTGATGGTGTCTTGTTCTGTTTGACAAGCGTATTTTGCTAACATGGATTTAATGGTTTCATGCATTATTTTTGTTTCCAAGATTGAATAAACGTGTAGAGCAGGGCTAGTCGATCATCGTCGTAATGATTAATAATTTCGCGCAATAAAGGAGTTTTAAATTGCGTGAGTGTACCCATGTCAATTCGCATGTCGTTTTCAAGGTAAGCTTCAACGTCGCTTAATGTGTTAAATATTATTTTTTTATCGGTTAGCATTAAGTGATCGCACAAGGCTTTTTCAGGGGTGGCAATTAAAAAAGATTCTTGTGGGTTGAGTTGTACCCACTGAACACCGTAAGGGTATTTTTCAGGGCGTAAGTAACGATAAGAAAATCGCCCGATGGGTGTTTCAAATAATTTGTCACGTAGGCAAGTCACGCTGGTGATTTCATTAACACGCTCAGGGATCATGCCGTAATAGCTAAGAGCGTAAGCGAGAGAGACAACGGATGGGCCGTAAATAAGGTTAGCCAGCACGAGTGAGTTATATCTGGTTTGTTGTGCGGTTGCGCCAAACAGGTAAAGGCCTTTTTTAACGCGAACAAGCTCGCCTGATTTCAGCCAAACCGATAGTTTTTCACGCGGTCTTTTGTAATGTTTAAGTGCGTTCATGAGCCAGGGGTAGTCTATGATTTCTCGGTTGGCTAATTGGCGCAGGGTTAGGATATTCATTATTATCTCCAGTATGTCGATTATTATCCGACATACTGGCTAAAATGTCAATTCTGTGCCTAACCAGTATGTCGGATAATAATCGACATACTGGCTAAGCGCGCATCGCCTGAATCAGCGCTAACTTATTATCATGTAAGGTTTTTTCAAGATAAACCGGGTAAGGGGTTGTTTTGCTTTCACGGAATTGCCTCAAGGCATCAGCCGCGTGTTCTTGAATGTGATGAATCGAGCGATCCGGCTGCACACGTTTGCCAGACACAAATACCGGCTCGAGTAAATCTTGAGTGGCATCGTGATCATCGAGGGTGACCACGGTGTTGCCGTCTATGCTGGTGCATTTTGGGAGGGTGTCTAAGCCAAGGTCAAGGTCAAAAATCACATCAGCAATCATTTCCCCGTTTTTAAAATAGCGCCTCACTTGATGGCGCCCGGGGTTGGAAATTTTCACGGCTTGTTCAGACAATTTAATGCGCGGCGTCCATTCACCTTCCGCATTTTTCAGCGCCCCCATTTTATAAACGCCATCCAGTGCCGGTTGGTCGTAAGCCGTCGTTAAGTGCGTGCCAACGCCCCAGACATTAATTTTTGCGCCTTGTGATTTTAAATCACGAATGACGTGCTCATCTAACGAATTGCTCGCAATAATCCCCGTGTTTTGAAAGCCTGCTTCATCTAACAGTGCGCGGGCTTTGATGCTTAAATCAGCGAGATCGCCAGAATCTAAACGAATGTTTAATAAATCAGCGCCTTGTTCGCGCAACACGCGGCCAGCGGCAATGGCGTGTTTCACGCCTTCCACGGTGTTGTAAGTGTCGACCAGTAAGCTCGCTTGGTGCGGCATGGTTTTAATGTAAGCGGCAAAGGCTTCGGGTTCGGAATCGAAGGCGGTGACAAAACTATGCGCGTGCGTGCCGCGAACGGGAATGTCGTAGAGCTTGCCGGCTAAGGCATTGGACGTGGCCACGCAGCCGCCAATGTAAGCGGCGCGGCTGGCGGAGAGCGCCCCATCCGGCCCTTGGGCGCGGCGCATGCCGAATTCAAACACCGGGTCGCCACCGGCGGCTTCGCACACCCTTGCGGCTTTGGTGGCAATCAAGGTTTGAAAATTCATGAAATTCAGCAAAATGGATTCCAGCAATTGGCATTGCCACAGCGGCGCCTGAACACGCAAAATGGGTTCATTCGCGAAAACAACCGTGCCTTCAGGCACGGCGTCTATTGAGCCTGTGAAGCTGAGCTTGCCGAGCGCGTCAATAAAGGCTTGATTAAACAAGGGTTCTTCGTTTGCGTTGGAGAGCGAAGCTAAATAAGCCAAGTCATCGTCACTGAAGCGCCAGTGTTCAATCAGGGAAATCACACTGCCTAAGCCCGCGCACAGGGCAAAATCCCCTTTGAAGGGGTGGCGCCGGAATAAGAGGTGGAAGGTGGCTTCTTGTTCGTGTTTGCCGAGCTGCCAGTAAGCATAAGCCATGGTTAATTGGTAAAAATCCGTTAATAGCGGGGAAGGTTGGTGCATTTTTCGGGCAAGCTCCTCAAGATGGACTATTTTGCTAACGCTGACAGTGGAGTCATATTATAATCACGTCTAGGTTAAATCTAAAAAGGTTCAGTGCATGCGTTTGCAAAAAGTTGGGTTAGTGATCTTAATGGGTCTTTTATTGACCGCTTGCGTGACCACGCGGCCGGTTGATGCCCCGGGCGTTGGGAAAACAGAAACCGACACCGAAAAGGGGGTGCGGTATTTGCTCGGGCGTGGGGTGGAGCAAAGCAACGAGCAAGCGTTTTATTATTTCAGTCAAGCGGCCGATGACGACGACCCGGTGGCCCAAAATGAAGTGGCTTATCTCTATGCCACGGGCAAGGGCACGGCACAAAATAATATCAAAGCCCTGAAATATTATGTGAAAGCGGCAAATCATGGGTTGGCCAGCGCGCAATATAACGTTGGGTTTTTCTATTTACACGGCATTGGGGTGCCAGCGGATGCGACCACCGCAAGATCGTGGTTTGAAAAAGCGGCAGCTCGTCATTTTGAACCAGCGGAAGTGGCTTTAGCGAATATGCCAGTGGGGGCAACTCAGTAATGCACATTCCACGCAAACGCTTCGGCCAACATTTTTTATGCGATCAATCCGTCATTCATCGCATTGTGCACGCCATTGCGCCAAGCCGCGGTGAGCATCTCATTGAAATTGGCCCGGGGCAAGGTGCCATGACTTTACCTTTAATGAAGCAAATGCACGAGATGGAAGTCATTGAGCTAGACCGCGACTTAATCGACGAATTGTCTTCGCGTGTTCAACCGTTCGGTCGTTTGCAAGTGCATAACCAAGATGTATTAACGTTTGATTTCACGGCAGCGCGATCCGATGATCGCTTATTACGCGTGGTGGGTAACCTTCCTTACAACATTTCAACGCCGCTTATTTTTCATTTGCTCGATCATGCCGCGGTGATTAAAGACATGGTTTTTATGCTGCAAAAAGAAGTGGCTGACCGCTTGGCCGCGGCACCCGGCTCGCATGCTTACGGCCGTTTGAGTGTGATGGTGCAATACCACTGCGAAGCAACCCATTTATTTGATGTTGCGCCTTCTGCATTTTATCCACCGCCCAAAGTGCAATCCAGCATCATCCGTTTGCGTCCTTATGCGAAGCGTCCCTGTGTGGCTAACGATGAAAAGCACTTTGAAACCTTGGTGAAAGCCGCGTTTGCAACGCGACGAAAAACCCTTAGAAATAATTTGAAAACGATGGTGCCTGATGAATTATGGACGGTTTTAAACATCGACCCCGGTTTACGTGCTGAAGTGTTGCCGGTTTCTGATTTTGTTCGTTTATCAAATGCATTAACTGAAAAGGAGTGAGCTGTGGCGACCTATGCCATTGGTGATATACAAGGATGTTACACTGCCCTGCAGCAATTATTAAAAAAAATTCAGTTCGATAAAACAAAAGATAAATTATGGTTGACGGGTGATTTAGTCAATCGTGGTGCGCAATCACTCGAGGTGCTACGCTTCGCAAAATTTTTAGGCTCCGCTTGCGAAGTGGTGTTAGGCAACCACGATTTGCATTTATTAGCCATTGCGCACGGTGTTAGGCAGGCGAATCACCACGATACGTTTCACGATGTTTTATCCGCCGATGATCGCGACGATTTAATGCATTGGCTCATCACGCGGCCCTTGTTGGTGTGTGATGATGTGCGACGCATCGTCATGACACACGCAGGCATGGCACCTTGCTGGAGTATTTCAGAAGCAAAACAGTATGCGCATGAACTTGAGCAAGCTTTGCGTGGTGCGCACGCGAAAGACGTGCTCGCGCATTTGTTTGGTAATACACCTGATGTGTGGTCTGAATCATTAACTGGCATGGAGCGTTTACGTTGCATCGTGAATTATTTAACGCGCATGCGTTATTGTGATGCTGAGGCGCGTTTGAATTTCACAGTGAAAGTGCCACTCGCGGAATGCCCACCTGACCTCATGCCTTGGTTTGCAGCACCCCATCGTAAAGACACAGACTGGAAAATCATTTTCGGGCATTGGGCTTCGTTAAAAGGCGAAACACATACATCGAATGTGTTTGCGCTAGACACCGGCTGTGCCTGGGGCGAATGCCTCACCGCGCTTTGTTTGGAAACCAATGAGCGCGTGGCGGTGAGTTGCGTTACGGGGTGATGTGAATGGCTGTTTTATTAAATAATGTCGCCACCCCAAAGCTTTTCTAAAAACAGTTTCCATGGAAGGCATTCAATCTGGTTATTTAGTTTTTTAGGTTCATTTTCAAAAGAAACAATGATAGATCGTTTTAAACGATGATCTTCTTGCAGTGTTTTGAGCGATTTAGCTGCATGGTGGTCGATGCGAGTCGAGGTTTTAACTTCAATGGCGCATTCCATGTCGCCTAAAATAAAATCGACTTCTGCACCACCACTGGTTCGCCAATAAGACAGTGGTAATTCAGGATTACGGTAAGCTTGATAGGCTTTTAATTCCATGAAAATGTAATGTTCAAATGATTTGCCAAAAGCAGGCGAGCCGATTTTTGGTTGTTGTCTTGCAAGATAGTTCGCAAGACCAACATCAAATAAGTAAAATTTTTCAGATTCTACCATGCGACGATTCGTTGATTTTTTCCAGGGCTGTAAGCGATGCCCCAATAAAGTATCTTCCAGAATTTGAAAGTAATTTCTGATGATTTTTGCGCTAACGCCTGTTTCTCTGGATACATTGGTGTAATTTAATATTTCACCTGATGTGACAGAGGCGATGTGTAAAAATTCAGAAAATGAAGGAATATTTTGCACAACGGCTTCGGCGGCTATTTCTTCTTTTAAATAATCGGCAACATAAGCGCGTAAATCTTGAATGGGGTCTGTTGATAAGAGATGGGGTGGCAATAAACCCGTCAGCATGATTTTTTCAATGTCTAAATTTTCAATTTCAGGAAAACACAAGGGTGTCATGGTGTATCGCCATGCGCGCCCACCCAGTAAATTAGCATGTGATTTTCTTAGTTTTCTTGCGCTTGAGCCGGTGAGCATAAAAGAAATTTGATGGTTGTCGATAAGCCACTGTACTTCATCTAATATGTCGGGAACTTTTTGGACTTCATCAATGACAATGAGTTGTTTTGCTTCGCTATAACGCTCACGCAAGAGTGAAGGTCTTGAGGCATAGTCAGCAAACACATCGGTTTTTAAAAAATCGATGACAATGGATGCTTTCATGTGTTCGCGAATCCAGGTGCTTTTGCCAACCTTGCGCGGCCCCCATAAAAATGCGGATTTACCAGGTGGCAGCTTGATGGAGAGTAATCGATTTTGTATTCTCATAACCCATATTGTAACCTAAAAATTTTACCTAGCAAGGCAATATTTCATGTAAATATGCCATTGCTGGTAATTTTTTCATTGTAAACGTTGAATTTTTAATTTAATCAAATCGTTGTGTGCCTGACGGGGATTTCTCTGAAGGCTCTGAATTTTATTTGTTTTAGAGTAGAGCTTTAGGGTGCAGCTGTGACGACTGAGGGGGGGTGCCTCACCGCGCTTTACGATATCTCTTTTTTCCAATGGGTTATAAAGCGCCTATCAAGCACGGGTGTTCTATTCATTGACACCCCTATCAACGAGGCGTAAAATCGCGACTGGATTGAATAGATTAAAATTTTTTAATTTATTATTTGGATATCATTGCGGCATTTTAGGAGAAAGATAATGTTTGATCGTAATAATAATGAACAATTACAAGCCCTTGAAGTAGATCATCGTGCATTTGCATTCATGGCCGCCAGAGAAGGCAATGTGAAATTCTTAGAAGCGCTATTAGGCCCTAGCATCCCCAAAGAAAAAGAACGAGCTGCTTTTTTATCCACGCAACTTGAATCATCTCATGTTGAATCACAACTCTGCAATTTTCAAATTAAGATTATTGAGTCTCAATTAACTATTTTAACCAAATTCAAAAAAGACTCAGATAACATAGAAGTATTACAAAAAGCACTTGACGACAATATAGCTGACCTTCTTGAAAGGTCTGTCGAAGCTGAAGTTGATCGCATGAGTGTTCATAGCCAAGCTTACTTCGGTGCAGATCAACCACTTTATCCTGATATTAGTTACTTAGGATTGGGTGTTGCCAATCAAATATCTCCAGTAACCATGACTGATTTTTTTTCTCGATGGGAGAATATCAAGCCTGATGCTAATGGCATTTATTGTGTCCCCCTTAATGAGGACATAGTCTCTCAGCTTAAACACTTATGGTTAAATCGCTATACCCCATTAGCAGATAAGCTACATGCTAAGGGCGTTTCACTGGAAACGATACCTGTGCTTAAAAAACGCTTTTCTTTGATGCTTGATGGCACGGTTGCTATTCTTGAAGCCATTTCAAAAGCCAAAAAACCTATCGCTGATGAATACGCAAAATTATCAGATGAACTATATTATCCTCGACGTATAAGATTTGCAGAATTAGTGCAAGAACTTGCAGATAACCCTGATGATTTGGTGTTGGCTTATTGCAAAGACATGACTCAGCTCCCTCGTCTCTTAAAGCGAGCAAAAGTTTCAGTGGATAGCGTCGACAAGGAAGGGAATACGCTTTTACATGTGGCAACTAAAAACATGAAGTTTAGCACGGTAAAATTTTTACTTGAACGTGACCCCAACCTTGGCTTGCGTAATCGCGAGGGGAGAACAGCCGCTGAACTCTACAACATCAGCGATGAAGAGCTCAAGCAAGTAGCAAAAATTTATAAATTTCGGCATGAAAGCAAATTTTTAGAGGATGTCACTCGTGATCTTGAGGCTTATAAAAAAGCATTTGAGCAAGCAAAGACTTCTCTTCGAAAATATTTTCATACAAAACAAAAGAGAGAAGAACGAGCGCGACAAATAGAAAAAATTGAAAGAGAAATCTCGCTGACTAAAGATTTGCCGACAGATGAAGTTTTGGTTCATAGAATTCTCATGCAAAACTTAGAGGCAAGTCGTGGAAAGCTAGGCAGAAGCAGTTTATTTGATCCGCTTGTTGAGCGCGTCAAACATTTCATAGAGGAGAAAGGCTATGGCGTTAGCAGCCAGGATGTTCGCGAATTATTAGGAAAGGAACCTTCTGCTGTTGTTGAAATGCAGTTAAGGGAGCAAAATGCGCAAAAAGATGCCATGATTATGGAGTTAAATCAAAGATTGGCAGCAAGTGAAGATGAAAAAATGGAATTATATAGACGAATTGAAATCTCTCAAGCCGACAATGAGTCTATCAAAATGCTAACTCAAAGACTTGAGGAATCAGATAATGCAAACAAATTGTTACAAGCAAACTTTAATGAGCGTGTTGAGCAGCGCGTTGCAGAGCAGGGTCGAAAGCTAGCGTTTATATTGTCTCGTATGAACATAAATCCGCAAGAGTTACCACCCATTATGCCGCAGCCAGAACAATCCATGCCAGTTCTTGCAAATAACCCCGCTGCATTATTTGGAAGTGCATTACCTGAAGCAGTTGAAATGCCGGGAGCACACCCAATAGCACTAGAAGGGCAACCGCAAGACCCTTTAAATACGGCTAGACTAGGTTAATCTGGAGAAAATGTCATTATGAGCCTATCAATCGCTGAAATGAATGACCTGGCATTTGAAAAAGCGAGGCTTGCCTATGGCGAGCGTCGCGCTAGTCGTTTATTGTGGGTGAAAACAAACATGCATGAGCTGGCAGAAAAGCTGAGTGATGATGATGTCAATCAACTTGTTGAAAAAATGATTGCTTATAATAAACGATGGTGGCCCGCCAGGGCTTTTATCAGGCTCTTCACTGGCATATCAAAACAGCGTGAATTGCTAATGTACCGCCTCGTTAATAATCTTGTAACAACACTAACACAATCAGCTGACCCCATTGCAACCCTAAGAGAAAAACAACCCTTGCTTAATCAAATTACTCAAGTTGGCCAACGCGCGCCTCGTTTCGCATGGTTTAGAAAAACATTGGCTACGTGGCAGACATGGGTAGCCGATAAGCTGAATTTAAACCAAGCACCTAGACCTCCTATTAATTCTGTCGATAGCCCGGAACCCGCAGAACAGCCCGTAGAGCAGCCTATTGTACTTGATACGCCAGAAGCAATAAGTCGCTTTAGGGCTCAAGCTGAAAAAGATGTGATCTCTATTCGTGACGCTTATTTCGCGGCACGCGAAAACCTTATTCTTAATAATCGAACTGACGCAAAAAGACGCGATGTATTTGACACATGTTTTTCAGGATTCAGAAAAATACTCCGAGAAGTACAGCTTAAATATCACCCTGACAAAACAGAGGTTAATAAAAATAAAACTAAAGAACATGGGTTGAGCCCAAGCTTTTTTAAAGTTGAAGCAGATGCTGCCTATGCAATGATAAGCCCGATTTGGAAAAATTTTAAAGAAAAAAGCAATATCTTACATGACTGCATGCACAAAGGCGCTGAACAAGATGCGCAATTGGCCGATATTGCTGCCAGAGTTGAAGAATTATGCAACCCCAATTCTGAGTCCAACAAAAAGATGGCTAGTATGCTTAAGGCATATATAGAGCATCGTGAGCAATATTCTGCTCAAGTTAAAAATCTTGAGCGACGTGTTAACGCTGCGATCGTCGAACAAAAAGAAGAACAAGAACACAGAAATCAAGAAATCGCCGAAAAGCTCGGGGTCGTTGACACGCAGCTTGCTTTTATTATTTCGGCGCTTGCTAAACAAGATGCCGCAGCCTCACAAGCTGACCCGGTTGTCTCCGTCCACCCATCAACTTTATTTGCGCAAAATAATGTGCATTCTAGGGAAGCGAGCACAGAAGAAAATGATAATGTGGAACTCGAAAAACAAACACTAACACCTAATATATAATTTATTATCGAGGCGATTCAGGCATCACCTGAGTGGCCTTTCTACCATACACCCGTTCAAACTAAAACCTTATTTCCTGTTTAGCGTCACAAACGTATACCCATACGCATTTTTTTCATCCGGCTGATGCGTTTCACGACTGACTTCCTGCCATTCACTCGGCACCCAATCCGGAAAATAGGTATCCCCCGTAAACGCGTGATCAATCAAGGTTAAATAAAGTCGCTGCACGCGTGGCAAGGCGAGGTGGTAGAGGTCGGCGCCGCCGATGATGAAGATTTCATCGTCTGAAGGGCAGGCAGCCAGGGCTTCGTCTAAAGAATGAACAACGGTGACCCCCGCCGCTTCATAGCCCAGGTTGCGTGTTAACACAATGTTGTGGCGATTGGGCAGTGGGCGACCAATGGATTCGTGGGTTTTGCGGCCCATTAAGATGGGGTGGCCGGTCGTGATGGCTTTAAAATGCGCAAGGTCGGCGGGCAAATGCCAAGGAAGTTGGTTATTTCGGCCAATGACGCGGTTTTTATCCATGGCTGCAATGGCAGAAAGTAGGGCGGGCATAAGGATCCTTTTGTTTAGCTTTATATCTCACCCCATTTTGGATAAGATTGTCAATTTTAACCGAGCGGAATTCATGAATAAACCACTGCCCTACCAGTTTGCCAGCCTCAGCGAAACCCTCAGCCAAACCGCTCTAAAAATGCACGCCTCGCAGGTGCACGGTTTAATCAGTGGCTTGCTTTGCGGGCAGTCCAAGGTTGAGCCCGACGCCTGGGAAGCGCTTGTCACCGGCGAAGGCGATCATGCCGATGTTCACGCCGTGCTTCAAAGCTTGCATGAAGCCATTCATCAGCAACTCGTTGATTTTTTGTTTGAATTTGATTTACTCTTGCCTGACGACGAGACACCGTTGGTCGAGCGGGCGGAAGCGCTGACCGTTTGGTGTCAGGGGTTTTTAACCGGCTTGAAGTTGGCGAATGTGCCGCTCACGGGCCGCGACCCGAGCGAGCTCACTGAGGGCATCGACGACCTCGTTGAAATCGCTAAAATGAATTACGAACAAGTGGTCGAGTCGGAAGAAGACGAGCATGCGTTTGCTGAATTGGTTGAATACGTTCGCATGGTTGCGGTTTTTATTTACCAATCCCTCGCGGGTGATGAAAAGCAAGACGACAATCAAAATCAGCTTCATTAGGAGGCCAGCATGGTGACCATGGGTGAATTAGCCGCACGGCGTCAGGCAGTGATGAAACACATCGGTCAAAGCGGTGTGGTGATCATTCCGGCGGCACAGGAAGTGCATCGTAACAGTGATGCGGTTTATCCTTATCGCCAACACAGCGATTTTTATTATCTGACTGGCTTTAATGAGCCGGAAGCGGTGTTGGTGTTAGCACCCGGGCGCCCTGAAGGTGAATTCGTTTTATTTAATCGTGTGCGTGATCCCGAGCACGAAATTTGGGACGGCCCGCGTGCGGGTCAAGCCGGTGCGTGTGAGCAATTTAAAGCGGACCAATCTTTTCCTATCGCGGATTTTAAAAACCACTTACCTGATTTTTTAATGGGTCGTGAAACCATACACACCACCTTGGGCGCGCTGCCTTGGTTTGATGCCACCTTAATGAATGCTTTGCAAATGATGCGCGCGAAAGTTCGCACTGGCTTGCAAGCGCCGTTTAGTTTAACCGACATCGACCCCATCCTTCATGAGATGCGTTTAATTAAAACGCCAGCTGAAATTGCTTTAATGCAGCAAGCTGTTGACATTACCGGCAGCGGGCACGTGGCCGCCATGAAAGCGTGTCGGCCGGGGCTTTATGAATATGCCTTGGAAGCTGAATTATCTTATGCGTTTCAGCGGCAAGGCGCGCGTTTTTCCGCTTACAATGCGATTGTCGGCTCAGGGAAAAACACGTGTATTTTGCATTACGTGAATAATAATGCACGCATTCAAGACGGTGATTTAGTCTTAATTGATGCAGGCGCTGAAATCGATAACTACGCCGCTGACATCACGCGCACGTTTCCAGCCAATGGCAAATTCACCGGTGAACAACGCGCCATTTACGAATTGGTCTTAGCTTCGCAATTAGCAGGCATCGGCACCATCAAACCGGGCGCGCCTTGGGACGCGGCGCAAACCGCCATTGTCAAATGCTTAACGCAAGGCTTGGTTGATTTGGGCATTTTAAGTGGCAACGTTGATAGCCTGATCGAGAAAGAAGCCTATACCCCTTATTACATGCATCGCTCAGGCCATTGGTTAGGCCTGGATGTGCATGATGTTGGTCGTTATAAATTGAATGATCAATGGCGTGCTTTACAAGCCGGCATGGCCTTAACCGTCGAGCCTGGTTTATATTTATCTTCCGATTGCAAAGGCTTGCCTGAACGTTGGCACAACATTGGTGTGCGTATTGAAGATGATGTGTTAGTCACGGCGAGCGGCTGTGATGTGTTAAGTCATGCCATTCCAAAAACAGTTGACGACATAGAAGCGGTGATGCGGCATGCAGGCAGCTAAACCCTTGCATTATGATTTAATCATTGTCGGTGGCGGCTTGGTGGGTGCCAGCTTGGCACTGGCTTTGCGTGAAACGGCATTAAACATTGCGTTGGTCGAAGCGCGTTTACCTTCCGCTAACGATGCGCGTTTGTTTGCCTTGAATATTAGCAGTGTGAATTTGTTAAAACACATAGGCGTGTGGTCTCACATTCAAACGCATGCTTCACCCATTCATCACGTGCATGTCTCGCAACGTGGTCATTTTGGGGCGGTAAATTTAAGTGCGGAAGAAGCGGGTTTAGATGAGCTGGGGCAAGTGTTGCCCGCTTGCCATTTGGAAGCGGCTTTGCACGAAGCGCTGTTGCAAGCACCGCATTTAACGCTCTATCGCCCGGCGCAACTCACGCAAATGGCAACAGACGACACCTTAATATTAACGCAACACAATGAAACCATCGCATTAAGCGCGCCTTTAATCATTGGTGCGGATGGCACGGAATCCACGCTGCGTGAATTACTTTCCATTCCAACGGAAACGATAGATTATCATCAAACAGCGATTGTTTCGCGCATTCAAATAGCACGCGCACATCAAGGTGTTGCTTACGAGCGTTTTTGTGACGGCGGTGCTTTAGCGATGCTGCCTTTACCCAATAACGAATGTGCTAGCATTTTAAGTGTAGACACGGCAAAAGCAAAATCATTGCTTGCATTAGATAATGCCGCTTATTTGGCGCATTGTCAGCAATTGATGGGCCATCGCTTGGGGCGTTTTTTATCAGTGAGTGAGCGGCAGTCTTATCCTTTGCGCATGAAACGTGCGTTGCGTGCAGTCACGCAAAACGTTTTTTTATTAGGGAATGCATTGCACACCTTGCACCCGATTGCCGCACAAGGGTTTAATTTAGCACTCTATGAAGTCGCGTGTTTGGTAGAAGGCATGCAAAAAATCAATGGCCGTTTAAGCGCCGCTGATTTAGCGCGTATCAGTGAGCACACTGAACAACAGCAACGCGCGAGCATCACTGTGTCAGATAAACTGGCACGGTTTTTTTCAAAACCACAGTCAGCACTGTCGTGTTTAGCTGGGCTTTCCATGGCGGGCCTTGATTGTTTGCCACCGCTTAAAAAACACTTTATTTCTATCATGACCGGTCGTGCGGGAACGCCGCCGGCCTTATTAGCGAGTAACCAGGAATGAGAACGAGCATGATGCAAAAACAAGATGTTGAAGTTGAATTAATAGCGATTGTCACCGAAGTGCTAACCGAAAGCGGTGTGCCTTATCGCCGAGAAATTAAAATGGATGCGTCATTGCAACGGCACTTAGGCATTGATAGCCTCGGTCGTGCTGAACTATTTCGGCGTGTTGAAAAAACCTTTAGTGTGACGGTGCCTGATCGTTTGCTTGCAGAAGCAGAAACCCTGGGGGATATCGCGAAATTCCTGGCAACGGCGCAATCGTCGTTGACAAAACCCGCACGAAAAACGGTTATCACGTCACACGGAACACACCCGCGTTTGGATGTGTCAGGCGTTGACACCTTAGTCGATTTATTGCTGATTTACGGCGAAAAATCACCGCAAAAACCGCATGTGTTTTTTCAAAAAGAAGACGGCCAAGAAGAAGTGGTGACTTACGGGCGCGTGTTGGAATCCGCTTTGCGTGTTGCAACAGGGTTGCGTGAGCGTGGTTTAAAACCCACCGAAACCGTTGCCATCATGTTGCCAACCACCCCGGATTTCTTTTACGCATTTTACGGTGTGTTATTAGCCGGTGGCGTGCCTGTGCCTATTTACCCGCCGTTTCGCATGCACATGCTAGAAGCGTATGCCAAAACGGAAGCCCGCATTTTGCGTAATGCAGAAGTGCGCATGCTCATCACCTTTGACGAAGCTGAAAATTTAAGCCGTTTATTGCAAGGGTTTGTGCCTTCTTTAAAAGAAGTGATGACGGTGCCGCGCTTAATGCATCATCAAGCCTTAACTTCACCCATCTTAGCCAAAGCTGACGATCACGCTTTCATTCAATACACCTCAGGCAGCACCAACGACCCGAAAGGCGTCTTATTAACGCACCAAAATTTAATCTCGAATATTTCCGCTTATGGCAAAGCCATCCAAGTGAATGAAACCGATGTGGCCGTGAGTTGGTTGCCCTTGTATCATGATTTTGGTTTAATTGGTTCGTGGTTGGGCAGCTTATATCACGGCGTGCCTTTAATTTTAATGACACCGTTTAGTTTTTTAAATCACCCAGCGCGTTGGTTGTGGGCGATACATTATCATCGTGGTTCTTTAACCGGTGCACCGAATTTTGCTTATGAATTATGCGTGCGCAAAGTGGAGCACGGGCAGCTAGAAGGCCTGGATTTAAGTTCGTGGCGTGTGGCTGCGAATGGTGCTGAAAAAGTTTATCCAAAAACCCTAGAAGCGTTTGCAAAAAAATTCGAACGTTATGGCTTTAAAGCAGAAAGCTTAATGCCTGTGTATGGGTTGGCCGAATCCACCGTGGGTTTAGCCATTCCACCGCTGAATCGTGGCTTTCACATAGACACAGTTGATAGAAAAGCGTTTGAAGAAGATAGAAAAGCCGTGCCCAGCACGGACAGCAAAAACACGCTGGAATTTGCAGGGTGTGGCATGGCGATTGAAGGGCATGCCATTCGCATTGTGGATGATGCAGGCCAGGTCTTGCCAGAACGTAGTGTTGGCAACGTGCAATTCAAAGGCCCTTCTAACATGAAAGGCTATTACAACAATCCAGCAGCCACGGCCGCCATTTATAACGATGGGTGGCTTAGCGCGGGTGACATGGGTTATTTAGTCGACGGTGAAATTTTTATTACGGGCCGTCGTAAAGATTTAATTATTAAAGCGGGTCGTAACTTATACCCTGCTGAAATTGAAGAATTGGTTGGTAATGTGCCTGGCATACGTCAAGGGTGTGTTGCTGCTTTTGGCCACACTGACCCCGTGCGTGGCACGGAGCAACTCGTGGTGGTTGCTGAAACCCGCGAGAAAAATCGTGCGGTCCGTGAAACCATGTTGCAAAATATTAATGAAGCCATTGCGACCACGCTAGACATTGTTCCTGATGATGTCGTGCTTGCTTTGCCGCGCTCGGTGCCTAAAACGTCAAGCGGCAAGTTGCAGCGGGCAGCGTGTAAAACCATGTACCTGGAAGGTAGGTTGGGTCGTTTTCAAGTGCCGGCGTGGATGCAAGTGGTTCGCTTGGGTGCTGAATGGCTAGGGCGCCGTGTGTTAAATGGCTTAGCAAAAATAGCCAGAGTGATTTACACCACCTTGGTATTTATCGCGGTGTTCATGGCTTTTATTCCGCTGTATTTTGTCGTGAGGTTCAGCTCCTCATCCACGGTTGCGCGTGTGGTGAAGTGGTGGGCGCGTCAAATGTTGCGCGTGGCTTGCATTCCGCTCACTGTGCGCGGGGGCGAACACTTAACTCAGCATAGCCCCATGATTTACGTTGCTAATCACGCGAGCTATTTAGACGCTGTCATTGCGATTGCCATTTCACCACCGGGCACGCGTTTTGTCGGTAAAAAAGAATTATTTAACGTACCCATTTTGCGAACCATCGTTAAAAAATTGCAATTTATCCCCGTGGATAGAAAAGACACCATGCGTGGTTTAGACGACACGAAATTCATGGAAACCGTGGTGCGCGAAGGCCATTCCATTTTCATTTTTCCGGAAGGCACGTTTGGTTATGCAGCAGGCTTACGCCCATTTCGTTTGGGGGCGTTTAAAGTGGCAGCGGAAACGGGCACACCGGTTTGCCCGGTGGCCATCAAGGGTGCGCGTTTAATTTTACGTGAAGAAAATCGCATTTTGCGACCCGGTCAATTAAACATTACCGTGTCTTCCCCCATTAAAGCGGATGGCAATGAATGGCAGGCAGTGACACAGTTGCGACAAGTGGCACGTCAAGCCATTGCTGAAAATTGCGGTGAACCTTCTTTAGATTTTATTGCTGCACAATCCATTGCAGTGAGAGTCAGAGATTAGCAAGTGAGGTGGTGATGAAAGCATTAACAACACAATCGTGGTGGCGCATTGCTTCTTGGTGCGCCTTTGATTGGGCGGCGGGTTCGTTTTCCATCATTGTGACCACGTTTATCTTTGCAACGTATTTCACCACCAAGGTGGCAGAGAATCAAATCAGTGGCACTTATCAATGGGCGAATGCAACGTCGCTTGCCGGATTGATTATTGCTTTATTCAGCCCCTTGTTTGGTGCTATCGCTGACCACGGCGGTCATCATAAACGTTGGTTAGGGTTTTTTACTTCTTTAGCGATTATATCAGCTGGTTTATTGTGGTTTGCTTATCCTCACCCGAGCGCCGTTTTTTTCACCTTGGTGTGTGTGGTCATTGGTACGATTGGTTTAGAAGTGGGCTTGGTGTTTTACAATGCGTTTTTACCGCACTTGGCTTCTAAGCCTTATTTAGGGCGCATTTCTGGTTGGGGCTGGGGGTCGGGATATTTAGGCGGCATTTTAGCTTTAACCATTTGTTTGTTTGCATTTGTGAGGGGCAATGTCTTTCATTTAGATACCTCAAGTGCTGGCCCTGTTCGTTTGTGCGGCCCCTTTGTGGCTTTGTGGTTTTTTCTATTTTCGCTGCCTTTGTTTTTTTGGGTGCCGGATATTTCTAACGAAACCAAACCCATGGCGCAAGCCGTGCGTTTGGGTTGGCAAGAATTAATGGGCACCTTGAAGCGCTTGCCCAGCGAAAAAAATATTTTTCTTTATTTATTTTCACACATGATTTACACCGATGGCTTGAACACCTTGTTTGCCTTTGGCGGCATTTATGCGGCTGGCACTTACGGGCTGAGTTTTCAAGAAGTGATTGTGTTTGGAATTACCATGAACATCACCGCAGGCATTGGTGCAGTCACTTTGGGTTGGCTAGATGATTTAATGGGTTCAAAACTCACCGTGATTATTTCATTATTGTGTTTAACTTTCTTTGGGCTGCCTATTTTATTTTTACATAATAAATATTGGTTCTGGGGGATTGCATTAATTTTATGCGTGTTTGTGGGGCCGGTGCAGTCCGCCAGCCGCTCACTGATGGTGAGGTTGATTGCTCACAAAGAGATGTCGACAGAGATGTTTGGTTTATATGCGCTTTCAGGTAGAATTACGGCGTTTATTGGGCCTTGGTTGCTCGGTTTAGTGACCCTGGTTTCAGGCAGTCAGCGGGCTGGGATGGCGACGATCTTGGTTTTCTTTTTTCTGGGTGCCGTGCTATTGTTGCCTGTCACCGACGTTCCTCGTACGCGTTAATGCGCGCTTGCATTTTTAAGTGTTATCAAATTAGGAAGGGTAAAAAATGAGCAATCAAATTCATGCAATCAGTGATGCTTCCTTTGAACAGGAAGTCATTCAATCCAGCGTTCCTGTTATCGTTGATTTTTGGGCGCCTTGGTGCGGCCCTTGCAAGGCCTTGGCCCCCATTCTTGAAGACGTATCCAAGCAATACGACGGCAAGGTTAAATTCGTTAAACTCGACGTTGATCAAAATTCATCCACTCCGCCTAAGTTTGGCGTGCGCGGCATTCCGACCTTAATCATTTTCAAAGAAGGTCAGGTCAAGGCGACGCAAGTGGGCATGCTGAACAAGGCTGATTTAACTCAATTTATTGACGGCCACATTTAGTTTTTTAAGGCGAAGCTGGGGTTGTCATGGCTGATAATCCTAGCTTTTTCTTGAAACGCATGGTATTATTTCCGTATCGATAACCTCCGTTCACCTGTGTTAAAAAAACCTAAGTTAAGTAACCGCGGTTATCGCTTTCAAAAATCATCACTCCCTAGTTTAAAAATCACATACAGTAAGGCACCATCGACATGAATTTAACTGAGTTAAAAAAGAAAAAACCAGCCGAACTAATTGCTTTGGCTGAACAATTCGGGTTAGAAAATGCAAGCCGTTCCAATATTCACGAAACCATTTTTGCGCTTTTAAAAGCACAAGCAAAAAACGGTGAAGACATTTACGGCGATGGCGTTCTTGAAATTTTGCAAGATGGGTTTGGTTTCTTGCGTTCTGAAATTGTTTCTTATGTGGCAAGCCCTGCTGACATTTACGTTTCCCCTAGCCAAATTCGTCGTTTTAATTTACGCACCGGCGACACCATTGCCGGCAAAATTCGCCCCCCGAAAGACGGCGAACGCTATTTCGCTTTATTAAAAGTCGACACCATTAATTTTGAAGCGCCTGAAAGCACCAAAGGTAAAGTTGCCTTTGAAGATTTAACCCCTTTGTTTGCTGATGAACGTTTAGTGATGCAGTGCGGCAATGGCAGCACCGAAGACATCAGTGCGCGCATCATCGATTTGGTCTCACCCATCGGTAAAGGCCAGCGTGGTTTAATTGTCTCGCCTCCTAAAGCCGGTAAAACCATGTTGCTGCAAAACATTGCGCACTCTATTTCTGTCAATCACCCTGAATGTTATTTAATCGTGTTGCTCATCGACGAACGCCCCGAAGAAGTCACCGAAATGTCGCGCTCGGTCAAGGGTGAAGTCATTGCGAGCACGTTTGACGAACCTGCCAACAGGCACGTTCAAGTTGCTGAAATGGTCATTGAAAAAGCCAAGCGTTTGGTTGAGCATAAGCGCGATGTGGTTATTTTGCTAGACTCCATCACGCGTTTAGCCCGTGCTTATAACACGGTGGTGCCAGCGTCTGGTAAGGTGTTAACCGGTGGTGTCGATGCAAACGCATTGCAACGTCCTAAGCGTTTCTTTGGTGCTGCACGTAACATCGAAGAAGGTGGCAGTTTAACCATCATTGCAACGGCGCTGGTTGAAACCGGCTCCAAGATGGACGATGTGATTTTCGAAGAATTCAAAGGCACGGGTAACATGGAAGTGCACTTGGATCGCCGTATTGCAGAACGTCGTGTTTACCCTGCGATTAACATTAATCGTTCCGGCACGCGCCGCGATGAAAAATTTGTGTCTAAAGAAGATATGCAACGCATGTGGGTGCTCCGTAAAATCTTGCAACCCATGGAAGAAGGTGCGGTTGAATTCTTGATGGATAGAATGAAAGGCAGCAAGACCAACGATGAATTCTTGGATGCCATGAAGCGCGGTTAAGATTAAACGATGCTCCACCCCGACCCTCCCCAAGCCTAAAAGGCAGGCTTAGGGAGGGAGCTTACTAAGTTGCAGTTGTGCACACACCAACATCGGTTGTGCTCCCCTCCTGGCCCGGAACAGCAGCGACGAAGTGAGAGAAGGTTTCCAGGAGGGGATGGGGGAGGCAATCGACCTTGATGCACACACCAACAAAAAAGCCCCGATTATTTTTTAATAACCGGGGCTTTTGTTTGTGTTATTAAAACTTAATCACGCGACCCTTGTGCTTTTTTCCCTTCACGTTTTTGGAAAGGTTTAGCATCATTGCCTGCTTTACCACGAAAACCCGCTTTTTTCATGGGTTGCATGCCGGCGCTCGTTTTTTCATGACGGGCTGAAGAAGGGCGTGCATCACGATCGTCGTTCATGTAGCTGCGTGTTTTTGGTTTTGCAAATGGGTTCATGTCGTTGTTGCGTTCGCGACCACGAAAAGCAGGTTTTGCATCGGAGCGTTCTTCGCGACGATAGCTAATTTTCACATCGCCTGAACGTTCTTCACGATAAACACTTTTCTTGGTATCGTTTGAGCGCTCTTCACGGCGGAAGCTTGGTTTTGCATCACCCGAGCGTTCTTCACGACGAAAACTTGGTCTTGCATCACCCGAGCGTTCTTCACGACGAAAACTTGGCCGTGCATCACCTGCTGAGCGTTCTTCACGACGAAAGCTTGGTCTTGCATCACCCGAGCGTTCTTCACGGCGGAAACTAGGGCGTGCATCACTGCGACGTTCTTCTTTGCGTTGAAATGGTTTTGCTTCCATGGAACGGAATTCAGAACGACGTGGTTTTTCATCGCGTGAAAATGAACGGCTTTCGCCATCGCGTTTTTTAAACGAAGGTTTGTCACTGTGAGAACGTTCTGAACGGAAAGAACGTTTTTCGTTTTCACGTTTTTTACCGTAACCGTAGCTGTTGCCATCCATGCGCGTGTCATCGTTTTTAACGAAGGGGCGCTCAGGTGAAATTTCTTGCACTTCGGTTTGGCCTTCTTGCAATTGCACCAAGCGTAAACGCTGGCCTAAATAACGTTCAATGCGACGAATGTGTTCGACATCGGCACCAGAAACAAAAGACACGGCTTCACCATCGCGACCGGCACGACCGGTTCGGCCAATGCGGTGAACATAGTCTTCAGATTGACGCGGTAAATCAAAGTTAATCACGTGAGTGATGTCGCTGATATCAATACCACGTGCAGCAACGTCGGTTGCCACCAAATGCTGAATGGATTTGCCACGGCCACCTTTATTTTGACGCAAGGCGTCTAAGGTGCGTGTGCGAACGTTTTGACGCAAGCCACCGTGCAAAGGTGCCACGGAATAACCGGCGTGATTTAATTCATCAGCAATGGTGTCTGCGCTCACTTTGGTTGAAACGAAAATAATGGATTTGTAAATCGCTTCATCGTCTAGCAAGTGCTTCAACAAACGCAATTTATCGTGCATGTTTTTGGTTTTATAAAGCGTTTGCTTGATTTTCGGTGCAGTGAGTTGCTTTTCAGATAAGTCGAAACGCTCAGGTTCGCGCATGAGTTCGCGAATGACGCGATCAAGGGCTGGGTCAAGCGTTGCACTGAATAATAAAGTTTGGCGGTTGTCAGGGGTTTCACTCGCAATCATTTTGACATCGTCGATAAAGCCCATGTCTAACATGCGATCGGCTTCATCTAAAATGAGCATTTCAATGTGAGATAAATCCAAACGATCGTTTTCAAGGTGGTCGATTAAACGGCCGGGTGTCGCAACAATCATGTCGGCGCCGCGTTGTAAATCACGAATTTGTGTGTGGTAAGACATGCCACCCACAAGGCTCGCCATGTTAAAGCGCATTTGACGACCGTATTGGAAAGCCGCTTTGGTGATTTGGGTTGCAAGCTCGCGTGTCGGGGTTAACACCAAAATGCGAGGGTGTTTCGATTTGCTGGGTTCGTTTATTAAGCGGTTGAGCGCAGGCAACACAAAGGCTGCGGTTTTACCGGTACCGGTTTGAGCGCAGGCGACCACATCACGGCCTTCAAGCACGACAGGAATGGATTTGGCTTGTACGGGGGTGGGTTGGGTGTAGCCTAAGTTGGAAATTGCTTTTTTAATAGATTCATGTAGTTGTAATGATTCAAATGACATTTATGATGTCCTCAATAGAGAAAATAATTCCAGCCTTGCGCTATAAAGAGCGCAGGTTCTGGGGCGTCTATCATCGCCAACGCCAAATAACCTGAAAGTGTTGATACTTTAAGAGGGGATTCATTGGTAATGATAATTCTTGTGTGCGTATCTCATCATTAACTCGGTCAAAAAGCAAGCTATTTCTGGGTTTGGGGCTTGCATGTTTTATTAATCAACCACATACTGAGCGTAATCGGCAGGAGGCTGTGTGCACACATTAAAGCGGTTTCAATTTCCATTTCACTACGCGGCTTATTATATCGCCTGGCTGCTCGGGGTGGGGTGGGCGGCGCGGGGTGAAGGCTGGTTGGCCACGGGGGTGGTGCTTGGCATCACGGCTTTGCAAGTGGTTTGGCAATATTACGTGGCCGAGCGAACGCGCGGCCTTTTTCGCATGGTTTTATGCTTCACCCTCATGGGCAGTGCCGCTGATACCCTCATTATGCAATCGGGCCTCATTGTGTTTCATGCCAACCCATTTGCACCTTATTTGTCGCCGCCGTGGATGTGGGCCTTGTGGGTGAATTTTGCCGTGGTTTATTATGCGGTGCTCTCGGTTTTTTGGGGGCGTTACGGGGTGTTGGCTGTGGTTTCTTTGGTTTCCTTCCCTTTGGTTTATTTAGCGGGTGAGCGCTTAGGGGCGGTGGCCTTTCCTTTTGGTGATGCAAGTGCGATAGTATATGGAGCGGTGTGGGTTTGGTTAATGCCACTGTGTGATTACCTTTATCAACGACAAGGACGATGTCATGATCACTAGCCTCATTTGTGTGCCCGTTTATTTGTTTTTACAAATGACAGGGGTTTGGCTATTGAGTCGTTGGATGAAAAACACGGCCATCGTTGATGTGTTTTGGGGCATAGGCTTGGTGGTGGCGGGCTGGATTGCGCTTTGGCCAGTCACGCAAAACGCGCGCATTTTTATCACGGCGGTGTTGTTGCTGATTTGGGGTTTGCGTTTAAGCAGTTATCTTTGGTTCACTCGCCTTCGTTTACATCAACACGACAAACGCTACGCCCTCATTGAAAAAAATGCTTACCTGCATTTTTTATTTCAAGGGTTTTTAATGTGGGTGATGACATTCATGTTTGATTTAGCCTCCACGGCGATGGTAGACACCATTTCCTGGATGGACGTGCTGGCCTTCGCTGTCATTGTGGTTGGCGTTGTGTGTGAAAGCGTTGCGGACATGCAATTATTACATTTCAAAAAAACCTTCCCCAATAAAGTGTGTAATTATGGCTGGTGGCGTTTATCACGTCATCCGAATTTGTTTTTTGATTGGATGGTGTGGGTTGGGTTTTACATGGTGTGCGCGCAAAGTGCTTATGGGTGGCTTGGTTTAATTTCGCCTTTGTGCTTATATTTAGTGATGAATAAACTCACCATGCCTGTCACTGAGCGTTATTCGGTTGAAGCGAGAGGCGACGCCTATCGCGATTATCAAAAAAACACCTCGCCGTTTTTCCCCATGTGGGGGTGACCCCCAAAGCGGGGCGGCTATTTTTTATATTGTCTTAATGTTGCCTTAAGAATTCTTTGGTAGAATTATGCCACTTTAAATAAGTTTTTAATAAAATCATTAAATTAAGTGGATATTGCTATCCCTTCGAGGCCCAACATGCAAACACGACCAATCAATTACGCGAAATATACACCAAGTATGTCCTTGCCGGAATACAAAGAACGATTAGGTAAGTCGCAAGGCACCCACGTGAGCGCCCCTTGTGGCGAGCGCACAGGTAGTTTTCTGGCTTGTTATTTACAAGACCGTGTTGTCAATGGCAATGATCATGTTGATGACCTTGCTCTCGAGATAGATGCCCTGATAAGCCATAATAAGTGTGTCATTGCCTTTAATAAAGAGCACCAATTGCCAGCTATATTTGACCGCTTGAAAGATAAGCTTCCTTTGTATTTTCAGCTTCTTTCCAGGAACTATGTGAGTGCGGATCTGCAATGCCAGGATGGGAGCACTTTCTTACATGTGTTTTTAAAAAATTTAAATATTTTGGATCTCCAACAGCTAGCAATGGCTACTCAGTTAGTGATGCTTAGTCAGGCAGCATTACCTTTGCTCAGTCAATCAGAATACCCGCTCACCGTGATATTGAAAAAAGTGATGAGTGAACCCTCACTTTTGTCACCAGATCAGAACACCGCTATGTTGAAGCTATTATCCGCATTTGTTTTGCCTGAAAAAAAAGCGGCTCAAGACGAGCATATAGAACCTTTAATTGCCTTATTAAGGCAGTCTTTTGATCTTTTCTCGGGGTCGCGCGAAAGAGCGCTCTTGGGTTTTGACATGGTTATTGCCGCGGCATCTTTAGGCGCACCGCTACACCAACCCTTAAAAGACTTTTTAGATGGAAAAACATCTGCATTTGCTCAGTTAATGCAACTTGATTGTTTGCATGAATGGGGTCGTGACAATATGCGGCGTTTATTGGGGGTTGCGTCAAAGAAAGTGGTGAAGGATTTCGTTCAAACGAATGCGTTTGACGTTGACCTTGTTCGTTTGGCTGATGTTGAGCCGAATGACCCTCAGAGTTATATTTATCTGGATAGCGTAACGCCAGAAAAAGACTTTGACATAAATCGATCGGATTGTATATATAGTCGTGCCGGCGGTGTGTACAAATACACGAAGGACCAGGCCAACTTGCTTGTTCCTCGGTTGGAAAACCTAGCGAAGTTTTATGATGTTGGTAAGGTTGTTGCTTATTGGGCGAATTTTACTAATTCTCCCAGTTTTTACTCTGAAAGTCGTTTTTTTGGTATAGAGCCAGAAAGGCAGCACAATTTAATGCGTGATATAGCTATTGATATTAGTTATTTAAATCAAGCGATCAAAAAAAAGATAGATCATGATTTTTTGGGAAAGGTTTTATATAAAGAAAACCAAATATCGGAGTATTTTCTTGAGTATCATCGTCCTATAGGAAATCGTGATGACGTAAAAGAGACTTATTCAAAGTATATTTCTGAGTATTATCATCCTACAGAATATCATCGCCCTATAGAAAATCGTGATAACTCGAAAGAGGGTTTTTCAGATGCTAATAAGTGGGTGCTAAACCAAAGAACGATTTCTTCTCCTCCCCACAGTTATTCTTTTGTTCAGACCATTTCTGACTCAAGCCTTATTAAAAAACTTAGGGAGGATGATAAAAAAAGCGCATCAGTTTTTTCAATAATAGGTGAGGTGTTTGCTGAACCTCATCAATGGGTTTCTATCTGCCAGTATTATTACGCATATGCTTTACAGCCGAGGGGCGAAGCTATTCGGAAAAACGCTTTAATGGCTTATCTAGAGAAAGGTTGTGTGGTTCAAGCGGGTGCACACTCGTCAGATATGTGTGTTTCTTTCAAGCGAGACTTCAAATTCGTGAGCAAAAAAAACTCTCGGTTGATCCGTGATGCTAAGGCGGTATCCAATTTTGTTGCTGTGTATGAATGTAATCAAACCAAAGAAAAAATGGTGCGTTATGGTGATGAGGTTGGTGACGTGGTTCAGCGACATTATATTTATGATCTTACTATGCTGAAGCAATTTAAAGACCTTGGCTTTGATTTTTCGAGCAGCGAGGTAACAGCGTGGATTGCTTCGTTCTTACCCTCTCAAGCATTAAGTCCAGCCTTATTTCAATTGCTTGCTACCATGAAAAAATATGGCGCTGTTTTTCCTGAAAAAATAGGCGAGGTCACTTACCCTGATTTTATTATCGGGCAGCTTCAGGCTTGCAAAGAAAAACACCCTGGGTTTATGGCGCAGTTAAAAAGCTTGGCAACAACCCATGAGGGTGAAGCCACGGTGCAAGCGCATTTGGAGTTGTTGGGCTTAAAAGGCGAGATGACAGACAAGGCCTATCAAACAGCGTTTGAGGAAGCTTGGCTGACATTAAATAAGCCTACCACCGATTACTTAGGCATATTTAATCAATGGTTAGATACCTTTGAAGAAGGGGTGGGTAGCGACAGTAAAGCCGCGCTTGGAAACCTTGAGCTATTAATGAAATCCTTAAGGGCGTATCTTGATAGCCAAGAATTTAACGATGAAGCGCTTGACCATGCTGTCGATTATTTTAATTTTTATCGTGAGGCCATGAGAACGAACTTGGTGATGCTGAAACTTGCGATGGAGCAGGCAAAGCATTATCAAAGTGAAAATAAATCTACTCTTTTTCGAAAGGGCGCCACATTCATGCGTGGTTTAAAAATGCCTAAAGAGGTTAATGTCTTGTTCGATGCCATAACGGCATTTTTGATGGAGAGCCCTGATTCGCGTGATCCTAAACAAAGGGTTTTGTATACCCAAGCTTATTTGCGTTTAAGTGAAGAGGCGAGTGCGCTATCTCGTGTGGATGTTAAGAGTAAACGCATGAATGCCTGCTTTGCTGGTTATCATTCGGGGGGGATGTTTCAGATTAAAATGGTTGTTAGCAAAGATTTAACAGACGTATTGCTTCCGCTTCTTCCTGAGGATAAGCGTGATCGTATATTGATATTACTTCAGGGCGATGAGAGTATTAGGATCTTGCGTGCGACAGTCAGCCCCAGTGCGCCAGCTTTAGATTCGGACCTGGAATATGCTCCGCCCCAAAAAAATAAAACAAACCCGGATAATTCGAGTGACGTTTTTGGGCCGTCAGAGGAAGTGACGCGGATTTATCCGCCGCTGCCTCAACCTCAACCTCAACCTCAACCTCAACCTCAACCTGTCACTGACGTGTCGTTTGAAGGCCGCGTTGCTGCATATAAAAAAAAGTGTGATGCGCTTTATGCAAGCTATTGTGTTGATAATGGCATTGATGAATTGTTATCAGCCCTCAATAAGAATAAGCGTGTCAATGAGGTTGTGAGGATGCATCCTAGTGTTATGGAGTGTTTGCCACTACTTATTGACGAGCACACGACGGCCATTGGAAAATACCCATGTCTGATTCATGGAAATGATTTGCGATATGTCAACCTTGATGAAGCGTTGGAGTACCTTAACAAGGATGACAATATGCCGGGTGTCGCAGGTAAGCTTACGCAAGAACGCATTAAATTTTGCCAACCATCGGAGATTGTGTTAATAGCCACGATGCTTAAGTTGGCTAAGCGTCAGTTAGACCTTGCCTCGACATACACTAATGTTCGCATGGCATATTAGTGTTCTTAGCTATCGTACAAATACGAGTGGGGTTTACATTGGTTTTGTTAAGTGTATGATTTCTGTATGGATGACCTAAATATGTCATATTGACATATTTAGGTTGGGGGTCTATACTGATCATAGCTGAGGTTTCCTTTGCGCGTTATTTCCAAGAAAAAGATAAGAGATTATTGTGTTATTAATCCGCAAGCTAAAGTGGCTATGTTGGATTGGTACTTAAAAATGAAGGCATGTCGGGCAAAAAATTTAATTGAGTTAAGGCACATATTTAGTACAGCCGACCCTGTCTTTGGCTACACTATTTTTGATATAGGCGGGAATAAGTATCGGTTAATTGCAGCGATGCACTATAACATGCAATATTGTTACATACGTGCTGTTTGGACACATGCAGAATATAGTAAAGCAATCAACCAGAAAAAATTAAAATGGGGTGATTTATGAGCGCAAAAACGTTGGCAATCGATTATTTTGACAAAAAAACAGAACGTAAATTGCATTTGCCGATTTCTGTTTTTAAAAGGCCAGCGAGTGTAAAAGAGGCAGATAATCTTGCTAAATTGCTAGATAAAATAACAGACATCGTTCAAGACAATGAGAGGCACCCTTTGGCGGTTGTTATGCAAATTATTGGCGAAAACTTAGAAGCCTATGATGACGCACATTTTCCTGGCTTGAGGGTTGATGCATCAGATGTTGAAATTGTGTCATACCTGATGGAGGCTAATGATTTTCAGCAAAAAGATTTAGCAGATATTTTTGGCGGACAAGCCAATGTTTCTAAATTTTTAAATGGGGAGCGTGGTTTGTCCAAAAAACAAATCTTGGGTCTAAAAAAGAAGTTTGGTATTAGCGCTGATTTGTTTTTCAATGAAAAACACTAAATTCAAATCAGAACATCGATTAAAATTGGAGAGTCATAGAGTGAAAAATAAACGTAACATAGGCAAAGAACTATTAAATGGTATTGAAGAAATAAAAAAGTGGCAGCATGGCAAGAAAAAATTAAAATTAACCCACGTTTTTTTGTCGGGTGCTTCTGATGCCGAAAAAAATCGTCAATTAAGTGATAGCACCAAGATAGTCACTAAAACTAAACCCTCATCAAGATAAATTGTTGATGGTTAGTTAGCATCACGCCCGCTCAAAATCAAACGCCATCACTTCACTCAAACGTGTTTTATTTAAAGCGAGCATCACCAAGCGATCAACCCCAAGCGCCACACCCGCGCAATCAGGCAAGCCGTGCGTCAATGCATCTAATAAGTATTGATCAATTGGTAAGGTGTTTAAACCCAAATGTTTTCGTTGTTGATTATTAATCTCAAAACGCGCAGCTTGTTCCCGTGCGGATTGCAGTTCATGAAACCCATTCGCGAGTTCTATGCCCTTCCAATAGACTTCAAAGCGCGAAGCAAGGGGCGGATTAGTGTTTTGTATGCGTGCAAGGGCTGCTTGTGTGGCCGGGAAATCGTAAATAAAGATAGGTGCATCTCGACCCAGGTTGGGTTCTATGCAATGCGTTAATAATAATTGTAACCAAGCATCGTTATCATTCAGCTCGCCTTGAAAATTCACGCCGTTTTTTAGCGCGATGGTTTTTAATTCAGGCAAGGTGGCGGTGTGTGGATTCACACCCAATGTCGATTCAAATAACGTTTGATAAGTGACGCGCGTGGCGTTTTCACACCCCGTCACGTGTTGCAATAAGGCATCCATTTCATCCATGAGTTGATGGTGATCAAACTGAAGGCGATACCACTCGAGCATCGTAAATTCAGGGTTATGATAACGCCCCAATTCTTCTTGTCGATAAGCTTTCGTTATTTGATAAATCGAACCCATGCCCGCGGCCAGCAAGCGTTTCATGGCATATTCAGGCGAGGTTTGTAAATAAGCTTTTTGTGAAGGCCTAACCATCGCTGCAATGCTTTCAATGTAAGGGTCGGTAACCGAGGTGTGACACAATGTTGGCGTTTCCACCGCTAACACATCGCGCGCATGAAAAAACTCGCGCATGCGTTGAATGAGCATGGCGCGAGCTTTCAGTGTTTCCAGGGTTGCCGTGGGTTGCCAGTGGGCCATGGTTATTCTTTGGCGCGAGAAACGTATTCGCCTGTGCGCGTGTCCACTTTAATGAGCTCACCTTCTTGCACAAACAAAGGCACACGCACGACAGCACCACTTTCAAGCTTAGCGGGTTTGCCGCCACCGCCTGAGGTGTCGCCTTTTAAGCCAGGATCAGTTTCAACGATTTTTAAAACCGCAAAAACAGGAGGCGTGACTTGAATGGGCGTGCCATTCCAAAGCAAGAGTTTGCATTCGGATTGGTCTTTCAGCCACAGTTTAGAGTCACCAACGGCTGGTTCATTGAGGGCGTATTGTTCATAGGTTTCGTTTACCATGAAATGCCATTCGTGACCGTCGCCGTAAAGGTATTGGGCGTCGACTTCCACCACGTCGGCGGATTCAATGCTATCGCCGGCTTTGTAAGTGCGCTCAATCACGCGGCCGGTTTTTAAGTTGCGGTAACGCAAGCGGCTAAAGGCTTGGCCTTTGCCGGGTTTGACTAATTCGTTGTCGACCACGCTGCAAGGGTCTCCGTCGATCAGGAGTTTCATCCCGTTGCGGATGTCGTTCATTGTGTACATGCCCATGACTCATTCCTCGAAAAAAAGTGGCCTATGATACCAACATCACAGCGAATCTTGAATGATTTTTTTAAACCCAAATTGCCGCAAGAAAATGAGGGCAATGCCCATCAAGAAAGCCATGCAGGCAAAATTCAAGAAGGCGCCTTGATAAATAGCGATTTTATCGGCATTCAGGGTGACCGTGTTTGGAATGGCTGCGAGCTTTGCAATAAACCCAGCAAAGATGCCGCCAAAGCCGATGGCCACAAACCAGATGCCCATCATGAGCCCAGACAAGTGCTTAGGCGCCAACGTGGTGACAGCCGAGAGCCCAATGGGTGAGAGCATGAGCTCAGCCACGGTGAGCAAAAAGTAAGCAGCAAAGATGTAGGTGGGGTGTATTAGCATGTTGCCATCGGGGAAATACGTGCCCATGGTGGCAACCAGCATGCCGAGGCCGGCAATCAAGAGGCTGTAAGTGAATTTGGTGTAAGGCGAGGGGTTGCATCGACGGCGGCTTAAAGCGGTCCAGGCGATCGCAAACAAAGGGCCGAAGATCATGATAAAAACGCTTTCAGAGGCGTAGAAGACGGTGGTGCTTAAAGGGATGCCAAAGACTTCTTTATTCACCAAGCGATCGACAAATAAGTTCATGGAAAAAAACATTTGAAAGTACATCATCCAATAAACCACGGATGAAATAATCAAGGTATTTAAAACCAACATGCGGCTTCTGGCTTGATCTTTTTGCTGAAACGCCAAAAAGAACATGTAAGCAACCAAGCCGATACCAAACACGGGCAGCAAGATGGACGTGAGTTTTTGCAGTTTTAATAAAAGGCTGAGCCCGATGATGGTGAGCACGGTGTAGAGCGCGAGCGCGCCGCGATGCTCAATTCTTTTAACAGGCGCCGCTTTGTGGGGGTGTTTTAAGTAACGCAAGCCGTATAAAAAGGTCAGCATGCCGATGATCAAGCCAACACTGGCTAAACCAAAGCTCATGCGCCAGCCAAAGTAATCACGGATGTAGCCCGAGCTAATCCCTGCTAAAAAGGCGCCGGTGTTAATGCCTATGTAGAAAATGGTGAAGGCTGAATCGAGGCGCGGGTCGTGTTCTTCATATTGTGTGCCCAATAAATTGGAAATATTGGGTTTAAATAAACCGGTGCCAACCACAATGGTGGCCAAGCCCGGGTAGAGAAACAGTTGGGTGGAAGGCAGGGCGAGCAAGGCGTAGCCCGTGATTAAAAACAAGCCGCCTAGCAAGATGCAATGGCGGAACCCTAGTAGTTTGTCAGCAATGATGCCGCCTAAAATGGGGGAGATGTAGGCAAGTGCCGTGAAGGCGCCTAAAATGCCGTAGCTTGCTTCATCGGAGAAGCCAAAATATTGGGTCATGTAAAGAACGAGTAAGCCTTGAACGACGTAGAAACCGTAGCGTTCCCACATTTCTGTCATAAAAAGGAAGCTTAAGATGCCGGGGTGTTTTTGGTTGTGATGGCGCATGGGTGACTCCAATGCTAAGACAATCTTGGAGCATAACATGGGAGGCGAGGTCGGGGTCAATGGGGTTGTGAGGGAATTATTTTATTTCAGGTAAGTGTTAAAAAAATGTGTAATCATGGTTTCATAGCCTTGGAAATGTTCCCCGTGCATTGCGTAATCCACCACCATGGGGTTAAGCATGGGGTTGTGATTTGCTGCGGCTTGAAACAGGGTTGCGTGCTTGAGTGAAATCAGGTGATCGGTTTTAGAATGAATGATGAGGGTAGGCACGGCGATGTGGCTAGCGGTGAGGGCGGGGTTAACCTTGTTAATGTCATAACCTAAAAATAACCAGGCCCAAAAACGAGTGAGTTCGCCTAACACTTTATTTAGGTAGGGGGGGTGATAATTATCCTCGGCGACCCAGTCAAGCCGCGCATAAGGTGCTTGCGCAACAATCGCCTTAATGGCAGGTGTTTTGGGTGCGGTTAATAAGGCAACGACCCCGCCTAAAGAATAACCCCACACGCCCACTTGTTGTATGCCGCGTGATTTTAAAAAAGTGATAGCGGCAAGTAAATCATCCACTTCATTTTTGCCGATGGTGGAATACGAGCCTTCACTTTCACCCAAATAACGAAAATCAAAATAAAATAATTGATAATCTTGATGTAAAAATAAAGTCGAAGGAAGAATATTTCCTTTATCCGCTGGGTAACCATGACACACAATGATAGTGGGTGCTTTCGGGTTTTTGTTGGGAATGAACCAGCCACTTAGTTTGAGATGGTCTTGCGTCAAAAAGGTCACGCGTTCATATGGCACATTAAAATCTTTGGGGGTGAGGGTGGAGTTCACCTTGAATGGCCGTATGCCTAAGTAAAACCCAATGAAAGAATCAAGCATCAAGATACCGAAGAGCAGTGTGATGATGCTTAAGCTGAGTTTGAGTTTACTCATGGGCATGCACCGAGGGTGGTAAAATCCCGCTATGCCTTAAGAGTGCATCAATTTGCGGCTCACGACCACGAAAGGCTTTGAATGAAATGAGGGGGTCGCGCACGCCGCCAACGGCCAGCACATTGTCTTTAAAACGCTGGCCAGTGCTTGCGTTGAAAATACCTTCTTCTTCAAAGGCGGCATAAGCATCGGCGGAAAGCACTTCGGCCCATTTATAGCTGTAATACCCCGCGCCATACCCTCCTGCAAAAATATGTGAAAATGAATGTTGAAAGCGATTATACACCGGTGTGGTGAGCACGGCGGTTTCTTTGCGTGTTTCATCCAGCACGCGCTGCACTTGATTTTTTTCATTCGGTTGATAATTAAGGTGCAAGCGAAAATCAAACAGTGAAAACTCAAGCTGCCTGACCATTTGCATGCCGGTTTGGAAATGTTTAGCGGATAACATTTTTTGATATAAATGGTCTGGTAAGGGTTCACCCGTTTCAAAATGTTCGGCAATTAAATCAAGGGAAGCGCGCTCCCAGCAAAAATTTTCCATGAATTGGCTAGGGAATTCAACGGCGTCCCAAGGCACACCATTGATGCCTGCAACGGATGGGTGTTTAACCGTCGTTAACAAATGATGCAAGCAATGGCCAAATTCGTGGAATAAAGTGACTACGTCATCATGCGTTAATAAAGCTGGTTGATTATTAATAGGGCGCATAAAATTACAGGTTAAATAAGCAATGGGCAGTTGTAAGTCATCGTTAACTTGTTTGCGAACGCGGCATTCGTCCATCCACGCGCCATCGCGTTTGTGCGGCCTTGCGTAAAGGTCAATGTAAAAACCACCCACCCATGCACCGTGCTTATCTTTAATCGAGAAAAATTTTGCATCGGTGTGCCAGGTTTTAACGCTAGGTTCTTCTTGAATGTGTATGTCGTAAAGTTGCTGAATGATGGTAAACATGCCGCTTAATGCTTTATGCACGGGGAAATACGGTCGCAAATCTTCTTGCGTGAATTCAAACGTGGCTTCTTGTAATTTTTCAGAATAATAAGGCACGTCCCAGGCTTGAAGGTCATTCACCCCGTCTTTTTTAGCAAGCGCAATGACTTCCGCCATTTCTTTTTCAGCAATGGGTTTGCTGCGTTTTAATAAATCCGTTAGAAAATGCAGCACGTCTTCCGGTTTTTTTGCCATTTTGGTCGCGAGTGAATAAGCTGCAAAATTTGGAAAGCCAACCAAGTTTGCAATCGCATGGCGTGTTTTTAAAACCGTTTCCATGGTGTCAGTGTTATCCCATTGCCCTGCATTCGGGCCTTGGTCAGATGCGCGCGTGGTAAAAGCGCAATATAATGTTTCGCGTAAGGGCCTGTTGTTTAAAAACCGAATGGCCGTGGAATAAGAAGGGTAATCTAAAGTAAACACATAGCCGTCTAAGTTGCGATGCTTAGCATTTTCAATCGCGAGTTGCTTTGCTTGTTCAGGTAAACCAGCAATGTCGGCATCATTGGTGATGTGTAAGTGATAGGCGTGCGTGGCATCCAGCAAATGCTGAGAAAACGTGGTGGAGGCTTTGCTGAGGGTTTGCTCCAATGCCGCGAGTTTTGTTTTTTCATCGGCCGGTAAATTGACGCCTGCCAATTTAAAATCACGCAATTCGTTTTCAATAATTTTTTGCTGAGCGGGGGTGAGTGTTGCAAACGTTTGGCTGTCGGCAATGCTTTTAATCGCTAAATATAAATCTTGGTTTTGTGATAACTCGGTGCCGTAAGTTACCAGCAGTGGTTGCGTTTGATTGTAAGCATCACGCAGAGCGTCGGTTTCCATCACGGCGTGTAAATGGCTAACGGGCGACCACTTTTTTTGCAAGGCATCCCCCATGTCTTCCAGGGGTTGCATTAAATTATCCCAAGTGAAGGGCCCGGTTTGTGCCAGCAGTTTTTTTAAGGTCGCGCGATTTTGGTCGAGTTGATTTTGAATGTTGGCTTGCACGGTTTCAGGGCGCACGGCTTGAAAATCGGGGAGTTGTTCAGTGGGGAAGGCGTTGTTCATTTTTTAATCCAAAAAAAAGAAGGTTGAAAAAATCATACGTGACTCTGATGCTGCTGTGAAGCGTGGTATACTCCCACGCAATTATTTAAGAGTTGAAGAATCATGAGCCAAACACAAAAAATCAATACCTTCCAAGGCCTGATTGCCGCCCTCACCCGTTATTGGGGCGATCAAGGCTGTGTCATTATGCAACCCGTCGACATGGAAGTGGGCGCAGGCACCTTTCACACCGGCAGTTTTTTAGGGGCCATCGGCCCTGAACCCTGGCGCGCGGCTTACGTGCAGCCCAGCCGTCGCCCGGCTGATGGTCGTTACGGCGACAACCCCAACCGCGTGCAGCGTCACCATCAATTTCAAGTGATTTTGAAACCATCGCCTGACAACATCCAAGATTTATATTTAGCTTCCCTGCGTGAGCTCGGCTTAGACACCCTCACCGAAGACATTCGCTTTGTTGAAGACAACTGGGAATCACCCACCTTGGGTGCCTGGGGCTTGGGTTGGGAGGTGTGGTTAAACGGCATGGAAGTCACGCAATTTACTTATTTTCAACAAGTGGGTGGTTTGAGTTGCGAGCCAGTGACGGGTGAAATCACTTACGGCTTAGAGCGTTTAGCCATGGCTTTGCAAGGTGTCGACAACATCTACGACCTGGTTTGGACAAAAGGCCCGCAGGGCATCGTCACTTACGGTGATGTGTGTCATCAAACGGAAGTCGAAATGTCTAAATATAATTTTGAAGCCGCTGATGTGAAAACCTTGTTTGAACATTTTGAATGGTATGAAAAAGAAAGTTTGCGTTTAATCGAGCAAGGCTTGCCTTTGCCTGCGTATGAAATGGTGTTGAAAGCCTCGCACACATTTAATTTGTTAGATGCAAGGCGGGCAATTTCTGTCACCGAACGTCAAAACACCATTTTAAAAATTCGCCGCCTCGCAAAAGCCGTGGCTGAAAGTTATTATCAATCTCGAGAAGCCTTGGGCTTTCCTTTGTTGCAAGAGAAAACATCATGAAACACGCTGATTTTTTAGTTGAATTACTCATCGAAGAATTGCCACCCAAAAGTTTGTTAGCCTTGGGCAAAGCGTTTGAAACGCAAGTCACTGATCGCCTGCAAAAAGCGGGCTTAACGTTTGATGGCGTGGTGCCCTACATCACGCCTCGTCGTTTGGCTTTGTTAGTGAAGCAATTAGCAAGCACACAACCACAACAAAACACCGAGCGTCGCGGCCCTGCGGTTTCAGCGGCTTTTAAAGACGATGGCACGCCCACGCCTGCGTGTTTGGGGTTTGCGCGTTCATGCGGTGTGGAAGTGAGTGCTTTGCATCGCATTCAAACCAGCGAAGGCGAGTGGATGGGTTATCATTTATCCGTCGAAGGTAAAAGCGTGGCTGAATTGCTGCCGCTCATCATCACCGAATCACTCGCTGCTTTACCCATTGCAAAACGCATGCGTTGGGGTAGCACCGCGCATGAATTTGTTCGCCCTGTGCGTGGGTTGGTCATGCTCTACGGCGAAGACATTATCCCCGCCACTATTTTAGGCTGTGTGTCTGGCCGTGAAACGGTGGGCCATCGTTTTCATGCGCCAGCGTTAATTAGCATTCCAACAGCCAGTGCTTACGCCGATGTTTTACTGACGCAAGGCAAGGTCATGGCCGATGCCAGTGCGCGTTTGGCCGCCATTGAAACGCAATTATCAACCTTATTAAAACCCAATGAAATCACCTGCGCCTTGAGTCGTGCTGATTTGAATGCCTTAATGAATGAAGTGGTGGGCTTGGTTGAATGGCCGGTCGCTTTGCGTGGTTCATTCGACGTGGCTTTTTTAAGCGTGCCTAAAGAAGTGTTAATTTCATCCATGATAGACCATCAACGTTATTTCCCAATTGCGGATAAAACCAGCGGTAAATTATTGCCGGCATTTATCACCATCAGCAACATTGAAAGCCGCGAATCCGCACGCGTGGTGCATGGTAATGAACGCGTTTTGCGTGCGCGCTTATCCGACGCTGCTTTCTTTTATGACGCCGATAAAAAAGAAACCTTGAGTTCGCGTTTGCCGCGTTTAAACACCATTGTTTATCAAGCAAAGCTGGGCAGCTTAGGTGAAAAGGCCGAGCGTTTGTCTAAATTGGCGGCTTATTTAGCGAATGGTGGTGAAGAGGCCGCACGCGCAGGCTTATTAGCCAAAGCGGATTTGGTCACGGGCATGGTTGGTGAATTCCCTGAACTGCAAGGCGTGATGGGTGCTTATTACGCTGAGAACGATAAAGAAGCCTCGGCCGTGGCGCTTGCCATACGCGAACATTACCTGCCGCGTTTTTCCGGCGATGTGTTGCCAAGTGCGCCCACCAGTTTAGCCGTGGGCTTGGCCGATCGCCTGGATTTATTAGTCGGGTATTTTGGCATTAACCAATTGCCCACCGGCGACAAAGACCCTTACGGTTTAAGGCGAGCAGCTTTGGGCGTTGTGCGTTTGCTCATTGAAACCGAGCACGACTTAGACTTAAACGCGGCTTTATCGCAAGCGACTGCTTTATATCAAAACAAATTGGCGAATAAAGCGGTGGTTGCCGATGTGCTTGGTTTTATCCAAGAACGTTTGCGCCCTTATTATCAAGAGCGTGGTATCGCTCAAGACGTGGTGGCCTCGGTGACGGCTTTGGGTTTAAGCAATTTGCACGACGTGGATAAGCGCATTGCAGCGGTGCAAGCGTTTAAATCATTAGAAGCGGCGGCTGCTTTAAGCGCGGCGAATAAACGCGTCAGCAATATTTTAGCAAAATACCCAAACACGCTAGACGGTCTTCGCATCAACACCAGTTTATTTGAAAGCGAGGCAGAAACAGTGCTTGCGAATTTGGTGCAAGCCAAAGAAACTGCCTTAGCAGAAGCGTTTAAAGCGAAGCAATATCAAGAAGCCTTAACGGGCTTGGCTGAATTGCGCCAACCAGTGGATGTGTTTTTTGAATCGGTGATGGTCATGACCGACGATCAAGCGCGTCGCGACAATCGTTTGGCCTTGCTGGGTCGTTTGCGCCATTTGTTTTTGCAAGTCGCAGACATTGCCCTTTTAACTTAAAATAAGGTTATACTAGCAAGACACACGGAGGATGCTCATGAAAGGATTATCAGCACAGCGTTTTTTAGTCGGCGCAGCGGCCGTTTTATTATCTAGCTCGGCGCTGGCCGTCAGTTCTTACCCCATGGGTTGGTACCTTGGCGCGAATGCCGGTTCAACCGATGTTTCGAATGTGTCTTACCCCGGCAACACCAGTACCTCGGGCGCGGGCTTGAGCGGCAATTTGGGTTATAAATTCATGCCGTATTTTGCCACGGAATTTGGCTATTCCTATTACGCCAATTCCGTCATCAAAAACGACCAGGGCACGAAGGCTGGAACCGTAAAAAACTATTCTTACGACATCGCAGGCAAAGGCATTTGGCCCATCATGGACACCGGCTTTGAATTGTTTGGTAAGTTGGGTGCAGCTCGTGTGTCGGCCAGCACCTCTATCAACAGCCAGTCGGCAGCGAATACCCTAGGCTTAAGCCAGATGTCTAAGAGTGCAACCGGTCTGTATTTTGGCGGTGGCGCTTCTTATTACATGACCCCTGAGTTTGCCTTAAATGTTGCCTGGATGCGTGCAGCCGGCAATAACCAAACCGGTGACCTCGACCTATTAACCGGTGGGTTAGAGTTTATTTTTGGCTAATGCGACAACAGCCAATGGCGTATGTCGTTAATCTCGTCGGGGCACACACTGTGCCCCATGCTGTAAGGCTTCCAAGTGACCGCATAGCCTGCCTTGCTTAACACCCCCTGACTTTCCTCACCCAAGTGATAAGGCACAATGTCGTCGTTGCGGCCGTGGCCTAAAAAGATGGGCGTGTTTTGTTGGGCGGGGTTGGCCAGCTTAAGAAAGCGGTCGGGGTGGGGCAGAAAACCTGAAAGGGCGATGATGCCGCCCAAAGGCTGTGAAAAGGCAAGGCCGGTGGTGAGTGCCATGACCGCCCCTTGAGAAAAGCCGCCAACATAAAGGTGTTTGGCAGGGATGCCCGCAGCCAGTTCTTTTTCTAAGAGGTCGTGCAAGCGCTTTTTGGATTGATTAACGCCAATTTCATCGACTTTGGCATCAATACGAACATCAATGATGTCGAACCACGCACGCATGACCATGCCTTGGTTGAATGTGACAGGCATCAGCGGGGCGTGTGGAAACACAAAGCGAGTTGCGTGCGTGTCAGGTAAGTTTAATTCTTGAGCTAAAGGCACAAAATCGTAGCCATCTGCACCAAGGCCGTGACACCAAATGACGCAGCGCTTGGTGAGGGTGTTGGGGGTGAGTTCAACGCTGTGTTCGGTTTCATGGAGGGGCATGGGATAATCCGCTTGCTAACTGTGTGAAATTAACGACATAATAATAGCTGGGTCTAATTTAGGGAAGGGTTACGCATGAAAAAAGTGATGAAATCGGTTTTAGGTGTCACCTTGCTTGAGGTGATGTTAGTGCTTGCGGTGGCGGCCATGATTATTGTGATGTCTGTGCGTTATTATCAATCGGCAACGGCAAACCAACAGGCCAATAGCGCGCTACAAATTGCGCAAGGTATTACTGCGGCCGCTGATGGGTTAGCGCAAGCCACAGGTAGTTATGCCACAGGCGGTGTTGCAACAGCAACGGTTGCTGGGCTTATGCCTGGTGGCGGTGTAACAATCACGGCTCCTTGGGGTGGACAGGTTACAGTAACAGGCGCTGCAGCAAGCACCTATGTGGTGACCTTTACAAATACACCTGTTCAAGTGTGTTCTATCCTGAAAAGCCGTTTAGCCGGCAATCCAAAATACGTGGGTGCTTCCGCGAATGCATGTTCTGCTGTCGCCAGCTTTACCTACACGTATACCTCAACCAACTAAGTTGTATTGCAGGTTGATTTTGAAAAACGCAGAGCCCAGGCTCTGCGTTTTCTTTTGTGCTGGTGCTCTTGATTTGCCAGAGAGAGTGTGTTGAGATAGCCATGAAGTCTGTTGCAAACAAGGATGGTTATGCGCACCCCTATGTTGGTTCCAGTCACGCACCTCCCCGAAGGCATGAGTTTGCCCCGGGTGTTGTTTATGTTGGGGTTTGTGTTGTTTGCCTTGCTTGCCACCTTGCATTACACGCATGCGGCGAATGAATCTCGCGAAGCCAGCATTATTTTATCCAACTTATCAAACATCACGGCGGCGGCAGAGCGCCTTGATAAATCTAAATTGAGCACCAGCACCTTAGCGGCTTTATTGCCAGCCGATGATTTAGTCACGCCGTGGGGGTCAACGGTGTCGGTTGAAGAGGCGAGCCAACATTCTTACACCTTAAAAATCCCGATGACACCCGCGCGGGTTTGCAAGCGCATTAAAAACGAAATTAAGCAAAATGCGCATGTGTTGGCCGATGCGACCACCTGCCCGCACAGTGGCTCGGTGACGTTTTTATACACCGTGGCGTGATGTTATTAATGGTGTCTCAGTGTATTGGCGGCGTGTTTTTCGCCGCGTAATTCACCAACCTCAATAACCGAATCCCAAAATTTTATTTCATGTTGAACGGATGCGGTAAAGCTTTCCAGTGCCTGATCGCGCAAATCCACCTGATCGTGTGCATTAAACACGGCAATCATTTTTTCGGTATTATCTAAAAACCCTGAACTTGAATAGGTTTTAATCCAATCATAAAAACGGTGTTCAGGGTTGTTTGGCATGATCGCTCCTAATTCACGATAAATTACAAAACACGGCAGCATGGCGGCGATGGCAACGGGAATGGGTTTGGTTTGCGTGCTTTCGTGAAGGTGTTGAATGTAGGCGTTGATGGCGGGGTTGATGTTGGTTGCGATGGGTTTGAAAAATCGTGTGGATTGGTGTGTGTTTAAATAACGATGATGCATATTGATTTCTGTTTTTTTTATACTGTTTGCGAAAGTATGAAACGCTTTTGCGTCGTGTTGATGTTGGTGGTGTAAGCGATGGGCAATGTTTGTTAAGGCCTTGGCATAATGACTAAGATAGTATTTGTCTTGCATGAGAAATTGATTAAAAACAGAAAAAGGCAAGTTGCCCTTGAGCAGGCCTTGATTAAATGAGTGTGTAGAAATGAGGGGCATGAAAGATTGGAGTGCGTTGTGTAAGCGTGAAAATGGCATGGTTTATCTCTTTAATGAGCAAAGAGAAGGCGAGCGCACACCAGCAATGGCAAGTAGCTCACACTCCCTCCGCAGGTATTATCCAGAGCAGGTTTTAAGGGTTTTTCTCAGCCTTGGCATAACCAAAGCACCCCCGGTGAATGAGCAGGAGTTTAGGTGAGGTGGTGGGTGGTGTCAAGTTTAAGGATACCCCTCCCCTCCTGAGGGATAGACGCAAAATTACAACGTTGGCTTTCAGCCAACGTTGCTTGCTTGAAATTTTGCGTCTATCCCTCAGGGGGGTGGAGGGCGGTGCTTTTGCCCTTAAGCATGTCTCGAATTAAACTCACATTCCTGGGCACCCGCTGCGCATTGTAAATAACCACTCACGCTATACCAATAATGGTTTGCATTCGCAGGTGTGAAGTGAGATTTAGCAAAATAGGCATCGAGATCCGAGCCATTTTTATCGCGATAATAACAATGAATGGATTGACGCTTTTGGCTCCATTCAGCCAGTGCAAATTCGTTAATGGTGTTCCGAATTTGTTGATCGCGCTTAGGCGCAAGCAAGCGGCCGTCGTCGCTATCATAAGCGAGCCAACCCCTCGCCAAATTATTTTTCAAGGCATCCACCGTTGGGCAGGTCGCCGCAAAGCTAACTTGCGTGAATAAACCGAGCAACATCAATGACACTCGAAATTTTGGCATAAAGGCCCTCCTTATCCTAACCAAAGCGTAGCAGGGTCGTGGGTGGAAGGGAAGGGGTGTTTAAGCCCATAAAACTTCATTGTGTGTGGTTTTATGAGCGGTTGGGAGGGTGGTCGCAATTTGCGACCACCATAAAAAATAAAAATAATTTAATATCAATAAGTTACACCGGTTTTATTTTTATAAACCCTTTTTTTGACTACAAATATATATACATATGCTTTATTATTTGTATATATATTTATATACAATTGTGCTATAGTTTGTATATAGATATATGAGCAGGATATTGCCATGAGTAACCATCGGCTTACCATAAAGCAGCTCGACAGGCAGCTGAAAGCGTGGCGAGCGCTTTCCGTCCAGTATGGGCGACCAAAGGCGGGTTGGGTTAAAACGCTGCGCGAAGCTTTGTGTATGACCGCAGAACAATTGGGCACGCGGCTTGGAGTAACGCGCGGCCGGGTGGCTCAGCTGGAAGATGCAGAAATAAATGACGCTGTCACATTACGAGCATTAAAAAATGCTGCTCATGCAATGGGATGTGAGCTTGTTTATGCCATTGTCCCTAAAAAACAAACCAGCCTCGAAGCATTAATTAGAGCGCAGATTGAGCGTTTTGTGGATGAACGGGTGGGTTCGGTTCATCATACCATGTTGCTCGAAAATCAAGCCTTGGATGCAATGAGTCAAACTGAGCAAAAACAATATTTTATTGAGCAATTGGAGAGACACCTTAGCAAAGATATTTGGGAAAATTTAGATAGCTCAGTTGATAAAGATGTTAAAAAAAGAAAGCATCTGATGAATGCACTTAAAAAAATATTGCAAAATCCAGACGAGAAAAAATAACATGAAATTTGAATATGTTATTGGAGCAACACCATTAGATGCAGATGAAGCGGCTGATCTTATTCCATCGCACATCACAACACAAAATGAACTGAATGAATGGGAAGCGGAAAATATATTAAACGCTGAGCGTTGGCTATATGCAAAGAAAAATCACGGGGATTTTTTGACGCTTGAGTTTGTCAAAAAACTACATGAAAAAATGTTTAGTAACACGTGGAAATGGGCTGGTGTTTTTCGAGGGAGTGAAAAATCCATTGGTGTTGCGCCTTATTATATTAGTACGGAACTTAAAAATTTACTTGAGGATATTAGGGTTCAATTACTCGCCATGGACGATATTGATTCAGTTGTGATTGATGAGATGGCTTGTCGTTTTCATCATCGACTTGTTTTGATTCACCCATTTCCAAATGGAAATGGCCGTCATTCACGTCTTATGACCGATTTTTTACTGGTTCAGGCAGGTAGGCCACGATTTACTTGGAGTAATAAAAAACTTAATTTGAGTGGTTCTGTGAGAGATCAGTATTTAAGAGCTTTAAGAAAAGCAGATCAGCATGATATGAGTGAGTTGATGGTTTTTGTGAGGTCTTAGATTAAATTGCGGTTAAAAAACAAATGAACCGGAATCGATTTGAAAAATATACAACAATATACATCTTGATAATTAATTTAATAGCAGTAGAATTGAGAAAGTTTTTTATGTAAGGAAGGGTTTTTATGAGTTTATTAACTTGTGAGAATGATTCTGTAGGTTTGTGTCCCGATGGTGAATATTGGATTAGTCCTCACCAACGAAAGCGAGTAAATAAAAAAGGTGAGGTTTATGTTCAACATGTAAAGGGTTACTGTTGTAGTTATCGTGGGTCTTATCAGAAAATTGCTGAAGAGGAAATACATGAGCGCGCGTGGCAAAAGTGTAAAGATACTTATAGGGAGGTCATTAATGCACCTGAAAGCGAAAACCCTATTCCGCAAACTTGTCATTATTTTAGCGGAAAACCGGCTCATCAGTGGCAAACGAAATATTTTGATTTGCCAGATGTTCCTAACTTTCATTTCGTTAAATTGGATAAATGATAGTTATGCTTTTTTAATGAGTTCGAAAAGTTATCAAAAAAAATGTGGGATTATTTATAACCCTTCCAAGACGGCAGCGATTGTTGGAGGTGCTTGCGGGAAAGCGGAGTATACTAATTTGAGAACAAAGCAAACTTCTTTCATTGCGAAAGAATATCGTTCTTTTTATATTAAATGGTTGGATGATCGTGTTGCAACATTAGAGGCCGGGTGTGGAACGGGTTGTTTGACCGCATATGTTTTTATAGCGCCAGCAACAGTGGTTTCATGTGCTTCGCATGATTATAGGATTGAAATGCAAGATCCACGTGAGCCGCCTGATTATAGCCATAATCGACCATTGCTGGTTGATCCTAAAAAGGAGATTTATGTGTGTTATGATGGTGATAATAATATCCAAGTTTTTCCATTTCCCAAACAGAGAACAATTCGACCACCTGATGGATATTTTTCAGAAAATGCTTTTATCCATAATGGAGAGCTAGTGGTGGCTTATCGGAATAGGCGTGGTGTAGAGAAACAGGTTGGTTATCGCTTTGATTGATATTGGCGTGGTAACCCGGATTAACTTAATCCGGGATTCCACAGAAAAAACTAATAACGATAATTCTCAGGCTTATAAGGCTCTTCGACCGGAATGTTTAAGTAAGTGGTTTGTTCTCGTGGTTTTTAATATTGGTATGGTTATTGTCTAATAAGCCTTACTATCGCTTTTTAATGGTTTTCATTGGTGTTCTTACCCTCGTTTTTTAATAAGAGCAGTGTAATAAGTGAAGCTTAAGGGGGTCTTAAGGTGTGTTGTGTTCATTGCCTTGATAAAGTTGGTCTAATCTTAAAGCCAGGGTATAAAAATATTCGATCGGAGTTATTTTTGTTGAATTAGCCCGTGTTATGCTCTAATATATCTGATCGGACACTTTTTCAGGAAATTAAGCAAAAATTTTGTAAAAAACTCCGATCGGGGTTTTTGGGGGGGCGATGAGCGCATTAGATGAAGTGAAATCATCAAAAGAGATAGGTTTGATGATTAAAAAGCGACGAAAATCCGCAAAGGTGACGCAACGAACATTGGCGGCAGCCTCTGGCACAGGGCTTAAGTTTATTGTGGAGTTAGAACAAGGCAAGCCAACCTGCCAAATACAAAAGGTGATGACAGTGTTGAATACGCTAGGGTTGAGAATGATCATCGAGGAAAGATAAAGATGAGTAAGAAGCTAGATATTTATTTTGAGGATGTGTTAGTTGGATTGCTAGAGCAAGATCAACACGGCGATATAAATTTTTCTTATGCGCATTCTTGGCTAATCAATGCCTCCGCTTTTCAAATTTCATGTTCATTACCATTGCGTGACGCTACTTATAATCGTAAAGCTTGTCGAGCTTATTTCGACGGGCTTTTACCTGAAGAAAATCAGCGACGCATTATTGCAAAAAATCTTGGCATCAGTGCAAACAATGATTTTTCAATGCTTGCTAAAATTGGGGGTGAATGTGCCGGTGCGTTATCATTTATTCCTCATGGAGAAAAGCCAAACAATAGCCAATTGGCTTATCGGGAAATAAAAAAAAATGAGTTGGTGAATATTTTAAATCAATTACCCAAAAGACCTTTGCTTGCGGGCGAACTTGGGGTGCGTCTTTCATTGGCTGGAGTGCAAGACAAATTAGCTGTTTATGTAGAGAGCGATAAAACTTTTATTCCTTTGGAAACATCACCAAGCACACATATTATAAAGCCAGATTTTGGGTTTTATGAAGGGGTTGTTTATAATGAAGCATTTTGTATGGGCTTGGCAAAAAAAGTAGGGTTGAATGTTGCAAATGTTGAAATTAAACAAGTCGAAAATATCGAATATTTATTAATTGAACGATATGATCGTTTCCGAGAGGATTATCTAAACGCGACTTCTATTGTTAAACGCTATCATCAAGAAGATTTTTGCCAAGCCATCGGAGTTCCTGCGATTGATAAGTATCAATGCGATGGTGGGCCTTCATTAAAGCAATGTTTTGAATTGATTAGGCGTGAATCATCTATGCCGGTTGTTGATTTGTCAAGATTACTACAGGCAGTGTTATATAATTTATTGATAGGTAACTGTGATGCACATGGCAAAAATTTCTCATTCTTATATGCTGAAGGCCTTCACCTTTCACCTTTATATGATTTGCTTAGTACGGTTTATTATAAAGAGTTAGATAAAAAAATGGCGATGAAGCTCGGTGGGGAATATCACATTGATCGAATTGGGTTAAGTGAAATTGATCGATTGGCTGAAGATGCAAGCTATGCAAAACGAGAAGTTTATGCTGTTTTTAGCAATCTAATCGAGGCTATTTTGAGCGGCATTGATAACATGGCTGTGGTCAGTCGCGTTCAGGTTGAATTGGTTGATCTTATTAAAAGTCGTTGCCTTGGCTTTGCAGGGCTTTTAAAGAAACGCGCTTGAGTGCCGTAGCCCGGATTAAATTTTAATTTAATCCGGGATTCCACAGAAAAAACTAATAACGATAATTCTCAGGCTTATAAGGCCCTTCGACCGGAATATTTAAATACGTGGCTTGTTCTTTCGTTAACTGCGTGAGCTGCACACCAATTTTTTGCAGGTGCAAACGCGCGACCATTTCATCTAACTTTTTAGGCAACACATAAACACCCACGGGGTATTTTTCATGGTGTTCCCATAGTTCAAGTTGAGCCAACACTTGGTTAGTGAAAGAAGCCGACATCACAAAACTTGGGTGACCGGTGGCGCAACCTAAGTTAACCAAACGACCTTCCGCTAACACAATTAAGCGGTTCCCGCTTGGCAACACCACGTGATCGACTTGGGGTTTGATATTTTCCCAAGGGTATTGTTTGAGTGAGTTAATATCAATTTCAGAATCGAAGTGACCAATGTTGCAAACAATGGTTTCATTCTGCATTTTTAACATGTGTTCGTGAGTAATAACGCCCACGTTACCCGTGGTGGTCACAAAAATGTTACCCATGCCAGCGGCTTGTTCCATGGTAACAACACGGTAGCCTTCCATCGCCGCTTGCAATGCGCAGATAGGGTCGATTTCAGTGATCAACACCGTTGCACCGAAAGAACGAAGTGCTTGTGCGCAGCCTTTACCCACATCACCGTAACCACACACGACTGCAATTTTACCAGCGATCATGACATCGGTGGCGCGTTTAATGCCATCCATTAAGGATTCACGGCAGCCGTACAAATTGTCAAATTTGGATTTCGTGACAGAATCATTCACGTTAATCGCAGGCACTTTCAATTCACCGCGTTTGTGCATTTCATATAAGCGATGCACGCCGGTGGTGGTTTCTTCAGAAATGCCTTTAATGTTTTTTAACAAGGCCGGATATTTTTCATGCATTAATAAAGACAAATCGCCGCCGTCGTCTAAAATTAAATTAGGTACCCAGTTGTTTGGGCCTTGAATGGTTTGCTCAACGCACCACCAATATTCTTCTTCGGTTTCGCCCTTCCAAGCAAACACAGGTACACCCGCCGCCGCAATGGCCGCCGCTGCGTGGTCTTGCGTTGAGAAAATATTGCAAGAAGACCAGCGCACTTCAGCACCCAAAGACGTTAAGGTTTCAATGAGCACGGCAGTTTGCACGGTCATGTGTAAGCAGCCGACAATGCGTGCGCCCTTCAGTGGGTTTTTGCCTTTGTACATTTCGCGAAGCGCCATCAAACCAGGCATTTCCGTTTCAGCAATGTTAATTTCTTTGCGGCCGAACTCAGCGAGCGACATATCCGCCACGCGAAAATCTTGAGTGGCGTCGTGTTTCATAGCAGTGATAGACATAGTGAATTCCTTCTTTAATTAAAGCCCAGCCGCCGCACGCATGCCTGAGGCATCACGCAAAATGGCAGCACGGTCGGTTTTTTCCCAGCTTAAATCTAAATCGTTGCGACCAAAGTGGCCGTAAGCGGCGGTTTGGCGATACATGGGGTGCAACAAATCCAGCATTTTGATAATGCCGTAAGGGCGTAAATCGAAATGTTGTGCAATTAAGCTAGCAATGGTGTCGTTAGGAATTTTATTCGTGCCAAAGGTTTCCACGTGGATGGACGTGGGTTCGGCCACACCAATCGCGTAAGACACTTGAATTTCGCAACGATCAGCTAAGCCCGCGGCCACGACATTTTTAGCGGCATAACGCGCAGCATAAGCCGCGGAGCGGTCGACCTTGGAAGGGTCTTTGCCCGAGAAGCAACCACCACCGTGCCTTGCCATGCCGCCGTAGCTATCAACGATGATTTTACGACCGGTTAAGCCGCAATCGCCGACAGGCCCGCCAATGACAAAACGACCGGTTGGGTTCACGAAGTATTTGGTGTCTTTCAACCAAGCGGCTGGCAAGGTGGGCTTGATGATTTCTTCAATCACCGCTTCCACTAAGTCAGATTGTTGGATGTCGGGGTTGTGTTGCGTGGACAAAACAACAGCCGCAATGCTGTGTGGTTTGCCATCCACATAACGGAAGGTGACTTGTGATTTGGCATCGGGGCGCAACCAAGGCAAGATTTTTTCTTTGCGAACGGTGGCTTGGCGGCGCACCAAGCGGTGGGCGTACATAATAGGCGCAGGCATGAGTTCGTCGGTTTCATTCGACGCATAGCCAAACATTAAACCTTGGTCGCCGGCACCTTGTTCTTCAAGGTTGCTGCGATCAACGCCCATGGCGATGTCGGGGGATTGTTTGCCAATGGCATTTAAAACAGCGAAAGAATCAGGGTCGAAGCCAGATTCGCTGGTGTAGCCTATGTCTCTCACCACCTCGCGCGTGATGGCTTCAATGTCAACCCACGCTTTGGTGGTGACTTCGCCAGCAACCACCACCATGCCGGTTTTGGTTAAGGTTTCGCAGGCAACGCGGGCGGTGGGGTCTTGTTTTAAAATGGCGTCGAGGACGGCGTCTGAGACTTGGTCGGCGATTTTATCGGGGTGGCCTTCGGAAACGGATTCGGAGGTGAATAAGTAGTCGTTATTGTTCATAGCGTCCATACCTTTACAAAAAATAGAGTGGGTTGAAAAAACGCGCAATCATAGCATGCGGTCTTGGAAGATGCTAGGCCGAGCACTTTTTAATCGGCCTGATTTGCACGCTTCCCTGCATTCGGTTAAGATGCGCGAAGTCAATGTCACCTAAGGATTGTTTTAATGGCTACGCCGTCCCGCCAAGATCGTGCGAACGCGATTCGTTTTTTAAGTATTGATGCTGTGCAAAAAGCCAATTCCGGCCACCCAGGCATGCCCATGGGCATGGCTGATATCGCCGAGGTGCTCTGGCATGACTTCTTAAGTCACGACCCGAACGACCCCGCGTGGCCCAATCGCGACCGCTTTGTTTTATCCAACGGCCACGGCTGTATGTTGTTGTATTCATTGCTGCATTTAACCGGCTACCCCCTCACCATTGACGACCTCAAAGCCTTTCGTCAGCTGCATTCTAAAACCCCCGGCCACCCTGAGCGTGGCGACACCCCTGGCGTTGAAACCACCACCGGCCCCCTAGGCCAAGGTTTGGGCAATGCCGTTGGCATGGCCATTGCTGAAAAGCAATTGGCAGCGAGCTTTAATCGTGACGGTCTCGCCATTGTTGATCACTACACCTACTGTTTTATTGGCGATGGCTGTTTGATGGAAGGCATTTCCCATGAAGTGTGCTCCTTGGCCGGCACCTTAGGCTTGGGCAAACTCATTGTTTTTTACGACGATAATCAAATTTCGATAGATGGTGATGTGAGTGGTTGGTTTAAAGACAACACCCCTGAGCGTTTTAAGGCTTATGGTTGGCAGGTGATCCCTAAGGTTGATGGTCACAACCCTGACATGATTAAGGCCGCCATTGAAGCCGCTAAAGCGGATGTGACTCGCCCCACCTTAATTTGCTGTCAAACCACCATTGGGTTTGGCGCACCTAACTTGGCTGGCACGGCTGCCACCCACGGCGCCCCCTTGGGCGATGCTGAAATTGCTGGGGCACGTGTGGCGCTTCATTGGCCGCATGCCCCGTTTGAAGTGCCAGCCGACATTGCTGCTTCTTTTAATGCGCGTGAATTGGGCGCTAAGCGTCATGCGGATTGGAAGGCCTTATTCACACGTTATGAAGCCGCGCATCCAGCACTCGCTTCTGAATTCCTTCGTCGTCAACAAGGCAAGCTCACTCAAACGTGGGCGAGTGATGCCGATGTTTTTTTACAACAGCTGAATGAGAAAAAACAAAATGTTGCTACGCGCAAAGCCTCGCAATATTGTTTAGATCATTATGCGAATGCCTTGCCTGAAATGCTGGGCGGCTCTGCCGATTTAACCGAATCCAATTGCACGAATTGGCAAGGCATGACGGTGTTCACCGCGAATGAACCGACGGGTCGTTACTTGCATTACGGCGTGCGTGAGTTTGGGATGTCAGCCATTCTAAATGGTTTGGCTTTGCACGGCGGTTTTATTCCCTTTGGTGGTACGTTTTTAACGTTCTCTGATTACGCGCGTAACGCCATTCGTTTAGCAGCCATCATGCGTCAACGCGTTATTTATGTTTACACCCATGATTCCATTGGTTTGGGTGAAGACGGCCCAACCCACCAACCCATTGAGCATTTGCCTAGCTTACGTTTAATGCCTAACTTATCCGTGTGGCGCCCTTGTGATACGGTTGAAACCGCTGTTGCTTGGCGGCACGCCATTCAGCATGAAGGCCCAACGTGTTTGTTATTTTCACGGCAAGTGTTACCTTTCCAAACGCGTGATGCAGAGCAACTGTCTAACATTGCGCGTGGTGGTTACACTTTGGTAGATCATGCTGCGCACAAAACACCGCAAGTTATTTTAATTGCAACCGGTTCAGAAGTTGCCTTAGCTGTTGAAGCCGCGAATGTATTGAAAACACAAGGGGTGATGGCGCGTGTGGTTTCCATGCCATCGACCAATGTGTTTTTATCGCAATCTGCGGTTTATCAAGCGGATGTGTTACCACCAGCAGTGACTGCGCGCGTGGTGGTTGAAGCGGCTGCCACTGACGGTTGGTATCGTTTTGTGGGCACGCAAGGCGTGGTGCTTGGCATTGATCGCTTTGGTGCGTCTGCGCCAATTAAAGCGGTGTATCAAGACTGCGGGTTGACGGTCGAAGCGATCGTGAAAGCTGCAAATCATTCAATGACGGCCAGCGAATTTGCTGCGGCCTCAGGTTCATAACACTGTTTATTATTAGGAGAAAAACCCATGACTATTCGTGTTGCCATTAATGGCTACGGCCGCATTGGCCGCAATATTTTGCGTGCACATTATGAAAAGAAATTGCACCCCGACATTCAAATTGTGGCCATCAACGATTTGGGTGATGTGAAAACCAATGCTTATTTAACGCAATACGACACCACGCACGGTAAATTCCCTGGTCAGGTGTCAGTCGAAGGTAATCACTTAGTGATTAACGGCGATAAAATTCAAGTGGTCGCTGAGCGTGATCCGCGCAAATTGCCATGGGGCGATTTGAACATTGACATCGTGTTTGAATGCACGGGTTTATTCACCACGAAAGAAAAAGCAGGCATGCACCTTGAAGCCGGCGCTAAAAAAGTCATTATTTCTGCACCAGCCACGGGCGTGGATGCAACGATTGTTTACGGCGTGAATCACAACATTTTAAAATCCACCGACACCGTTATTTCTAACGCATCTTGCACAACCAACTGCTTAGCCAATGTCGTGAAGCCTTTGCACGAAGCCATTGGGGTGGTGAGTGGTTTGATGAACACCGTGCATGCGTTTACGAATGATCAAAGCTTAATTGACGTTTATCACGTGGATGAGCGTCGTGCGCGCTCAGCCACGCAATCCATCATTCCAACCAAAACTGGCGCCGCGGCTGCGGTTGGTTTAGTGTTGCCCGAATTAAATGGCAAGCTCGATGGTTTTGCTGTGCGCGTGCCAACCATTAATGTTTCTGTGGTTGATTTAACCTTCGAAGCAAAGCGCAACACCACCGTAGAAGAAGTCAATTCCGTGATACAAAAAGCGTCGCAAGGCGCATTGAAAGGCATTTTAGCCTTCAATGAAGAACCGTTAGTCTCCATCGATTTTAACCACAACCCAGCATCTGCTATCTTTGATACCGTTGGTACCAAAGTGATAGGCAATCTGGTGAAAATTCTCGCTTGGTATGACAACGAATGGGGTTTCTCTAACCGCATGCTTGATGTTGCCAGTGCGTGGATGAAAGCAAAATAAGGAAACAGTATGTCAGTCACTATGCCAGAAGTAATGCAAGTTCTTAATCGTCATTTGCCTCAGGGGTTTTCTCCTAAAGTGGCGATGATTTTAGGGTCAGGGTTGTCTTCCATCGCTGAACAAATGACAGGGAGTGTGTCCATTCCCTACAATGCTATTCCTGGGTTGCACGGCGGCACGGTCGCCGGCCATGCGTCTTTAATGGCCGCTGGTCATTTAGCGAATGTGCCTGTCATTTGCATGCGCGGTCGTTTGCACATGTATGAAGGCACGTCCATTGAATCCTTGCGTGTGTTCATTCGTCAATTAAAACACTTGGGTTGCCAAACTTTAATTGTGACGGGTGCAGTGGGTTCCTTGGTGCCAGAAGCGGGCCCGGGTGAGTTGATGATGATCAACGATCACATTAATTTCCAACCGTTTAATCCTTTGGTTGGCCCGAATGATGAAAGCGAAGGCCCACGTTTTGTCGGCATGGAAGACGCTTACGACCCAGGCTTGCAAGAAATCATGCAAGGCGCTGCCAACCGTTTAGGTTACACCTTGCATCGCGGTGTTTACCTTTCCACCATGGGCCCAACCTTTGAAACGCCGGCTGAAATTCGTGCGTTCAAACGCTGGGGTGCGGATGTGGTTGGTATGTCTGTGGTGCCTGAAGTCATTTTAGCGCGTCATTGTGGCTTGCGTGTGGTGTGCGTTGCTGCCATTACCAACGCCGCCGCCGGCATGAGCCATGAACGCATTACGCACGATGGCACTTTGCAATACGGCGAACTCGCTGCACGTAAACTCACGAAACTCATTCCTGAATTTGTGAAGGATTTAAACGATGCAATGGTCTGAAGCCGTTGAGGCTGCCTTGGCGCACGTTCCAGAAACGTTTTCTCTGGACTTGCCCTTGGCAAGACGACTTTACGCCTTGGTTGATTTGACCAGTTTAAACGACACCGACACGGATGCGAGCATTGCCACCTTCATGCAGGCGGCTCGCTCACCTTTAGGTGAAGTGGCGGCCGTGTGTGTTTATCCGCGTTTTGTGTCTTTGGTGGCAACCGAGTTTGCAGGTTCAAGCGTGCAAACGGCGACGGTCGTGAATTTCCCCTCGGGCGATGAGCCGCTTGATCAGGTGTTGGTTGGGATTGGCCGAGCACTGCAAGACGGCGCGAATGAAATTGATGTGGTCTTTCCTTACCTTCGTTATTTGGCTGGTGAGCGTCAATATGCGCAATCGTTTGTCGCGGCTTGCAAAGCGGCTTGCGGCGAAGGTGTCTTATTGAAAGTGATACTGGAAACGGGGGCATTGCAAGACCCCGCTATTATTGCCGATGCGGCCTACGATGCCTTGGTGAGCGGCGCTGATTTTGTCAAAACCTCGACGGGTAAAGTCGCCGAAGGGGCGAGTTTAGCGGCCGCAGCGGTGATGTTGTTAGTCGTTAAACACATGCAGCCTAAGGTGCAGCGCCCCTTGGGGGTGAAGGTGTCGGGCGGCATACGCACGGCGGATGATGCTGCGCGTTACGTGGCTCTGGCTGACCAAATTTTGGGCAAAGATAGGGTCAGTGCAAGCACCTTTCGCATCGGGGCCAGTCAGTTGGTACAAGTCCTTTTAAATTTAGCTCGCATGTGATAAAAAAGTCACACCCAATAACCCTCACTTTCAAATGGCGGGCCTCCATGGAAAACACTTACAGACACGAAAAGACGAAACATACCCAGTTAGCTTGGTGGGTAACGCTCACCGCAGCCTTGTTTTTCTTCTATGAATTCATACAGATGAACTTGTTTAACACCATCAACACGGATTTACGAGAAGCCTTTTCCCTGGATGCCGTTTCCATAGGCCAGTTGTTTTCCACTTACTTTTACGCCAATTTCTTGTGCTTATTCATGGCCGGTAATTTGCTAGACCGTTACTCCCCTAAGCGTTTATTGCTGGGTGCCGTGTCGGTTTGTACCCTGGGCACCATTATTTTTGCAACGGCGCAAACGGTGCACATGGCGGCTGTCGGTCGTTTCTTAGTGGGTGGCAGCGCATCCTTTTGCTTTTTAAGCTGCATACGCATTGCTTCGCGTTGGTTCCCTCCTCACCGCATGGCCTTGGTCACCGGGGTGGTGGTCACCATGGCGATGTTGGGCGGCATGGTGGCTCAAACCCCGTTTGCTTTGTTAACGCATGCGGTCGGTAGCTGGCGTGAAGCGCTCTACATTAACTCTGGTTTAGGTGTTGGTATCGTGATCGCCATCTTGCTTATCGTGCAAGACCGCCCACCCGATGCACAAGGCCAAGCCGCCGCTGATCAACAACATTTAAATGAATTGGGTTTGTGGCGCTGCATTAAGTTGGCAGCTTTAAATCCACAAAATTGGTTTGGTGGTTTATACACCGCACTCATGAATTTACCCGTGTTCATCATGGGCGGTTTGTGGGGCGTGCTTTATCTTACGAGTGTGCATCACTTAACCGAAGCGCAAGCGTCTTACGCCACCACCATTTTCTTCATCGGCGTTATTTTAGGTTCGCTGGGTTTTGGTTGGTTCTCTGACCACATTGAAAGACGCGTGTTGCCCATGATTATTGGTTCCGTGCTTTCATTGGGAGTGATGTTAGCCTTAATGTATATTCCTGATTTGTCGTTCGGTATGGTCATGACACTGTTTTGTTTAATTGGGTTTGTCACGAGCTCACAAGTGTTAACGTATCCAACCATTGCTGAATTAAACCCTATTTATTTAACCAGCACGGCAGTGAGCATTGACTCACTTTGCATCATGGCGAGTGGTTTCATTATCCCACCAATGTTTGGTTGGTTAATGGAGCGTGCGAGTGGTGGTGTGCATGCCATGGTGAATGGTGTGGCGGTTTATTCCCCCACGGATTTTAACCACGCGATGTTGATCATGCCTATTTCTATTGTGGTGGCATTGGTTATTTCTTTCTTCATCCGTGAAACGTATTGCCGGTCGCAAGCCTAATGCCCCGCGCCTTTATTATCATGCTCGATTCGTTCGGCCTTGGCGCAACTGCCGACGCTGAACGTTACGGTGATGCCGGTGCTAACACCTTGCTGCACATTGCGAAAGCCTGCGCTGAAGGCAAGGCGGATAAAGCGGGTGTGCGTCAAGGGCCTTTGCATTTGCCTAATTTAACGCGTTTGGGTTTAAATGGCGCAGCGATGGCGAGTTCCGGGTTGCCTGTGCCTGGCCTGGATGTGAATGCTCGCATTGAAGGCGCTTATGGTTGCGCTGAAGAACTGAGCCACGGCAAAGACACGCAAAGCGGTCATTGGGAAATGGCGGGTGTGCCGGTGTTATACGATTGGGGTTATTTTAAGCCTGATTATCCTAGCTTTCCTGAATCTTTAATTGCTGATTTTGTGCGTTTAGGGGCGCTGCCTGGTGTGCTTGGTAATCATCATGCTTCAGGCACCACCATCATTGAACAATTAGGTGAAGAACATGAACGCACGGGCAAACCCATTGTTTATACCTCTGCAGATAGCGTGTTTCAAATTGCAGCACACGAAGAAAGCTTTGGTTTGCAACGCCTTTATGACATTTCAGAAATCGCACGCAAATTAGTCGACCCTTACAACATTGGTCGTGTCATTGCGCGCCCATTCACCGGCAAGCCTGGCAGTTACACGCGCACGGGCAACCGACGTGATTACGCGACACCGCCGCACGCACCCACCTTGTTAGATGTGATGAAAAATGCGGGTGGTGAAGTTATCGCCATTGGTAAAGTGGCGGATATTTACGCCCACCAAGGCGTCACCAAAATGATCAAAGCGAGTGGCAATGCGGTGTTGTTTGAGGCCTTCATTGAGCAAGCCCGTGTTGCGCCCGACAATAGCATAGTGTTTGTGAACTTGGTTGATTTCGACATGGTTTACGGTCACCGTCGCGATGTGCTTGGTTATGCGAAAGCGCTTGAAGATTTCGATGCAAAACTACCTGCGTTAGAAGCTGCTTTAAAACCCGGCGACATGGTGGTGATCACGGCTGATCACGGTTGCGACCCAACCTGGCCTGGTTCCGATCACACGCGTGAACACGTGCCTGTTATTGCTTTTGGTCCAGCCGTTAAAGCGGGCGCCATTGGCAAGCGTAAAACCTTCGCAGACATTGGCCAAAGCATTGCAAAACATTTAGGTTTGCCAGCGTTACCTTACGGAGAGGCGTTTAATTAAGGAGTGCATGATGCACATTAAAAACACGGAAAAACGGTTTGGTGTTGTTGCCATTAGTTTGCACTGGGTGATGGCTATTATCATGATAGGCTTGCTCGTGTTGGGCTTATACATGACAGGCTTGCCTAACAGTGATAGCAAGTTTGGGCTTTACGACATACACAAAGAATTTGGCATTCTTATTTTGGGTTTAGTGTGTTTGCGCATCAGTTGGCGTTTGGCGAATGTGGTTCCTCCCTTAACATCCATCGGTCGTTTAGAGCATGCGCTTGCGTGGTTTGTGCAGTGGGCGCTTTATTTTTGTATGTTTGCGATGCCGCTCAGTGGTTTATTCATGACATCGGCTGCGGGTTATCAAGCGCATTTTTTTGGTTGGGCCGTTCCCAGTGTGATGGAGCCCAATAAAGCCTTAGCGCCGGTCTTTGCGTTTATACACGAATGGTTGGGTTATAGCTTAATTGCTTTAATTGTGTTGCATGCCTTGGGCGCGATTAAGCATCATTTTTACGATAAAACCGATATTTTAAAGCGGATGTCGTTTTAAAAACACCCCTCCCTGTTTGAGCGTTCTTTGCGAAAACGGGGAGGGTGGGGTGGGGTGCTTTTTTTACTTCACCAAACTCAAAAACTCCGCGCGCGTTCTCGGGTCTTCACGCAGCAACCCAAGCATCACTGAGGTGCACATTACTGAATTTTGTTTTTCAACGCCGCGCATCATCATGCACAAGTGTTTCGCTTCAATAATAACACCCACGCCTTTGGCATTGGTGACTTCCATCACCGTATTCGCAATTTCACGTGTTAAATTTTCTTGCACTTGCAAACGCCTTGCGTGCAAATCAACGATGCGCGCAATTTTAGATAAACCTAGAATTTTCCCGTTAGGCATGTAAGCTACGTGGCATTTGCCAATGAAAGGCAATAAATGATGTTCGCACATGGAATACAGTTCAATGTCTTTCACTAACACCATTTCGTCGTTGTCACTTTCAAACAGCGCGCCATTGATGATGGTGTTTAAGTCTTGGTGATAGCCTTGCGTGAGAAAGCTCATGGCTTTGGCGGCGCGTTTGGGGGTGTCGCGTAAGCCTTCGCGGTCGGGGTTTTCGCCTATGGCTTCAATGATTTTTTTGTAATGTTCTTGCATAAGGTCCTCGAAAATTAACCGGGTGGCCAGGTGATTTTACGGCCGCCTAATAAATGTAAGTGAATGTGAAACACGGTTTGGCCGGCATTGGCGTTGCAGTTGCTAACGATGCGGTAGCCTTCCTCAGCCACGTTAAATTGTTTAGCGAGTTTGCTGGCGGCTTGAATCATGTGCCCCAGGAGTTCGCGGTCTTCGTCGTGAAGGTCGTTTAAGGTGGCGATGTGCTTTTGCGGGATAACCAGCAAATGCAGGGGTGCTTGGGGGTTGATGTCTTCAAACGCCACCACGTGATCATCGCGATAAACAACATTGGCCGGGATTTGACCACTGGCGATTTTGCAAAACAGGCAGTCCATGGACCCTTCCTTTTAATAAGATGGTGGTTAGTGTAAAAGATTCTGGGATGACTTGCAAAAATAGCCGAAACTGATAGGCTCACAGGCTTGGATAGATCTTTAAAGAGGATAGTAACATGGGTTTAGATAAATTAAATGCGGGCAAGCAAGTGCCTGACGACATCAACGTGGTGATAGAAATTCCTTCCAACAGCAACCCCATTAAGTATGAGTACGACAAAGCGAGTGGGATGGTGATGGTGGATCGTTACCTTGGGACTTCCATGGTTTATCCTTGCGAATACGGCTTTGTGCCCCACACTTTATCTGAAGACGGCGACCCGGTGGACGTGTTAGTGGTTTCGCCCTTGCCTTTAATGCCTGGTGTCGTGATTCGTTGCCGCCCGGTGGGCATGTTGCGCATGACGGACGAATCCGGCAAAGACGCCAAAATTTTAGCGGTGCCAGTCACCAAGCTCACCACGCGCTACCAGCACGTGAAAACGCCTGAAGACTTGGGCAAAGAATTATTGAATGCGATTGAGCATTTCTTTAAGCATTACAAAGACTTAGAGCCAGGTAAGTGGGTGAAGGTCGATGGTTGGGAAGGATTGGCGGCAGCGCAGCAAGAAATTTTGGCGAGCGTGAAGCGTTACGAGACCGAAGCGGCGTAATTTAAAAAAGAACACCCACCACTCTCGAACACCGAGTATTTTTTGTGGAAATCGAGGCGAAAAGGTTCCCTTAAAGCGGAGGCTACTTGATGTAGCTGAGCATTTAAGGGAACCTTTTCAACGAAGATTTACCAAAAAAGACGAAGGTGCATATGAGATAAAAGCAAAAGGGGTTGCTTAATCCTTAAGCAACCCCTTTTAGCCTACCCAGGCATCCTGTCCAATCCACCAACTCCGTGGCGGCATATGCATCCTTGATGCTGCATCAAGTCCTTGATGCGTGTCCTGTTTTCATCCCTGACAACTTCTAGCGTAACAAATAGCGCAAAAGACACTCAATGCTTTTCTCTGGGGGTGTTTTAGGGGGTGCGGAGGCTGTAAAATAATATTATTATTTTACAATGGGTTAACATGATTTTTTGACTAGACGTGCGAAATAACTGACATAAAAGATAGTCAAAAACTTACAAGAAAAACAGCAAATTACTCACATTTCATTCGCTGGCGTTGGTTTTTTTAGAAATTCGGGTGATCAAGGCTGGAACAGTGTTACCCAAATAGATTCCGATTAAGGCAGATCCAAATATCATACAAGCAATGTAGATAGGAAGAAAGGCCAAAATGAGTAAGTGGCGAGGCAAGGCCGTGGTTTGCGCCATCGTAATGATGCTGGTAATGGACGTGTGCCAGCCGCTCTTGCTGAGCAAGAGGTAGTAAGCGAGATAGCAAGTAAACATGAGGGCTATCAAGGCGCTAAATGGAATCTGATTTCTTATATATTTAATCATAATAGTTATTGTTGGCTTAGGTTTTTGTTAGTGACCCCATTATAAGGGGCAAGGCTTAAGGGAGTATTAAGCCTGAGAAAAAAAATGAAATTATTTAATTAAAGCAATTTTTTCAAAGACTTGCACTTCGTTGCCCGGCTGAATGTTGGCCAGCCACTGGCTCGCATCCTTGGCAAACAGCATAATGACGGTCGAACCCAGGCTAAAATGGCCGAGTTCATCACCTTGGTTGAGGGTGAGGGGGGTTGGGGGGGAATCCACCTGTAAGTGCTTGGCGCGTAAGGGTTTATTCATCCAAACCGTTTGCATGCTGCCGACAATCATGGCGCCGACTAAAATGACAGCCATGGGGCCAATGCCCGTTTCAAAAAGGCAGATGAGGCGTTCATTCCTGGCATAGAGGTTGGGGATGAGGTCGGTGGTCATGCGGTTGACCGAGAAAAGTCGGCCAGGCACGTAAATGGTTTTGAGGAGGCGGCCGGTGTAAGGCATGTGGACGCGGTGGTAGTTGTGTGGGGCGAGATAAATGGTGGCAAATTGCCCTTGGTTGAAATCGGTGGCCGTGGCATCGCCACCAAACAAAGACGGCAAATCATAAACCATGCCCTTGGCTTGTATGAGTTGAGCGTGGTTAATCTGGCCGAGTTCGGCAAAGCAGCCGTCGGCGGGGCTGACAATGGCTTTGGCATCGGGGCTTAAGTGGCGAACACCGGGTTTCAGTGCGCGCGTGAAGAAGTCGTTGAAGCTTGCATAGGCTTCAGGGTCGCTGTTGATGGCCTCTGCTAAGTTAATGTTGTATTTACCTAAGAAATAATGAATGAGTTTATTTTTTAATGCAGGGTTGGTTGAATTGGCCAGCCAGCCAGCAAATTGAGAAAGCGCGTGTTGCGGCACCAAGGTTTGTGCGTGCGTTGACAGTATTTGCAGGAAAGATTTTTTTGTCATGATTAGCTCAACATTAAATGATGATCAATTAATAGTGCCGCAAATAAGCCCGTTAAATAAATCAGGGAGTAATGAAAGGTGCGCAAGGCGAGGGTGTTGTTCTCAGGCGCAAATTGTAATTTGAAGGCGTAAAACAAAAAGCCTGCATTTAATAAGAGCACGCTCACTAAATAAAAATAACCGCTCATGCCGGTGACGTAAGGCAGCAAACTCGTGACGGCGGTTAAGAGGGTGTAAAACAAAATGTTGAGTTTGGTGTAAGGCACGCCGTGGGTGACAGGCAGCATGGGGTAGCTGGATTTTTTATATTCGTCTAAGCGATGTATGCAAAGCGCCCAAAAATGCGCGGGTGTCCATGCAAAAATAATTAAGACCAGTAACCAACTTTTCGCATCTAGCTGGCCGGTGACAGCCACCCAACCCAACAACGGGGGCATGGCGCCTGAAAGCCCGCCTATCACAATGTTTTGTGAGGTTGAGCGCTTTAAAAAGATGGAATAAATAATGGCGTAACCAACGGCGGTGAGTGCCGTTAATAAAGCCGTTAAGGGGTTCACCCATAAATAAAGGATAAAAAACCCGAGCAAACTTTGAAGGGTGGCAAACACCCACGCTTGGCTGAGGCTTAATTTGCCTGAGGCTAAAGGGCGGTGTTTGGTGCGCTCCATGATGGCGTCGATGCGGTGGTCTATGATGTGGTTCATGGTGGCCGCAGCACCTGAAAGCAAAGCAATGCCGAGGGTGGCATTCACCCAAAGTGACCAGGGCAGCGGGCCGGTGCTAGCGAGGGTCATGCCTGCCCACACCGTTAGCAGCATCAGCAACACAACACGTGGTTTGCATAAAATAAAGTAATCGCGCATGGTGCTTAAAAAATGATTATTCACAAGATTCAACCTGAGCTTTCACAAGGCTAGCAATTAAAGTTAATAAAAGTAAAATCGCGACGCTTAAGTGTAATAAGGCGATGGGCACGGGGCGTAACCACAGAATATTTAAAACCCCCAAGCTTATTTGTGCGCAGACTAAACTGAGCAAGATCGCACCTAAAATTTTATAGTGTTTAAGTTGTAATAAACACAAGCTTAATCCCCCAACAGTAACCGTGGTAATAAAAGCACCAATGCGATGCATCATGTGGATGGTGATGAGGTCGGTGTTTAATTGATGAAGGTGTAAGGCAGGGAAGAGTTTGCCATTGCAATAAGGAAGATCAACGCAAGCAAGCGAGGCATAATGCGTGCTCACCCAGCCGCCCAGCGCAATTTGCGTGGCAACGATGGCTAAGTTTATTCCTATCCACGGTTTAATTTTTCGGTGAGGGTGATGGCTGAAATAAGGCTGCATGAGGTAAGTGCGTAAGTATGTCCACCACAAGGTGGCCATGATGGCGATGCCCGTTAATAAATGGGCGGTCACGATCATCGGTTTTAATTTTTCAGTGACGGTCAGCATACCTAATAAAATTTGTGTGGCTAACAAGGCGATGAGTGCGAACGTTATTCGTTTTGCATAATGGGTTTTTATTTTGGGGGTGAAGGCGAGTGCCGCCATGAAGGCCAGCATGAGCACGGCTTCAGTGCCGGCAAAATAACGGTGCACCATTTCCGTCCAGGCGCGTTTAATGTCAACGGGGGTGCCAGGAAAGGTGAGGCTCGCGTGGTGAATTTGCGCGGGCGTGGTGGGTGCGGTGAGGTAGCCGTAGCAATGCGGCCAATCCGGGCAGGCGAGGCCGGCATTCGTGAGGCGAGTGTAAGCCCCCAATAAAATGACAATAAAGGCTAAGCCGCAGGCGAATAAGGCCAGCTTTGCATCTGGCCTTAACTTGGGGGAAACAAACCAAGGTGAACTCAAAACAATATCCTCATTTGACCTGCTTGCGTGTCTTTTTTTCAGTGTTGCGATTCATGGCTAGCGATAATAGCAATAAGGTGAGGGCTAACGCAAACCATTGTGCCGCATAAAGGCGGTGTTGGGCGGGGGTGGTGTCGGTCAGTTTCCATTCCATATCAAAGGCATAGGGGCTTTGCGGGGCGAGCATCAAGACATAGGGGAAGAGGTTCGCATTCAAGGTTTGGCTGATATTGTTTAGCTGTAAGGTTTCAATGCGTTGTGGCCAGGTGGTGGTTTTGATGTCTGTGACCTTGCCGAGGGTGACGCCGAGTGGCGGGAGGCTCAGCATGCCGAGGATGGTCGTGGTTTTGGCAATGGCTGGAATGGTGGGCAAGACATTGCGGTCGGGGTTGGCAGGAATAAAGCCGCGGTCCACTAAGAAGGTTTGGTCGCTGCCATCGGGGGTGAAGGGGGTGTAAACCTCGTAGCCAACGCGGTGCTTATTGGTTTTGTTGTCGAGCAAAAAGCTGCGGCTGTTGTCAAACTGCCCGGTGAGGGTGGCTAAGTGGAAGCGCCAGTCTTGAGGGGTGTTGATGTCTTTGACCGTGGCGGGGGGTTGTTTCATGGTGGCCATGAGTTTATTCAAGACAGCTTGATTGGCTTCAGCACGTTGCAATTGCCACAGGCCAAGGCCGACAAACAGGCCGGTGAGTGCAAAACCAATGAGGGTGAGTTTGGTGCGATGGATGATGGTTGTCATGAGAGATGCAATCCTTTTGTTAAGTGACTATACTGGGCACAGGTTCCTTTGCTCATTTAGGATTGTAAAGCTGATGAGTCTCTTAAGCAAAGTCTTCATGCTTTTTTTCTTGGGTTTAATCGCTTACGCTTTGTCGTCGGCGCTTTATTTTTTAGTGCACGATCAGCCCAATTCGCCGCGTTTAGTTAAAGCCCTGACCTGGCGCATTGGTTTATCACTCTTTTTGTTTCTGGCGCTCATGCTGGCTTATGCCTTGGGTTGGTTGCAGCCGAATTATTGATGGAGGGGTTTATGGGGTTACGGAATTTTGGTTCTTTGTTAATGATCTTCTTAATTTTAATGATGCTCTTTGGCACTGAGCGCCTGCGCAATGCGGGCGGCGATTTGGCGGCAGCCATACGCAGTTTTCGTAAAGGCCTTGAAGAAGACGATGCGGAGCAAAAAAAATCGTGAGCATTAGTGTGAGTGAAATGCTGTTAGTGGGTGCGGTGGCTTTGGTGGTGGTCAAGCCCGAGCAATTGCCGCCGCTTGCTTATCGCTTAGGGCAACTCACGAAAACGGTGCGTGCTTTATTGAATAACATCAAACAAGAAATTAACACCGTCAAAAAAGACGAGCCTTTGCCGTGAACGCACTGCATTATTTCATTGAGTTGCGCACGCGTTTATTGCGCTGCTTAATTTGTTTGGTGGCGGTGTTTGCTTTATTAAGTTATAAGGCAAACACACTCTATACCTGGCTTTCCTTTCCTTTATTGCATCGTTTGCCTTCGGGTCATTTGATTGCAACACAAGTGATCGCCCCTTTTTTTGCACCGTTTAAACTCGCTTTTTTAGTGGCAGTGCTTGCTTGTGTGCCTGTGTTTTTATATCAAACCTGGCAATTCATTTCACCGGCGCTTTACGGCCGTGAGCGCCGATGGTTGTGGCCGTTTTTTGTTTTAAGTTTAGTGTTATTTTACGCGGGTGTCGCGTTTGCTTATTTTTTAATTTTCCCTTTATTATTTCAATTTTTGGCACACGCCGCGCCTGCGGGGGTGGTGCTCATGCCAGACATGAACGATTATTTAAATTTCACCACGCAATTATTATTGGTGTTTGGTGTGTTGTTTGAAATTCCCATGGCAATGGTGTTATTGGTCGGCTTGAATGTCATCACGCGTGCGCGTTTGGTGGCGTGGCGTTCTTACGCCATTGTGGGGGCTTTTATTGTGGGCATGCTGGTCGCGCCCCCTGATGTTTTATCACAAACATTGCTGGCCTTGCCGATGTGGGGCTTATATGAACTGGGTTTATGGTTAACACGCTGGGTGCCTGATGCAAAGAAAAAATAATCGTAATTTAACATCTTTATTAAATTTATTGTCGGATGGAAAGCCGCACGATGGCAATGTGTTGGGCGAGCATTTAGGGTTAACGCGTGCGGCCGTTTGGAAAATGATACAAAAATTACAGGGCTTGGGGGTATTGGTGCAATCCATCAAAGGCCAGGGCTATGTTTTGAAAGAGCCATTAGTGTTGCTGGATGCCGAGCGCATTCAAGCAGGTTTAACGCAACCCGTGGCTTTAAGTGTGTTTGAAAGCATTGCATCGACGAATGATTATTTATTAAATGAACCGCGCACGAAAACGCCAAGTGTGTGCGTGGCTGAAATGCAAACGGCGGGGCGCGGGCGTTTGGGGCGTGCGTGGGTGTCACCTTTTGGTAAAAACATTTATTGTTCTTTGCGCTTTCATTTTAAAAAAGACATCAGCGAATTATCGGGTTTGAGTTTAATGGTGAGCTTATCCATTTTAAAAACCTTAAAGCAGTTGAAGCTGCCTTTGTTTGTGAAATGGCCTAACGATGTGGTGTGTGATCAAGGCAAATTATCGGGCACCTTAATTGAGTTAAAAGCAGAATCCAACGGCGGGTGTGAAGCAGTGATAGGCATAGGCATTAATGTGAATATGCTGCCTAAAGGGGTGAAGGGCATCACGCAGCCCTGGGTATCCTTGCGGCAGTTAAGCGGTGACTACCACGACCGTAATGAAATTTTATCCGAGTTAATTAATACGTTGATTGATGATTTAAATCAATTTGAAGCCAAAGGGTTTTCAGTTTTTCAAAAAGCATGGATAAAGCATCATTATCACGCACACCAACCCGTGACCTTGTCATTTGCTGAAACCATGGTGCAAGGCGAAGCAATCGGCGTGAATGAGCTTGGGCATTTATTATTAAAATTAAGCAATGGAAAGACGCAGGCGTTTGCGTCGGGGGATGTGAGTTTGCGTTGATGTGTTTAAGTTAAAATATCAGGCTAGTCGAGAGGTGTGATAGTTTTATTTTTTATAATCAATAGGTTGTGTTTGGTGGTTTTGCTGGGGTGATTTAGATCGGCAGCATAATCGCCGATTATCATCATAATCGGCGACTGTGTTGCCGTTTTTAATGGGTCCAAAGCGGCGGAGCCGTGGGCGGCAATAAGGCGTTTTTCAGTAGGCTCTCTGCGGTGGTTTCGAATAGTGGGGCGCTGAAGAACCCACAAAAGCTTACCACCCCGTTCAGGCTTTGTTTGAACATATTTTTGGAGGCAAAGAGGGAATGCTGGAGTGCCGTGGTGATAGCAGCCTTTTTTGTGTCTTCGTTTATGTCTTTCAGTTGGTTCAGCAAAACGTTAGCAATCACCCTCCGATAATCACTCAGTTGTTTTGCGTCAAACGTTGATGGGGGCGCAAGCATGTTCAGCCTTTCATTTAAAGACCTTGGGTTGCTTAGTTCTGATGGGGTAAATAATGTCACGTTGATGTCGATGAGCGCAGATTTAATCAGTGTGTTTAATGTGACGCCAGAAAAATGACAGCCACTCAGTGAAAGGCTGTCAATACTTGTGCGCGGGCTGATAACCGCTTTGGTAAAATCGCAGTTTTTTAAAGTGCAGCCATTGAAGCTGGCGTTGATGTCTGCTTGTGTGAAGGCCGCACTATCTAATTGGCATCCTTTTGCTTGCATGGCCACGGCTGTGTTTGAGAAATTTGCTTTATTTAAGGGGCAATTTAAGAAAGAAAGGCCTTGTGTGATCAGGGTGGTTAATGTGGTGCTCCTTTCAAAGCTGGCTTCTTTCAGCAAGCAATTTTTAAAAACGCAATCATTAAAGGTGCAGTTTGAAAAATTTGCATTTTCTAAATTCAGCCATTGAAAACTAGACCCGTTAAAGTTTAAACCAGAAAAATTAATGCTAGCTAAATTGCAGAAAGTTAAATCGCTTCTCATCATGCTGCGGATTTTTAAGGCGTCTTCTATGTTTGTTTTTATTCGCTCCCTTTCTTTTTGAGTGCTTTCCAGGGAGAGTTTCTTGCAGTAAAAAAGTAGATTGATGTGACCAGAAAAAACAGTGGTGTAGGGCGTGTTTGTTGATTTTAGGGTAAGCATCATCTCGTCGGTAAGTAAGTTAACATTTTCCGTGATCAGTGAAAAATATAAAATTTCATTGAGCACCAGCGCTTGACCGGTCATTATTTTTTTTCGGAGGCTATGATAGAGTGTGTTTTCTCTTTGCGTGTGTATATGGTCAAAGGTATTGGCGATGAAGGTGTCGTCGCTTGAGGACGATTCTTTTTCACAGACATCAAATGTAATGTCGCTCTCAGTTGCTTTTGTTTTTTCGTTCGAGGCTTTCAGGATTAAATGCTTTTTTAATTCCTCGAGCGGGGGGATGATGTAGTTTGGGTCTTCTGTTGGTGTGGGTTTAAATGCGTCTGGCAGGCCTGCAATCACTTTTGGCTGGAAAAATGGTGGTCGCGACATGGCCATGGCAAACCTCATTAGTCGTTATATTTCAATAAGATATCAAGAGTGCGCGATAATCGCAAGGAGAATATTGATAGGAGGGAGGCTTGGTTTGCGTGTGAAAAAACCTAAAAAGCAAGCGGCGTCATATTGAAATGCTCGCTTAGGGTTTCAATGTTTTCGTTTAAATATGGCATGGGTTCGTTAATGGTGTTGGCCACCCAGCCTGCTAAGGTTAGGCCGCGATTCTTGATCTCTTTTGCAGTAAGCAAGGCGTGATTCAAGCAACCCAATTGCATTTTCACGACTAAAATAATTTTTACATTCAGTGTTTCAATATAATCAGCCAGCGTTTCCATTTTATTTAAAGGCAGCAACCAACCACCAGCACCTTCAATGAGTTTAATGTCGGCTTGGGTTTGTAAGATGGGTGTGAGTGTTTGCGTGAGTGCCGCAACGGAAAGAGTAACACCGACCTGGTTGGCGGCAATGTGCGGCGCAATGGGCGGCAAAAAAGCAAATGGGTTAACGTGATGATAAGGCAATTTAATGCTAGCGGCTGCTTGCAAGGCGAGGGCATCTTCATTCATTAAACCGTTAGCTGTTTCTTCACAACCACTGGCGATGGGTTTTAAGGCCAGCGTGCTCAAACCTTGTTTTTTAAAATAATGTAATAATTGCAAGCTCACAAAAGTTTTGCCTACGCCTGTGTCGGTTCCGGTCACAAAATAAGTTTCATTGCTCGCTAACATGATTTTTGTCCTATAAAAAATCCAATGTCGTAAGTCAGTTGAGTGATGTTTTTTTCACGCAACAATTTTTTAGTGATGGGATGGTGTGCTTTGTTATCAACAACGGTTGCACCGGTTTTTTTTGATGGCGCGCAAGCAAGCCAGTGTGTTTTCATGAGATGTTTGATATTGTTTTTTTTCAAGGTGAATTAATTTAAGATGTGTTTCTAGCAAAGAGAGCACGTCAGTGAATTCAGGTAGCGCTCGTTTTGCAGCAATGCCATTTAATTCGTGAAAGGTGTGAGCCAGCGGTAGCGAAAAGGCTAATATGCCATTTTCATTAAGCAGTTGGTGGCAGCGGGCAAGCACATTTTTTAAATTTAGCCCCCAGTGCAGTGCCATGTTAGAAAAAATAAGATCAGCGCGATGGGTGGGTTGATATTCGTTAAAATCAGCTTCAATGAAGTTAACAAACGGATGTTTGCAGGTGTTGCGAGCCAGGGTGAGGGCTGATGGTGCGGTGTCGATGGCTTGCAACCCATTGAAATGCAGTTGTGTTGCAAGCGCGTTTGTGGTGTGGCCTGTGCCACAGCCTAAATCTAACACGTTTTGATAAGTATGATTAGGCAAGCATTCAATTAGGTGAGCCCCTGCGGCATGTTGAGCGCTGGCAGCAGCGTCATACGTATGCGCTGCTTGATTAAAAGCGTGTTTTATTTTGCCAAGCATAAAACCAAGTCATCCAATAATTGTGTGATGTCAGCTGGGGTGTGTTTTGCGCATAACGAAATGCGTAAACGTGCAGTGTTAGCCGGCACTGTGGGTGGTCGGATGGCGGCAACAAAGTGACCGCGTTCTTGTAATTGTGTTTGTATTTTTAAAGTGGCTTCATTGCTGCCGGTTAAAATGCTGCGTATGGCTGTGTTGTCATGGCAAAGCAACGTGAGCCCACGTTTGTTTGCTTCAATGTTAAAATGCTGAATGTTAGTTTGTAATTGCTGTTGTCTTTCAGGTTCTGTTTTAATAACCTTCAATGCAGCTAGCAAAGCAGCCGCCATGCTGGCTGGCAAAGCCGTGCTGTAGCGATAGGTTCGTGCATATTGTTGCAAGGCTTCAATCAGTCTTGCTTCACCGCTCACCATCGCACCCATTCCGCCCATGGCTTTGCCTAAAGGTTGTATTAAACACGGAACATCATTTTGGTTCAGCTTAGCGGCTGAAACAGCGCCACGTGATAATTCACCTAACACGCCCACGCCGTGCGCATCATCCACGCATAATAAAGCCTGGTGTTGTTTGACAAGTTTAGCGAGTGTTTGCAAATCCGTGATGCTACCATCCATGCTAAACACACTTTCGGTGGTGATCAGTTTTGGCTTATTCGTGTGTTGATTTAGCAAAGTAGAGAGGTGTGATAAATCTTGATGCTGATAACGTAAGTGTTTGGCACGTGACAGTTGTACGCCATCTAAAATGGAAGCATGCGCGTGTTTATCGCTAAAAATAAGGTGTTGTCGTGACGCTAACACGCTATAAACCGCTAAATTGGCGTGATAACCCGAATTAAAAAACAAAGCGCGATCACGTTGTTGCCATTGTGCATATTCATGCTCAAGTATTTCGTGATAATGGCTATACCCTGAAATGTGCGGCGCACTCCCGCTGCTGGTGCCGTATTGCTTTGCAGCTTCTATAAATGCATGAATGACGTCACGGTGGGTGCTTAAATTAAGGTAATCATTACTAGTGTAATCGGAATATATTTTTCCATGCATGCAAACGCGACCTTCCGCACGGCTTTCAATGGCCGTGCGGTGTCTTAAGGCGTGTTGAGCGCCAGTTAATTTGAGTGCTTTATGCAGTGCAAGCATCGTTATCCGTTGTGCTGGTGGGTGTCATGCCTAAGGTGTTTAACAGCACCATGTCATGGTCGATGCTTGGGTTTTTAGTCGTTAATAATTTGTCACCTAACCACATGGAATTTGCACCCGCGTAAAAACACATGGCTTGCAATTCATCAGACATATTTTCACGGCCGGCTGATAAACGTACGCGTGCTTTAGGGAAAAGCAGGCGAGCAATCGCAATGGTGCGAACAAATTCAAAGGGTGCTATGGGTGTTGCATTGGCGAGCGGCGTGCCTTCCACGCGCATCAATTGATTGATAGGGATGCTCTTAAGCGGCCCCGGAACGTTTAACAAAGCCAAGAAAAATTGCACGCGATCTTCGCGTGTTTCACCCATGCCAACGATGCCGCCGCAGCAAGTATTGATGCCTGCATTTTTAACGTACTCAAGTGTTTCTAAGCGATCTTCATGCGTGCGTGTGGTCACAATTTTTTTATAATACTCAGGTGAGGTGTCTAGATTATGATTGTAATAATCCAGCCCCGCTTCATGTAATTGTTTGGCTTGTGCGTCATCGAGCATGCCAAGTGTCACACAAGCTTCTAAACCTTCTTTTTTAACCGCTTTAATCATTTCCAATACCTTAGGGAAATCTTTTTTCGGTGGATTACGCCAAGCAGCACCCATGCAAACGCGTGTTGCGCCTGCGGTTTTTGCGGCTTTGGCGCTCGCAGTCACTTCATCGGTATTGAATAATTTTTCAGGCGTGAGGCCAGTGTCGAAATGCGCGCTTTGCGGACAATAAGCGCAATCTTCGGGGCAGCGTCCGGTTTTAATATTGATTAAGGTGCAGCATTCCATTTCATTCACGTTAAAGTTAGCGCGATGCACAGTGTGGGCTTGGTGCAATAAGTCCATGAAAGGCAGTTCGTAAAGTGAGGTGACTTGTGCTTGGGTGGGGGTCATCTGCCTGGCTCCGTTGTTGAATTGGGCCAAAGCTTATGATAGGTTACGCACTCAGTCAACCATAAATAATTTTAAGGTTTACCAGAATGCAGGTTCAAGCGACCCTGGCCGAGCGCGATCTTCGCCACCTTTGGCACCCGTGCAGCCAGATGAAACACCATGAAAAAATAGCACTTTTGCCCATTCAGACGGCGAAGGGGTGCTGGTTGACCCTGAGTGATGGTCGGCGTGTGTTCGATGCCACTTCCAGTTGGTGGTGTAAGTCCTTGGGGCATGGCCACCCGCGTTTGAAGGCGGCTTTGTTAGCTCAACTGGAAAAATTTGAACACGTTATGTTGGCGGGCACGACGAATGTTAAGATTGTGGATTTAAGCGAAGCCTTATGTGGCTTAATGCCTGGCTTAGCTAAAGTGTTTTACGCGAGTGATGGCTCATCAGCGGTTGAAATTGCTTTAAAGATGAGTTTGCATGTCAGGCATTTGCAAGGTCAAACTCAGCGAATCCAATTTTTATGTTTAGAAAATGCTTATCACGGTGAAACGCTGGGCGCGATGTCGGTAAGTGATGTGGGTTTATATCGGCAGCCCTACGAAAACATATTATTTGAAACAAGCGTATTGCGTGATCTACCTTATGTTAACAGTAAAGAAGATGCTTTATGGCAAGATGCCAGTCAGGCTTTTGCAAAACAAATGCCAATGTTGAAAAAATTAGCTAAATCGCTCACGGCCATTATTATTGAACCTATGCTCCAAGGTGCGGGCGGCATGAAAATTATCAGTGCTGATTTTTTAAAGAGGTTGTCGCAATGGGCAAAAACAAATGACATTCATCTCATTGCCGATGAAATCATGACTGGGTTTGGCCGAACAGGGAAAATGTTAGCCTCAGAACATGCAAACATTACGCCTGATTTTATCTGTTTATCGAAAGGCATGACATCGGGTTTTTTGCCCATGAGTGCGGTGTTAACCACGAATTTAATTTATAATTATTTTTATGCAGATAAAATAGAAGCAGGTTTTTTGCATTCACACACGTATTCAGGCAATGCTTTGGCTGCTGCGGTTGCGTTGGAGACTTTAGCCGTGATACGCGAAGAAGCATTGGTCGATCGTGCCAATGAATTAGGTGTTGCTATGTCTGCGCATTTAAATGAAATTCGCTCACAGTTTGATTGCTTGGGTGAAGTGCGGCAGCTGGGTGCAATGGCAGCGGTGGATGTTCGTGTTGATAATGTGGCGGCATTCAGGCAAGCTGTTTTTCAATGTGGCCCCGAGCACGGTGTTCATTTGCGGCCATTGGGCTCAACCTTATATTGGCTGCCACCGCTTATTACCAGCGAAGCTGAATTAGCGCAATTAGCCAAGGCCACACAAGTCACCTTAGCAGCAGCGTTGAGAGGACAACATGCAAACTAACTTACCCGCGATTATTTTAGTGCACGGCGCTTGGCATGGCGCTTGGTGTTGGGAGCGAATGACCCCTTTATTAGCAGCAAAGGGGTATCGTGTGGTTGCGCCTGATTTGCCAGTTAATAGCGAACATAAAAAAATAGGCATGCAAGATTATGCAGAGGCGATTGCTGCATTAGTGCAAGCCGAATCGCAGCCTGTTATTTTGGTGGGGCATAGCATGGCGGGCATTATTATTTCGCAAGTGGCAGAATGGGTGCCAGAAAAAATTCATGAACTTATTTATTTATCAGCCTATGTGCCCGCGAATGGGGATTCTTTGTTTGGTTTGGCACAATCAGCAACCAATCATTATTTGCGGCCGTATTTGCATTTTGATGAAGTGAATAATGAAATCAGTCTTGATAAGGTACCTGCAGTCGAAGAAGTGTTTGCACAATTATGCACGAAAGCCGATCAAGCGCTCGCCATTTCGCGTTTGTCTAAACAACCCATGAAGGCATTTGCAGACACGGTGAGTTTAGGCACAGGTTTTGAATCGGTTGCAAAACGAGCCATCATTGGTGAGCACGATAAAGCGATTGCCGCGGTTGATCAAGTGCGTATGGCTGAAAAAAGTGGCGCAGTGCTTCGCTTTATCCCAGCAGATCACTCACCGTTTTATGCGTGCCCTGAGGTGTGTGTGAATGCTTTATTGCAATAAGAGGAGAGTTATATGTTAAATCGAAATGAAGGCGTGGAAGTGACTTCGGCTTATGCTCTGGTCTGGAAAACATTCGCGAACCAACCAGGAAATTTCAAAGATGTTTTTGTGAAACCTGGAGAGCGCGATAAGGTTATTTTTAAAGAAAAAAAGATGTCACTGTTTATTACCCCTGAGGTGGAAGCGGGGGCGAAAGCCAGGTTGCCTAATTTAAAAATGTGGGGCACCACCGCCACGCGTGCCCGTTTTTTTAGAAAAGCCTTATCGTGTGCGGTGAAGCAGCAGGGTATTAAACAGGTCATTTGTTTGGGTGCTGGTTTAGACACGACGGCGGTTGAGAAAAATAAACCATCTTATGCTGGCGTTAAATTTTTTGAAGCGGATAAACAAGCGGTGCTTGATTATAAAGCGCGTTTTTATCTTAATCGTAATATTGATAAGAATGCAGAATATATTGCTTTGGATTACGTGAAAGACGATTTTATTCAGGCGATGAAAGACAATGGCGTTGATTTCTCGGCACCAACGATGGTGTTGTGGGAAGGGAATATTTTTTATTTGACGAATGCTGAGGTCAAAAACACATTAACTCAATTGTCTGCCGCGTTTTCTCATTTAAGTGTTGCCTTGGATTTTATGCACAGCGAAGATGAAGTTGAAGCATCGCGTGAAATGGTAGCCGCGCTTACTGGGTTTGAAAAAGCCAAATCACCATTTCGTTCGTTTTTTAACCCTGATGAATTAAAGCAATTTTGCAAAAATTTAGGTCTTGAAACCATGCAATGCCAAACCGGCGCAGCTATCAATCGCGAATACGGTGTTGAAACTGAACCCTACCCAACCACCGAGCCTTATTCGTTAGCGGTGTTTAGGCGGGTTTAATGTTGGTGAAGTATGTGAGATCACTGCGGGTTTGGTTTGGGCGCGAGGCCGCTATTGAATGAAAGGCTGTGTAGGCAACTGGTTGAATAATCGACCCACATTCGACCCGTGGGTCGATTAATGGGTCGGCATGAGTGGCTGCGCACAGGCCAAACTTGACATTTCAGCAATGAAGTCGCAATATATCCGGATATTCAGCAACAAAGGCGCCAATATGTCGATCTTGCCTCGAACCTTAAATTTACCACAACTACTTGATAAAAAATCATTTTTTTTGTTTGGTCCCCGCGCTACGGGGAAATCATCCCTGATCGCTATGCAGTTTCCTGAGACAGTTCCAGTCATTAACTTGCTTCGTAGCGATTATTTTCTTCATTTGAGTGCAAAGCCCCAAGATTTAGAGCCTATGATCATGGCTTATAAAAATCACGATTTAATTGTCATAGATGAGGTGCAGCGTATTCCCATGCTACTTAATGAAGTGCATCGGATGATTGAAGAAAAGAAAATTAAATTTTTATTAACAGGCAGCAGTGCACGCAAACTGAAGCGTGAGCATTCAAACTTATTAGCTGGCCGTGCGTGGACAGCCGAGCTTATGCCATTAACGAGCCACGAAATACCTTCATTTGAGTTACAGCGATATTTAACTTACGGTGGTTTACCATCAGTTTATTTGAGTGAATATCCAGAAGAAGAACTTTATGCGTATGTGAACACTTATTTGAAAGAGGAAATACAGGCAGAGGCTTTGGTTAGATCCATTCCAGCATTTTCTCGTTTTTTACAAGTTTCTGCGTTAATGAGTGGAAAAATGTTAAATTACACTGAAATAGCCAGTGATACAGGAATTCCTTCCTCAACCATACGTGAATTTTATCATATTCTTGAAGATACTTTTATTGGATTCTTAGTACCCGCTTGGACAAAAACATTGAAACGTAAAGCAATGAGTACATCTAAATTTTATTATTTTGATATTGGCGTGAAAAATGTATTAGCACAAATCCACACCGTGGATGAAAAATCAGATTTATATGGACAAGTATTTGAGCATTTTATCGCAAATGAATTGCGGGCATATTTAAGCTATCGCCGAAAAAAACTTCAACTTAGTTTTTGGTGTTCAAAACATGGCGCTGAAGTTGATTTTATCATTGGCGATAGTGTTGCTGTAGAGGTAAAATCAACTGAAACCGTTACTTCTAAGCATTTAAAAAACCTAAAGCTTCTTTCCGAAGAAAATATTTGCACGAAATATATACTTGTTTCTCGAGATCGAATTAATCGAGTTTATGATTGTGTTGAGGTTATTTATTGGGTAGATTTTTTAAAAAAATTATGGATGGATGAAGTTGTTTAGTCAGTGACCAACCATGAGGTTGATCATTTTTCGAGCTTTTGCACAAAGCAAATGGAATAATCGACCCACATTCAACCCGTGGGTCGATTCCCAAGAAAAACACTAGCCAGCCCGCACATCTCGGATTACACTCATCCAACCCTTTGAATAATCGTCGTTAAGGATGAACGGTGACAGACACAGTCGATGAACAGCGGCGGTGCTTTTTGCGTCGCGCGACCACTGCGGTGGGCGGCATAGGTTTGGCCGCGGCCGCTGTGCCTTTTTTGCAATACTGGATGCCAAGCGCAGACACCGAAGCTGCCGGCGCGCCCATCACGGTTGACATCAGCGGCATGAAGCCTCGCGACCAGCTCACCATCCCTTGGCGCGGCATGCCTGTCTGGATTATTTATCGCGATGCGGCGATGCAAGATTCACTGAAAGTCGCCATGAATGAACTGCGCGACCCTCACTCCGATCAAGACCAACAACCACTTTATTGTAAAAACGCCACGCGTTCTATCAAGCCTGAGTTTTTTGTTTGCATAGGCATATGCACGCATTTAGGCTGTGTGCCAACGTATCGCCCTGATGTGGATAGCGTGAGTACCGGTTGGCCAGGTGGGTTTTATTGCCCGTGTCACGGTTCTAAATATGATTTGGCGGGTCGAGTCTATGAAGGCGTGCCCGCTCCTTTGAATTTAAAAATCCCGCGTTATCAATTTGTGAATGACACACACATTGAAATTGGTGAAGATGCCAACGGCATTGAAGGTGCCATCAGCATCAGTTAGTTAAACAGGAGTAAACGGTGAACGAATCCATGGACAACACCACCACGCAAAGTGGCGCCCTTGCTTGGGTAAACCAACGCTTTCCCTTGAGTTTGTTTTTAAAAAAACACATCACGGGTTACCTGGCGCCGCGCAACTTTAATGTGTGGTATTTTTTTGGGTCCATTTTATTATTTGTTTTTGCACTGCAAATCATTAGCGGCATTTGGTTGGTGATGGAATACACGCCCACCGCTGAAAATTCTTTTGCTTCGGTGCAACACATCATGCGCGAAGTGCGTTACGGTTGGTTGATTCGTTTAATTCACACCACTGGCGCTTCTGCTTTTTTTGCCATCGTTTATTTACACATGTACCGCAGTTTCATTTACGGTTCTTATCAAAAACCGCGTGAACTGGTGTGGTTGGTCGGCATGGTAATTTATTTAATGCTATTGCTGGAAGCATTCACAGGCTATGTGCTGCCTTGGGGGCAAATGTCGTTTTGGGGTGCATCGGTGATCACCTCTTTTGCAAGCGCACTGCCTTATGTCGGGCATTTGCTCATTGTTTGGTTGCGCGGCGACTATAATGTCTCAGGTGTCACGCTCCACCGCTTTTTTTCCTTACACGTGGTGGCCGTGCCTTTATTACTCTGCGTTTTTATTTACACGCATTTGGTTGCCCTGCATCACGTGGGTTCTAACAACCCCGATGGCATCGATTTAAAACCCCAAGACAAAATTCCATTTCACCCCTATTACACCGTGAAAGATTTATTCGGCGTCGGTGTTTTTTTATTGGTGTTTTGCGCCGTGTTATTTTTTGCGCCCACCTTTGGCGGCTTGTTTCTTGAGCCCGATAACAACTTGTTAGCCAACCCCTTGCAAACCCCCGATGAAATTGCCCCTGTGTGGTACATGACGCCGTTTTACGCCATTTTGCGTGCCGTGCCTAACAAGTTGTTGGGTTTGGTTTGCATGGGGGCGGCGATTGCCTTGATGTTTGTGTTGCCTTGGTTAGATAAAAGCCGAGTTCGTTCCATTCGTTACAAGGGCGCGCTCTCCAAAATAGCCATTGCCGTGTTTGTGGTGAGTTTTGTGGGGCTTGGGGTGCTTGGCCATGAAGCGGTCAGCCCGCTCAAAACCGCCTTGGCGCGTTTTTTTGCCCTGGGGTATTTTGCGTTCTTTTTGTTAATGCCATTTTACAGCCGTTATGAAAAAACCAAGCCATTGCCTGATCGGGTGAGCTCATGAAACGATTTTTAAAACACGCCTTATTCAGTTTTTTATGCGCAGCCAGTGTGCACGCAGAAACGCCGCCGTCACTCGTGTTATCCAAGGCCCCCATCGACCGTAACGACCTTGCTTCCATCAAGCGTGGCGCGCGTTTTTTTGCAACGAATTGCATGGTGTGTCACACCTTAAAATACGTGCGCCACGACCCCATTGCCACGGAGGCGGGCATCACCCTCGATAGAATGCCGCTCAATGTGAAAGCTTGGCCGTTTGGCATCACGCCACCGGATTTAAGCCTCGAAACCAACGTGCGAGGCGTGAATTGGGTTTACACCTATTTGCATGCTTTTTACGAAGACACCTCTCGCCCAACGGGTGTGAATAATTTATTAATCCCTAACACCGCCATGTCAGGCATTTTGGTGCCCTACCAGGGCAAGCAAGTCTTGGTGAACAACCCCAACTTTTCCGTTTTTTACGCGGGGGTGCATGTTTACGATCGCTTGGCATTGGTGAGTGCCGGCAGCTTAAGCCCCGAAGCCTTTGACGCCACGACCGCCGATGTCGTGAATTTCCTGGCTTACGCGGCAGAGCCCTACCGCGCAGAGCAACATCGCTTGGGCGTGTGGGTTTTGCTTTTTCTGGGCGTTTTTATTTTTCTTTTATATTTTTTAAAACGTGAATATTGGAAAGATGTTGTGCACAAAGATTAGGAAATAACGTAGTGCGGGGTGGGTTTCCCCTAGGGTTTTGCATTTAACATCACAAGGGTGTTGAATCTTAGTATGAAGCTGCGCTAGTATTTAAGTACTTATCTCTCGCTCAGATAAGCCGAGTTTTAAATGGAGTTCTAACTAAGGAGAGTTGAAATGTCGTTCAAATTGAAATGTGTTGCTGCGTCCGTGATCATGCTTGCTTCCAGTGCTGCCCTTGCAGGCGGTGCTAACTTCAAAGATTACAAAGATCAAGCGCCTTGCCCAGCCGTTCCTGCCTTAATGGATGGTTTCTACGTTGGTGCGCAAGCCGGTTATCAAATGGCTGACATGGGTGAAAACATTTCCATCGCTAGTGGTGCTGCTAATGCCAATCCCAGCGTTTCAGTGAATGGCTGGTTAGGTGGCTTGTTCTTAGGTTATGGCATGACCTGGGACAACTGGTACTACCTCGGTGGGGAAATTTTTGGCAACTACGCCGACTCTAGCCAAGGTTGGGATGCAACGTTGAACGCCTCAGGCGGTAACTATGGTTCTAATGCCGAAATGAACAGTTCTTACGGCTTAGCCGTGTTGCCAGGCTTAAGACTCACGGATTCCACCTTAACCTACATCCGTTTGGGTTACACCTGGGCTCAGTTCAAATACAATGAAAGTTCAACGGCTGTTGGCTCCGCTAGCAACTCAAGCACTGAAGGTGGTTTCACCTACGGCGTTGGCATGGAAACGTTAATCACGGGTAACTGGAGTCTTCGTGGCGAATACACCTACACGAACTACAACAACTTCAGCACCTCCATGGCCGCTGGCAGCAGCTCAAGCATCAACCCATCTGCTGGTCAATACAGCTTGGGCGTGATTTACCACTTCGGTTAATCGATGGTGTGTTTATCAAAAAGGCGGGCTTAGGCTCGCCTTTTTTTTGGGGAAGATCTATGCGATGGTGGAATAAAAATGCGCGTCGGCGGCGTCAAGTGGCGCTTAGCTTGAATGCGGTGTCCGAGGCGTTTTTTGACTGCATACTGAACGAAGATTATCATAAGCGCCATTATTTTTACGAAAGACGTTTGCATGTCGCCAAACGTTCCCTGATGCAGGCGGTTTTAGCTTGGCCGGCGGGGTCTCGCTTGTTGGCACGATTACTGCAAGTGATTACCTTACGCACCCGTGTTTTTGACTTATCCGAATTTGAATTGTGTGCGCTTGAGCTCCGTCAATTAAGGGCGGCGCTCTCAGTTTGTTTTGCTGCTTTAGGTGCTGGCAAGGGCGAGCAAGTGGCTTTGCCTGCTTTGGCGTCTGGCATTAACCAATTTGAAGGCATTAACGAGCATGTTTTGAAGGTGAGTGCGCGCGACCCCAGTGTTTATGCTTTGTTCTTGATGGCTTTGAATGATTTGCGCCTTGCTTTGGTTCATGAAAAGGAAGCACGATGAGAAAGCCTTATACGCGTTGGTTGAGCGCGCCTTGGCGACACATGAATGTGTTATTTTGGCCGGTTGAAGCCTTTAAAGAAGGTGTGTTGACGGTGTTGCGCTGTGAACGCGCTTATTTTTCTGCGCTGAGTGAATCTTTGCACGGCGCCTCATCACCGCTGGAAGAGGTTCGCTTAAATTTAATGAAAGAAATTGCCTTGGCTCGGGGTTTATACCCTGAATGGGTGTTTGCACGCGGGTTTAATGTCGATTTACGCGCCAGCTACCGTTATTTTTTGCTGACGCTGGATAGGGTGCACGATGCCATCTTTGCGGCGCACGAGGTGTTGATGCAGCAAGTGGAGCCTGAAATCCTAAGCCATTTTTTGCCTGAGCTGCAATTGATTATTCGTCATCACCTTGCCTTGGTGGAGGTGTTGATTGTTTTTTTTGAAACGGGAGCCTGGGTGGACTTAAGCTCAACCAATGGCGATATTTCAAGTTTAGAGCAACGTCTTCAGGCCTCGCACCCTCATCTTTTGCTGTGGGTGCGTGATCAAGCCGACATTCGAGACAGCCTCTTGCAGCTTATCATGACCCTGCCGACTAACCAGCCTAAGGAAACCTTATGTTAACGTGGTTTATTGAGCGTGTGTTTTTTGCTGAGTCGCCCTTGGTTTGGTTTTTAGGGTTGGTGATCATCACCCAAATAATTTATCACTATTTTTTCACTCAACGTATGCCTAGCCTTGGCGGCAGCGCCGTGGTGATGGCCTTGAGTGTGGTCGCAGTTTATTTGCTGCCTTTATTTAACATGCCGCTTTGGCTGATGACTTTGGTTTCATTAGAATTAATGATTATTTGGTTGTATTTCTCGGTGAACTACATGCAAATTTACGCGCAAGACGAGCTCGCGCTCTCCACCGACCGCTTGAATCTCGGGTGCTGGGTGGCTGGTACGCTTGCCACCGGTTTGTTGTTAGAAGAAGCCGACCCTTTGCTTTACGGTTGCATTATCATGCTGGCTTTAATTGGGTTAGTGTCTTTGGGCATGTATTTTTATTTATTATGGCGCCCTTGGCGAGCCGCATCCGCCCGTTTTGGTCGGCCAGTGAGTGGCAAGGTGATGCTGCCCTCCATTGCAAGCACCCTCATGATCTTGCTCATCCTTGAGCTTTTTCACGACGACATGCCGGCGTGTTTGGAATTCATCCTGATTCTCGGTGCGGCGGGCTTGTGTTTATTGGGGGGGCTTCGTTTGGTTTGGTTTTGGTTTAAGCACCGATCGTTGCGTTTAATGTTGGTTTGGCCGAATGCTAACACCTTAATTTACGGCGCCTTGGCCACCTTGGGCTTAAGTATGATCCACGCCGGTTTATTTGATAACGGTTTGGTTTTAAGTTATTGGTGCATGACACTGGCGGTGTTTTTAGCCATCACGGCGCTTGACGGTTGCCGCGCTTATTGGCGTTGGCAAAAACAAGGCTTGGTGCGTGGGTTTGGTCGTTATCATCCTTCGGCTTGGTTTAGGGTGTATGCCTTGACCATGGTGGTGGTGTTTACGAATGAAGCCTGGAATTTAACGCCCATCACAAGCAGCTTGATGGATTTTATCAGCAATGACGGCTCGGTGATCGTGATCTTGGGCGTGTTTTTGCAATTATTTTTGACGGTGAGGGCGCGGGTGAGATGGCCGAGATAACAGCAGTGCTGCTCCATGCCTTAGAAGAAGCAGCTGCTTTGCGTGCAAGCGGGGATATAGAGGCAGCACAACAGAAAGTGAAAGCCATTCTAAAACAAGCCCCAACCTGGCCGGTTGCTTATAATTATCAAGGTGGTTTATACCATGCCATGGGCGATTACGCGGCCGCCATTCAAGCTTACACACAAGCCATTGAGCTGCAGCCTGATTACCTCGATGCTTATTATAATTTAGGCTTGGCTTATTTAAAAAAACACGACCGCATTGCCGCCGCGCGTGCCTTTGACGCTATTTTATCTTTGAATGAAAAACACCCGGGTGCTCGGTTTCAGCAAGGGCGTTTGGCCATGGAGGCGAGTGATTATGCCTCGGCGCTTCGTATTTTTCAGGCCTTGGTTCAAGATTATCCCCATCACGCGGAATCGAATGCAAACTTAGCTGCGTGTTATTTGCGAGCCGGGCGTTTGGATGAAGCCATGGCGGCTTATGAGGCGGCTTTGGCCTTAGACCCAAACGACACGCAAGCGTGGTTTAATCTGGGGGTGATACACAGCAAAACCGGCCGCGATGATTTAGCCAAAACCGCTTACCTTAAGGTCTTAAGTTTACATCCTCGCCACGCGGATGCGCATGTCAATGTGGCGGCCTTGTATTGGAAGGCGAGAATGCAAGCCGAGGCTTTGTTGCATTATCGTGAAGCGCGTCGTTTGCGCCCCGATGACGCCTTGATTGAGCACGCCTTAAAAGTGGTTGGCGGTGATGCCAGCGTGGTCGAAGCCTCCCCCGAATATACACGCACCTTGTTTAATGCGTATGCCGACACTTACGACCAGCACCTGACTGAAGCCCTGCATTATCGCGTGCCCCAGGTTTTTGATCGCATGCTCACGCGTTTTCCTTGGTATCATGCCACTTACCCTGCGGTGCTAGATTTAGGGTGTGGCACGGGTTTGTGTGCGCCGGTGTTGCGCCCCTCTGCCCAGCAATTGGTGGGGGTGGATTTAGCACCCGATATGTTAAGCAAAGCCAAAGAAAAAGGTGCTTACGATGCCTTGGTTGAAGGTGAGGCGCTTTGGTATTTAAGGCACCACACGGCAGCCTTTGATTTGGTGGTGGCGGCTGATGTTTTCGTTTACATCGGCGACCTTGAAAAATTATTGGCTGCGAGCGCAAAGGCGTTAACACCCGCGGGGCGTTTATTGTTTAATGTGGAAGTGAAAGCGCCCTTAGCGGCGGGTTTTGCGCTGCAAGCCTCGGGCCGGTTTTGGCACGACCCTGCTTATTTAGCGCGGTTGTTGCATGGCTTTGGCTTGATGATGTTGAGCCAGCAAACCGCTGTGTTGCGTTACGAGGCGGGCAAACCCGTGATGGGTTTAGTGTGTTTGTGGGAAAAATATGCTAAATTTGATAGTAATAATGGCTAAGGATTTGTCATGCGCATTCATTACGCCCTTGGATTCGTGTTATTGACCCTCGCCGGGTGTGCGAGCCGCGTCTATCCAACCCTCAATACCGACTACGCCAACGAACAATGGCGTCAGCAAGTTGAAACCGACCCCAATGCCTGGACGAGCGACACCGATGCGTGGTTTCAAACCGGTGGCAGCAGTAAAGCGGAAATGGCGGATAGCGATGCGCCAGAAACCGCCGCCATCAGCACCATGCAGGTGAAAGTGCCGCAATTTAGCAACATTCGAACCAATGGTTCTTATCAAGTGCAACTTTTTGGTGCCAAGGGCGACCTTAATTCTGTTTATGTTTACGGCCCCAATGCCGATGTTCGCCAAGTCAGCATTCAAGTGCGTGGCAACATGCTTTGCATCGAACAAACCGACCCCAAGGCCAATTTGAAAAACGTGATTATTCGCATCGGTGTGGGCGAGCTTTCTGCCCTCACTTATCGTGGCGCGGGCACGGTGGAAGGTGTCGGTTTAAACAGCACCAGTTTGATCATTGACGCAAAAGGGGCAAGGCGGCTGACCTTATCCGGCAACATGAATGTAAAGCGCATCACCTCCGCCGGGAATGGGAATGTCACGGTTTTGGGCGCTAACACGCCCGAGCTCGATGTCACCATGAGTGGTGAAGGATCGGTGAATGTTATTGGTAATGTGGGTGTGCGCAGGGTGGTGCACGACGGAATTGGTGATTTTAACGTGATAGGTGCAAACAGTGACGGCGTCACGGTGTGCGCAAGAGGCAACGGTAAGCTTAGCTTCAGCGGCCATTTCGACATTAAAAATGTTGAGGCGCGCAATCACACTTGCGTGTTGATGATGACGTCCCAAAGCCATGCCCCCATTTTCACGCTTTACGACCAAGCCAAGGTGGGCGTGGCTGGTTGGGCGGATTCCTTAAATGTTTATACTTACAATAATGCGAAATTCCTCGGGCGTTATTTATCGACCGACAACGCTTATGTGCGCGCGGCTAATTATTCTCACATCAATGTGTTAGGCAAAACACGGGTGTTTGCAGCAGCGACAGGGAATGCGAGCATTTATTATTTTGGGGAATCGGCCATTCTCACGCAATTTGTGAGTGATTATGGCACCGTGCTGCCCATGTGGGATAGTAGCTCGGCTTATAAAGACCGCGCTGTGTTTACGCGCCCTGCTGGGTTTACCGCGGCGTCGCCGAAAAAATATGATAGTCGTGCAAAATACCGTTGGGTGAATGGCCGCCTTGTGATGGTGAAGGCGGAATAAGCCAGGTATACTCCGTGAATGAATGTGCGTTGCTTCACGGAAGGAGTCAAGCGGTATGCAGTCGGGTTTAATCTTTAACCTCACCGAGGGGGTTTCCCCCACCAGTTACGATGTCTATCACTTACACATGACCATTTTTTGGGTGTGTGTCGTGATTGCTGCCTTGGTTTTTGGCGCCATGTTTTATGCTTTGTTTCATTTTCGAAAATCAAAAGGGGCTGTGCCCTCGCAGGTGCACGCACATTTAGGCCTTGAAATCACGTGGACAATCATTCCCATTATTATTTTAGTTTTTATGGCGGTTCCGGCCACGCGTGTTTTGCTTAACATGAATAATAGCGATAAAGAGGCGGTCACCATTAAAATTACAGGGTATCAATGGCGTTGGCAATATGAATATTTAGAAGACGACGTGAGTTTCTTTAGCAGTTTAAGCACGCCTTACAGTCAATTGCATAATCAAGCGCCTAAGGGCGAACATTATTTATTAGAGGTTGATCACCCCTTGGTGTTGCCCATCCATGAAAAAATTCGGTTTTTAATAACTTCAAATGATGTGAATCATTCGTGGTGGGTGCCGGCGCTCGCCGTGAAGCGTGATGCCATTCCGGGTTACATTAACGAAGGCTGGACGGTGATCAATAAGCCAGGCATTTATCGCGGGCAATGCGCAGAATTGTGTGGCATGAATCATGCTTACATGCCCATTGTTGTGATTGCCGTACCAGAGGCCACTTATCACACCTGGATAGCGCAGCAAAAAACACAAGGCGGCAGTGTGACACCGGTTGCTACCACGAGTGCGCCTGTTGTTGCAGCAGCACCGGCTTCCCCCGAAAAACCAGCCGCCCCATTAACCCCGGCAGAAGCATTAAAGGCTGCCATGGCACGCGGCGAAGTGGTTTATAACAACACGTGTGCTGTGTGTCATCAACCCAATGGTGAAGGCGTGCCACCCACCTTTCCTTCATTGAAAAAAGATAAAATCACGACGGGGCCCGTTGAGGGGCATTTAAATCGTGTGTTAAATGGCAAGCCGGGCACCGCCATGCAAGCCTTTAAAACCTTGTTGAATGATCAAGACATTGCGGATGTCGTTACTTACGAGCGTAATGCCTTTGGTAATAACATGGGAACCTTAGTGACACCTGATCAAGTGAAAGCAGCGCGTGCAAAGCCACCGTTGCAATCGGCAAATGGAGATTACTTATGAACGAAGCGGTGTATCAGGCGGGCGTGTGGCCTTGGATGAAACGTTGGTTGATGACAACCAACCACAAAGACATAGGCACTTTATATTTAATGTTTAGTTTAGCGATGTTGTTTTACGGTGGCACCTTTGCTTTATTAATTCGCTTACAATTATTTTACCCGGGGGCGCGTTTTTTCGGGCCCATTGTTTATAACGAGTTAGTTACGCTGCACGGCTTAATCATGATTTTCGGTGTGATTATGCCTGCTTTTGTTGGTTTAGCAAACTGGATGCTGCCTTTAATGATAGGTGCGCCCGACATGGCTTTGCCGCGTTTAAATAATTGGAGTTTCTGGATTTTACCGTTCGCTTTTTTATTATTAACCATTTCTATGTTTATTCCCGGCGGTGGCCCCAATTTTGGTTGGACAATGTACGCACCACTTTCAACCTTGTACGGTCCGCCTAGCACGGATTATTTAATTGTCGCGATTCACTTAATGGGCATTTCTTCCGTGTTGGGTGCAATCAATATTGTTGCCACCATCACGAATTGCCGCGCACCGGGCCTCACGTGGATGAAGCTGCCTTTGTTTGTGTGGTCGTGGTTGATCACCGCATTTTTATTGATTGTGGCCATGCCGGTGTTGGCAGGGGTTGTCACCATGATTTTATTCGACAGGCATTTTGGCACCAGTTTTTTTAATGCGGCAGGGGGTGGCGACCCGGTGATGTATCAGCACTTGTTTTGGTTTTTTGGCCACCCGGAAGTTTACATCATGATTTTGCCTGCATTTGGCATTATTTCTGAGGTGATTCCCACGTTCGCACGTAAAAAATTATTTGGTTATCACTTCATGATTGGTGCGATCGCAGCCATTGCCGTGTTGTCTTTCATGGTGTGGGGGCATCATATGTTTACTGCCGGCATGGCGGTGGGCACGCAACTTTATTTTATGTTTGCGACCATGATCATTGCGGTGCCAACGGGCATTAAAGTGTTTAACTGGATTGCCACCTTGTGGCGCGGTTCCATCAGTTTTGAAACGCCCATGTTGTTTGCCTTAGCCTTTGTGTTTTTATTCACGATTGGTGGGTTTTCAGGTTTAATGCTTTCCATTGTGCCTGCGGATTATCAATACCAAGACACATACTTTGTGGTGGCGCATTTTCATTACGTGTTAGTGGCGGGTGCCTTGCTCTCTATTTTTTCAGGCATTTACTATTGGCTGCCGAAATGGACAGGCCGTTATTACCATGAAACCTTGGGGCAAATTCATTTCTGGATTACCTTCATTGCGGTGAACCTCACTTTCTTTCCCATGCATTTTTTGGGCTTGGCCGGCATGCCAAGGCGAGTGGCTGATTATGCCTTGCAATTCACGACGTTTAATCAACTGTGCACCATTGGTGCGTTTATTTTAGGGTTCGCGCAATTCATTTTTTTGTATAACGTGTTAAGCACGGTCTTTGGGCGTGGAAAAACAGCGGATGCGAAAGTGTGGGAAGGCTCGCATGGGTTAGAGTGGACGGTGCCATCGCCTGCACCTTATCACACCTTTAGCACGCCACCGGTGGTGACTTAATGCGTGCGCCATCGCATCGTAAAGTGTTAATCATCACGGGTGTGGTGGCGGTGGTGATGTTTCTATTTTGTTTTGCAATGGTGCCGTTTTATAATTTAATTTGCCGAAAAACCGGCATTAACACGGAAGTGCCCGGCCCGGAATTATTAAGCGTCACGCAAACCCAAACCCATGCCATTGATAAAACGCGCACGGTGTTGATTGAATTATTAACGACGAACCATTTGAGTTTGCCTTGGGAATTTTATCCGCGTCAAAAATTTGTGATGGTTCACCCAGGGCAAACGGTGAAGGTGATGTTTTACGCGCACAATGAAACGGCGCACGACATGACGGTGCAAGCCATTCCTAGCATGACACCCGTGGATGCCATTTCGCATTTTCATAAAGCACATTGTTTTTGTTTCACGCAGCAATCCTTAAAAGCCGGTGAAAGCAAAGATTTGGCCTTGATTTTCACCGTCGACACCAATCTACCCAAAACGGTGAGGGTGATCACCTTGGCTTACACTTTGTTTGATCTTGCGCCTTTAAAGAAAAACAGGAGCACGCGTCATGACGGATAAAACCACCACGTATTTCATTGCAGCGCCATCAGGCTGGCCTATCATGGGTGCCATGGGTTTGTTTTCTTTGGTCTTGGGTTTTGTGCAAGTATTGCATGATGGTAGCTTGGGTCCTTGGTTGATGTTGTGTGGTTGTGTTTTATTGATAGCGACCATCACCGGTTGGTTTGGTGCAGTGATTAATGAGAGTTTAGCGGGTTTGCACAGTGCGCAAATGGACAGAACCTATCGTTACGGCATGATGTGGTTTATTGTCTCTGAGGTTTTTTTATTCGGTGTTTTTTTCGCGGCTTTATTTTATGCGCGGATATTTGCCTTGCCTGAGCTTGGCCATGAGCCGGTGCCGTTTTTATCGCGCTTGTTCATGCAGCGCAGTGACGAAACCCATGCTTTGTTGTGGCCGCAGTTTCAAGCCACCTGGCCGTTGCTGACCAACCCCAACCCCGCTTTATTTAAAGGGCCGGCGGCGGTGATCCCGCCGTTTGGCATTCCGGCTTTGAATACCTTGCTTTTATTAAGCAGTGCCTTATGTGTGACCATTGCCCATTGGGGTTTAAAAGCGAATAAACGCCTGCAATTATTGCTTGGCTTAAGTGCGGGAATTTTGCTAGGCTTAAGCTTCGAAAGTTTGCAAGTGTATGAATATTGGCACGCACACGAAGCCTTGGGCTTAACACTCAGCAGCGGCATTTACGGCACCACGTTTTACACCTTAACGGGGCTGCATGCCATGCACGTGACCGTTGGTTTAATTATGCTGAGTGTCATTTTGGTGCGGTGTTTGAAGCGGCATTTTCAACCCGAGCATCATTTTGCGTTTGAAGCCGTTTCTTGGTACTGGCATTTTGTCGATGTGGTGTGGCTATTTTTATTTGTGTTTGTTTACTGGTTATAGTGAGGCCTTATGTCTTGGTTAATTAATGCGAGTCAACTGGATCGTTTCAGAAAAAACCCTAAAGGAATTCTTATTCTTGATGCAACCTGGGCGCAGCCCGGCGATGCCCTTAACCCACACGCGGAGTTTTTAAAAAAACACATTCCGGGTGCACGGTTTTTAGATTTAAGCCGTTTCTATGATCAAAGCAGTGCCTTGCCTAACATGTTAACGCGGGATGAAAATTTAATTGCCTCTCTGTTGGCTGAATACGGCATCACCAGCGAACACAAAATTATTTTTTACGATAACAGCAGCATGCACACGAGTTGTCGCGCGCTCTGGATGTTTAAGGTGTTTGGCCATGCATCGCATTTGCTTTATATTTTGGAAGGCGGTTTGAAAGCCTGGGAAAAATACGGTGGCAATGTGGAAGTGGGCGAGCCTAAGCCTGTTCCTGCGAAACCTTATAATGTGGTTTATCAAGCGCAGTACATTCGCAGTTTAGTGCAAATGAAAACAAATTTGCATCATTCCACTGAGCAAGTCATTGATGTGCGTAATGCCATTCGTTTTGCGGGTGGTGCAGAAAGCCGAGCGCATTTGCGTGCGGGGCACATGCCTGGCAGTTATTGTTTTCCGTTTACCACCTTGTTTGAAATAGATGGTCGCTGGAAATCACCTGAGCGTATTCGCCGGCAGCTGATTGCAATTGGTGTTGATTTAAATTACCCGATAGTGACGAGTTGTGGTTCTGGCACCACCGCACCCATTTTAAATTTTGCCCTTGATTTATTGGGTTGCGAACAGCAGGCCATGTACGATGGCTCGTGGTCGGAATGGGGTGCAGACGAATGTTACCCGGGTGAAACCAGCATTGAAGAACGCCCGGTGGTGACGAGTTTGGTGTAAATGCTATATTTTGTTATTTTCTAAAAAAGACCCAAGTCCTTTGACTTGAATATTATTTTCAAGTTGATAGTCGAGTTCGCCAGGATAAATAACGATTAATTGATCGAGATTTAATGTTTCATATGCGATGTGCAGTGAGCGCGTCATTCGTGGCGCATCGCTATACTTAAATTCAAAGCCTAAGCGTTTATTTTTATGTAGTAATAATAAATCGAGCTCGGCGTGTTGGTGTGTTGCCCAGAAGTAGCAATCGTTTTCATCAACGTGTGTGTGGCGAATAATTTCTTCCAGCGCAAATCCTTCCCAAGATGCTCCAAGTTTTGGCTCAATTAATAATGCATTTTTATCGGGAATGTTAAGTAGGGTGTGTAGTAGCCCGCTATCGCGAATGTATATTTTAGGGCTTTTAACTTGTCGCTTGGTGATATTTTCATGCCAAGGTTTGAGTGTGCGTATCATGAACGTATTCGTTAAAATGTCGATGTAGCGTTTGATGGTGGTGTCGCTATAGCCTAATGATCGTCCTAACTCCGAAGCATTTAGGATGTTACCGTGCGTGTTGGCGAGCATGGCCCAGAATCGTCTTAATGTTTGCGCGGGGATGCGTATGCCTAAATTGGGAATATCTTGTTCAAGAAAAGTTTTAATATAAAAGCGTCGCCAATCGTTACTGCTTTCATCAGAGGTTGCAAGGTAGGATTTGGGGAAGCCGCCACGAATCCAGAGATTCTCAAGTTCATGGGTTTCACTGAATGAAAGGGGTGGTAATTCAATGTAGGCGATTCGGCCAGCGAGTGATTCTGCACTTTGTTGTAATAATGCGCCTGATGCGCTTCCCAGGATGAGTATTTTACGATTTTTTTGGGGGTCGTCGGCGAGCACTCTTAGCAACGGAAACAAATCGGGGCGTCTTTGAATTTCATCAATGACAATGAGCCCAGAGAGTGTTTGTAGGCTTTGTTTTGGGGAGGCTAATCGTGCAAGATCGGTGTCGTCTTCCAGGTCAAAATAGTTTGCTCGGGGTAAGTTTTTGTGTGTGTTGAAGTATTCTCGTGCGAGCGTTGTTTTTCCGCATTGCCTCGGGCCTAAAATGGCGACCATGGCGTGCGATTCAAAGTAGCGTGTGATGAGGTGGCTGTAATAGGGTCGTAGAAACATATTATCCATGAAAATTCAATGTTTAAGTTTGAATTTTCATGGATAATACTGGTTTTGTCAAGTATTTTTTGGGTTTATCATGAAAATTCGGTGGTAATGTTTGAGTTTTCATGAATGGAGGTGCTTAAATGGGATATGATTTTGTGCTAAACAGGTTACACCCTCCACGAAGCCCGCCCCGACTGCCCCGGCCCGTTATAAACATCCACATCTAGGCCGTGAATGCGGTGTTCATTCAGCGTGTTTTTTTCAGTGAGTAAGTGTTGCAAAAACCAATGCGCTAATTCTTCAATGGTGATGTTGGTGAGTGGCAGCACGATCACATCTTCCAATAACAAAGGAATTTTTTTGTGATTGAAGGTTGCGACGCAATAGTCGCCTTCTTCGTGTATGGTTAAGAAAGGCGATTTGCTGGGCAATAAAAAATGCCTGTCGATGCTGTCGCACCAACGTTTGATAATGCGTTTGTAGTGGCGGTAGTCGAAAGATAAACCATTGTCGCCAATGTTAACGTGGAAGGTGACGCTCACGTGGTAATTATGGCCGTGCAGGGTTTCACGCTCAGTGGCTGAGAAAATGGTAAAGTGCCCTGCCGAAAATGAAAATTCGGACTGGTGGATGGTGAGTGTGGCCGCGCGCACAGGGTTCCTCGTTCTTGGCTGTCAAATTGTGGCGCAATTATACACACCTTCTGGGCGTCTGTCTTCATTTGGGGCTGGTAATTTATTTACATATTAGTATGTATTTTGTGATATAATTGAGTTTTGAGGACAGAAAATGAAGCATTATTACGCACTTTTTAAAAAAACAGCAGATGCAATTGAAGTTGAATTTCCTGATCTGGTGGGTTGCGTCACTTTTGGTAATGATTGGGAAGAAGCCTTGGAAAATGCTAAGGATGTATTAGCTGCCTGGTTGGTGAATGCAGAGCCTGAATTTATTAAGTCAGCTTCTAAGCATCATGAACTGGAGCATTTAAAAAGTGGTGAGTTGATCCCTATATTTTTTGATGAAAACACGATAGCTTCTTATCAAAAATTAAAACGGTTTAATGTGATTTTCCCTGCGGAAGTGTTAAAAAAAGTAGATCAATTTAGAAAGAAAAATGGTTTGAAGCGATCAACTTTTTTGCAAAAGGCGGCCGAAGAGTATTTGCAGCGTCATGCCTAATGGCGCTTACAACTCCCCCCGCCTATCGGCCATGCTCATCCCTGCTAAACGGTGTTCAATGCCTTTTGTTAAGCCCATGATTTTAATCACTTCCCCCATTTCTGTTGGAAGCGTGAGGGTTTTAACCGCTTGATGTAGCTTAAATTTTTCTTTTTCGTTTAAGGGTTGTTCGGCGGCCACAATGAGGGAAGTCAGGCCAGATTCGAGTAAAAACGCGGCTTGCGTCGTAAAGCCCGCTAAATCGCAACCGGCGGCAACACCGGCTTCAGCCACGCGTGTGAAATCGACGTGTGCGGTGATGTCTTGCAGGCCTGGCAAAATGAGTGGGTTGTCGTGATGATGATGTTGATAGAAACAGGTTAAGGTGCCGCGCACGCGTGCAGGGTGATAAAGCAGCGGTCGGCCGTAGCCGTAATCGGCAAACAACATTAAACCGCGCGTTAAACAATTCGCGAGTGTTTTAATAAACCCAGCATATTGTAAATTCATTTCACCTTGTGTGTGGGAAGATAAATCGGTGAGTTCATTCAATGCTTGTTTCAGTGATGGTGTGGGTGGGGTGAGTGTCCAGGCAAATGCTTGGTCGGCGAAAGTCACGCGTCTTTCATAAATGGCTTCATTGTTCATTTCAAAACAGTGCACCGGTAAAGCATCCAGCACTTCATTTGCAATGATCATACCTTCAAATTGTGGCAATGTGTCACACCATTCAATGCGATTTAACCATTGTGGGCAATGTTGTTTTAATTTTTCAGCTTGTTGATCGCGTAAAGCGGGGCTGATTTCGTGAATAAAATAACGGGTTGGTAAAGCATTGAGTGCGTGTAAGGCTTGCAATAAATCAACGGCAAATTGCCCGCTGCCGGCGCCAATTTCTAAAATAGCGGGTTCGGTGAGTTCGCGAAAAACAGTGGCGCAGGTGTTGGCCATGCATTGTGCGTAAAGTGGGGTGAGCTCGGCGGCGGTGGTGAAATCGCCGCGTGGCCCGATGGTGAAATCGGGCGAGGTGTAATAACCGAGGGTTGGGTGATAAAGCGCATCGGCCATGTAACGTTCAAAGCTAATGCTGCCACCGGCCTTCGCCATTTCATCGCGCAAATAAGTGACCAACTTGCGCGAGCGGGCAAGGGCGTGGGGCTTGGGCTTGGGGAGGTCGTCGAAGGTTGGCATGGGGTGTTATTATTCATTTATCTAAAATCCTAGGATACTGGGATTTTAGATAAAATGTAACCTATTACGATCATAAATCCTATTAGTCTAGGATTTATAGTCAATAATGAATAATGTCATGAATAGACGCTATTTTTTTTGTGGTGTTGCGATAACCATGTGGTTGATTGGCGTTAAAACGCAAGCCTTCTCCTTCGTTGAGTTTGTGCCATTTTTTATTGATTAACACTTCCATGCTTCCGCTCGCAACCACCACGTGTTCGATCACGCCTTGCTGGTGGGGCGGTGATAAGTGCTCACACCCGGGCAATAAATCAATTTTAAATACTTCAAAATTGAGCGATGGGTCAAAGGGAAACAGGGTGGCCACTTTAATTTTGTCATCGGCGGGGTGCAGGTTTTGCGTGGTTTGTGTTCGTTTGGTGGTTTTTGCGTGATTACTTTCTTCATTTTCTAAAAAAGAAGAGAAAGCGATTTTAAACCCACTCGCAATTTTCCAGAGGGTTGCAATGGTTGGGCTGGATTCTTCGCGTTCGATTTGCCCAAGCATGGCTTTGCTAACGCCTGTTTCTTCGGCGGCTTTATCGAGGCTCCAACCTTTTTCTTGGCGTAATGTTTTTAAAGTCAATGAGATGTGTTTATACGGGTTATTCATGCAGCACCTTGCGTTAAAAAATGCTTGTGCGCTATAACGCACAGTGATACGATGGGTCATTATGCGTTATAACGCACAAACAGTCAATGGAGGTATTTCATGAGCAGAGCCTTTGAAAGTGATGTGAGCCAATTAAGTAAAAGTGCGAAGCGTGTGCAGGATGAGCTGTTAAAGTACGGGCTTTCATTGCGCGTGGTTGAACTTTCAACCAGTACGCGCACGGCAAATGATGCAGCGGCTTCTATTGGTTGTGAGGTGGCGCAAATTGTTAAAACCTTATTGTTTCGTTGTGTTGAAACCAATGAGCCGGTGTTGATTTTAGCAAGTGGTGTGAATCGAGTGAATGAAAAGTCTATTGAACATAGGCTGGGCAAAAAAATGATGAAAGCCGATGCCGATTACACGCGTGATGTGACAGGTTTTGCGATTGGCGGTGTTTCGCCGGTTGGGCATCAACAAAAAATAGATTTTATTTTTATTGATGAAGATTTGCTTCAGTTTGAAACGATTTGGGCGGCAGCGGGCACGCCGAATGCGGTGTTTAGTTTATCGCCGAATGATTTGCAACGATTAACGGGAGGGAAAGTGGTATCCGTGACAGGGTGGCTTTATAAAACGAGGTTAATATGAAAAAAGTATTTTGGGAAAATCCTTTTCGGGTGGGCAAGAAAGTGATAAGGCGACGGTTAATGGCTTGCCTGTGCTGGATTCTAAAATGCACGGTCATTTAATTTATTAGAAGTTCTTCTTACCTTTGTGCATGTCGGTCGATGGCCTCCCCGGCCCTCCTGGAAGCCTTCCCTCGCTTCGAATAATGGTTCCGGGCCAGGAGGGTGCATTCTAAGCTCATGTTGAGTTTACTCACTCCGTGAGCCTTAAGCAAACACATCCGATCAGGCGTTATGCCGTGGTTATATCATTGGTAACCATGCGTGTTAGTTGGTAGTCGCTCGTGATGATGCGTTTTTTGTTTGATCTTGCGTATTGTTTTTAAAGCTCACGAAGTGCGTTAACCGAGCGCCAGCTTAGGGCGCACCCTCCTGGCCCGAAGCAGTGATTCGAAGTGAGGGAAGGCTTCCAGGAGGGCAGGGGAGGCCATCGACCGGCGTGCACGGGGTTAGGGCTGAGGGATAGACGCAAAATTACAACGTTGGCTGAAAGCCAACAACCCTTTAGCCTGGGGCAAAGGGGTTTGCGCAGCAAACACCGGCGCCCCAGGTTAACCCCCACCCCTCCGCTTTAAGCGCCGAAGGCGCGTAATAAA
>DASTZQ010000050.1:0-33004 GCA_035764205.1 Gammaproteobacteria bacterium
GCCAAGGGGCGATAATTCGGCTTGTTTCTGGCTTTTTGCACCGCTTTTAATTGCTGCATCACAGCAAGAAAAAGCGCACATTCTTTTTCTGCCTCTTGCTCAACATCCTGCTTGCGTTTTAAGTTTGATAATAAAGTTTGAAACGCTCGAATGGAAGTGATGGCATCTTCAAGCTGCTGCTCAGCGTTTTTTGCCGCGACAACTTCCGCGCGCTGAATAGCAACCAGCGTTTGCGCTGCTGTGTTTTTTCTCGCTAAAAGGACTGCGATCTCGAGATCACATTGATCAATAACCGCTTGTTGTTTCGCTGCTTCTTGCAAGCGTCATCTCCTGCCATTACACAGCTAGTAATCCAATGCCTATTGTAAAGCCCAGCAAGCGCCCCGTCAAACCTTGAGCTTAAGGATTAACCCTGCTTAAGCCGTAACGCAAACGCGTAAACCTCATTTTTACGCTCGCCTGTCAATTCAGCCGCCACACTAGCCGCCTGCTTCAAGGGCAAATTGGCGAGCAAAACAGTGAGTATGCGCTCAAGCGCTGCTTGATCTGTCGCCGCTTCTTTGGCGCCCGCTAGCATGATCACCACCTCACCTTTGCACTGCTCAGGGTGGGCTTCGTAATAAGCCAGCATGTCATTTAAAGGCAACTGCAAAATCGACTCATAAAGCTTAGTTAACTCTCGCGCCACCACCACTTCACGCTCACCAGAAAACACCTCAACCATGGTTTGCAACGTAGGCAATAATCGATGCGGCGCTTCATAAAAAACAAGGGTGCGAGGCTCTTTCACCAAGCCTAATAACTGCTGACGCTTGGCTTCGGTTTTCGCCGGCAAAAAACCTTCGAAAATAAATTTATCCGTGGGCAAACCCGCCGCACTCAAGGCCGCAATGGCCGCACAAGCCCCCGGAATGGGAACCACTTTAAAATGAGCCGCCCTCACCGCCCTCACCAAGTGATAGCCCGGGTCGCTGATGAGCGGTGTGCCTGCATCACTAATCAGGGCAATGGATTCACCGGCCGCGAGCGCCTCCAAAATGGCAGAAACACGCTCACGCTCATTGAAATTATGCAAAGACAACATTGGTTTTTTAATCAAGTAATGCTTTAATAAAGACGCTGAATGCCTTGTATCTTCAGCAGCAATTTTATCGACTTGCTGCAACACGGCAATCGCCCGTTGAGAAAGATCATCTAAATTCCCAATTGGGGTTGCAACCACGTATAATGTACTTAACCCATCATTTTTCATAAGAGCCTGCCCTATGGTTAAACAAATCCGAACTCGTCTTTGTGTGGTCTTCTCAGCCGTGATCTTAAGCGGGTGCTCGTCTTTATCACAACATTCCTATTCCACGGTCGGCGGCTCGCCCTGGCAAGGAAACAGCCAAGAAGTCTGGGACAGCCTGCAACAAACCTCGTCCGCCCAACTGAGCCGCCAAGCGGCTGGCGCCAATGATCCCATCAAAGCCGGCTGGATACAACTCGCTTTAATCAGCAAACGCGATAGCCGCAACACCAACCAATTGGTCAACGACATTCTCGCCTGGCGCGCTCAATACCCAAGCCACCCTGGCAACAGCTTACTCCCTGATAACGCCACCTTAACCAGCTTGCTCACCCAAACCAAGCCCGCGCAAGTCGCCATTTTATTGCCCGAACGCGGCACCTTAAGCAGCGCCGGCCTTGCCGTGCGCACAGGCATCATGAACAGCTACTACGCAAGCGGCATCAAACAAAACGTGAAATTCTACGACACCACGAGCGGCACCAGCATGAACGACCTCTACCAACAAGCCATCACCGATGGCGCCAATGCCGTCATTGGGCCTTTGGTCAAAGCCGACGTGCAATCCCTCGCTAGCAACGGCAACTTCAGCGTGCAAACACTTGCGTTGAATTACACCTCACCCACGTTTGGCTCATTACCCACGAATTTTTATGAATTTGGATTGCTGCCCGAAGACGATGTCGCCCAAATGGCCGCGCGCGCTCGCCGAGAAGGCGGCAGCCACGCCATTGTGATCGCCCCGCAAAATGCTTACGGTCAACGCATGATGGCGGCTTTCAGCAACCAATGGCAGGCCAACGGCGGCAGCATACAAGACACTTACATTTATACCTCGCAAATGGATTTTAACGCGGGCATCGCGCACCTTCTCAAAGTCGACCCCGATGCCGATAAACGCTTAAGCCAATCTGGCGCTAATCGCAACACCTTAAGCCAACAACGTCGCCAAGATTTTGATGTCATCATTTTGTTTGGTAACTCACAAGACGCACACGTGATTGTGCCTTTGCTGCGTTACTATTACGCGAATAATGTGCCTATTTTTGCAAGCTCTTCCGTGGTGAGCGGCAATGCCGCAAGCGACATGGATTTAAACGGCGTCACGGTTTGCGACATTCCTTTCAGCATGCAAGCAAACCGCAGCGCGGATGGCAGCCTGCCTTCTGACAAACTCACCGCTGTCGGCCAAGACGCTTACACCATCAGCCAAAACTTGCCGCGCATGCAAGCGCTGCCACACTTCCCTTTATACGGCGCAACGGGCGCATTATATTTATCATCCGACCACCAAATTCACCGACGCATTCCTTGCACAACGATACAAAATGGCGCGCTCTAAAAAACAAGAAACGGGCGCCAGCGCCGAACGTGAGGCCGAGCAATACCTTTGCTCGCAAGGCCTCACTTTATTGCAGCGCAATTACCTGCATAAAACCGGTGAAATTGATTTAGTGATGCAAGACCAAGACGATTTGGTGTTTGTGGAAGTTCGGATGCGCCAAGAAACCGATCATGCAAGCGCGCTTGAAAGCATCAATCACGATAAACAATCTAAAATCATACGCACAGCGAAACTGTATTTGCAGGAAGCTGAACTCTACTTCAAGGTGACAGCGCGCTTTGATGTGGTTACTTTCGACCCAGTGGACGGAGTGATGACGCTGAATTGGATTAAGAATGCGTTTGGGTATGATGGGTTTTAAGCTTTAAACACCCCCTCTGCAGCGCAGCTGGAGAGGGCAGAGGTGAGGCTTCAAACGTTGCCCCACCGGGCTATCTCAGGTACAATCCCCAAACAATCACCCGCAATAGCTGGATTAAAAATGGACAACCTCATTGAGCGCATTCGGCATAATTTCACCGAAAGCATACAAACCAAAATCACCACCGCGGATTCAATTTTAAACATCATCGCTGAAGCCAGCGAAGAAATCGTGCAAGCCCTGCTGGAAGGCCACAAAGTCTTGGCCTGCGGCAATGGCGGCTCGGCCTGCGATGCCTTGCATTTTAGCTCTGAAATGTTAAACCGGTTTAAACAAGAACGCCCCTCGCTGCCAGCCATTGCTTTAACGGCCGACACGGCCACCCTCACTTCCATCGGCAACGACTACCACTTCAGCGAAGTGTTCGCCAAACAAGTGCGCGCGCTCGGCCAAGAAGGCGATGTGTTACTCGCCATCACCACCAGCGGCAATTCCACCAATGTCATTAACGCCATCAAAGCCGCTCACGATAAAAACATGACCGTGGTTGCACTCACGGGGTATGACGGCGGCAAACTCGTCGAATATTTACGCGAGAAAGACATAGAAATTCGCGTGCCTGCGTATGAAACTGCGCGCGTGCAAGAAACCCATTTACTCATCATTCACTGCATCTGCGACATCATCGATTACCGCTTATTCGGCCACGGAGAAAACAACACATGAAACGCATCTTGAGTTTGCTTTTAATTGCTTGCAGCTTACAAGGCTGTATTTTTGTGGTGGGTGCTGCCATTGGTGCCGCTGCCGCGGCGGGTGTTTACGACCACCGCACCGTCGAATACACCATGCGCGATGTAAAAACCAGCAACGCCATCGTTGAAAAAATTCGCGCGAATCAAGCCATGCGTGATAACTGCCACATTGAAGTGACGGTGTTCAATGGCATTGTATTATTATCCGGCCAAACCCCTTCAGATGCATGGCGCCAACAAGCGGAAGGCTATGCGCAAAACACGCCTAACGTGGATAAGGTTTATAACCAACTCACGATTGAAGGCCCCACTTCTTCCCTCACCCGTGCAAGCGATTCCTGGATCACCACCAAAGTTCGCAGTTTAATGCTCGCCAACCAAGATTTAAAATCCAGCAGCATTAAAGTGGTGACTGAAAACGGTGTGGTTTATTTAATGGGGATTGTGAGTCAAAACCAGGCGAACATTGCCATTGATATTGCAAGGCAAGTGTCTGGGGTGCAGAAAGTGGTGAAGATTTTTCAGTATGATAATACGTTGAATTAAAGTAAGCGTCGGGGCTGCGCTGAAAGAAGCCCCGACGTATGACCGTTAATGTCTAGGCCCTAACCCTTTCGAACGAAAATCTTCGCTTTGATAATCTGATGGCCCTTTAAATATAGCGTTATTCTGATACGCAACACCACGCTTTAAAAGATGTAAATCTTGTGTTTTGCTAACACAAGCACAATACGCCTGGTGATTGACAGGTGAATAAGCAAGAAACGCAGCATGGCCATCTTGCCAACCGCCGTGGCAATAAATCGTCATGTCAACACCATCAACAACAACTTCTCGCCTCTCTATACCCAACCCCGTTTTGGTAGGCCATCGATGAACTTGCGTTTGCGTAATCACCTCGAAGGTTTCCTCGCTAATGGAATTCAATACTTTTTGGCGAAGGTGGGGCTGAATGAAATCATCATTATTAAAGAAATGAATCATTATTTTAGTGAGATCAGCAGGCGTTGACTGAAACCCAGTTGCACCAAACATATAAGTACCTGTGCTTTCTGTTAAACCAGGCAATTCATCGGATGAATCCAGTATGAATTTATAACCTGCTGTCACTGGTGATGTCGGTTTGAATTGATCAATCACCCCCGTGTGCTGAATATGAAGCTTATTAGCAATCAATGCTTCAAAACAAGCTTGTAAGTTTTTTTGCATACAGGCTTGAATGATATGCGCAATAATCACATAATTTAGATTCGCATAATAAAAAGCAGCACCCGGCAAACCCGCCAAATCCGGTGATTGATCAGCCTTTTTCGCTAAAAGGTTGGTGACAGGATCATTTTCTTTCAACATAATAAAACCACAATCTTTCAAACCAGATCGATGAGCTAATAAATGCTCAATAGTGATGGTTTTTTTATTAGGGATGGCGATATCAGGAAGACAATCAGCCACTGTTGTATTAAAACAAAGACGGTTCTGCTGAATCAATTGCAGCGTTAAAATCATTAAAATAAACTTTGAAATGCTACCTATGTTATAAAGCGCATCCGTACCAACCTCTTCTTGCGGGTTATTTTGCGGGTCTCGCCTACCAATGGCTGCTGCATGAAGCACCTCGCCCCGAGAAGAAGCCACACCCAGCGAGAGACTTAATAAGCCGTCTTCGCTCGAATTAAAATTCCCTGCTAAAAGCCGCTCTGAGAAAGCTGAAAATGAATCTCCCGCCTGCTGCATGAGCTGAGAAACATCATCCCCTGACAAAGAAGGAGACATTAATTTTTCTGCGTAATAACGCACATGATCCATTCTCACTGCTGACATTGTTTATTCCTTTAAGTAAAAACTTGCTGTATGACCACCTCAAGTAATGCGGCCATTTGTGAATGACCCTGCGCATCAAAATGCAGTCCATCTGTTTTTTCGGTTGAAAAAACCTGGTTAGGGTCGCAAAAACACGCGCCCTCTTCTTTTGCCAACGCGGCATAACAACCTGGCAACTGTTTCGCTTTTTGATCAGACTCCAACGAAAAATTTGGCGAAAAATCTTTATCGAGTCGTTGGGTATGTATAATGGGTGGAGGCACAATACAAATCACAGGATCACCCTCATTCAACCCCACCTGTGAAGATTTTATAAGACGACACATTCGACGTAAATTATCGACAATCTTATCTGCTGTCAATTGGTACTGTGTTTTCAAGTCATTTGAACCAAGCATGATAATAACCATGTCTAGCGGGCGATGCGCCAACAAACAGGGCTTAAGGGAAATCAACCCATTCATACCTGGTTGAGTCACATCATCGTTAGCAATGGTTCTACCTGGCAACCCCTCTTCAATGATTAAATAATCTGAGCCCAATGTTGCTTGCAGCAAAGTGGGCCAGCGCTCACCTGATGAGAATTGCTCGTAATGAACAGTGACAGCATTATACGTCCCGGGGACGTATCCCCAGGTATTAGAATCACCGTAAGCCAAAATTCGTTTGCGATGCTTAATCATGACCAGTTACCCACTCCAAAACTGAACGAATTTCATCATAACCAATGGGCTTAGCAACCACACGGTCCATACCAGCGGCAAAAGCTTGCGCTTGATCACTCTCGAGCACATGCGCTGTCATGGCAACAATGGGCACCGATTGCAAGCTAGATTCTTTACGCAAGCGCGCCGTAATTTCAAAGCCACTCATGTCAGGCAAGCCCACATCCATAAAAATTAAATCGTAAGATGACAACTCATTCAACTTTTCCATGACTTCTTCGCCGTTATTAAGAATATCAATTCGACAACCGAAATCTTCCAAAATCATTCTAGCAATACGTTGATTCAGTCGGTTATCCTCCACCAATAAAACGCGCAAATTAAATTGTGATCGCATCATACTTTGAAGCATCGCATCACGCCATGCCGTATCTTGTTGCTCTTTCTCCGTTTGCAAGGGAAGCGACAGGGTAAAATGAAATTGCGACCCTTTACCCAACTCGCTACTAACGTCAATAGAGCCGTGCATTACGCTCACCAATTCTTTGGTAATAGCCAAACCTAAACCCATCCCACCGTGTTTGCGCTGATAAATTGAATCAACTTGGCTAAATTTATCAAAAATAAATTCCAATTTATCCTCAGGAATACCAATACCAGTGTCTTTGACCACCACATCAAAACTAGCTTTTTCCTCGCACAACGCACCCGCTTTTAAATAAACACCAATCTCACCTTTATCTGTAAATTTAATTGCGTTCGTAATGAGGTTTGTCAATACTTGACGGACGCGGTTAGCATCCCCCATGACACGACCCTCTAAACTTAGCTCCATAAACAAGTTTAAAGTTAGGCCCTTTTCCTTAGCTAAATATTGCATTGCTGCAACGGTGCGCTGAAAAACATCCAACAAATTAAATGATTCGTTCACAAAATGTAATTTACCCGCTTCCAGGCGAGCAAAGTCTAAAATATCGCTAACCAACGCTAAAAGATTACTCCCCGCCTCTCGAATGACATCAATGCTTTCTCTGAACTCAGGCGCAATTTGCCGTGCTTGTAAAATTTGAGACATCCCCAAAATGGCATTCAATGGGGTTCTCAATTCATGGCTCACCATGGCCAAGAAATCAGATTTTATTCGATTTGCAATTTCAGCGCGCTCTTTCGCAGCATGCAACTCTTTTTCATATTCAACTTCTTTGGTAATGTCTTCCGCAATACCCGCAAAACCAATAAAATTTTCAACCTCATCTTGTATAGGAAAGCTGGTATCTTTAATCCAACGCACGGAACCATCTGGAACGATAATTCGATAACGATCTTCATATTGAACATCTAAACCATGCTCACCTAACACATGAAGACGTGTTTTCGCAGAAACCGCCTCTCGATCCTCGGGGTGTATTGTGCTAATCCATGAGTCAGGATTTTCATATAAATGTCGGCGACTACGCTGCCATATTTTTTCATACCCAGGACTGAGATAAATTTGCTCACCGCAAGTTTCATCTCGCACCCAAAACACAGCGCGCATTTTCTGTGCAAATAATCTAAAAAAATGAGTTGCCTGATTTAATTCAACCCCAGGCTTCTCAGAGCCGCTAATAACTTTCGTCACCCCGGCATACCCAATTAACTGTCGATTTTCATCAAAGACAGGGCTAATTGTTTCTTCCATTAATTGAAACCCGCTACCCATGGGGTTCAAAACCTGATAATGGAGCGTCTCCCCTTCATCAGGTATAGCGCCTGCTCTAAACAATATCGCTTTTTCCCTCAAGAGCGGCAAATCTTCGCTTTTAATGCAGCCATACCATAGTTGAGGGTCCTGAAGTAAAGCCTTGCAGCTCACCCCCCATAAATGTTCAAAAGCTGGGCTAATGTAATGATAGCCGTCAAAATGAGCGTCTTTTATCCAAAATACATCCTGGCTTTTCTTTGCTAACGTATGGAAAATTTGAATAAAATTGCCATGCAGAGCATTATCTAATGCCATCATAGTTCAACTACCTATATTTTCATCAAAAAAATTAGGGTACAATCCAACAGCAATTCTAACACCGACTCATAATCATGACACTAACTAATCAGATTGCTGGATAAAAAACATGTTTAGCCTCCAATCTTCACAAATTGGCATCTTAACGTACTGCAAAAATCACCCTCAATCGACCACCTTTCATCACAATATGGTTGTTGAGGTGAAAGGCCATATCAATATTTCCGCCTTTACAGCCGCCATTGTTGAAACCACCAGACGGCATGATGCGTTACGCAGCTATATCCCATTAAATAATAAAGAATTAGCTCAACTGGTTCACCCTGCTGAGAACCTAAACCTAAGCACATTTACGCCATTTTTTGTGCTTGACGCCTCCCAGTTGCCTTATACCGAACCCAGCGCCCTTGACGCCACCCTGAAAAAACTTCAAGCAACGAGCATACTGCATAGCCCATTTAATCTTGAGGTGGCACCCCTGTGGCGAACAGCCCTCGTCAAGTTTAACGAAACGACTTATCAGTTTCTCTTGATTGCCCACCATATCATCACGGACAAAACCAGTACTGACATTTTATTTAATGACATCTCAAGTTATTATAACGCTTTCCTAAATAACACCCAGCCTAACCTACCTACCGTACCTCCGCTCGATGAAAGGCTCACACTCAACCCAGATGAAGCAACCACTCATTTTCGCTTATCTCACTGGCAAGAAAAGCTTAAAAAGCTCAATATTGTAAGACTCCCCGTCGCATTGAAAAAATTAGGGCCATTTTCATTTCAAGGAAAGCGCCATTACTTTAATATTAAAAGAAAATACCTCAATCAATTGGAGCAACAATTCCCCAGCCTATCCATCAATAACATTATGCTAGGCTGTTTAGGCACCTTAATATATCGATACACTGGAGAACACGATGTTTGCATAGGCATCACCTCAGCGAATCGTCACCATCAAATACCGGGCATTTCTAGCAATATTATTGAAAATAATCTAGTAAGCTGTTTATTTAATAGTTTACCCATTAGATTTTCCTTCGACCCAAATATTTCTTTTGCACAACTACTACTTCACATCAAGGAAGAAACAAAACAATCACTGAAAAATCAACTCTCCCTAGAAACAATATACCAAGAAGCCTTAAGCCATGAAACAAAACGCGACCTACATACCGCCTCACCTTTCTCTATCATGTTAACGACGAATAAACGAAAAGCCACACTCACGCTAAATGGCACTCATGGCGCACACCCTTGCGACCTCAACACAAATGGCAATACAAAATTTTCTGATTTTGGCATCAATCTTGACCAATTAGATGATGGCTCACAAGCCGGCTTCATTGAATATAACACTCAGCGATTTGATGAACCAAGCATTCAGCGAATCATCAAACACCTTATCTCTATTTTAAAAACAGTGACAGACCAACCTCACATCCCCATCAAAAATATTTACTTATTACAGCCTGAAGAACTACAAAAAATCATGGCCTATAACAACACATCACACTCCTCAACCTTTCTTGCGCTGCCTGATGCATTGCATCAAATTTCAAAAAAAATACCAAACCAGCCGGCTGTTCGTTTTCACGCTAATGCCGATGCAGGCACTTTAAGTTTTCTCGAGCTTGATATTCAATCAACTAAACTCGCCAATTATTTATTATCTTGTGGCTGCCAACCCGGGCAACCCATCGGCGTGTGCCTACCTCGCTCATTAGATATCGTTATCGTAATTTTTGGTGTTTTTAAAGCAGGAATGATTTTAGTAACCCTGGAAACTGAAAGAGATAAACTCAATTTCATCCAGGCAAAAATAGAACCGTTAGATCTCATTATTACCGATAATGAAACAAAAGCATTTTTCCCAGAAAAAAATATTATCAACCTCTACCATGAAAATACTAACGCCTTAATTCAGTCCATGAACGATGTTTATGTTAAGCAAAATATCGACGCTAACAGCCCCGCGTACATCATGTATTCATCGGGCACGACAGGCACCCCAAAAGGCACATTAAATACTCACGGCGGGCTATCTAATTTGCTTTCGGACCTTGCCAACAAATTTCCTCATGATTCCAGCTCCCTAAATAGAGCGCCATTTACCTTTGATGCCTCACTTTTTGAGCTGCTTCTTTTAGCACTTGGCAACACCTTACATCTTACGAACAACAATTCGCCTACCTACCTTAGTCAACTCATCAAAGAACATCGCATTGGGATTCTTGTCCTTCTTCCTCCTGTATTAAAGGAACTTGACCCCGTTTTACCATCAGTCACCCATGTCGTCACCATGGGAACCATACCGGACCGTCAAGATTTAGCTCAGCGAAAAAAAGCCAACCCAGAATGCACCTTTCAAAATGGCTTTGGACCAACGGAATACACTATCTGCACCAGCTTCCACACGATTAGTGATAATCCAAATTTACCGGATTCGCTGATTGGCCAACCAATACAGAATACAAAAATCTTTATCATTGATGACGATGGCGCACTCTGCCCCATTGGCATTCCTGGTCAATTAGTAATTACTGGAGCCGGCATTGCACAGGGCTACACAAACAACCCAGAACAAAATCAAAATAGCTTCAAGACCTTACGCTTCGATGACAGCAATCAAAGGCTGATTCCTGCTACCCTTGATGAATCTGGAGCAATGCGCTGTTACCTCACCGGCGATATTGGCTGCTATTACGCTGAGAACGACAAAAATATCACTATCAACTTCATTAGTCGAAAAAACAGAGAATATAAAATCCATGGGGCGCTGCTTGTTAACCTTGACATGCTACAAGAAACGCTTCGCAAGCATCCTGATGTTCGCGATGTTTTTATTCATGTCAAAAATGAAGCCTTGTGTGCTTTTATCATTCCAAAAGATTTAGACCAGACGAATGATGAACTCAAACTTCGCCGGAGCCTATGCGCCTTTCTTCTTGAAAACAGCACCTTACCACGCGCTTCCTACCCCCGCGACGTCATTATACTTCGTGAATTTATCTTAAATAACAACGGAAAAATTGATGCCAGCAGCCTACCTCACACTGAAGCCAGCCCAGCCATTCCTTTAAATTTTAGTGAGTTACGACCGCTCGAAGCTGAAATTCTTCACTTATGGAGCCAACTGCTTGACTTACCCATAGACCAAATTGACTTTCATGAATCCTTCCACATGAATGGCGGTGACTCCATCTTAATCGTCCAACTGGAATCTAAACTCAATAACCACCCACGTTTTGAGTTTACCCCTCACGTCACGGTTGACGAACTTTTAAACACAACCATTGAAGCACTCACCAACCTACTAGAGCCAAGATGCACCGCCAGGCCCTCAAAACTACTAATCCAACACTCTATTTTTAATAGCAATACAATGGGAAATACCACCCCGGCAGACGACAATAACACACCTCATCCGCCCAGAAACAACATACCATAGCTCAAATAAAATACAATATAACACTAATAACTTGCCAAATGATTCCAATCTGGTCAATAATATGGTATAGAGTATCTATGAAAATAAGCAACCACACATAGAACAAACCAGCCCAATAACAATAAAAAAAACACTCTGGAATGAGGAATGAAACATGCCATTTACCCTAATATCTCTCCCCGCGTCTAAGGGAAGGAATTCAGCCGCCTCGCCGACTGATGCTAATCCTATGGTAACGCCAAAAATGTGTCTTGTTAGCCCAAACAATGTACCCATCTTCCTAATTCCTGGCATTCACGGCAAAAGCCATGAGCTGACCCCCCTTGCTCAAGCACTTTTAACCCAGAGCCCACATCGCCCTGTCTATATTTATAACTACGACCCTACCCAATCATCGATCAAAAAAGAGCCAACTCTCGTAGAGCAAGCAAAAATCATTGCGGATCAAATTAATGATCTCATGAAAATGTCCACCATGCCTTTTGCATTGGGAGGCTTTTCCTATGGCTGCATGCTTGCTGTTGAGGTTGCCAAGCTTGCACCCAACAAAAGAATACCCGTCTTCCTCTTGGACGGCGTCGCTAAAGAAGCCACAAGAAAATACTACCTCTCTGCGGAAGCAACTCATGATATGGTTGCAATTGTCAATAGCGCCGCCAAGATGTGCGGAATTACGCCAGCAACCATCACGCCCGAAAGCATTAGAATATTATCAAACAGCGTTGACCCTGTTCGCCGACTCGAGAACCTACACGGATGCGTCGTAAAAAGCAATACGCATCCCGAAACCAATCCAACAACAGCAGATAGCTTCAACAGCCCATTAACACCTTATTTGCAAATCTTAGCTACAGTCAAACACAATTTTAGATGCATTCGTAACAGCATCGATGAAACCCTACCAGAAACACTTCCCCAGCTTTACTTGCTGCTTACTAACGAAACAAAACAAAAAGCGAACTTAGCTGATGGAGGCTGGCGAAAACATGCTCAGCAGTTATATTCTTTGGCAGGACATCCAGAATTGAACGCACTGTCTCACTTGGATCTTCTTAAGCCGGAAAATGCAGCCACGATTGCACGCTGGATGACCAACACCATCAGACAAAACCTACCCATTGAAACGCTTACTGAAATGCAGCTTGAAGCCTTAAAAAAAATGAATGAAGAAGCCATCGAGGCAGCAGCACGGTCGTCCGAAAGCAACAGCGAAGAAAACGACGAATCCCTCTCGTCTTCACCCATAGATGCACCCGCCTTTCCAGAAACACTAATAAAAAAATTTGAGCTACCACCCACCACCACATTGGATAAAGTCACCGCCGTACCAATGGCTTTCTTCCACCAACCCGTTAGACAGACAACCCCCCGACCCCAGACACCCTCCCCAAAAAAATTAGATAAAAGCCATTAAATCCATACAAAGCAAACGCCACCCTCGCTGCGCTTGCTTTGTAATGCAGTGAATTCACCTCAGAAAGAGTTAGCCCGAAAACGCTTACTGGACCTCACCTCTTGCACCTCTGTTTTACCAGAAGACATTAAAGTTAATGCGCGAAAAAACGTAGGTGAATAGGGGCCAGCCTGCTCTTGCAATGCATCATTCAATGTAAATATACCCGATACTTTTTTACTTGGGTAACGATCACCATGATATTGACTTGCAGCAATCACACCATCCAAGATTGCAATATCTTTCCCTGAGAAAGAAACAGCCAAAGCGGAAAAATTTTCGTTAAAATGATCAGCCCTGGTTGCTCCCGGAATCACGAGATACCCTTTAGCCATCTCCCAAGCTAATACTACCTGAGCGACCGTCAATTGCCTTTCAGCGGCAAAATTGGCTATCTTCTCTTTTTGCACCTGATTAGCCCGTAAATTATCCCCGTTATACCTTGGCAACATTTTTCGAAAATCATTTCCCTGCATTGTCAGAAAATAATTTTTGTCGTTTTCTGTAAAAAAAGCGCGACCCAAAGGAGAATAAGCAACCACCGTAATGCCCAATGCTTGGCAAGTAGAAATGACACCATTCACCTCATCCTCCCTTGACCAAGGCGAATATTCAATCTGAACGGCGCCAATAGGGTGAACCTTGTGCGCCTCACAAATTTGCGCTGCTGTTACTTCAGACAAACCAATACTTTTTATTTTCCTTGCCTCAACAAGCGACTTCATGGCGAGCATGCTAGCTTCAATAGGTACCGCAGGATCAATTCGATGCAAATAAAAAAGATCTAGATAATTGGTTTGTAAGCGTGCTAAGGAATTTTCACATGCTCTTTTAAGATAGGCAGGACTCCCATTGACATGGACCCCATCTGACTGAAAAGAAACGCTTGCCTTTGTGCTGATGAATAAGCTTTCTCTAGGGTAAACCTTAAGCCTTTCCCCCAATGCAATTTCACTTGCATGATCTTGGCCGTAACAGTCTGATGTGTCAAAGTAAGTAATGCCTTTTTGTATTGCGACATCAATAATCTCGCTATTTTCCCTTGTGAGATCAACGCAGCCTAAACCCATTTTACACTTCTCATTATTCCTTAGCATAAATCGTATCCCTATTTTTTAATAGGATAAAATTAATCAATGTGCATAGGCTGATAACAATCAATGATTTCATCGATCACCTTAATAGCGCCTTCATCCAAATAAACCGAAGCAGCCCCAAGGTTTGACACGACTTGCGACATGCTATGCACCCCAGGAATGGGAATAATGCTGTGTTGTTTTTGAAGCAACCATGAAAGACAAATTGTGTAATAAGAAGCATCATATTGCTCTATCAAGGGCGCAAATAAAGAAGACCCCGCCAACTTAACATGCTCCCCCCACCCGCCCATCGGGCAATAAGGCACATAGATAATTTTATTTTCAGTGCAAAAATCTAACAATCCATTATTTAAATCTGCTTTGCAGAATGGATTACATCGATTTTGAATGGCTGCGAGTGGCGCCATTTGATGCGCCATTTCAGCCTGCGCCAAGGTCACATTCGCTATGCCTAAATGCTGGATTTTGCCTTCTTCCTGCAAACGAGCAAGCTCACCCCAAGAATCCTCTAAAGGCACTTCGGGATCAGGACCGTGCAAATAATAAAGCGTATGTGCGTCGCGCTCAAAACGCTTTAAGCTAGCCTCACAAGCCTCACGAAGGTGTCGAGGGCTGCCACCGCCACGAAAACTCCACCCGCCATCAGGACGCGTGCCACCACCTTTCGTGGCCACCACCACCTGATGTTGCAAGCCACAAGCCTTCACCGCCGCATGAACCAAACGCTCATTATGCCCCGCCTCGGTCATATCCAAGGCGTAAATATCAGCGGTATCAATAAAATTACCACCGTGCTCTATGAAGGCTGAAATGACGCGAACAGCATCTTGTTGTGAGGGTCGGCCAGAAAGGGATAAGGGCATCGCACCCAAGCCAATGGGGAATAAATCCCCCATGGCTGATTTTCGTTTAAGTTCCATGTTGATCCTTAGGAAACTAGTAAACACCCAACTCTTTCAAACGCTCTATCCAATAATCTTTAGCGGTGATTTCAGGGGTAAGTTGAACTTCATTGCGAGCATGCAAGAATAAAGGCATGGAAAGGCGTGATTTTTTAGCATCTTCACCTTGCGGGTTGATGACACGGTGCGTGGTTGAGCGATAATAATGACGAGAAGCGAGCTGCAACATGTCCCCAACATTCACCACCATCGTGCCTGGGTCAGAGACAACATCGTGCCATTGACCTTCGGCATCTTTCACTTGCAAGCCAGTGGCGGTGGCTGCTGGAAGCACGGTTAAAAGGTCAATGTCTTCATGCGCCGCTGCACGAACCGCACCTGGCGCTTCGGTGCCTTGAAAAGGGGGGTAATGCAAAACACGCAACAGGGTTTTAGGGCTTTCATGGATCATGCTTGAAAGCGGCTCTGAAAAATGCGCCTGAATATCAGGCGGCGTTAATGCCTCTATCCAGGTTAACAAGGTTGCCGCCAGGGCATTCATTTCATCGAATAATTGCTGTGTTTTGGCTGTGATTTGCGGTGGACGACGACCCCAAGGGTAGTAATGATAAAATTCTTTAATGTCTTTGATGGTGTTGCCTTTGGCGGTTTCCGAAACGGCCATTGGAAACAAACCATCGTGCTTTTCTCGGTCAAACAAATAATCCATTTTGGTGTCGCTGTGGAAAAAAGCTTCCCATTCAGCAAAAACTGCTTTAATTAAGGCGTAATCGATAGGGTGGTTTTTGAGCACACCAAAGCCCGTTTCTCGTAAGGATTTAACAAACACTTCACGCGCATCGGGTTGGTTTAAATCAGCGGTTAGAACGTACATTACCTTTCCTCGTGACTGTGGTAAGCAAGCGCTATTCTATTAATTTTAAAAATGGTTTGCCGCCGCCTTTGGCTGATTCCATTTTTTCACTGCCTGCATCCGGTGGACTTTGACGCAAGGCTTCTTCACCGGTGTTGCTAATGCTGGTTAAGCGGCTTGCGGCCAGCGCGGTGATTTCAGGGGTATCGTCGCTTTCAAAAAAGATGCCTTCGCCGTTTTCTTCGGCGTAGATGGATAAAACACCGTTGATGGGTGCCGAAATAAAGTAAATGACCCCAGAAAACGAAGCTTTAAAATCCAGCTTTTCATTCGTGATTTGCAAATCACGAATGGCCATGGGTGAAATATTGAAAACCATTTCACCGTCTTCTGCAAATTCTTGCGGAATTTTGCAACGCGGATGCTCTGCATCCACGACCACAATTGGGGTGCAACCACTGTCAACAATCCATTGGTAAAATGCGCGTAATAAATACGGGCGGTTTGATATCATGTCCATGCTATATCACCTTTTTAAGCAGTTTCTGCCTTCATAAATTTTCTTAACTCACGCTCAGTTTCCGTTAAGCTTGCCTGGAATGAATCACGCTGGAAAACCCGGTCTGTGTAGCGATTTAAAATTTTGCTATCGCTCACGGATAAGTTCACACCAAACGCCGGCAAACGCCACAACACGGGCGCCAAGCAGCAATCGACTAATGTAAATTCATCCCCTAAGAAATAAGGCGATGACTGAAAAATGGGAAGTAATTGCACCAAATAGCTGGTGAGGTCTTTCGCCGCTGTACGGGTTTCAGCAGACTTGCCAGTTTCTAAGGTTTTGACCAAGGGGCCCCATTCGCGCTCTAAGCGGTGTATGACTAAACGTGCTTTGGCACGCGCCACCGGATAAACGGGCATTAAAGGCGGGTGTGGGAAACGCTCATCGAGGTATTCGGTGATAATGTTGGCATCGTAAAGCGCCAACTCACGGTCAACCAAGGTGGGCACGGTACCGTAAGGGTTCACTTCGAGTAAATCTTCGGGTTTGCCACGGGTATTCACACCAATGACATCGCAAGACACTGCCTTTTCAGCAAGCACAATGCGGACATAATGGCTGATATGGGAATCGTCAGAGTAGAGCGTCATCACCGATCTTTTATTAGTAATAATTGCCATGCTGATCATCCTCGCACAAGTTATTTTGTATTTAGACGCTATCTAGGCCGTTAAAAAAATGCGGCATGCCCTCAATATGAAAAAAACAAAGGGGAGGCAACACCCTCCCCGAAAACAAGGTTCCAATAATTAACGCTTGGAGTATTGGGTTGCACGACGTGCGCCGTGTAAACCAACCTTTTTACGTTCAACTTCACGAGCATCACGCGTTAAGTGGCCGGCTTTACGCAGCAACACTTTCATGGTGGTGTCGGTTGCATCGGCACCCGCATCGCCCTGTTCATAACGAACTAAGGCACGCGCTAAACCGTGGCGAATGGCACCCGCTTGGCCGTTGATACCGCCGCCAGCAACGCTGACCATGATATCGAATTTGCCAACCGTGTCTGTGGCTTCTAAAGGTTGCATCACGATCATGCGTGAGGTTTTACGACCGAAGTAAACTTCGAGCGTACGGTTGTTGATCGTGATTTTACCAGTGCCTGGCTGCAAGCGCACACGCGCTGTTGCCGTTTTACGGCGGCCGGTTCCACGTTTTTGAGTTGTCACCTTTGGCATATTCGTATCCTATTAAGCTTGGTCAAGGTTAAGTTCGACAGGCTGTTGCGCGGTGTGAGGGTGTTCATTGCCCACATACACTTTCAGCTTGCTAAGCATGGCACGACCCAAGGGATTCTTAGGCACCATCCCTTTCACGGCTTTGCTAATAATTTGGGTTGCGTCTTTTTCACGCAATTTTTCCAGGGTGATGGATTTGATACCGCCTGGATAGCCAGAGTGGCTATGGTAGACTTTGTCTTGTTCTTTATTACCCGTCACTTTAATTTTTTCAGCATTGAGGACAATGACGTAATCACCGGCATCCGCATGTGGGGTATATTCTGGTTTGTGCTTTCCGCGCAGCACATTGGCGATTTGGGTTGCTAAACGACCCAACACTTTATTCGTGGCATCAACCACATACCATTTATGTTCTGTGTTACCACTGTTCGCAAAATACGTTTTCATCTTATCCGTTCCCATAAATCGACTGCGCTACCCAATGTAGGCACAGTGTGACGTGACTGCTTTACGATCGCTGGCTTAAAACGCCGCTAAAATACGGTTAGTAAAGCGCGAGCATTGTATAAGATGGCGCGCAAACAAGCAACAGCCGGCCGCAAAAAAGCGGTTAGGCAAGGTGATGGCTTGAGTCTTTGTGGCCACGAGGCCACCATCAATCGCAATGCAGGGGGCTGATTCTGCACCTTTCTCACCATTTTTTCAAGCGAAAACCACCCACTGATGCGGGTGGTTTGGCAAAAATCGATATAAAAACAACCCTCAAGGCGGGTAAAAAACTTACTAATAGCTGTTTTTTGCGGTTTTTTAGGTGTTTTCAGTAAAAAAGTCTCGCATATTTCTGAAATAATGGGTAAATTATTTCTTGTCGTTTTAATTTACTTTTAGTGAGGATATCAGCATGGCCGTTAAAAAATCCAAGATGAAAAGGAAGTCCAATGGTAAAGTCGCAAAAACTGCGAAAAAAACAGCCTCAACCAAAATGACCGCGACGAAACTGCCTTCCATTAAAGAACCGTTGTCTAAAAGCAACTTGATCAAAACCATCACTGATGTAACCTGCCTCGGCAAGAAAGACGTGGTTGCTGTTTTAGATTGCTTCACCCAAGTGATTGAAAAGCACGTGAAATCTGGCGGTCCTGGCATATTTGTCATGCCTGGCATGCTGAAAATCAGCGTGGTCAAGAAGCCAGCACGTCCTGCACGTAAAGGCGTCAACCCTTTCACTGGCGAAGAAATCATGATCAAAGCCAGACCAGCTTACAAAGCTGTTAAAATTAAGCCGCTTAAAAAGCTTAAAGAAATGGTTGCTTAAGAGCACCTTCCACCAAAAACCCCTCGCATGAGGGGTTTTTTTTGCCTAAAAAAAATCAAAAACCACTGGGGACGCTGAGGGCCTTGGATTTTTTCGCCAATCGAGGCGAAAAACATTTTTTAAAGCGGAGTTTACTACCTGTAAATGAGCATTTAAAAAATGTTTTTCAACGAAGAGTGGCGGAAAAAGCCGAGGCCCATTTTACGAACAGGCGGTTTTGACGATATCAGCCAATTGATGGGCAATCCTGCGAACCTCACCCTCATCCTCACCCTCGACCATCACCCGATACAGCGGCTCAGTGCCCGAGCGGCGCAGCAAAACCCTGCCCCTCGCCCCCAGGGCCTTTTCAGCCTCTTTCACGGCTTGCTCAATGCGAGGGTTGCGCTCAGAAGCCTCTAAATCGTTCACCTTGATGTTCAAAAGCACCTGAGGGTATTTGACCAGGCCACGCCGCATCTCGGCCAGGGTCGTCCCTGCATGACGCATGGCGTCCAAGACCTGCAAGGCCGTGATGGTGCCATCCCCGGTGGTGGCCGTTCTCAGGCACACAATGTGGCCAGACGGCTCACCGCCCAAATGCCAGCCTCGTTTCGTTAATTCGCTAATGATGTGGCGGTCGCCCACAGGCACGCGCACAAACGCTTGGCCGAGCTTCTGCACCGCTTGCTCAAACCCAAGGTTGCTCATCACTGTGCCAACCACCCCGCCTTCCAGCTGGCCCAATTGATGGCGATGCTTGGCAATGATGTAAAGAATGTCGTCGCCGTCTAAGAGCTGCCCTTCGTGGTCAACCATGATCACACGGTCGCCGTCGCCATCCAAAGCAATGCCCACATCCGCCTGATGCGCCAACACCGTTTGCTGTAAACGTTCGGGGTGGGTGGCGCCGCAATCTAGGTTAATGTTTAAGCCATTGGGGTCGGCCCCAATTTCAATGACATCGGCCCCGAGCTCACGAAGCACGCTAGGCGCCACCTGATAAGAAGCACCATTCGCACAATCAACCACCACGCGCAAACCATTAAAGATAATGTCAGAAGAAACCGTGCTTTTACAAAATTCAATGTATCGCCCTGGCGCATCAACCACCCGTATGGCCTTCCCAATGTCAGCGGAATCGACGGTTGTCATGGGCTGCTCAATTAATTCTTCGATGGCATGCTCAAGGTCGTCAGGCAATTTTGTGCCTTGCGCTGAAAAGAATTTAATGCCGTTATCATAATAAGGATTATGCGAAGCGCTAATCACAATGCCTGCTTGGGCGCGCAAGGTTCGCGTTAAATAAGCAATGGCAGGCGTTGGCATGGGGCCTAATAAATGGGTATCGATACCAGCGGCCGATAAACCTGCTTCCAAGACGGATTCAAACATATAACCAGAAATGCGGGTGTCTTTGCCGATAAGCACTTTGCCGCTGCCCTGGCGTGCCAGCACCTTGCCAACCGCCCAACCCAGCTTTAAAACAAATTCGGGCGTGATGGGCCAAACGCCCACCCGCCCACGAATGCCATCTGTTCCGAAATAACGACGCGACTTTACTGCTGGTGCCGTCATGGTTTTAACTGGTGCTTGTGCCATCGACGGGTGCCGCTCCTCTATCATCGTGTAATTTCAGTGATTGCTGCTCACCTTGTGATTTATCTTTTTCTTTTTGCAAAGCTGCATCGCGTGCGCTTTGCCAATTGGCGGGTTCTCGCACTTCGCGATTCGCCATCACATCTTCGATTTGATCCGTGCCTATGGTTTCATACTTTAATAAAGCTTCCGCCATGGCGTGCAATTTATCTAAATTTTGTTTCAAGATTTTTTCAGCACGCGTGTAATTGCGTTCAATCAAACCGCGCACTTCGGTATCAACAACAGAAAAAGTGGCTTCTGAAATTTCTTTGTGGCGAGTGATAGAGTGCCCCAAAAAGACTTCTTCGTCGTTACCTGAAACGGTGAGTGGCCCCACTTTTTCAGACAAGCCCCACTTGGTTACCATGTTGCGGGCAATTTCTGTGGCTTTTTGGATGTCATTGGAAGCACCCGTTGTGACTTTGCTATCACCGAAAATAATTTCTTCGGCTAAGCGACCACCGTAAAGACTGGAGATTTTGCTTTCTAAATATTCGCGTGTGTAATTGTAGCGATCAGCTTCAGGCAAGAACATGGTGACACCCAAAGCACGGCCACGCGGAATGATCGTGACTTTATGAACGGGGTCGTGTTCAGGCACGCATAAGCCAACAATGGCATGGCCGGCTTCGTGATAGGCTGTCAATTTCTTTTCTTGATCAGACATCACGATTGAGCGGCGCTCAGCACCCATGATGATTTTATCTTTGGCTTTTTCGAAGTCGTCCATGTCAACCACGCGTTTGTTCGCACGCGCTGCAAATAAAGCAGCTTCGTTAACAATGTTAGCCAAATCTGCGCCTGAGAAACCTGGCGTGCTTCTGGCTATCACCGCCACATCGACATCGTCAGCGGTTGGAACACGGCGGCTGTGCACGCGTAAAATTTGTTCGCGGCCTTTCACATCAGGCAAGCCCACGACCACTTGGCGGTCGAAACGACCTGGGCGCAACAATGCAGGGTCGAGCACGTCAGGGCGGTTGGTCGCCGCCACCACAATCACGCCTTCACTGCCTTGGAAACCATCCATTTCAACGAGCAATTGATTTAAGGTTTGTTCGCGTTCATCGTGACCACCCCCTAAACCAGCACCGCGATGACGACCCACGGCATCAATTTCATCGATGAAAATAATGCAAGGCGCTTGTTTTTTGGCTTGCTCGAACATGTCGCGAACACGGGATGCACCCACACCCACAAACATTTCAACGAAATCAGAGCCAGAAATTGTGAAGAAAGGCACTTTCGCTTCGCCAGCGACCGCACGCGCTAATAAGGTTTTACCGGTGCCTGGAGGGCCGACCAACAAAACGCCTCTTGGAATTTTACCACCCAAACGCTGGAACTTGCCTGGGTCTTTTAAGAAGTCGACCAGTTCTTTCACTTCTTCTTTCGCCTCATCGCAACCGGCGACATCGGTGAACGTGACTTTCACTTGATCGGCATTTAATAAGCGTGCACGACTGCGGCCAAACGAAAACGCGCCGCCTTTACCGCCGCCCGCCTGCTGACGCAGCACGTAAATCCAAATTGCGAAAATAACAATCCAGGGTAAGAAATTTAAAAGATGGACTAACAAACCGGGCTGTTCGGGTTGTTTACCTTGCACCGTGACGCCTTTATCTAGCATGAGCTGCATGAGGCCTGGGTCTTGCGGCATGGGCAAGTAGGTTTCAAACACTTTGTTGTTTTGATACGTGCCGGAAACGTCTTGTTCGGTGATGGTGACTGAACGGACATTCCCCTGCTTCACATCGCTGATGAAAGATGAATAAGTGATTTTTTCATCCACATCGCGGCGGGGGCCAAAATTATTGAAAACAGAGATCAGGATTATCCCGATTACCATCCATAAGAGTATCGTTTTGACGACGTCATTCACGGCAGGGACCTCATTGTTGGTATTCTTTTATCATACCTAAAATTGCTAAATTTAACTAGGATGGCTGTTTTAAACCTTTCGCAACCACGTAAACCTCAGGGGAACGGCCCCGAGAAGCCTTAGGCTTACGGATAGTTACTACCTTGAATTGGCGTTTTACCTCAGCCAAAAATGCTTCAGAACCTGAGCCCTGAAATATTTTAATCAGAAACCCACCTTCTGGCTTGATTGTTTTCACGGCAAAATCGAGGGCCAATTCGGCCAAATACAAGACCCTTGGCATGTCTATCCCCGGGTTTCCACTTAAGTTAGGCGCAATGTCTGAAACCACCCAATCGGGGGCGTCGCCAGCCAAGACGTCTAACACTTGCTGCAACACAGCTTCGTCAGCAAAATCGCCTTGAATGATTTCAACCCCTGGCAAGGGGTCCATGGGTAAAATGTCCATGGCAATGACACGCCCAGACGATTTCACTAAAGAAGCTAACACCTGAGACCACCCACCCGGTGCCGCGCCTAAATCAACGACGGTCATGCCTGGCGCAAACAAACGCCCGCGCTCTTGCATTTCCAGTAGTTTGAAAACCGCACGCGAACGATAGCCGGACGCTTGCGCTTTTTTAACGTAAGGGTCGTTAAAATGTTCTTGCAACCAACGACGGCTACTTTCAGTGCGTTTAGCCATTAGTGATAAGCAACCTCAATGATTTCGTAAGTGATCACACCTTCGGGCGTGGTCACGTTCACTGATTCACCCTCGTATTTACCGACTAAACCACGCGCAACCGGTGAAGTGACTGAAATTTTGTTAACGGTGATATCGGCTTCGTCTTCACCCACAATTTGATATTGCAATGTTACGCCGCTAGCATTTTGCAATTTAACCATGGCACCAAAAATAACACGGCCGGTGTTTTCCATGTTGGAAATATCGATAATTTGTGCGGTAGATAATTTAGCTTCCACTTCACGAATGCGGCCTTCAATGAAACCCTGCTGTTCACGCGCAGCGTGATATTCAGCATTTTCTTTTAAGTCACCGTGAGCGCGTGCTTCCGCAATCGCGTTAATCACGCGCGGTCTGTCCACTTGCTTTAAACGTTGGAGTTCTTCGCGTAATTTTTCTGCGCCGACCACCGTCATTGGTGTTTTTTGCATAAGTTCGTCCCCTATAACTTCATTTCTTCAAAGAATTTTTTGACCTTATCAAACCACGAACTGGATTTGGGCGTGTGCTTGTTGTTCGCGGATAAGCTTGTCGCAAATTGCGTTAACCATTCTTTTTGTTTGGCGGTTAAATTAACCGGTGTTTCAACGGTGACCTTCACCATTAAATCGCCTTGGTCGCCACCACGCACCGATGGCACGCCCATGCCCTTCACGCGAAACACTTTGCCCGTTTGTGTTTCAGAAGGAATTTTTAATTTCACGCGCCCGCTTAATGCTGGCACTTCCAATTCACCGCCTAACGCAGCGATGGTGAAATTAATGGGAACTTCGGTATAAAGATTTTTGCCGTCGCGCTCAAAAATAGCATGATTGCGCACTTGCACTTGGATGTAAAGGTCGCCCGCTTGCGCGCCCGATTCACCGGCTTCGCCTTCACCCGCTAAACGAATGCGGTCACCCGTGTCCACCCCTTTCGGAATTTTGACGGATAATTTCTTTTGATGCTTACGACGACCACGCCCGTGACAAGCGGAGCATGGGTCTTTAATGATGCGACCCTTGCCTTGGCAAGTGGGGCAGGTTTGTTGCACGGTGAAAAAACCGTGCTGCATGCGAACTTGGCCGTGACCGCCGCAATCGGTGCAAGTGACAGGCGATGAGCCTTTGCGTGCACCGCTGCCATTGCAATCATCGCAGCTCACTAAGGTTGGAATGGTGATTTCAGCGGTTTTACCAAACACCGCATCTTCTAAAGACACTTCTAAGGAATAAAGTAAATCGTTGCCGCGCTGCGGGCCTGAACTGCCACCGCCTTGGCGATTGCCGAAAATATCGCCGAACATGTCGCCGAAAATATCGTTAAAACCACCGGCACCCGCCCCGCCACCAAACCCACCGAAACCACCCCCTGCATTGCCGTCCACACCGGCATGACCAAATTGGTCGTAAGCCGCGCGTTTACGGCTGTCTGAGAGCACTTCGTAAGCTTCTTTGGCGTGCTTGAATTTTTCTTCCGCATGCTTATCCCCTGGATTGCGGTCAGGGTGCAACTTCATCGCTAAACGACGATAGCTTTTTTTAATTTCTTCTTCACTGGCATTGCGTGCAACACCTAGCGTTTCATAGTAGTCGTTTTTACTCATGGCTGCTCTTCACTTAAAAAAAACACCCCACCGCCAAAAGCGGTGGGGGCCATCGTTAAACAAGCGGTCAATTACTTGCCTTGCTTGTCGTCATTCTTCACTTCTTCAAACTCAGCGTCAACCACATTGTCGCCGTCTTTCTTTTGCTGCCCGTCGGCGCCTTGTGCTTGCTCGCCACCCGCAGCCCCTTCAGCCGATTGGTTAGCGGCATAAAGACGCTCGGCCATTTTGCTGGAAGCATCGGTTAAAGCTTGCGTTTTTGCATCGATGTCTTCCTTGTTGTCAGACTTGATGGCTTCTTTCAAGGCTTCAACCGCTTTTTCAATGGCTGTACGCTCATCGGCTGAGACTTTATCACCGGCTTCTTTCAAGGACTTGGTGACCGCGTGAATCATGTTGTCTGCTTGGTTGCGTGAAGAGACTAAATCGTGGAATTTACGATCTTCAGCCGCATTGGCTTCTGCATCTTTCACCATTTTTTCGACTTCTTCTTCGCTTAAACCAGAAGAGGCTTGCACGCGGATAGATTGCGCTTTGCCCGTGGCTTTATCTTTTGCAGACACGTGCAAAATACCGTTGGCATCGATGTCAAATGTGACTTCCACTTGCGGCATGCCGCGTGGTGCGGGTGGAATGTCGGTTAAGTCGAAACGACCTAAGGATTTATTTGCAGAAGCCATTTCACGCTCACCTTGCAACACGTGAATGGTCACGGCTGTTTGGTTGTCAGCGGCGGTTGAGAAAGTTTGCGCTGCACGCGTTGGAATGGTGGTGTTTTTTTCGATGAGCTTGGTCATGACACCGCCCATGGTTTCAATGCCTAAAGACAAAGGCGTGACGTCTAAAAGCAAGACGTCTTTGATGGCGCCTGAAAGCACAGCACCTTGAATGGCTGCACCAATCGCCACCGCTTCATCAGGATTCACGTCTTTGCGTGGGTCTTTGTTGAAGAATTTGCGAACGGCTTCTTGCACCATCGGCATACGCGTTTGACCACCGACTAAAATCACATCTTCGATTTGATCCGCGCTGAGTTTTGCGTCTTTCAATGCAATTTTGCAAGGCTCAATGGAGCGCACGACTAAATCTTCAACCAAAGATTCAAGTTTAGCGCGTGTCATTTTCACATTCATGTGTTTAGGGCCAGTTGCATCGGCGGTAATGTAAGGCAAATTCACTTCCGTTTGTTGGCTGGAAGACAATTCGATTTTTGCTTTTTCTGCCGCTTCTTTTAAGCGCTGCAAAGCCAATGGGTCGTTACGTAAATCGATGCCTGAAGCGGATTTGAATTCATCGATCAAGAAATTCATGACGCGTTGGTCGAAGTCTTCACCGCCTAAGAAAGTGTCGCCATTCGTGGACAACACTTCAAATTGGTGTTCGCCGTCAATGTCTGCAATCTCAATGATGGAAATATCGAAGGTACCACCACCCAAGTCATACACCGCAATTTTGCGATTGCCTGGTTTTTTATCTAAACCATAAGCCAAAGCAGCAGCCGTTGGTTCGTTAATAATGCGCTTAACATCTAAGCCTGCAATGCGGCCAGCGTCTTTCGTGGCTTGACGTTGCGAGTCGTTGAAATAAGCAGGCACGGTGATGACCGCTTCGGTCACTTCATGACCCAAGAAATCTTCAGCGGTTTTTTTCATTTTCATTAAAACTTGCGCAGACACTTGTGGTGGCGCTAAATCTTTATTACCCAGCACTTGCACCCAGGCGTCGTTGTTTTCAGCTCGGATAATTTTGTAAGGCACGGTTTCTTCCATGCGCTTGACCATCGGGTCGTCGTCACGGCGACCAATGAGACGCTTCACCGCATAAATAGTGTTTTCAGCGTTGGTGACCGCTTGGTTTTTAGCCGACACACCCACCTTGGTTTCGCCATCGTTCAAATAAGCCACGACGGAAGGGGTGGTTCTGGCGCCTTCTGAGTTTTCTAGCACTTTTACTTTGTCGCCGTCCATCACCGCAACGCACGAGTTGGTGGTGCCTAAGTCTATGCCTATGATTTTATTGAAGCTTGACATATGGTTCTCCGAGTTTAGTCATTTATATGTTTAATAGGTATGGGCATTTTTTTGCTTTTCAATGCCCCAAGTTTACTTAGCCACCACCACCAACGCCGGCCTGACCATGCGCTGATTGAGGGTATAGCCTTTTTGCAACACCGAAATCACCGTGCCAGGCGCCACATCGGCGGCCGGCTGGGTAGAAATGGCTTGCTGAGTTTCCGGGTTAAACGGCTCATTCACCGGGTTCACCTGTTGCACACCGGCTTTTTCAAGCTCGGCTAAAAACATTTTTAAGGTCATTTGAACGCCTTCAATGACCGAAGCAGCGGCTTTTTGCATGTCTGGCGGCACGCTGGTTAAGCAAAGCTCAAGGCTGTCCACCACTGGCAGCAAGCCATTCACGAATTTGTCCAGGCCGTATTTAAAGGCATTTTCAATTTCACGCTTGGCGCGTTGCTCGGCATTTTTCGCTTCAGCCTGCATGCGCAACACACGTTCCCAGTGCTGATCGGCTTTTTGCTCGGCCTCGTTTAGCTTTTGAAGCAGTTCTTCATAAGAAGGGTGCTCCAACATTTCTTGCGGCGCTTCGCCCTGAGGCATGTCCGAATTTTGATCAGACTTATGTTTTGACATGTGTTTTTTACTCCTAAACCAAAAATTCATTCACAACTTTCTTCTATATGTGGACGAATTCCACAGATTCAAGGTAGCTTATGTAGAGATTCACACGAGGGCAGCGCATGTCACCCACATTCAAGACCATCGGCCTTTACGGCCGCGTCAGAAACCCAGGGGTTCTTGAAACCTTAAAGGCCGTTATCCACTATTTAACCGACCTTGGCTACCCCTTGGTGGTGGAAGCCGAAACCGCCCAACCCCTAAACGACGCGAGCCTCACCACCGTGACCTCGCAAGACTTACACCAGCATTGCCAGCTGCTGATTGTGGTGGGCGGCGATGGCAGCTTGCTGCACGCGGCGCACACCGTCATTCAAGGGGATATTCCGGTGTTGGGCGTGAACCGCGGTCGCCTCGGGTTTTTAACCGACATCCACCCGGCTGATTTAACGAAAATTAAAGACATTCTCGATGGAAAATACCGCCTTGAGAAACGCTTTTTATTAAGCGCCCACGTTGAATTGCAAGGCGAACCCTTAGGGCAATGCACGGCCTTGAATGAAATGGCGCTCATTCCCAATTCCGCCCCGCACATGCATGAATTTGAAATTTACATCAACGACCAATTCGTTTGCAGCCAAGATTCTGACGGCTTGATTATTGCGACACCCACAGGCTCAACCGCTTATGCTTTATCAGGCGGCGGGCCCATTTTACACCCGGAATTAAATGCCATGGTGATTGTGCCCATGTTTCCACACACACTCAGCATGCGGCCCATTGTGATTGAGGGCAACAGCCGCGTGACCATTGTGATTACGCCCAACAATTCCACCACACCGCGCTTAAGCTCAGACAGCCAAACCTTTATCGACACCCCGCCCGGCACACGCATTACCATTGCGAAAAAAGCTGAGCATTTGAATTTAATACACCCTGTCGATTACGACTATTACGAAACCCTGCGCAGCAAATTGCACTGGGGACAAAAACTGCATTACCAAGATTAACGGATTTTCAACATGCTGACACAAATACACATTCAAGACCTTGCCACCATTCAGCAATTGCAGCTAAATTTACCTGCGAATTGCAGCATGATTACCGGTGAAACGGGTGCGGGTAAATCCATTTTTTTAGAAGCGCTGGAACTCGCTTTAGGTGCACGCGGTTCTGCGAACATGATACGCCCCGGCAAAGAACGCGCCGACATTAGTTTATGTTTTGATTTATCGCATTTTCCGCAAGCCGTGGCTTGGTTAAAAACCCACGATTTATACCTCTCAGAAAATGAATGCATCATTCGACGCGTGTTAACCACCGACGGCCGCTCACGCAGCTACATTAACGGCTTGCCGGCCACGCAGCAATCCGTGCGTGATTTAGGTGAAATGGTGTTTCATTTACACGGCCAATACGACCAACAAGTGTTGTTTAAATCAGAAAACCAACGCGACATGCTAGACCGCTACGCCGAACACACGGCACTGGCGAACACGGTGCGCGAACACGCAGAACGCCACAAAACCCTAACACAAACCATCGCAAACTTACGCGAAAAAACAGCCGAGCGACAACACCGCACCGACTATTTACGTTTTCAATTGGATGAATTTTCAAATTTAAATTTACAAGCGGGTGAATGGGAGGTGTTAGAAGCCGAACATCACCGCTTAACGCATTCAGAAGCCTTATTGCACGATTTGCAACACGCGCTTTCCATTATCAACCACGACGAACAACCACCGTGTTTAAACACGCAATTAAATGACATTCGAAAACGCCTTGAAAATGCAGCAGCGGTGGATGCGAAAGCAGCAGTGTGGGTGCAGGCTTTGAATTCTGTCAGCATACAATTGGCTGACCTCGAAGCTGAATTAAACAATTACATTGAACACACCGACCTTGACCCCAACCGCTTAGAAGTGGTCGAGAAGCGCATTAGCCAGCTTTATGATTTAGCGCGCAAACATAAAATTCAACCGCAAGCTTTATTAGCCTTTCAAGCGCAATTGCAAACCGAGCTTGACCAACTCAATGATGGCGATGCTTCGCTCGAAAACCTGCTGGCAGAACAAGCCGCCGTTGCAAAATCATATTCAGCGGAAGCCGCCAAACTCAGCAAAGGCCGACAAAAAGCTGCGCCTCAGCTTGCAAAAATCATTACAAAAACCGTGCGTTCGTTATCGCTGCCGCATGCTGAATTTCAAATTCAATTAGAAACCGATGTGCCTGCCCTCTCCCCGCACGGTGCTGAAAAAATTTGTTTTATCATTAAAACCAACCCCGACCAACCCATGCAACCCATTGCCAAAGTGGTGTCGGGTGGTGAATTATCGCGTTTAAGTTTGGCGGCGCATTTGGCGCTGGCGCACGTGTGCTCAACCCCCACTTTAATTTTTGACGAAGTGGACACCGGCGTGGGCGGTGCCACCGCTGAAAAAATAGGGAAATTATTGCGTGAATTGGGTGATGCTTATCAAGTGTTTTGCGTCACGCATCAACCGCAAGTGGCGGCGTGCGGGCATCATCATTTACTCGTTGAAAAGCAATTCATCGCCGAAAGCACACACACGCGTTTGCGTTATTTAACACCCGATGAAAGACGCCATGAAATTGCACGCATGTTGGGCGGCGAGAAAATCACCGACACCACACGCGCGCACGCAGAGGAAATGTTAGCCGCGGTGAGTGCTTAATGGCATTCGCCACACATGCCGTAAATGGTTAGGTTGTGGTCGGTGATGGTGAAGCCGGCCTCTTTTGCAATTTCAGCTTGGCGTTGTTCTATGTTTTTATCGACAAACTCGGTCACGCGCCCGCATTTAACACAAACCAAATGGTCGTGATGCTCGCCCGTGTCTAGCTCAAACACCGACTGCCCGCCTTCGAAGTTGTGCTTAACCACAAGACCCGCCTCTTCAAACTGAGTGAGCACACGGTAAACGGTGGCAAGGCCAATGTCTTCGCCTTGGTCAATGAAGGCTCGGTAGATGGCTTCGGCTGAGAAGTGGTGTTCTTTCGCGGTTTCCATGATCTCAAGGATCTTGCGACGTGGGCCGGTGTTCTTCAAACCCGCTTTTTTAAGATTTTCGTTATCCATTTTTCAACTCCAGGGTATCTTAGCGATGAAATCTCGATTAAAATGGCGCCATTCACTTTGGGGTATTGTACATGAAAAAAAGCTTAATGCTCGTCCTGATTGCTTGCAGTTTGACCAGCTGCTCGGTTTTACGCGTTCACAAACAAGATATACAACAAGGCAATGTCTACACCAGCGCCGATGTTAGCCAATTGCACACGGGCATGACCCCGGCGCAGGTTGAAGCCATCATGGGCGACCCGATTGACATGCAATTGTTTGCCGACGACCGCATTGAATATATCTACACCTTCCAGAAGGGGTATGGCGACATGCAAGAAAAGCGCGTGACCTTGATCTTTAATAAGGCTGGGCGGTTGAGTCAGATTCTTTGAAGGTGTTGGCCTGTAGCCCGGACGCGTTTTTTGCGGCCGGGGCTGGTGCTAGATCGAAACCCCGAAACCACTCTCAAACAATCGTCAAAAACCTCAACGAAGCGGCGTACTTTTTCCAGGCTTCGCTCAACGACAGTTCCCGGCCGCTGTGAAGCGCGTCCGGGCTACATCAAGCGCAAACAAACCCATTCAGCGCTTCCCCCTCGCCCTTCTCGCTTCTTTCGGGTCTATCAACAACGGCCGATAAATCTCGACCCTATCCCCGGCATTCACCGCATCCTCCAACTTGGCGCGCTTGCTAAAAACGCCAACCGCAGATTTTTCGAGATTAATCTCGGGGTAGCGGCTTAAGATGCCAGACAGGTGAATGGCCTCTCGCAGGGTGGCCCCCACCGGCACTTCAACATTCAGCTCACACTGCTCGTCCGCCCCCGCCGCATAAACCACTATTACTTTATTCATTGCCATAACGCTCCACGGCCTGCTTACAAAACGCATCCACCAGGGTGTTAGCAATGTGCTGAAAAATGGGCTGGAATAATTTATCGAGCAAATTACCCGAAAACGCAAACTCCATGTCGAGCATCACTTTACACGCTTGATCATTCAGGGCCAGAAACTCCCACTTGCCTTCCAAGTGTTGCATGGGGCCGTCGACCAGCTCAATTTCCATGGCGTGATGCGGGTGGAGGTGATTGCGGGTGGTAAAACTCTTGTGCATGCCCTTCCAGGCAATTTCGAGGCTGGCCACCACTTCTTTATCATCACGGCTAATCACCGTGCTTTTGCTGCACCAGGGCAGGAACCTCGGGTAGTCTTCAATGCTATTCACCAGCTCGTACATCTGCCGGGCGGAATAAGGGACGATGGCGCTTCTTTTTAATGTATTCATAATGCTTTCCAAATCAGAGGCGTGTATTATACTGCGCATTATGCAAAAGACTCAAAAGACAAATGCAACGATAGCCACCAACCGTCGAGCATTCCACGATTACTTCATTGAAGAACGGCTTGAAGCCGGCGTGGTGCTGCAGGGCTGGGAGGTTAAAAGCTTAAGGGCCGGGCGGGTTCAGCTCGACCAGGCTTACGTTTACCTAAAAAATGCCGAGGTGTGGCTGTTTGGGGTGCAAATTACCCCCTTGGGCACCGCTTCCACCCACATTCACCCCGACCCCACCCGCACGCGCAAGCTCTTGTTGCACCAGCGTGAAATCAGCAAGCTCATTGGGCATGTCGAGCGCAAGGGTTACACCTTGATTCCACTGGAACTTTACTGGAGCCACAACCGGGTGAAGCTGCAGCTGGGGTTGGCCAAGGGTAAAAAGCTGCACGACAAGCGCGAGGCTGAAAAAGACCGCGATTGGGCGCGTGAAAAACAGCGCTTATTGAAAAAAGGCTGATTTTTAAGGCAAATTTCGCTTGTGTTTTTTTTATTTTGGGTGTTAACTCTTCCTTAATCATTTTAAGCGACACTCCGCTATACTATGTATTGGGGGGCGACCTGGCTTCGACGTGGGTTGCAAAGCTTGAGGTGCATGCCGAGGACGTCATTATCCTCGTTAATAATATGACAAACTTTATACTTGCCAAAGCAAAACGCAAGTCTGCTGTTAACGATAGCGCCTTCGGCGCCGTCGCTTTAGCCGCCTAAACACCGGCACAGCACCATCCACCGACCGTGCTTGTACAGTCGGCAGTTTACGTAAGTAAGCGTGGGTGGTCATATTATACAAGCTCGCTTATGAATTCGCCCCGAATTCATCGGCTAAACCCCAGGGGCTCGCTGCTTAGCATCCCTCCATCCGGAGACTCGGCAGTTAAACTAAAAGGCTGGATATGCATGTAGACCCGAGAGTAGAGGACTTGCGGACGCGGGTTCAATTCCCGCCGCCTCCACCAGATGATGTTAATGAAAGCCACCTTTTTTGGGTGGCTTTTTTGTTTTTGTAGCTCGGACGCGTTTTTTGCGGGCGAGGCCAGATCGGAGCACTATAAATATATTTGAATACACGATGAATATTTAAGT
>DASTZQ010000051.1:0-3826 GCA_035764205.1 Gammaproteobacteria bacterium
TCATGTTTTTCACATAGTCGGCGTGGCCTGGGCAATCGACGTGAGCATAATGGCGATTGGCTGATTGATATTCGATGTGAGAGGTATTAATGGTAATACCACGTGCCTTTTCTTCAGGCGCGTTGTCAATTTGGTCGTAGCTCTTGGTTTCACCGCCGAATGCCTTGGACAATACGGTGGCCAAAGCAGCCGTTAAGGTGGTTTTACCGTGGTCAACGTGGCCGATTGTGCCGACATTAACGTGGGGTTTGGTGCGTTCAAATACTTGCTTACTCATGGAGATGCGCTCCTATCAAAAAGTCATCAGACATAAAGTGATCACAAACAAAAACAGCGCTGTTTTGCTCGCGCTTTTTTTGTTTGTGATCAAAGCCCACCAACGGAATCGAACCGTCGACCTCTTCCTTACCAAGGAAGTGCTCTACCGACTGAGCTAGGTGGGCGCTCTTTAGAGACCAGCGGGTGATGGGAATCGAACCCACGCTATCAGCTTGGAAGGCTGAAGTTCTACCATTGAACTACACCCGCGTTCTAGTCACCAGAAACGAGATTGGGTGCAGGCACCAAAATCCAGTTTATGCTAGCCAGATTCTTTTGGAGGGGGAAGGATTCGAACCTTCGAAGGCGTGAACCGTCAGATTTACAGTCTGATCCCTTTGGCCGCTCGGGAACCCCTCCATAAAGTGAGGGTGAATTTTGCTTGAGATGGGCGCCCTTGTCAATCGCCATCCGCTTAAAATATTTCGATTTTTTAGGGAAAACGCAAGAGATGCTCAATGTTTGCTCGTTTCAAGTGGCGATTGGTTTAGATTCAGACAGTTACACGCGTAAATGCGCGGCGAATGCCGCGCAAAAGAAAATCACTCGGGTTATGGCGACGAAGACAGAACCACTGACGAGACATCCTGCGCTTCTCGGGAGGGATCAAGCCCCGTCACGACCGACCCACCACTACCACCATTAAATACTGAGCCATTCAGCACGCTTACCCTCGAGCGCCCACTAGGCGAATCGGGAAGATTCACATCAAAGGCAAAGTGAGTGACCCCCTCGCCTGCTAACCCGGCCTCCACAAAACCATCCCATGCTGGCAGAGGCACGGTTGGCTTGGTCGCTGGGTTGGCCTTCAATCTTTTAGCCACCAATTCATCCGTTGATGATGCTGCGCTGAAACCCCTGAAAGCATCACGATGCTGAACCGCCTGATCAATCTGCTTGTTCCACTCATTTGCTTTATCTGCATGATATTTCAAGCCAGTTATCAGTTTACGAGCCTCAACCACAGCCTGATCAAACGCTTCGTTATCCATCACACACCCTCTCAACACCTGCATGGTTGTTTTGATGTTTTGAAGTTCGTGCAATTTCGCCCTAACATTTAATTTATCTTTAATAAAGTTAACAAATGGAATATCTAGACCCCGCACTTTTTTAATCAAGCCAACGGCTGTGTCAACTAAAGCCGCTGACAAGAAGGTTGAAACCAGGGCCTTACCCAGCACAATCAAGGAATACTTCGCAATGACGCCAGCTTTTCCTAACGCTGACTGACTAGCCCTCCAATCTTTGCGAAAATCTTGACGGCAGTGATAGGCGTGCCACGCGAGACCACCCACAAAGCGAAGCGCCAAGATGGCAAGACCCACCGGACTCGTAATTAACGCGCCACCTGCCGCCAAGGATAAAGCCTGAAAGGTCACCGTGCTCATCGCTTTCACTGCTGAAACAAAAGCAAGCACCGGCGTGATCAAGGAATAAATCGTATAAGCCAATGAACCCAAATCACCAAGATAATAACCAACTAATCCCACAATGTTTAATGGGGTTAATTTACGCGTTGCTCGACGGATAACGCCATCATGCTCTTTTTTTAGTTGACCTTTGACGGTGTTGATGGTGTCAATCAAGCTATTTTTTGCTTGCTCAGCAGCGTCGCGCGAGCCAGCCTTACCCTCTTCCAATAAATGCAAAACCATGCCCGCTTGCTTCGTTGTCAGAAAATCATGCAGGCCATCTTGCGCTGAGCAAAACTCCATCGCGTTTGTCACATTCAATAAAATGGTTGAACGCTTCGCTTCATCACTCAAGCGCTTAGCGTATTTCACCAAGTATTCACAATGCACCAATAACAACTGAATTTGATGCTCACGAAACTCGCCTGCATTCTGAAATGCGATTTCAGCCAAGGCCCTGGGATCAGCCAATGGGTTAAATGAAAAATCACCCGTCAATTGCATTAACCGATCCACCTCAGCCGACATTTTTTCAAGCTCTTCGGGCTGAGCCGCCAAACCAGTCAGCTCAATTTTTTCTTTTAGGCCAGCAGACCCCCCCTGCATGGCCTTCACCTTAAAGAAAGCATGCGATAATCGAGTCATATAATCTTGTTCGTGCAGCTCTGGGTGCACTTGCACCCCAAGAATACTGCAAATCAATTCAATCACTTTCTCTTTCGTCAGCGCCTTGCCTATGTAATGTGACAATTGATTTGATATAAAGGCATAACCCGGAATGCCTTTAAAAAAAACAAGCACCCCATCCAAGCCGCTCCTACTATAAACTTCACCGATTAAGGCATCCATGTATTTTAAAATGACCACACGCGCAACACGCCCGCCTTGCACACTCATATCAAAAGGATCGGCCGACTCTTCCTCAAACCACACTAAACTTAAATCATCGTGATCATTCCCCTCTATCACTTTGTTTCGGCTGGCATAAGCACGCTTTAAATTATCATAAGCGGTTGTGAGCACCTCACTGTCCATTTCATTAAGGATAAAATTCAATATTTTCTCAACCAGCGGCACGCCATCGCCACCACCACTCACTGGGCCAAACTCATTTGCCACTCGAAAAAACAATTTAGCCATATCGCCCTTACCGTAAGCGGGTATCGCCGGCAAACCCACACTCATCTCCATTAGGGCTTTAGCTAATTTCTTATGGTCACTTAACGAGCCACGCCCTAAAACACCAAGCAACAATTCTTTAATGGTGTTGCAATAAATCAGCTTCGCCTCATAAACATCATTCAGTTCTTCTGAAAAAGATTTCAATCTTTCTATTTTTTGAATGTGATGATCCAAATGCGTGATTATCGCTGATAAAATCAATTTGGGTTGAAGCAATGTTAATGTATTTTGAACCATGTCTTGCATTTCGCGCGCCTCGGTTCGAATGGAGGCAACCAAATGATGCGGCTGCTCTTTTTTTTCCTCATCACCAACGGCAGACACAATGTCACCACCCAACATCCAAGGCATTACCTGAAGAATCAAGGCTCTTAGCTTTGATCGCTGATTGCTCTCCGATTCAGGGAACAAAGAAAGCAAAAACGACACATCGCTTGCTGTAACCAATTGCTTTTTACGAAGGATTTTTAATATTTCAGCTAAACGATGATAAGCTGAATTCTCTTTTGTCACAATACCCTCATCCACCAAACGATAAATAACGGGCACAAGTAAACGATCGTTAATCAAAGGTACAATCAAGCGCAGCTTGGCAGTGAGGTATTGTGTGGCAAATGGTTTCGGCCTTACGTGTTCAATACTTTCAGGAAGATCTAATTTTTCGCTCTTGCTATTAAAGTGCTGACGAAAATCATTTAGCTCCTTAATAACAACCTCAACCTCCTCAGCCGACTTTGTTTGACTTAATGCGGCCTGCAACTGATTCACCCGCACAATGACGGCAAGCAAATAGCGATTAGCTTTTTCTTCTTGGTTTTTAAAGTCTTTTCTTGTGCGCAGTTTAGGGCTGCCAGATTCTTCAAAAAACGAAAACACTTGCGCAAAATATTCTTCATTCGCAAGGTATTGAT
>DASTZQ010000052.1:0-15684 GCA_035764205.1 Gammaproteobacteria bacterium
GGTTCATACTGCTGAACAAATAGCCTGGATTGCATAACACACCCCTATTATTTTTACGTTAATAAAAACACCCCATCAAGCGTTTTTAAAAAATTATTTCTTCTGCCGCTTGGAAGGTGAATCACACCCATCCGATGGGCGTTTTTCTGAGGCTTCCGCTGGTGTTGAAAACAGCCCCCCGGATGAAACTGACATTTTTTTTATTTTTTCCTGCGCAACGCGAACTAACTCCTTTTCCCCCAAGAAAGATAATATTTTTTCTGCCGTCTTAAAGTGTTCAGAATAAGGTTTTCCAGGATTGAATAAACTCATCAAGCTGAAGCCTCGCCCAAAAAAAGGATTTCTATGCAATTTAAATAATTCCAAATATGCCTGAAACAAACCTAAGTTCATTTCATCGCTTAGTTTTTCGCCTACTTCAAGGTTACCAATATTGGGTGATGCTTTTAAAATAGCCATCAATAGAGGAAGCTCAGATAGCTCACAACCCTCAAAATTAACGCCCACTAACCGAGAAAAACAAGGAAGCTCTAAATTACTACAATCATTAGACAAAGAAGGTATTATTCTAATATTACTGAGATTTAAAAACTCAATATTGGGCGTTGCTTTTAATACCACTGCAAGCGCCTCAAGTGAAATAGAAACCATAGAAAAATCAAGCTCTGTTACATCACTAAAGACATCGCTATTAAATCTAACCCTTTTATCCTGACGAAAAAAAGCCTCTACATTACTCAACTTCCCCGCAGCAACACACCGATCAAATGCTGTCTGTTTATCTTTATTGACAACATCAACGGGGCTACCCGCCTCTAAAAGAGCTTCAATAATTTCTTTATTTTCATTACAAAAAGCAGCATGAAGCGGCGTATTACCATCTTCATCAACAGCGAAAATATCAGCTTTTCTATTTAAAAAAACTCGAGAAGAACAATCCTCGATTTCACTCACCTCACAAAGAACTGGGTCCTTGCCTTTTGTTGAAGCCGCATTAACATCGAGACTTAAAAGCTTTTTAAGATTAAAAGCATTTCGACTCCTTGCAGCGTAATGCAATGGCGTTTGTTTGTTGATACCACTCTCAGGCAAAGCATTTAAACGACGCTCCGTGACTGCATTAACATCCGCGCCAGCATCAATAAGAATGTCGATCATCTCGGAGGAAAAATGGCTCTCGCTTAAAAAAACATAATGTAAAGGCGTCCGCCCTAATGAATCCCTTACATTGATATCAATCTTATATTGATTCAAAATAAGATTGACAATAGCACAATCCCCACCTTTCACGGCGGAATGCAGGACTGAAACCTCACCAGACCCTATCGTTTTTGATATATCAGCCTTAAGCGATAATAAGTTACCAAAAATATCAAAACACCCATATTCAGCCGCCAAATGCAAAGGCGTTTTACCCCACGAATCCACTGAATCAATACTAACATTAAGATTACCCTTCATCCTATTAACAACATTATTGAAAATTTTATTATTTCGACCACGAATAACAGAATGAAGCAAGGTCGACCCATCATGACTCCAAGCAGAAAACATGTCGACATTTTCTGCTACAACACCAAAAACGCGATCATCTCCGCTTTCAGCCGCCAAGTGAAGCAGATGATCACTCGTCTTTATTTCTTCATCATAAGAGAAAAGCAAATCAACGACATCAGCACACCCTGACTTAACCGCACTCATAAGCAGCATTTCGAAAAATTTAGACTTTGACTCGGTTAAAAAACTAATCTCAACCAATTTACGAACAACATCAACATACCCATGCTTTGCCGGAAAATTCAAATTAGATGACGCGCTGTTTATTACTGCACTAGAAATCATGCTTTTGATTTCCGCCTGCCCAACTTCATCAATAAACACTGCTTGATTTAAGAGAACGGCAAATTTTAACTCTTCACCCTTACGAGAAGAAAAACGACGTGCGATCACAAATTCTTTAAAAAAATAATCCATTAAGTGTTGATTTCTGCTACCACCTACAACTTCATACAAATATTCACCCTTGCGATTTTTTAAAAATAAATCATCATAAACCACCTTGAATGCATTTAGCGCTGCAATATCACCAAAGAGCACAGATAAAAATATTTTTATGGTTCGCGCTGGAAGGCCGTGGTAATGAAGGTGGTAAAGATGCTTAAAAAACTCAAACCAATTGATGCCTGCTCGGCCTCGAGATTTTTTATAGTTGTCAGGAAAATAACGCTTGACCTGACTTTCCCAATAATCATCTTTTAATGCTATCGAGAATTTCTTATTAAGAACCCTTAAATGAGCAAAATCTTCCAGATTAAAATAAGAGATCATGTTTAAGCATAATACATCATTATTCACTAACTGGCTGAGACCGAGCTCAGACTGCTCCTCTAGAAATGACCTAACTTGCATAGCACCCACCCCATACCATATAATTATATTTTTTAAAATCAGGGTAGTATACCAAGTTTAATCTAAAAAAAACCAGAAAAAGCTCAAATCAAAGTCAACCAAATAGTCGAATTAGCTTGCTGTCAAAAAAACTTATCCATCAAGGCCATTCCAGCCTTCGAGGCCACCTGACCCTCATTATTTAGCCACACACCCTCAATGAATTTGGCGATGGTCTTGCAATAAACGGGTCAAATTCTTGAGCAAAGTACCCGCCGAAAATCCAGGCAAAAATTCCACCTCTAAGGCCTTTTTATGCAAAGCACGCATGCCAGCATAAATAATGGCATCGGCATGCTTGATGGAATTCACCGCGCTTGGATCATTGATTTCATCCACGCTGAGCGATGTCATGGTCACCGTTGCATCGGAATGTTCGGGAAAATGAAAACGCATTTCACGCGCATCATCACAAGCCATTTGGTTTTGCACCGACTGCACAAAAGCCGCTTTGCCTTCGGGTGAGCCCACTAAGATAATTTTCATTGTTATGCCCTGTTGTTGATCTGATACCTAATATCATACAGCAGCCACATTAAGGAAGTCTTACGTCGTTAAAATTTCTTTTAACATAGGAATCAATTGGTTGCCAAAAACCGTTGATTTATCAAGCGATACTTCCTCAACAACCTTCAACACTGACAATAATCGTGAGGAATCATCGTGCGTGAGCGCTGAAAGCACCGGCAATAACAAAGGATGAAGGGACAAGAGATTATGCTTAGAAATCAACTCACTGGCATCGACTACCGTATCCGCTGCTTGATAAATACGTTGCGCAATGCGTTCAAGCGCCATTAAACGACGCGGGTCAGCCACCAGCTCATCCGTGTTATCAATGAGGTAAGCGTTAATTTGCATAATTAAGGCGTTTAGCGTTTCTTGCACCGCTGTTTCATGTCTGGAATCCATGGCCACTCCTGATTGATCATTCACTTAAGTATAGTGGCCACACTGAAAAATGCCGAGCCACCCGCTTAATTTTCAATAAAACCTGACGCTTTAACTGTTTTATCAATGGCTTGCAAGGTTTGCAATAAGGCTTTTAATTGCCCCAGCGGCCACATATTGGGGCCGTCAGAAGGCGCTTTATCAGGGTTGGGGTGGGTTTCCATGAAAAGCCCGGCTACCCCGGCTGCCACCGCCGCCCGCGCAAGCACAGGCACAAACTGACGCTGGCCACTGGAAACCGTGCCACCCCCACCCGGCAATTGCACCGAATGCGTGGCATCAAACACCACCGGACAATTGGTTTCACGCATGACAGCCAAAGAGCGCATGTCGGAGACTAAATTATTATAACCAAAAGAAGCACCACGCTCGCAAACCATGATGTGTTGATTGCCGGTTTCACGCGCTTTCTCAACCACATTTTTCATTTCCCACGGCGACAAAAACTGCCCTTTTTTAATGTTGACCGGAATGTTTTGCTCAGCCACGCGATGAATGAAATTGGTTTGACGACACAAAAACGCTGGTGTTTGCAACACATCGACCACTTTCGCCACTTCGTGCATGGGTGTATCTTCGTGCACGTCGGTTAACACCATCACGCCAATTTGTTTTTTCACTTTTTCTAAAATGTGCAAGCCCGCTTCCATGCCCGGCCCACGAAAACTTTTGCCCGAGGTTCGGTTGGCTTTGTCGTAAGAGGATTTATAAATAAAAGGAATGCCAAGTGCCGCTGTCATTTCTTTTAATTGCCCCGCCGTGTCTAAAGCAAATTGCTCGCCTTCAATCACACAAGGCCCTGCAATTAAAAAAAACGGATGGGTTAACCCAACTTCAAACTGACCTAATTTCATTTTGCGAGCGCCTCTTCCTTGGTGGTGGTTTCTGCGTGATATGCTTTTGCTGCTTCAATGAATTGAATGAATAAAGGGTGGCCGTCGCGCGGTGTGGAGGTGAATTCCGGGTGGAACTGACAACCCACAAACCAACGGTGATTAGGCAACTCAATTAATTCAACCAAATGCTCGTTCACCGAACGGCCCGACACTTTCAAACCCATTTTTTCAATCGCTGGCAATAATTCGTTGTTCACTTCATAACGATGACGATGACGCTCAGTGATGACATCTTTGCCGTAAATGCGGTGCACCAAGCTGCCTTTTGTGAGTTCACAAGCCTGGCCACCCAAGCGCATGGTGCCACCCACATCGGATTGCTCAGAACGCGTTTCTTTTTTACCGGTGTGGTCTGTCCACTCAGTAACGAGCGCAATCACGGGGTAAGGCGTGTGTTTGTCAAATTCCGTGCTGCTGGCATTTGGCATGTTGGCTTGATGACGCGCAAATTCAATGATGGCAATTTGCATGCCTAAACAAATGCCAAAATAAGGAATGTTATTTTCGCGCGCAAATTTCGCCGCTAAAATTTTACCTTCCACGCCGCGCTGACCAAAACCGCCAGGCACTAAAATAGCATCTAACTTATTTTTTAAACGAGTGATGCCTTCTTGCTCTAAGACTTCAGAATCGATGTATTCGATATTCACGCGGGTTTTTGCCGCAATGCCTGCGTGTTTTAAAGCTTCGGATAAGGATTTATAAGAATCGGCTAAATCAATGTATTTGCCAACCATGCCAATGGTGACTTCAGCGGTTGGGTGACGATAAGCTTCTTCCACTGCCTTCCATTCGGATAAATCGGCGGGTTTTGCATTGAGTTTTAAGTCGTCGACCACAATGCGGTCGAGGCCTTGTTCGCACAACGCGCGCGGCAATTGATAAATGAAATCCACATCAAGCAAAGGAATAACCGCTTCTTTTTCAACGTTAGTAAATAAAGCAATTTTTGATCGCGCACTTTCTGAAAGCGGCCTGTCACTGCGGCACAATAAAATGTCGGGTTGAATACCGATGGATCGCAATTCTTTCACGGAATGCTGCGTGGGCTTGGTTTTAATTTCACCGGCGGTGGGAATATAAGGTAACAAGGTTAAGTGAATGAATAAGGTGTTTTGACGCCCCATTTCAACACGCATTTGACGGATGGCTTCAAGGAAAGGCAGGGATTCAATGTCGCCGACCGTGCCACCAATTTCAATGAGCACCACTTCCGCGTCGCCCGCGCCTTCAATGACACAACGCTTGATTTCGTCGGTGATGTGCGGAATGACTTGCACCGTGCCGCCTAAATAATCGCCGCGACGTTCTTTGCGAATAACATTGGCGTAAACACGGCCAGTGGTGAAGTTATTGGCCTTGCTCATTTTAACGCGCACAAAGCGCTCGTAATGGCCAAGGTCGAGGTCGGTTTCAGCGCCGTCGTCAGTGACAAACACTTCCCCGTGCTGCAGGGGGTTCATGGTGCCTGGGTCGACGTTGATGTAGGGGTCTAGCTTCATGAGGTTAATTTTTAACCCACGCGCCTCTAAGATGGCGCCTAATGAGGCTGAAGCCACGCCTTTGCCTAAAGAAGAAACAACACCGCCGGTGATAAATATGTATTTAGTCATGGATAGGGATCATCGAAAAGTAAGGAATCGTTAGACTTGAACTTTATCAAAATTGGGCACTTCCTGCAATTACCACCCCGACAAATATTCCTGCGGTAAAAAACGTGAAAACATTGAGATTTTCTGGTAATCAGGCTAGGCTATAGCTGACTCAACCCTGTGCAAGCCTTAGGAGTAAGCCTGACTATGATGCGACTTTTCATTACCTTGATCATTTTAATTGCAGTGGCTGTTGGCGTGTTTGCTTTGGTGTTGCCCCGCGACCAGCTCGTTCGCTTGATCATTTTCCGTGATTTCTTTGACGTCACTTTACCCATTTTGGCTTTTGGTGCCTTAGTAAAATATTTATGCAGCCGCTGCAAATGTGGCATGGGCTCTTGCAACAAATAAGGTACTAACGCTCCCAAATCACAGCCAAGCCGGGCTCCCCTGGCTTGGCTAAATAATTTTCATCGTAAACCCAACCCACCACCCCAACCAACACCTCGCCATCAAACAATAACGGCCACCCATTGCGCTCCCAGGGCAACACACCCCAGGTTTGAAATAAGTTTTTCAAGCTCTGCCTGCCCCGCCCGGGCAAGGCGATTTTTTCACCACCGGTGCGGTATTTCACGGTCAAGGTGTGAAAGCGCGAAGAAAAACCCACCCCCTGCCTAGCTTCCGTTTTTAATTGCGTTTGGTCGGGCAAGACCAAGGGTGTGCCAAGAACCCACTCACGCGAAAAATTTAAATCGGGCGTGTTATTTAGCACCAAATGCAAATTATCTTTATGCCGACGCACACTCACTTCACCAAATGACACGCAGGCGGATTTATCCCAAGCGGCGGTTAATACGGTGGTTAAAATGGTGTCGAGTTTTTTCGTGCTCGGCATTTCATGCCCGGCTTGCATCACCCACTCACGAATGAAGGCTTTTTGTAAGGCGGGTGAATGCGCATTTAAAGCAGACACAGAAAGCGTGTTAGGCAGCGTGCCTTGTGTTGCTTTTAAAGGCTGGCTTAATAAGTGAGACAACAAAGCCTGCGTTTCGGCGCAATGCTCGGCACTTCTCGCCAAGGTTTTGGTAATGGAAGGCCAGCGTGCTTTTAAGGTTGGTAAAATGTGGTGGCGCAAAAAATTACGCGTGTAATTGGTGCATAAGTTACTGTCATCCTCCACCCAGCTTAAACCCGCTTGCGCTGCAACACTCAGCAAATCAGCGCGATTGGCGTTTAATAAAGGCCGCACTAACACACCCGCATGAAAAGGTTTTTGTGCCGGCATGGCTGCCAAGCCCGGCAAGCCCGCTCCTCGCGTTAATTGCAATAAAAGGGTTTCGGCTTGGTCGTCTTGATGATGCGCGGTGAAAATCACCTCATTCGTTTGCAAGTGCTTAGCAAGCGCTTGATAACGCCGCTCTCTCGCCTCAGCTTCTAAACTTTCGCCTTTGGTTTGCGACAACCCAAGACGCTCACACACAAAAGCAAAACCCGCTGCTTTGGCCTTTGCTTCTGCATGCAAAGCCCAATCATCCGCTTTGGGGTTAATGCCGTGATGAATGTGTATGACTTTAAAATGAAACTCGGGCAATTGCGTGGCTAAATGCAGCAACACGGCTGAATCCAGGCCGCCACTGTAAGCAAGCCAGTAAGTGCGGTCGGCGCCTAAACGCTGACACCAACCGCGGAGGGCTTTAAGCAGTGCGTCCATAATTCATGATGCGCTGGTAACGCGCTTCAACCAAGGTGGGTAAAGGGAAGGATTGCAAGGTGTTTAATTGCTCAATTAAAGAAGCTTTAATGTTTTTTGCAACCGCGCTGTAATCGCGATGCGCGCCACCTAAAGGCTCAGCAATGACTTTGTCAATTAAGCCGAGCTCAAGAATGCGCTCGGCGGTTAAGTTCATGGCTTCGGCCGCTTCTGAGGCTTTTTCAGCGCTCTTCCAGAGAATGGAAGCACAGCCTTCGGGCGAAATGACCGAATAAATGGCGTATTGCAACATCATGACGCGATCAGCAACACCAATGGCAAGCGCCCCACCTGAACCACCTTCACCAATGACGGTGGAAATAATGGGAGTTTTCAATTGAGACATCACGAATAAATTGCGAGCAATGGCCTCGCTTTGATTGCGCTCTTCCGCACCAATGCCAGGGTAAGCGCCTGGGGTGTCAATGAAGGTGATAATGGGCAGCTTAAAGCGCTCGGCCATTTCCATGAGCCTTAAGGCTTTGCGGTAATCTTCGGGGTTGGGCATGCCGAAATTACGCTCAATTTTTTCATTGGTTTTGCGACCCTTCTCGTGGCCCAAGACCATGACAGGGGTACCGTCTAAACGAGCCAAACCGGCCACAATGGGGGCGCCGGCCGAGGTCATGCGGTCACCTGAGAGCTCGTCGAAATCGGTGAAAATGAGGGGGATTAAATCAACCGTGTGCGGCCTTAAGGGGTGGCGCGCAATTTGCGTGACTTGCCAGGGGGTTAAACGACCAAAAGTGTCTTTAATCAAGTGCTTACACTTGGTTTCCAAACGCGCGATTTCTTCGCTTAGGTTGATGTCTGCATCGGTGCCGACCATTCTAAGCTCGTCTATTTTGGCTTCAAGCTCAGCAATGGGCTGCTCAAAATCAAGGAAATTGATGTTCATCGTGCCGCTAACCTTCTGGGGAAAAGGGGGTATCATACCTAAAAATGGGGGAAGTGGCTACTTTTGGGCTATCGTACAAATACGATCGTATTTTAATGTGTTGTATCAAAGAAACATTTCAAAATAAAATTGCTCACCGTACAACTAAAGTGATACACTTATGAATATAACTTATGAGGCTTATCGTGGTGAGTTTTTTACCATTGAATGGTATTTCGACAACAAAGGCAAAAGCCCTGCCTTAACACATTATCTTTCCCTGCCGCTTAATGAAAAAATTGCGACACTGCATTTATTCAAGCGAATGGGAGACGGCGGCAAAATTATGGATAAAACAAAATTCAATCATGAGGGCGATAAACTTTTTGCGTTTAAACCACAGCCGAATCGTTTTTTATGCTTTTTTACCGTCGGGAAAAAAATAATTATCACTCACGGATTTGTAAAAAAATCACAGAAATTACCTGCGCTTGAAAAAAAACGGGCTTTAAAAATTAAACAAGAATATGAACATCGAATTGCTACTGGAGACTATTATGAAAAAGTCTAAAACCGCCACCTCAACCTTTGAGCAAGCAATGCAAAACCCTGCATTCAAAAAAGCCTTTGATAAAAGCTACAAAGAATTTTTACTGTCTGAACTGCTTATCGCATTAATGGAAGACGATGAAACCTCCGTTAGAGAAATTGCAGAAAAAGCAGGCCTCTCACCAACACTCATTCAAAAAATTCGGTCTGGTAAACAAACCGACATAAAAATGACAAATTTTGTTAATATCGCTCAAATTTGTGGATATAAACTCTACCTTGAAAAAGAGGAAGAACGAATCATGATTGAAGATAAAATTGTCCATAAAAAACATCGGTTAAATTTTATCCAGCTTTCTGTTTAACTAAGATATAGGGAGGGAACTAAATGAATTGGGATGTAACAGACGTCAGCATCATTGAACACCTGGTGCTCTCTGTCCGTTTTGCCGACGGAACCGTTGGTGAGGTACAGTTCATGCCTGAGCACTTAACCGGCGTTTTCGCCCCCTTAAAAAACAGCGATTTTTTTGCCGAAGTCTATGTCAACGAAGGCGCCGTGGCCTGGCCCAATGACATTGACCTTGCCCCGGATGCCATCTACCAAGCCATTAAGAAGCACGGGCGCTGGGTATTAAAATAATGCTATCATCCCAAGATTGTTAAACCCGATGGAACCCCGGCACCATGGAATCAAAATTTGTACACCTGCGCCTGCACACTGAATTCTCATTAAGCGATGGCATGCTCACCATCGACGGGCTGATTGACCGCGCCGCGGAAGATGGCATGATGGCCATCGCCATCACCGACATCAGCAACCTCTACGCCACCATCAAATTTTACCAAGCCGCCATCGGCCAAGGCATCAAACCCATCATCGGCGCTGACTTAACCTTAGTCAACCCAGATAAACCCACCGAACGCTCACTCGTCACCCTGCTCTGCCAGACCAATACCGGCTATCAAAACCTCGTTAAATTGGTTTCTAGGGGGTTTTTAGAAGGCCAAGGGCATGAAGGCCCCACCCTCACCTGGGATTGGCTTAAAACGCATGCAGATGGCTTAATTGCCCTTTCAGGCGGGCAACACGGCAACATCGGGCAGGCCATCGCCGCTCAAAATAAAGAAGCCGCACTCACCCACTTAAACCAATGGAAGGCTTTATTCGGCGACCGATTTTATTTAGAAATTACCCGCACCGGCAAACCCGAAGAAGCAGCTACCTTGCCAAGCTTGCTGAAGCTTGCCGCTGACACACAAACCCCGGTGGTGGCCACCAATGATGTGCGCTTCCTAGACGCTGACGACTTCGACGCCCACGAAGCGAGGGTCTGCATCCAAGAAGGCCAAACGCTCACCGACCCCGCGCGCAAACGCAATTACACCCGCGAACAATATTTTCGATCGCAAGCCGAGATGGCAAGCCGTTTTCATGACATCCCAAGCGCGCTCACCAACACCCTTGAAATTGCAAAACGCTGCAACGTAACCTTTGTGCTCGGTAAAAACACCTTACCGCATTTCCCGGTGCCAGAAGGCGACACCACCGAAACCCACATTGAAAAAGTGGCTTACGCTGGCTTAATGGACAGATTAAACACTTTATTCGCGAATGAACCTGAGAAACTTGCCGAAAAAAAACCCGATTATGAAGCACGACTGAAACGCGAACTCGACGTCATTAACAAAATGGGCTTCGCCGGTTACTTCTTGATTGTGGCAGACTTCACCCAGTGGGCGAAAGACAACGGCATTCCCGTTGGCCCAGGCCGGGGCTCGGGCCCTGGCTCGCTCGTTGCTTACGCATTGAAAATCACCGACCTTGACCCACTCGCCCTCGAATTATTATTCGAGCGGTTTTTAAACCCTGAGCGGGTGTCCATGCCTGACTTTGACATCGACTTTTGCATGGACGGCCGCGACCGCGTCATTGATTATGTGATGGAAAAACACGGGCATGATAATGTCTCGCAAATTATCACTTACGGCACCATGGCGGCCAAAGCCGTGGTGCGCGACGTTGGTCGCGTGTTAAATTTAGGCTATGGTTTTGTCGATAAAATTGCAAAACTCATTCCCTTTGAGCTTGGCATCACGCTTGAAAAAGCCTTAGAGCAAGAACCCATTTTGCGCGAACGCTACGAACAAGAAGAAGAAGTTAAAACTCTCATTGATTTAGCCCGCAAACTGGAAGGCATTACCCGCAATGTGGGTAAGCACGCCGGTGGGATAGTCATTGCCCCTGGCAAACTCACGGATTTTGTACCGCTTTATTGTGAATTTGGCGAATCAGCTCACCCTGTCACGCAATTTGACAAAGACGACGTTGAAGCCGCAGGCTTAGTGAAATTCGACTTCTTAGGTTTAAAAACCTTAACCGTGATTGATCGCGCACTGAGGCTTATCAATGCCGATGCAGCCATCGCAAACACACCTAAAATCGACATTGGCTTAATCCCTTTAAACGATGCCGCCACGTTTGAACTTTTAAAAAAATGCAAATCCACCGCGGTGTTTCAGCTTGAATCCCACGGCATGCGTGATTTAATCAAACGCCTGCAACCCGATTGTTTTGAAGACATGATTGCATTGGTCGCCTTGTTCCGACCTGGCCCGCTGCAATCTGGCATGGTGGATGACTTTATCAACCGTAAACACGGGCGCGCGCGCGTTATCTACCCCCACCCTGACCTTGAGCCCATCTTGCGCCCCACTTACGGCGTTATTTTATATCAAGAGCAAGTCATGCAAATTGCGCAGGTGCTAGCGAGCTACACCCTCGGCGCCGCTGACATTTTACGACGCGCCATGGGTAAGAAAAAACCGGAAGAAATGGCCAAGCAACGTGAAATTTTCACGAAAGGCGCGGTGGCGCGCGGCGTGAAAGAAGAAACCGCTACCTCCATCTTCGACTTAATGGAAAAATTTGCAGGTTATGGTTTTAATAAATCGCACTCGGCTTCTTATGCCTTAATTGCTTATCAAACCGCTTGGTTAAAAGCCCACTACCCCGCCCAATTCATGGCGGCTGTTTTATCGTCTGACATGGATAAAACAGACAAAGTGATTATCTTCCTCGCGGAATGCGAAGCCATGAAATTAACCATGCTTCCGCCCGATGTGAATGAAAGCGATTTCTTTTTTAAAGTGATCGATAACACCACCCTGCGTTACGGCTTAGGCGCCATCAAAGGCATGGGCGAAGCCGCGATTGAAAGCATTGTGAATGTGCGCCGAGCGAATGGGGCCTATCGCGACCTCTTTGACTTTTGCGCCCGCGTTGATTTGAAAAAAATTAATAAACGCGCACTGGAAGCCTTAATTAAATCCGGTGCGTTTGATTGCTTTCATCAAAACCGTGCCACCTTATTAGCTTCGCTGCCTAAAGCCTTACAACAAGCAGAACAATCGCTGCATAACCAAACTTACGGCCAACAAGACTTGCTTTCACTGCACGTGGATACCACACCGCAATACATCGCCTGCGAGCCTTTCACCGAAGAACAACAACTGCAAGGCGAAAAAGAAACACTGGGGTTTTATTTAACCGGCCACCCACTCAATCGTTATTTAAGCGAACTCAATCATTTCACGGCTGGGCGCTTAATTTCCATACACCCCAGCACCCACACGAGCGCCTGCGTGGCTGGCATGATCACGAGTGTTCGCACACGACAAACCAAACGCGGCGATCGCATGGCGATTTTCACGCTGGATGATGGCACGGCCACCATGGAAATGATTTGCTTTTCTGAACCTTATTTAAAATTCAGGCCACTCATTGCGGAAGACCAAGTGGTGATTGTGACAGGCGATGTCGGGCATGATGATTTTAACAATAGCGCAAAAATCACGGTGCGTGACATTCAAACCCTTGATCAAGCACGCGAACGACACGCAAGAGGCGTGTTAATTAGCCTGGATGAAAAAGCCGAATTAAACCCCGCTGCTTTAAAATCCACCTTAAACCCACACTTGGGCGGGCAATGCCCTGTCGTGATTAAACTCATGAAAGACGGCGTTGCAACGCACGTGCGCTTAGGCAAACAGTGGTTAGTGAAGCCAAACAGCGCTTTGCTGGAATTACTCAAAGCGCAGTTTGAATGCAGCGATGTTAGCGTGATTTACACCTAAGGCCGATCACGCCTTAAGCTTGGCTCAGCAGGTGGTGCTGCACTTTCTGGCGAGCTAAACACACTGTTTGAAAGCAATGCAGAGGCAGGCTTGGCTTCGCGCCCTGAAACACGAGAAAAGTAGGCTTCTTTTTGCTTGCTTAAATGCGCATATAAACCCGGGTTAGCCGTTTCCACCTCACGAAGCACACCATTAAACCGAGCCATGTGATTAAACATGGTTTTGTAAAATTGTTCAGGATCGACACCCTCAAACAAGCTTAATAAAGTTTCACAATGTTGGCTTTTTAAAATAGAAATAATGAAAGGCATCGAATGCCCGCCTAATTGAACCAGCTCATTGAAGCCAAAATCAATCCCGTTACATTTTTCCTTAAACTGCTCTGCAGGCATTTTTGCAATAAAATTAAAAAAATGCACCCTGAGTATTTCATCTTTCATCACATTAACAAGGATTGTTTTTCCATTATTCATCTCTAAAATAAGATTAGCTGGGAATGCTGCACTAGACAGCAAGCGATCTAACGAACCCACATCCTTGCGCTGAATCATTTGACTCGCATCACATCGATTTTTCGCCTCCAAGCACCATGCCACGGCTTTTGTACCAGAAACAGACCCAAGAATAGCCTGATGGTTAGCTTGGATTTTTAAAATCACCCTCGCCCCCGAGTAAGCCAGCAAAAACCCATCAAAGATATCGAGCAAATTCTCCATCTTTTTGTCTTGAATATACTGAAGCATACCAACCTCTGACCCATTGATTGAAAGCGACATAAAAAGACTATTCATAATCAGGTCATCCATTAATGGATTTTGATAAGATAGGATTTGCGCTATCTCTATATTTTTTATCATTAAAAACACTATCAATGGCAAGCGCGCCCCCATCGAAACGTTATCATAGCTAACCCTTAATTTATCTAACTGCTTGGCATCTAAAAACCCTTTTAACGGACCGGCTGGTTTCATAAAAATAAAAATACGAAGCAAGAGAGATCGATTCTTGTCTTCCAACATCCAGTGAAGATTAGAATAATTAGGATCCCCACCTTGCTCATAAGGTGCAAGCCATTCCATGCTAGTGACCAGGCTAGCCACCCATTGAAAAATCACGCCATCTTTATTTTCCAATTTTTCTTGATGGTCGCCAAGCAATAACCTCAGACAATCCGCCAATTCAGCATCATCAAAAATACTGATAATAAAAGGCTGGCCCCACACCATTGTCTCGGCCCAGACCTGCCCATCTGGCACACGTTCAATCATTTCTTTTAATCCTTGTTTTTTATCTTTTAATCCAATCAATCTATAATAATCACCATAAGAAAGGAGGGGCAACGCTCCCATTGTTTTTTCAGGTTTCGCTGGTACTGGGTTTTGGCAACCACCGGCAAGACGTTGCTTAATGCTAGCAACTAGCAACGCACGATGAAGCGGCCCATTTAATGCTTGCAATAAAAGATTTGCAGGGTGACACCCTTCCTGAGCCATAAAAAAATACTCGCAATGAAAGCTCGCCAAACTGGCATGGTTTTTAAAGTCGTCCAACTTCATCAGCCTTGCCAAGCCTGGGAATAATTTCATTAACGCGTGCAAGAAATCCAACTCATAATTCCCATTAAGCAAGCCAAGCAATGCACTCCACGTGATCGGCGGCTTTGCCTTGGCTGTCACATCTTTTTTAGTTAAAGCACGATATAAATCACCCTCAAGCCTTAAACGCGCCTCATGGGTTTCCATTGAAAAACGTTTTTTCAAGGCATCCAGCATGGAATCAATCTTAATGACATAATAAAATAATGACATCGGGCCAATCACCACATCTTCAAAAATTTGCTTGCAAGTTAAAGTATCTAGCATTGTTTTACCAAATGAATCAATGACCCTAGTCATCGACCCGCCAAAATGCGCCTCTAAATAAAAACAAGCATCAAAAAGAGCACGCGGCTTTTTTAGGTTTTCAGAATGCGATGGGATTGGCAACCCCTGTTTAATGTATTGATCAATGTAGGCCTTCACCAATAAGCCATCATTAAGCTGCATCATGCCTGACAAGGCTTGGCTCAGCACCACTAATTTACCCGGGCTTTCGATGTCGGCATCCACCAAATTCGACAACAAGGCCGATAAAATGCTTTCTTGCTGACCCTGCTCATCACCAAAAGGAAGCAAACAACAATCCACCTTAAAACCAAGCTTGCTAGCCATGCTCATCATCAGCGGGAAACGAGGCGAACATTCTTTCGCTAATACATATAAAAGAGGATAAACTCCTTGGTATTTTGGAATGTAAAATGCTCGCCCAAAATAAGTAATATTATTGAAATGCTTCTTGTAAAAATCCATTTGTCCAACGACTTTTTGCTCAAGACAAAAACCTATGTATCTTGAGTGCTTACTTAAGAACACGGTAAAAGCAAGAGGTACCATGGTGTTTCCGAATTGAACCGACCGAGCCCAGCAAGCATCGATGGCCTTC
>DASTZQ010000053.1:0-9002 GCA_035764205.1 Gammaproteobacteria bacterium
AAATCGGCCGATATCACCGCCATCGATTTAGGCGAAATCGAAACCCAGCCCCTCTACCACCCGGTTTCACAAATTGTCTATGCCGCCTCCCGCCACCAAGTCACGAACGTTTGGGTGCAAGGCAAACAATTGTTAAAAAACCGCAAGTTACAAACCTTGGACGAAGCGGATTTACTCGCCCGCGCCAAAAAATGGCAAGGCAAGCTTTCAGCCAATGCCTAAATAATGAGACAGGCCGACATAATTTAGGTATAATGCCGGCCGGTCAAAACTTTCCATAACAAAAAGTCTGTAGAGGAATTTTATCATGTCAGTTGAACGCACTTTATCCATCATCAAACCTGATGCCGTTGCTAAAAATGTCATCGGCGAAATCATCACCCGTTTTGAAAAAGGCGGTTTACGCGTTGCGGCTGCTAAAATGATGCACCTTAGCAAAGCCCAAGCTGAAAAATTCTACGGCGTACACAGCGCACGTCCTTTCTTCCCTGCCTTGGTTGCTTTCATGAGCAGCGGCCCAGTGTTAGTGCAGGTGTTAGAAGGCAACAACGCCATTGCTAAAAACCGCGAAATCATGGGCGCGACCAACCCTAAAGATGCAGCCCCTGGCACCATCCGTGCTGACTTTGCTGATTCCATCGACCACAATGCGGTTCACGGCTCTGATGCCCCTGAAACCGCTGCTGAAGAAATTGCTTTCTTCTTCCGCCCCGAAGAAATTTTAGCGCACGTTACTGAAAGCGAGCTTGCCTAAATGACAACGCCTTCACCGATGCCCAAAATAAATTTGCTTGGCCTTGATCAAAAGGCCATGACAGATTTTTTCGTCAGCATCGGTGAAAAGCCTTTTCGTGCTCAACAAGTCTTGAAATGGATACACTTTCATGGCGTCACTGACATTGAAGCCATGACCAACCTCAGCAAAGCCTTACGCATCAAACTGGCTGAAACGGCTGAAATCAAGCTGCCTGACGTTTTGCTTGAAAAAGCAGCAAGCGATGGCACACACAAATTTATTCTAAAAATGTTCGATGGCAATTGCATCGAAACCGTTTTTATTCCTGAAAAAACCCGAGGCACCCTCTGTGTTTCTTCACAAGTGGGTTGCATTTTAAACTGCGATTTTTGCTCCACCGGCAAACAAGGTTTCAGCCGCAACCTCACCACCGCTGAAATCATTGCGCAAGTGTTCATTGCCGTTAGAACCCTTTCCCTTGAAAACGGGGTGCACGATCACGCGGTCACCAATGTCGTCATGATGGGCATGGGTGAACCTTTGCTTAACATTGAAAATGTTTTGCCTGCCTTAAACCTCATGCTCGATGACTTCGCTTACGGCTTATCCAAACGCCGTGTCACCGTCAGCACCGCAGGCGTTGTGCCTAAAATGCTTGAACTGCGTGATGCAAGCGATGTGGCTTTGGCGGTTTCTTTACACGCCCCGAATGATGAACTGCGTAATGTGCTGGTTCCGCTCAATAAAAAATACCCGCTCGCCGATTTAATGGCCGTTTGCCGCGATTATTTTAAAGACGATAACCGCCGCTCCATCACCATGGAATACGTCATGCTGGATGGCGTCAACGACACCCCCGCGCATGCCAAGCAATTGGTTCGCTTATTAAGCGGGGTGAAAGCCAAAATGAACCTCATCCCTTTCAACCCCTTTCCTCACACCGACTATAAACGCTCCACCGATGAATCCATCGCTGTTTTCCGCGACATTTTAATGAAAGCCGGCTTAAACACGACTGTCCGCCGCACCCGTGGCGACGACATCGACGCCGCTTGTGGGCAGCTTGTCGGCCAAGTCAAAGACCGAACTCGACGCCAAGAACGATATTTACAATCAAAAATGAAAAAAGTCGTTGGCGTAGACGCATAAACCTTTTATCATTCGGAGACAGGATGATGTCATCACAAGGATGGTAAACGCTTATGTCTCAAGAAACGTCAAAAAACATGAATGACCAACGAATCGCTTTCGGTGCCCGCTTAAAATCAGCACGCGAAGCCATGCACCAAGAAACCAAAGATGTCGCCGCTCAACTCCGATTGAACGAGCGCATTATTTTAATGCTCGAATCTGGCCAATACGACGACGAGCTACCACTCACCTTTTTAAAAGGCTATATCCGCTCTTACGGCAAATTACTGCAATTGTCCGACGACGAAATCAAACAAATCGTTGAGCCTTTACAACCCGTGGTCAAACACCTAGACCCAGCCCTCTTGCCACCGGCTGCCGGCGACATCACCAGCAAAAACTACCGCATGCAATTGGCCACTGCCTTCATCGGTTTAACCGTGGTTGGCTTGGTGGGCACGTGGTGGCATAATCACACCACCTCGGCGAGCGCACCGCTGCTCACCGCCATTCCTGTGCCGACTGCACCGACCATCGCCACCAATCCACCCCTAGCCACACCGGCAGCCCCCACACTGCCCACCCCCAACGCAGCCGACCACCCTTTGGCTAATGCCATGGCTCAACAAATTGCACCTGCGGCACCAGCCACCGTCACCCCTGCTAAACCAGAAACCGACGCCAAACCTGTCGCCCCGGCACACAAAGCAGCCGCCAAACAAAGCGACGATGACGACAACGCAGACGATGACGACGACAACAACGATAACGACCAAACAGATTAACCCTTAGAGGAGAAAACGCGTGACTCAAGCTATCCAGGCCGTGCGTGGCATGAATGATATCCTTCCGCCTGAAACCATGACCTGGCAACACGCTGAATCTGTCTTCCGCCGTGTCTTACAAGGGCACGGCTACACAGAAATTCGTTTTCCCATTCTCGAAAAAACCGAGCTCTTCAAACGCTCCATCGGCGAAGTCACCGACATCGTCGAAAAAGAAATGTACACCTTCCTTGACCGCAACGACGAAAGCGTCACCCTGCGGCCCGAAGGCACCGCTTGCTGTGTGCGCGCGGGCATTGAACACGGTTTACTTTATAACCAAACCCCAAGGCTTTGGTACACCGGCCCGTATTTTCGCTATGAACGCCCGCAAAAAGGCCGTTACCGCCAATTTCACCAAACGGCGGCTGAAGTGTTTGGCTTAGAAGGCCCGGACATCGACGCTGAAGTCATCATGATGTCTGCCACCATCCTTGAAAAATTAGGCTTAAGCGAGCACGTGACCTTGCAGCTCAATTCATTGGGCTCGAATGAAGCCCGCGCCGACTATCGCAAAAAACTCGTTAAATACTTCAAAGCCCATGAAGCAAGCCTCGATGAAGACAGCCAGCGTCGCTTGCACACTAACCCTTTGCGCATCCTGGATACCAAAAACCCCGCCATGAAAGACCTCGTCGATCATGCGCCTTTGTTAATTGACCACCTCGATGACGCATCCAAACAACACTTTGATCAACTGCAATCCATCTTGAATCACGCAGGCATTGCCTTTGAAGTTAACCCACGCCTCGTGCGCGGCCTCGACTACTACAACAAAACCGTGTTTGAATGGGTGTCCACCAAATTAGGCGCACAAAACACCGTGTGTGCCGGCGGCCGTTACGACGGCTTGGTTGCGCAATTGGGCGGTAAACCCACCCCTGCCCTTGGGTTTGCCTTCGGCATGGAGCGCGCCATCCTCATGATGCAACAACTAGAGCACACCCATAAGCCCGACCCCGCCCCTCACGCTTATTTCATCACCGACGGCGATGCTGCCTTTGCCGCCGCCTTGAAAATGGCCAAATATTTACGCAGTAAAGTCAGTGGCTTACGCCTCATTTTGCACTGCGGTGATGGCAGCTTAAAAAATCAATTTAAAAAAGCGGACAAAAGCGGCGCAACCTTCGCCATTATCATGGGTGAACACGAATTAAAAACCCACGCAGTTTCCCTGAAAAACCTGCGCCAAGATTTGCCCCAACAAACCCTGTATCAAGATGAATTAGCTGAATATTTAAAACTCAATGTTGAGGCCTTCTCCAAACACCGAGGTGCAGGCGGGGGTAAGCCTGACTAAAGTTAAACCAAATTTTAAGGTGATTCCCTTAAGGTGAAAAATCTGTTCTAATACGCTCCAACGGAACCCCTGGGGCGAGTAATAGTTGAGGATGCCGCTTTGACCGAATACATGACCGAACAAGAGCAAATTGAGCTCTTAAAAAACTGGATTAAACAATATAGCCTCGTCATCATCGCAGGCGTTGCCATTGCTATGCTTGCCATTACCAGTTGGCGCTATTGGCAACAACGCGAATATAAAATTAACAGCCACGCCTCGGCGGTTTACGATGAAGTGCTCACCATGCGCGCACAAAACAATTTACAAGCCACCGAAATACAAGCCGACAAACTATTTACGCATTACCCCAAAACCATTTACAGCGAAATGGCTGCGCTCATGTTGGCGCGTGATGCCGTGCAAAACAACAACTACCCCCTCGCTGAAAAAAACTTACAATGGGCCATGGACCACAGCCATGCCAAAGCCTTAACAGAAATTATTCGCATCCGTCTCGCTCGTGTTTATTTAGCAGAAAACCGCCCTGCTGATACCTTGCACCTGCTGAAAACCACCGACGATGCCAGTTTCAATGGCTTTATCAATGAAGTAAGGGGCGACGCCTACCTTGCTTTAAATCAAAAAGACCAGGCAAGCGCCGCTTATAATGAGGCATTAAAAGTGTTACCCAATGCCGATGTCTTGCGTCCTTTGCTTCAAATGAAAGCTGACAACTTAGCCACTAGCGCTCACTGAGAAAACCATGACCTTCGCTAAATTCACTAAAAATGCTTTGCCTCTGCTTGCTTTCGCTGGCTTACTTTCAGCGTGCAATGGTTTTTTTGATAAAGACAACACCCCAACACCTAAACCCTTGGTGAACTTCGCGCAACAAGTGCAGCCACAACGCTTGTGGTCCACGGATGTTGGCAGTGGTTCTGGCGGCGACACGCTTAAAATGACGCCTTCCATCGACAACCACACGCTTTATTCTGCGAATGCCAATGGCGTGGTCACGGCCATTTCACTCGATAACGGCAGCCGCCTCTGGAAAACAGACACCGACACCGCCCTCACCACGGGCACTGCGGCCGACCAAGGCATCGTGGTGGTTGGCTCGCGTCACGGCGACGTCATTGCACTCAATGAAAGCAATGGTCACCTACGCTGGAAAATCAACATCAAGGGTGAACTGCTAGCCAACCCCGCACTCGCCAATCAACACGTTGCTTTAAAAACGATTGATGGCTCACTCATGCTGCTAGATGCTGCCACCGGCAAAACACTCTGGACCCAACAACAAGCAGAGCCCACCTTAATTTTACGTGCCTCCAGCACCCCCATCATCACCGACCGTTCTGTGATTGCTGGTTTCGCCAATGGCAATTTAGTGAAGCTTAATTTAGCATCTGGCCAACTCGATTGGCTGCAACCCATTGCAACGGCCAATGGCATTTTCCCCATTGAACGCATGATCGACATCGACGCCAACCCCGTTGTTTATCACGACCGCGTTTTTGCAGCCACCTACCAAGGCAATATCGCGGCACTCGCCCTCGATTCTGGGCAGGTGTTATGGTCGCACGACATTTCTTCTTACACTGGCATGGATGTGGATGACAGCACGGCTTTCATCACCGATGCGCATGGTTACATTTATTCCTTTGACGCTAACAGTGGCTTAGTCAACTGGCGTCAAACGGATTTAGAAGCGCGCGTCTTAACGGCCCCGGTGATCATGGGCAATACCGTGGTGGTGGGCGATGCGGAAGGGTATTTGCATTGGCTCAGCCGTCAAGATGGGCATTTTTTAGGGCGCGTTTCAGTGGGTTCACCCCTGTTTGCTACCCCTTTGGTTGATCATAATGTGCTTTATGCACTCACTAACAAGGGCACGCTATCGGCTTATCGCCTTGCGTCCTCATAAAAAAACGAGACGATTATGTTACCTGTTGTTGCCATTGTCGGGCGCCCCAATGTGGGCAAGTCCACTTTATTTAACCGCTTAACGCGCACGCGTAATGCATTAATTACCGCCTTCCCTGGCACCACGCGTGACCGCCAATACGGCGAAGTCGATGCTGGCGATAGGCGCTTTATCATCATCGACACGGGCGGCCTCACCGAAGACACCGACACCATCGGCGACCACATTACCAAACAAGCTGAACTTGCCATCCAAGAAGCGGATAAAATCTTATTTGTGATTGATGGTAAAGCGGGGGTCACCCCTGAAGACAACCTCATTGCCAAGCAATTAAGGCGCATAGGCAAACCCATTTATTTAGCGGTCAATAAAACGGAAAGTGCCGACCCTGACACCATTCTTGCTGATGCTTATGAACTTGGCATGGGCCAGCCCTTAGCCATTGCTGCGGTGCACGGCCAAGGCATCGATAAACTCATCACCACGCTTTTTCCTGAGCCAACACACGTTGACCTCACTGACGAAGAAAAGAAAGCGCAAGGCATTAAAGTGGCGTTTGTGGGCTGCCCGAATGCGGGTAAATCCACACTCACCAATCGTATGTTGGGTGAGGAGCGCGTGATTGTTTCCGACATTCCTGGCACCACACGCGATAGCATTTACATCCCTTTCGAGCGACACGGCCAAGCTTACACCCTCATTGATACCGCTGGCGTTCGCAAACGCGGCAAGGTGCATGAACTGCCTGAAAAATTTTCTGTGGTGAAGACCTTGCAATCCATTGAAGATGCACACGTGGTGGTTTATGTCATAGACGCGCGCGCTGGGCTTTCGCAGCAAGACATGAAATTGCTTGGGTTTATTGTGGAGTGTGGTCGTGCTTTGGTGTTGGCCATTAACAAATGGGACGACATGAGCGACTACGACCGCGAGCAAGTTCGTTCCACCATCGACCGCCAATTGGATTTCGTGCGTTTTGCGCGCTTGCATTTTATTTCGGCCTTGCATGGCTCGGGGGTTGGTAATTTATTTGGTGCGATTGATGAAGCTTATGAATGCGCTAGCCGCAAATTATCCACGCATAAATTGACAGAACTCTTGCAACGCGCTTTAGTCACGCATTCGCCGCCGTTGGTTCACGGCCGCCGCGTGAAATTACGTTATGCGCATTCCGGTGGCAATAATCCGCCGCGCATTATTATTCACGGTAACCAGGTGGATGCGTTGCCTGATAGTTATCGTCGCTATTTAGCGGGTTATTTCCAAGAGAAATTAAAATTATTTGGCACACCGGTGATGGTGAGTTTTAAGCTGAGCAATAATCCATATGCTAAGCATCGTTAAAGGATACCCCTCCCTATCCCTCCCCATCTTCGCAAAGAACGCTCGATAGGGAGGGGACGATCTAATTCACTGCGTGCATGAAAAGCCGAAAGGCTCACGAAGTGATTTATGTTGATTTAAGTAAAAAGGTGCGCAGAAAGCTCCCTCCCTATCGAGCGCCTTTCGCGAAGATGGGGAGGGTCGGGGTGGGGTGCTTTTGCTTTTAATCTCTAAAGTTATTATACTGCAACGGCAGCGGTGTTTTCCCCTGTCGCAGCAACGCAATGCATTCTTGCAAATCGTCACGTTTTTTACCCGTCACGCGCACTTGATCGCCTTGAATAGACGCCTGCACCTTCAAACCCGCATCTTTAATCATCTTAATAATTTTCTTGGCATTTTCTTGATCAATGCCTTGCTTGATGTCTATCACTTGTTTTGCTTCGCTTAAGCTGGTGTCTGGGTCTTGGTAAGTAAATGAACGAATATCCACTTGACGCTTGGCCAATTTGTTGCGGAAAATTTCATCCACTTGTTTTAGCTGAAAATCAGAGGGGGCGATCAGCGTGACCACGTCTTTACCAAGCTCAATGCGCGCGTCTGTGCCTTTAAAGTCAAAGCGGGTAGAAATTTCACGATTGGCTTGATCGACGGCATTAGCGACTTCGTGGTTATCGAGGTTAGAAACAATGTCAAATGAAGGCATAAAGGCTCCTAAACAGGCTAAAATAGCGATTAACGCTTGACACAGAATCATAGGGTTACTAGGATTCAGGTTTGCCATTATGAACTGAGCATCGCCGCATGTCGATAGACGCCATCCGCAATCTAGTCAACGACGACCTATCATCGGTCGATCAATATATCATTGCGCAAATGGAATCGACAATCCCCCTCATTAATCAAATCATTGAATACGTTTTATCCATTGGCGGCAAGCGTGTCCGGCCCATGGTTTTGCTTTTAGCGGCGCGGGCCCTCTCCCCGGCCCCCAAGCAACACATTGATTTAGCGGCTGTCATTGAGCTCATACACACAGCCACCTTGTTGCACGACGACGTGGTGGATAGCTCCACCCTGCGTCGTGGCCACGAAACCGCGCACATGATTTGGGGCAAAAATGCGAGCGTTTTAGTGGGTGATTTTTTATATTCCCGTGCATTTCAAATTGTGGTTGATATGCACAACGAGCCGGTGCTAACCATTTTTGCTGGTGCAACGCATTACATTGCTGAGGGTGAAATTTTGCAGCTCATCAACTGCAAAAACCCAGAAACAACGGAAGCGTTTTACTTTGACATCATTCAACGTAAAACGGGCAAATTATTTGAAATTGCGGCGCAATTAGGTGCCATGCTTGCCACCCCTAACCCGGCGCACGTTGAAGCCATGCGGCAATACGGCATGCATTTGGGGCTTGCTTATCAACTGATTGACGACGCCTTGGATTATGCGCCCTCGTCCAAAGACACGGGCAAAAACATTGGCCAAGATTTAGCCGACGGAAAAACAACCTTGCCTTTAATTCATGCCATGCGTGAGTTAAAAGGTGTGGATTTAGCTTTGGTGAAAGAGGCCATTAAAACGGGTTCCTGCGATAAGCTAGAAAAAATTCTTGAGCTAATTGAATCGACCGGCGCAATAAAGTACACTGCCGACACGGCTAAAAAGCATGCCGCGCTTGCCAAAGAAGCGCTTTCAGTGATCCCTGAATCGCCGTATCGTGAAGCGTTAATACGTTTGAGTGAATTTGTGGTTGAGCGGAATTATTAGTTTTTT
>DASTZQ010000054.1:0-5883 GCA_035764205.1 Gammaproteobacteria bacterium
AGCGCGTTTGAGCGACGGCAAAAAAAATTCATCGCGAGGGTAGCGCGCCTTTTGCGCCGCGAAGTCGCGAGGAAAAAACAGTGCCGAGCCGGTGCGTAGGCTTTTTTGCACATGACTTAACGCGCAGGCTTTCCTTTGCCAGGCCTTAACTTAATGGCAGTGAGGGGGTGCTTTTGCTATTCTTGACTCCGCCCCCTGCCTCCGCTACACTGCGACAAAATTAAACAAAATGCGCAGGAGTTAAAAAAATGATCAAAAAGCTATCAATTATCGCCGGTGTAATCTCAGCCTTCACCCTCACCACCGCTTTCGCAGCGGATGGTGTCAATGCTAAAACGGGCCTGTATCTGGGTGGTGGGTTATCGATGACAGCTTTTGCTTATCATGATAATGAAAATCATTGGGATCTTAGTGGTGGTATGGGGTCGTTAGTGCCTATTATAGGCTATCGTTTTAATGATCATTTTGCCTTGGAGTGGAATTATAACTCTCTGATGGATGACAACACGGATGCAAACGGTATTTGGGGTCCTTCACATTATCGTTTATGGACAAGCTCATTGGCGGGTAAGTTAATTCAACCTTGGAGCAATGGTTTTAGTGTTTATGGTAAGGCGGGTTTAGCCGTCACGCATCAAGATGCTTATAGTCAATTGATTGTTGGTACGCCCCCCATGTACGATGTTGATGAAACGGTGGTGCAACCTTTGCTTGGTGTGGGTGTTTCTTATAATTTCACGCAAAGCACGGCAATTGATCTTGGGGTCAGCAACCAATTTCAGGTTGGAGACGATATTCCAAACATCGCAACCTTGATGCTTGGCCTGACTTACACCTTTTAATTTAATGGCGCAACGTGGGGTGTTCACCTGCACCCCATTCTTAGTTATACTCAGCCCATCTCACCACAAAAAGGCCGCACCATGTCTTTGCACACCCTTTGGGCAAAAATCCCAGACGCCGTTGGTTTAGCTGGCGTTGCTTGTCTTTTGATCGCTTATTATTTATTAAACGCCGGTCGCATTAGCGAAAAAAGTTTTTCCTATCAATGGTTGAACTTTTTCGGCGGCGGTTTTTTGTTGTTTTCGCTTTTCTTTCACTGGAACATAGCATCCGTTGTGATTCAAGTTGCTTGGATGGCTATCAGCATGATGGGCATGGCTAGCATTTATCAAGCGCGTAAAAAGCTTGATAAAAAAGCCAGCACGCTTGATGAAGTGACAAGCTCAGCGGCTTAAGGGTAATAAATCATTTGCACTACATTCCCTTCCGGGTCGGCGCAATAAAAGCTGCGTGTGCCGTCTCGGTGGTCTTTGGGTGATGCTTTAATTTCCACCTTGTTTTCTTTTAAAAAGACATGCCAATCATCCACATCTTGTTTGGTATTCAGAAAAAACCCCAAATGATCCAAGCGTTGTTGGCCGCTCGCATTAAACCCGGCCGGCGCGCGATGCAGTGCAAGGTTGTCATCGCCTGAGCTTAAATAAATATTATCGGCATCAGGTTGCCACACAATGGTGAGGCCCAATAATGCGGTGTAAAAGTGCACGGTTTTTTCAAGCTGTGAGCAATAGAGGGCAAGGTGTTTTAAACCGCGATGAGGTGCTGGCATGGTGTCCCCTTATGCTTTAGCGAGTGCTTGACGCATTTGATCAATCACCGTTCGATAGTTTGGTTGTGTATAAATGGCAGAGCCTGCCACGAATCGGCGTGCGCCGGCCTTGGCGACGGTTGCAATGTTGTCGACTTTAATGCCGCCATCGACAGACAAAGTGATGGGCAGTTTGTTGTCGTCTATCCACGCACGCACGGTTTTAATTTTATCGAGTGAAGCGGGCAAAAACCCCTGCCCGCCAAAACCTGGGTTCACCGACATGATTAAAATTAAATCGAGTTTATCTTGCAGGTGGTCAAGATGGTTGAGCGGCGTGGCGGGGTTGAAAGCGAGGCCGGCTTTACAACCCAATTCACGAATGAGGCTTAAGCTTCGATCGAGGTGGCGCGTCGCTTCCGGGTGGATGGTGATGTCGGTGGCGCCGGCTTTCGCGAATTGCACAATTAAGTCATCCACCGGTTCCACCATTAAATGCACATCAATCGGTGCTTTGATGCCGAATTTACGCAGTGCCTCGCACACCAGCGGCCCGACGGTTAAATTGGGCACGTAGTGGTTGTCCATGACATCGAGGTGCAGCATGTCAGCGCCTGCATTCAGCACGGCATTGGCTTCATCGCCTAAAATGGCAAAATTGGCGGAAAGCAGGGAGGGGGCGAGTTCGTAGGTGGGCATGAAAATTCCTCAGGGTGGCCATGTTGTTAACACTATCATATATAAAAAAACGGCTTTTTTATACATGAGACCTGTCTCATGTATAGATTTAGAAGAATTCTATACATGAGATTTTTTAGGCTTCTCTGTTTAGGATATCGAGATAGGTTTGATAAGTGTAGATTTTATTTCTGACTTTTCCGGTAATTTCTGTGATGATGCCAATTTCCATCAGGTGTTTCAGTACTTTATTGGTGGTTGGCAAAGAGAGATCGCATTGTTCAGTGATTTTTTTCGCGTCAATAATAGGGTGCCTTTGTAGAAAATGATGGACAACAATCATTGAGCCGGATGCTTTCCTGAACGTGGCTATTTTTTTTTCATCTTCAACAAAGAGTTTGAGAATGTTTTGTGCTGTATCGACGGCTTGGTTGGCTGTTTCAATAACACCTTCAAGGAAAAACTGAAGCCATGCTTCCCAGTCACCGGTTTCACGAACGCTTTGCAAGAGATCATAATAGGTTTGTCTATTTTTTTTAAAGTAAAGACTTAAATAGAGCATGGGGCTGCGCAAGGAGCCTTCTACGCACAATATAAAAGTAATTAACAAGCGGCCTAATCGCCCATTTCCGTCTAAAAACGGATGAATGGTTTCAAATTGATGGTGCACTAAAGCGGCTTTAATAAGCGTTGGGAGCGTGATGGTTTCATCGTGGAGAAATTTCTCAAGTCGATCAAGTTGCTCCATTAGCCTATCAGGTGGCGGGGGGACAAATCGGGCATTGCCTGGGCGGGTACCGCCAATCCAGTTTTGTGAACGGCGGAATTCCCCGGGTTGTTTTTGGCTGCCACGCCCTTTGCTGAGCAGGGTTTCATGCATTTCACAGATTAGCCGTAAAGAGAGTGGAAAGTTTTCTTTAATGCGTTTTAGGCCGTGATTCATGGCAGCAACGTAATTGGATACTTCAACCACATCATGGTTGGGTATGCCTGGAGAATCTTCGTTTTCAAATAAAAGTAAGTCAGAGAGTGACGACTGGGTGCCTTCAATTTGTGAAGATAGGACGGCTTCTTTTCTGATATACATATAAAGAAATAATGAGGGGTCAGGCAAAATTCGGCTTAGGCCGTCTAGCCTTCCGAGAGCTAGGTTGGCTTGATCCAAAAGAGGGTATAATCTGTCCATTTCGATGGGGGGTGACGGGGGGAGCGGTTTGGGCAGATAGGCATGGTAGGTTTCACCGGTGAGGCTGCTGGTCAGTCGGTCGCCAATGCGTTCTGGGTATGCTGTCATTTTACCCCCTCCACTAATTAAGGATACGGCCTTTTTCTTTATTAGCGCCCACTCTAACTTAATTATTTTTATTAAGCAAGGCCGTTAATAAAGGAAATGCTTGTTTCCTTTATTATAAAGCGTTTTAATAAAGAAATGGCTCATTTGCTTTATTATAGAGGTAAGTAACCGAATTTTTTACGGATAAACCTTTAATATCAACAAGATAGGATTCATTATGACGCGCTTATCCACCGTTGCTCAGTCTTTATCGCTGTTTGCTTTCAGTTTATTTATCTTCACAATAGGCATTAGCCACACCGAAGTGGTGAGCTTCGATTCTCGCTTTTATGTATTCGCCGAATCCATGTGGCGGCATGGGTTTAGCTGGTTCCCCATGACTTACGGGCAGTCTTATCCTGATTACCCGGTGACTTCAACCTTATTTATTTATCTAACCTCGTTGGTTTTTGGTGGGTTAAGCAAATTCACGGCTGTTTTGCCAAGCGCCATTGCCGCGAGTTTTGTGGTGGTTTACACGAAAAAAATCGGCGAACTTTATCACGAGCATTTGGGGTTAGCAGCGGTGGGTTTATTGTTTTTAACCCTGGCATTCATGAAAAGCGCGCGCGCCATTTCCTTAGATATGTATCCTTTGTTAGCAGCCACTGCGTGTTTTTATCACGTGGCACGTTCGCGTTTATTAAATCAAAAAACCAGTGCATGCGTTTTGGCGGCGTGGTTTATTTTTGGGTTTGTGATGCGCGGGCCTGTTGGTTTGGTCATTCCTGCGGGTGTGGTTTCTATGTTTCATTTAATTAATCGCGATGTAAAGCGTTTTTTCATGGATGGTTTGAATGCCTTTTTTTGGTTGATCGTAGGGACATCTGCTTTATTAGGTTTGGCTTATCACGTGGGTGGTTTGCCGTTTGCGATGGATGTGTCTCGCATGGAAGTGGTCGGTCGCATTGATAATTATTTTTTACCCTACACGTTTTATTTTACGGATAGTTTCGGCAGTTATGCCTTAGCTTATCCATTGGCCGTGTTGGTGTTTGCCAGTTTAGTGTTTGCCAGTTTAAAAAATAAAGCCATTAAATGGCCGCATGCTGAGGCAGTGTGGCAGTGGGCAGCGTGGGCTTTGGTTATTTTAATAGGCTTGAGTTTGCCGGGCGATAAAAAAGTTCGTTATATTTTAAGCATCACACCCGCAATTGCGTTGATGGCAGCTTACCCACTGATGATTGAAAGCCAATCAGTCACGCTCACACGTTTGCGTGGCTTGTTTGGTTTTATTTTTGCATTCTTGCCTTTATTTTTTATGATTGGTTTATTTAAAGTGATGATCGCTTTACCGAAAACTGATTTAACGGTGAATATTCCTTACTGGCCTTTACTGTTTGTTTTATTCGTGTTGCAAGTGGTGAGTTTGAAAATTTTCTTTTTTGAAAAGAAAGAATCAAGCCGTGGTTTAAAAGTCATTTTGTTGGCGGCCTTGTCATTTATCGCTGTGAATTTAGCCATCATCGAGCCCATTGAATTAAACATTGATAGCGCAAAAGTGTTTGTGAATGAAATTGAAGCGGCGCGCGCGGCCAAGCAAGCAGCCTTGGTGTTTTATAAAGAACGTCCCGATGGTTTGCCGATTAAATATTTGGTAAACATGGACAGGGATGACGACCCGGTGTTTGTGGAAACCGCAGCGGCCTTAATGAAAGTGAAAAACCCAGCCATTATTGTGAGCAGCAAGGCTTATTACACCGCGCTCACCAAAGCGCAAAAAGTAGCGTTTCGGGTGATTAGCTCGGGAAAAATTGGGCATGTGCCGGTGGTGGTGTTTACGCCGGTGAAATAATATTTTTATTTCAATGGGTTAATCGACTGAGTGGGCCTTGTTGCGAAAATACTCAGCTTAGATTTTACGTGGCTTTTGGTAGTATAACGACCAATTATTTTCACTTCAAACCGCCAACCAAATGAATTTTAACAAAAAAATATTACTCTTTCCTTAAGGCACCCTTAAGCTAAATAAGCTATACTTTCCACATTCAAGAATAAAACAACGAGGGGTAAGGCAGATGATCAACATCACCAGAGATGATATTCAGCGCTTATTAAATCAATACGATAAAGCTAAAGGCTGGCGCAAAAGGCACATGCCTTTGGTGGCTGAAGTCGATATCATCGCTAAATTAAGAGCGTTTGTTAAGCCATTGTCAGGTGAAACCGGTGCAGAACTTAAGGCAGTGGGCACTCAGGCTGACTCGCTGAGTGAAGAAGAATTATACGGGCTTGCTCTTATGTTGTTAAATCGAAAAAAATCAACTCGCGCGCATAAAGC
>DASTZQ010000055.1:0-4294 GCA_035764205.1 Gammaproteobacteria bacterium
ACATTTTCATTCAAGGCACCATTTTAGGCATGTCACGCAAAGAAATTGAACCTCGCGTGGCTGACATTGCGGCTTTTTCAGGCCTGGGCGATTACCTCTCCATGCCGGTGCGCACTTATTCTGCCGGTATGCAAGTCCGCCTAGCCTTCTCCATTGCCACCAGCATTCGCCCTGACATTTTGCTCATCGACGAAATCTTCGGCGCCGGCGACAGCGACTTCATGGTCAAAGCCCGTGAACGCATGGTCACCTTACTCAACCAATCCAGCATTGTCGTCATGGCCACCCACTCCGACGAGCTCATCAAAGAATTTTGCAACAAGGCCCTGTTACTCGAAGGCGGAAAAATTAAATTTTACGGAAACACTGAAGAAGCGTTAGCACGCTATCAAGAAAAACAGCCCATTCAACCTTAGTTAACGGATAACATTCCAAGGAGCACAAGGATGATCATCACACGCACCCCTTACCGCATCTCGTTTTTCGGCGGCGGCACCGATTACCACCCCTGGTATCAACAACACGGTGGCGCTGTGCTATCCACCACCATCGACAAATACTGCTATTTAAACGTCAGAACCCTGCCCCCGTTTTTTGAACACAAGTTCAGAACCGTGTGGTCCATGATAGAGCAAGTCACGCAAATTGACGACATTCAACACCCGGCCATCAAAGCCATTTTAAATTATTTACAAGTCACCGACGGCGTTGAAATTCAACACCAAGGGGATTTGCCCGCACGTTCTGGTTTAGGCTCGAGCTCGGCTTTTAGCGTGGGTTTATTGCATGCGATGTATGCCATGCGCGGCATGATGTCTAGCCCGCGTGAACTTGCCTGCGAAGCCATTCACATCGAGCGTGACATTTTAAAAGAAAACGTCGGCGTGCAAGACCAAATTGCAACGGCATTTGGTGGCCTCAATAAAATCATTATTCACCCCAACGGCGAATTTGACGTCACCCCACTTATTTTGCCACTCTCACGTCAACGTGAATTGCACGACCACCTCTTGCTGTTTTTCACGGGTGTTTCACGCACCGCCTCAGACATCGCCGCCGATAAAATTCAAGCCATTCCACAAAAAGGGCTAGAATTAAGCGAAATGCGCAGCATGGTCGACCAAGCCGAACGCATTTTGTGCAGCTCGCAATCCATCACGGCTTTCGGTGAATTACTGCATGAAACCTGGCAATTAAAACGCAAAATCAGCAGCAAAATTGCCCCTGCGTTTGTTGACGACGTCTACGACCGCGCACGCAAGGCCGGCGCCATTGGCGGCAAATTATTAGGTGCAGGCGGCGGTGGGTTTATGCTGTTCTTCGTGAAACCCGAAGACAAACTCAGCGTTTGCGATGCACTGAACGACTTATTGTTGGTTCCCTTTGACTTTGAATCCAGCGGTTCGCAAGTCATTTTTTACGACCAAAGCCATTACAGCCAAAGCTCGCGCACACGCCGCGATTACGAGCATTTGCGCCACCAAACCCCAACGGAATTAAAACCCCTAAACCGCGAACGATTAGTCCGTTTACTCACTGTTGAAAATGAATAAGGAAGATCACCATGATAGAACAACAAAAAGCCCTGCTTAACCGCATTGAAACCGACATTAACGATTATTGCGACACGGTTTACAATTACGCTTTCAACCCTGAAAAACCCGTGGTTCGCTTACACGAACCCACCACCACCGGCGCTGAAATTTACGCTGCGGTTGAAACCATGCTTTCCACTTACACCACCATGGGTAAAAAAGTGCGTGCGTTTGAAAACCAATACGCCGCTTATGCCAACACACAATACGGCGTGATGTCTAACTCGGGTTCTTCCGCTAATTTATTAGCCGTGGCAGCACTTTGCAACCCATTCACACCCAATCATTTAAAACCAGGCGATGAAGTGATCGTGCCTGCTTTATCGTGGTCGACCACCATCTGGCCTTTGGTTCAACACCAACTTATTCCTGTGATTGTGGATTGCGACATCAACGACTTCAACCTTGATTTAAACAAACTCGAAGCCGCGATTGGCCCAAAAACGCGCGCCATTAAACTGGTGCACGTTTACGGCAACCCCATGAACATGCATGCCATCATGGCGCTCGCTAAAAAACACAACTTATTCATCATTGAAGATTGCTGCGAAGCCATGGGTGCCTTCTTTGACGGCCAATCCGTTGGCAGCTTTGGTCATGTTGGCAATTTCAGCTTTTTCTTCTCTCACCACATCAGCACCATGGAAGGCGGCGTTTCCGTCACTAACGATTTCAACTTAACCGAAACCATGCGCGTGTTGCGTGCACACGGTTGGTCGCGCGAAGCGGATGAACATCAAAAATACGTGAACATGTACCCAGACATCGACCCACGCTTTATTTTCATCAACCAAGGTTACAACTTGCGCCCAACGGAAGTGAATGCTGCGATGGGGCAATTGCAACTGCCTAAACTCGATGGCTTCATTGAAAAACGCCGTGAAACCGCTGAATTTTATAAACGCGAACTCAGCAAATACGCCGATTATTTCCACTTCCAACAAGAAACGCCTAAGGGCAAGCACGTGTGGTTTGGCTTCCCCGTTATCTTAAAAGATGCCGCCCCTTTTAGCGTGAAAGAAATCACCGCTTACATGCAAAAAAACCACATTGAAACGCGCCCTGTCATTGCTGGCAACATGGCAAGACACCCTGCGTTTAAAATGTTTGAACACCGCATTGCGGGTGAATTAAATAACGCTGATACCGTCATGAAGCGCGGCTTTGCGTTTGCTTGCCACCACGCCGTTGACCAGCAAGCGCGTGAATACGTTGTGAAAACCATCACCGATTTCATTGAAGCTTATAAAAATAATCAATTTGAAACACAAGGAAAAGCGGTATGAAGCAACGCATATTAATTTGTGGTGCAACGGGGTTTATTGGTCGTAATTTGGTTGAGCATTACAGCAAGCTTGGCAATTACGACGTGCACGCCGTGCATTTCAACCGCCCTTCTTTCGAATTACCGAATGTCACTTGGCACCGCGCTGATTTGCGCGACCCCAACGACATTGAGCGCGTGATCCAAGGCGTTGACATCATCATTCAAGCGGCGGCCACCACCTCTGGCTCGAAAGACATCGTCACCCGCCCTTTCATTCACGTAACCGATAACGCGGTCATGAATTCTTATTTATTCCGCGCGGCGCATGAGCACAACGTGAAACACGTTATTTTCTTTAGCTGCACCGTGATGTATCACTCTAGCAACACGGGCTTAAAAGAAACCGATTTCGATGCTAACTTTCCGCTGCACCCTCGTTATTTTGGCGTGGGCCACACCAAGCTTTACATCGAAAAAATGTGCCAATTTTATGCGAACATTTCTGAAACAAAATACACGGCCTTGCGTCACTCCAACATCTACGGCCCGCACGACAAATTTGATTTAGAGCGCAGCCATGTGTTTGGTGCCACCATCACCAAAGTCATGAGCGCTAAAGATAATTTCACGGTATGGGGAACCGGCGAAGAAGAGCGTGATTTGCTTTACGTGAACGACTTAATCGATTGCGTTGACCGCGCATTGGCTCGTCAACCCGAAAAATTCCGTTTATATAATTGCGGCTATGGCAGCGCCATTGCCATTCGTGATTTAGTCAAAAAAATCGTAACGCATTCCGGCAAAAAGCTTACGATCAATCATGATTTAAGCCAACCCACCATTAAAACCAGTTTATTTTTAGATTGCACGCTGGCCAAAACCGAGCTCGGCTGGGCGCCGAAAACCAGTTTAGATGACGGCATACAAAAAACCTTAGCTTGGTGGAAAGAAAACATTGGCAAGAAAGAAGAAACCTTAGCTTAAGGTTTTGCCCCCCAACAGCTGCGTTGGGGGATTTTTTAAAACACATCAAGGAGTGCCCATGTTTAATCGTTTCAAAAATATTCTTGAACCATCTTTAAAATTATTCCAAGCGAAACACCAGAACAATAAAACCTCGCTTTATCACCTACTTCCAACATTTACCTCTGAAAATCAATTCTATGATTATGTTAAAGCGCATGGAAAAGAAAAAGTAATGCGTGAATTGCACACCGTTACTGCTGAAGGCAATACGCCCACTTCACTTTTACATCCCGATAGCCCTGTATTAGCGGCTTGCCTAGCATTCATGGACCCTACAGAAGGTATATTACCCTTAGATGAACCCGCAAATTTTGCGCCAAATCCGAATAAAATGTACCAAGCTGACTACAAAGAACTTTATGATGCTAGCAATTACGTTATTAATACAACCCGTTGGGCGGTTTTA
>DASTZQ010000056.1:0-17286 GCA_035764205.1 Gammaproteobacteria bacterium
GGCTCAAGTGGCGGCGGCCTATTTGATAGCAAAGGAAACTTAATTGGCATTACAACAGCCTCAAAATCTGATGAAAATGCACAAAACATAAATTTTGCCTTACCAACTGAAATGATAGAAGCCGCCATACTTGAACCCACCATAGATTCCATGATAGCCGACCAATCTGATGATGCAAAAGCGAACACCCCGACAAATAACAGCGAGCAAATTATACCCTCTGAAAATGATTATACCGTTCTTGGTACATATGGCAAAGATCGCATTGTATTAGCTTATTGGTATAATCGTTGCTATATTCTGATACCCGGCCGCTATAATCCAAACACTATCAACAGTGTTGCTGTTTGGATTCCAAGCTCACCGAATGGATTGTTGATTCTCTCTAGAATAACCAGCATAAACGGTGTTTTTAAATTTATAAAATGGTTTATGGAATCAAAAAATGTCAATGTTACAGACTCAAAAAGCTATCTTTTTTATGGAAAAACGCTCGAACGACTAGGGATAATTTCCATCAATGGTGTAAAACAACCGGCTTACCTTACCTCTGGCAACAAACCATACACTGAAAGCCTGATTTCAGAAGACGGCTTAATCGGCCAATTCTATAACTATTCACAGACTAGTTATGATGGATTAACGTCGATCACATTTGGATTAAGTGGGTTTACTGATGCCCTAGATAGCTATAATGAAAATTGTGTGGCTAAGCGGTAATTTTGTTAATTAAGCACCCCACCCCCCTGATGAATACCTGGCACAAAGAAGTTTTTCGAAAAAAAACACCACAAACCGCTTAATTATGTTAATATACTCGGATAAATATTCTAATTAACACACAAAACACACAGAGAGGAAAAAACATGCCTAATACTTTAGACATTCAAAATAAACTTAACACCAACCACCCTGCAAAAAACATCAGCCCAGCAAACAGCTTAAAAAAACGGATTCTTGCGCTTGCAAGAAGAAACCAATATGTACACTCAATTGATATTAAAGCACTAACCGTATTCCAGCCAGCTGAAGCGGCCACTCGCTCCAAAATGAGAACACGCGGAAAAACCTTACACGCACACCAAAGACCTGCCATCCTGGAAAACCCAAGAATACGCAGCAAAACCTTATAAAAAATGTGAGACACCGAGGGGTCAAGCCCTGACATTTGAGGCACTGAGGGGTCAAGCCCTGACATTTGACATATTCTCAACCCACTTTAGTGAATGTCAAATGTCAGGGCTTGACCCTTCTCTCAATAATGATTTTCGAGAGGTTTTTTCTATGCCTTGCGTGCATGATGGCTATTTCTTTAATCGCTTTGAAGGTGACCCATCATCGCCATTCGTTCGTTTATGGTTTGAAACCGGTGCAAGCTCCATTAACACATTCATGATCGCTGTGTTGCCACCTAAAAGCGCGATATCGTATGCACTCTGCTGACGATGATTAACCAATGACATATCAGCACCCGCACGAATCAACCCTGCAACGACCTCCGTATTCTCCGCCCTCACAGCACGCATTAACGCTGTCTCACCGCGCTTGTTTTGAAGGTTTAGATTCGCACCACGCTCAACTAAATGATGAACCGTGGTCATGAACGGCGTTTGAACCGCAAACATTAAAGGGGTGTTTAAATTATTATCAACAGCATTAATGTCCGCTCGCTTGTCTAATAAAAAGTTGATCAATTCAATGCGTGCTAGCATTTCGTCTGCTTGCAAAAGCATCATTAATTCCGCCTCATTGAAACTCAAGACAACCCCAAACTGACTTCTCAATTCCCGATAAGCCTCACTCGACACGGCATAATGCATCACCCCTCGGCCATGAGCATCTCTTAATTTATTGATGGATGACCCGGAAGCAAGAAAATTATTTTTTGCTCGAAAAAAACGATGCGATGACGTAAGCCATCCTGCCGCACCCAGAAAATTACCAACCTCCCTCATTACATTTTCCCCGTTCCCATATTTAATGGCATTAAACACCGGTGGCAATGGATCAACTTTAGGAATACGCGCCATAATACTCAGCAACAAACTATCATCACTATGTTTTTCCGCTTTTGATAATGCTGTCTCTCCTATTTTTTGATACAGGAGCAACTCATCTTTACTCATTTTATTAATGAGAAATTGAGCAACATCGATACTATCGACATTAATAGCGATCATCAGAGCGGATTGATGGCGATGATTGAAAGAGCTGACAGCTTCGTGAAAACAACCAACTGCTTCCAATTTCTGACAAACAAATTCAAATATCTCTAAATCATTTGAGTAAGCTAGCAACATCAAGATGTTATTTCCATCTTTGTCGCACGCTAACATTTTAGGCCCTGTTTTATATTCATCAAGGTACATCTTAAGAATATTATAGTTAACAATACTAGCTGCTTGTAAATACTTTTCAGGGGAAAAGTGTGTGAGTAAAGCAACAACCTGATTAATACCAATGGCTAGGCCAGGCTCATTCACAGGCAACAACGCTTCTAATGATTGCCTTGCGGATTCAATATTAACCTCGATGAGCCGATCTTCATCCATACCAGCGGCAAGAGTAATCAATTCATCAATGCACTGAAAAGCCAATTCAGAATTGTAATTTTCAGCCCTTAACATCACACAAAATTGGTTTATCTTTTCACACAATTCGCTGACAATATCATCAGGCCGCGCTGCGGCCAAGACAAGCTCTGGCATAAACCACCTCGTTTTTTATAGTAAACTTTAGTTTGAATCAAATTATATACCTATTACACCTCAAGATGCGATTTTTAATTTTCAGTGAAGGGGTCAAGTCCTGACTGAAGGGGTCAAGTCCTGACATTTGACATATTCCCACCCCCCTTTAGTGAATGTCAAATCTCAGGACTTGACCCCCCCCTACACTTTATAAGCTTTTTTCTATACAATCCCCCCCCACATAATAATCAATCGAGGTGTAAAAAATGGGTGGTTTATTCAGTAGAAATAAAGAGTTAAACGAAAGGTCGAGCTTGTTAGTAAAAAGCACCCACTTCTCCGGTGGCGACGACATCCAAGAACTGCCCCATGTTGATGCCGATGGGTATCAAGCCATCCCTGATGATGATATCGAAAACCAACTATCACCCGCTAAGCGAAAACAACCTAGCGCTCAAGACCCCGCTTCTTTCGAAGCGATTCTTCAGATAATCGCCAAACTTCAAAAAAAATCATCTACGGCCGATCATAAGGATTTGGATCTTTTCAAACACCCCAAAGATCTCATTAATCTATTCACGCTAAACAAATTCAGTCTTGAATTACTCCATAATAACCCTGGCCTTATCCAGCACTTCATTGACCGCATCGATCAACACACACAATTTCAACAAAAAATGTATGAAGCATTGCGCCAACGCTCAAGAGGGATTGCGGATAAGCTATTTGCGCCTAGCCCCAGCTGGAGGAAGGCTCCATTGTTTCTTGCTATGTCCTTATTAATGGTCTTAGCAACGATAGGCACAACCATCGCAAGTGCCACTCTTTCTTATGCTAATGCTAATGCTAATGCAAACCCTGAGGGCACTAAATTGGAGGATAACTTCTGGACCCCTGACGGCTCAGATGCAGATGAAAAAATCAAAATACATGAAATAGTCATAGCCATATCAAGCTTTGTTTTATTGGCGAGTCTTAGCATCCACGTTTACCACTTCTGTACTAGAGACCAACGCAGTGCCGCTTTAAGAGCACGCTTTAACACAGACAAAGACAATGAAATCAAACAACTCGAATCCAAGATTCACCAAAAAATTAGCGAGCTTACTGAAGAGCAGGCGAATAACCCGACGTACCGTACATGGCTCACGCTTTTCGTTAACACTGAAAAAGTTGGCCTACCTGTTGCCCCGTATCAAGAAGATGATCCCATGGTTGCTTTAAGCATGTAGAGAAGAGAAGGGGTCAAGTCCTGACATTTGACATATCCTGAATCTGTTTTTTAATCTCGCTGATATCGCCAACAATTGCGGGATATCTAATCATATATCCCGCAACACGCGCACAGGCCTTTGACACAGCTGACGCTGAAACACCGCCAAAAAATTTCCCTGTATCTGAAAGCAACAATGAGCTTCCGCCTTCATGACAAGCTAAATAAATTGCAATTAACCGCGGCATATTTATCGCGCCCTTTTTCACTCGAAGAACTTCATCCAAGCCTATATTGAAATGCTTAACCACAGCGGCGCAAATTATATTCAAATATTGTTTGTTCTTTACTGAAGCAAGGTAAATCTTATGATCAGGAATTTCATTAATTTTATGCTCCCCCTTTAAATGTTCATCGCATATCTTTTCTGAAAAAGCCCCCGACCCCAGTATCGGAAGAATTTTTTCGTTCAAATAAAAATTTATAATTTCTTCATCATTCCCTAAACTCAAATATTCTTGATAATTTTTGCGATGGTTTTTTACTGAAAAATAACCAAGTGTAAATTCTGTATTAAGCCACGCTGGTGGTTTTTCATTGAAAAAGTATTTACAACTAGACCACTCATAGGATTCAGGATTTTTTGTGATCTTTGATTCCACTGGATTAAGATGAATATATCTTGTTAATCGTAAAAAATAGCGATCTGCCTCCACAAGAACTGCTTTATACCTGCCTCTTAATAAAGGACCATCGCGCCCCACCAACTGATTAAAACGTTGCGTGTACACACCATCAATGTACCTCATGATACGGCTAATATTCCCAAGCGGGGTTCTGATTAACAAGTGGTAATGATTACCCATTAAACAGTATGCATGAATTTCCGCCTGGTAACGCTGATGTACCTCCGACAAAAGATCAATGAATATTTTTCGATGGCGATCATTTAGAAAGATTGGTGACTTTGCCAATCCTCTATTCATAACATGATACCAAGCACCCTCATATGTAATCCTAAGTGGTCTTGCCATAATTTTACCCTCAAATTGAATATGTAAGCGAATGTGGTTATATGTCCATGCGTGAATAGACAGGCAATTCTTTCTGTTGAGATATGGTTGTAACTTAAAGCTTGAAGCTATGCATGAGAAGATACGCTACGAACGAGCGCTGGGAGGTTGACGAAACATGCTATGCGTGTATGCGCATAAAAACCACTAAACTTTAGCATATTTCTAGAAAATGTAAATTATTTTTGATGCTCATGAAATTTAGCGGGGCTAGAGATATAGATGTCAATTGTCAAGACTTGACCCCTTTCCCCAGCCTCTACCGGGCAGCGTCAAAAATCAAACAATTTATAAATAATACATATGGTTACACCCGCCCCACCCTTAGCAGATACGCCAAGCCAATGACAGAAACCCATCCTTTTTACACCAAACTCACTCTCTTTACCCCCTTGTTAAGGTTGCCTTAAGAAACCTATGCTAAAATTCCCAACATTATTCAAAACTCAAAAAAAAATGAAGGAGTTAGCCATGTGGGGCCGTAAACGAAACATTGTCGAGATTAAAGAAACACTATTAAAGATAGGTCAGGCTGAAAACATCATTAAAGGCAACGATGAAGCCATTTACGGTCAATTGTATCAAGACATCGCTACCGATGAACGTCGAAACAAAGAAAACCAAGAACGCCAGGCAAAGCGTGAGAAAAAACGCACCGAGCGATCAGAGCGTATTCAAGCTAAAGACCTTCAAACCACTCAGAACAACACCGCCCTCTGGAATGCTCGTGATGCTCGAAACACACAAAAGAAAAATGCCCTGGCTAATAACAGAACCGCCTACCATAAAGATCGCCAAGATCGTCACAACGCAGCAGACGAGAAACGCAAAAACGATAGGGCTCAATTTTGGGAAAGCCGAACCCGTGAACATGAAAAAAGTGATAATGAAAGGCCTGTTAAAAGGAAAACTTATTGGGCTGCTCGTGAAAAAAATAAAACTGAAGCAAAAAAAATACGAGTGGAAACCCGAAAAAAATACTGGGCTGATCTTGGCGCCCAATTTAAACGTGAAGATACCACATCAAAACAAGATTTCGTCGATTATTTAAGTGATCGTGAACAACGCCATCTCGCTGAAAATAAAAAACGAACAGAAGAACGTGCCGATCTTCGAAAAAGAATTCAAAAGCGCCGAACCTTGCAAGAGAGTGACCGCATGCTCAACCGTGCCGGTTATCGTATTGACCGCTTTAAAAAACACCAAGCAGAAAATAAAGCCCGAACAGACGAACGCGCGGCGCTTAGAATAAATCGCGATGAAACATTCACAAACGCCAACACAACCTTAAGCAGCGAGAAAACCAACTATTGGGATACCCGCAACGCATTACACACTGAAAAAGACAACACTCGAGCAAATAAACGCGCTGCTCTTCGCAGCAACATTCAAAAGCGCCGAACCTCGCAAGAGATTGACCGCATGCTCAACCGTGCCGGTTATCGTATTGACCGCTTTAAAAAACACCAAGCAGAAAATAAAGCCCGAACAGACGAACGCGCGGCGCTTAGAGAAAAACGCACTAGACTCATCGCTGAAGGTTCCGCCCAAATAAAAAGCTCCACTGAGCAATACTGGACCGCCCGCAAAACAAGACACGAAGAAGAAGACACCTTACGCAAGGGCCAGCGCAACCGACTAAAAGAAAACATTCGCGCCCGAAAAGAAGGGGAAGATAGCACTCGTGTTCAGACACGAAAAAGTGACCGCGAAACCCTTTTAAACACACACCAAGAAAAATGTGCTGCAATCAAAAAAAGCCATGAAGCCAACTTCACCGCTCGTCGAGATCGCATTAACACTGAAAATGAAGAGCGCCCGAAACAAAAAATCGCGCACCGAACAGCTCGAAAAACAAAGCATGAACAACAAGACAACGCTCGATCTAAATCACGCGAGTCTTATTGGAACAAATTCAAAGCGAACTACTCAAGCAAAACAACAGAACGAAAAGAAAAATGGCTTAAAGACCGAGAAAGTCGACACGAAAATGAAAGGCAAGCTGATGATCGTCGAAACACAGCTCGAAATGCATTTTGGAATAACCGAAACACGCAAAATAATGATAAAGATCAAGCCACGAAAACAAAACGTGAACAATTTTGGGTAGGCTTAAAAAATGAACGCAATGGTGCCGACGTGCAATATAACCGCACCGCTTCTTGGGCAAAGGAAAAAAATCGCTCCATTTTGTTGTTGAAAGCGGCCCATGGCACCACAACCCACCTTTACCGACCCATGCAATCGGGTTATCACCACACGGCTGAATTCCTTCAAACCAGTGCTAGAAAAACAGCACGCGCCATCACCTGGACCGCTTATCAAGCAAAACAAGTGATCGGGGACATGGCGCGCCCTATTGCGCGCGCCATGATTGCTTTTGCTGTCAACACAACCTATGCATCTAAAAAATTAGTTTACCCTGTTTATCATTTCTCTAAATTTGCCGTTTTACACACCGGTGAATTCATTGCAACCACCGCTCGTTACACCGGCCGTGCTTTAACGTGGCTTGGCTTCCACGCGCGTGAATGCTTAGAAGCCATTGCGCGCCAACTTTATCGTGGTTTTGAATGGATGGGCTTACACACCCAACACATGATGAAAATCACAGGCCGACAATTGTCAAACGCTGCGCACTGGGCTTCATTACACGCACGTGAATGCATTCAAACCGCTTCCAGAACCATTTATCGTGCAATGGAAACGGTCGGCCTGCCCGTGCAAGAAGCCCTGGAAACCGCTGGCCGCAAAACCAAACGCGCGATTACCTGGACAAGCAGGCACGCATTTGAATGCTTGCGCTTAATTGCATCAGGCATCTTTTTGGGCGTAACTTGGCTTGGCTACCAAACCAAAGAAACCATCGAAACTGCCACCCGCGCCATTTACCGCGCGAGCACCTGGCTTGGTAACCACGCACGTGAATGCATTCAAACTGCTTCCAGAGCCATTTATCGCGCAATGGAAACCGTTGGCCTACCTCTGCAAGAAGCCCTGCAAACTGCTGGCCGCAAAACCAAGCGTGCCATCACCTGGGCGGCAAAACACGCTTATTATGCTTGCCGGCTTGCGTATTTAAATGTGATTCGCGGCCTTACTTACCTCGATTATCAAACTAAAGAAATCATCGAGACCGGAGCCCGCGCCATTTACCGCGCCAGCACCTGGCTTGGTAACCACGCACGTGAATGCATTCAAACCGCTTCCAGAGCCATTTATCGCGCAATGGAAACCATTGGCCTACCTCTGCAAGAAGCCCTGCAAACCGCTGGCCGCAAAACCAAGCGTGCCATCACCTGGGCGGCAAAACACGCTTATTATGCTTACCGACTTGCGCATTTAAATGTGATTCGCGGCCTTACCTACCTCGATTATCAAGCTAAAGAAATCATCGAGACCGGAGCCCGCGCCATTTACCGCGCCAGCACCTGGCTTGGCAACCACGCACGTGAATGCATTCAAACCGCTTCCAGAGCCATTTATCGTGCAATGGAAACCGTTGGCCTACCTCTGCAAGAAGCCCTGCAAACTGCTGGCCGCAAAACCAAGCGTGCCATTCACTTTACAGCCATCCATGCAAGCAAGGTTATTAAAACAGCCGCCACCAGCACTGCTCGCGCTATCCGGATTGGATTAAAAGCCTATGCTGAGCTATTCCAAGATGCAGCTCGCAACATTTGCCGCCCCATCACCTGGTCTGCAAAGCATGTGGCTGAAATTGTCGAAACCATAGGCACTCCGGTTGTGCGTGCGGTTGATTACGTTGACAACCACTTAAGAGAAGTTGCTGAAACCACTGCTCAAACCATTTTACGTGCAACCACCTTTACGGCTAAGAAACTAGCAGAATGCGCTGAAGATGTAGCCATGCCTATTGCACAAGGGGTTGAATATGTTGGCATGCACATCAATGAAGCTGGTGAAAAAGCACAACAAAACATCGTCCGTGCTGCTGAATCTTTGGGCATTAACACCAAAGAAGCCGCACAAACAGCAAACAGAACCATTGCTCGTAAAATTGAAGATGCCAACCCTTTAGCAGCTTACATGCGAAACTTATTGGAAGATCAATTGTTTGATAACCCTGCGGCTTTTAATGAAGAACCCAATATTGTTGGGCCAGCGCGCTACCCAGCCGAAACAGCCAGTTTAGCCAACAATAAATCCAGTTTCTTCAGCAGGCCAAACACGCCAACACTAAGTGAAGATTCGACTACCCCTCGCTTAGAGCAATTTGCTACACTAGGTGCCACTTAACCCACTTAATATTTTGGAGAGACTGTGATGGAAAAAGTAGATTATAAAGAAAAATTATTTGATGTCATTTCAACGGCCATTGAAGAAACAGGCAAAGAAGACACAGCCTATACTGATGCTGAAAAAGCCTTAGATATTCTGGATGTATTGGAAAGCTTGTTGGCTTACACCATTTACACCACATGTGATAGCGATGACACAATTAGGGACTCTGCTGAAGAATCTTATATCAACATTAAAAAACGCGCGCTCATGATGTTGAAGAACGAACAAACACCAGAGTAAACCAGAATGAAGGGGTCAAGTCCTGACATTTGACATATTCTCAACCCACTTTAGTGAATGTCAAATGTCAGGACTTGACCCTTCTCTTTTTCAACCGGGCTGATAGTTGACACTTTAAACCGGGATGATGGTTGACAGATTGGACCTTAAGAAACCTATGCTAAAATTCCCGACATTATTCAAAACTCAAATTTTATTATTTGATGGCCCGCGAGGAAGATAACGATATAACCCTTTAAAAATTAAAAAAACTGTGAAGCCATCAATCAACTTTGTTAAAATCAGCCTCAGCGCAACTCGTGCCTACGACGCCCCGCTCACCTCATACGAATTTATATCGGCCTAAAAACTGGCAGGGGCTCCCACGTAGCAAAAGAAGCAACCCTGGTTTTATATCTGCCTAAATCATCAAAATGTAATACATCATAAACATCCTGAAAATCAGGGTAGCGTTGATTTGCTCTATGCAAAGAACAATGGAATGGCACGATCCCTATGTTGTCTTCCCCCAGTAACCGTTTACGAATACCCACAGGATCGTCAATAGTAATAGGCAACCCTGATTGATGAATCGCCAAGAACATACTAATTGTTTCTTTCAACCGCCCAATTGAATGGCCTTTTAGCGTCACAATAAACCCTGCTCTTTGATCGCTTTGTGGGCGAGAAACACACAAGTCAATATGCGTCGTATTACCCCCTCGCTTAATTTCCCACGGATGCCCGCCCAACCCCTTCTTAGCATGGGCGCCATCTATCCACTCTGCAAATTCCTCACTTGACGCAGGATCAATGTCGAGAAGCCCATCATGTCGCCCATCTGCAAAGCGTTGATACATTGCTCGACCCATCATATCTTCATCAAAATGATCTTCTTTTCTTTTTGCTGCAATATAAGCAATTTTACAATATTCAAAGAAATCGTTGGCTGACATTTCCCTTCTTATTGTGTTTTTTTCATCGAGAAAATATCCATCTTCAACTAATTGAATAAACTTTTTTTTGCCCCGCTTACCAAGATCGTGATCGATTCTGTATATATCGTGCAGCGATGCTTGAATAATGGAATGAGGAACAATCCCATATCGACGATTAAGCGGATATGTTTTACATATTCCCTTATTTACCTTGATCCAATCTTTCTCAATTTTTTTTAGCCAGTGACGTGCAGAGGTAATTAAAGCATCCCACCTTGTGGCGGGATCATGACTAAAATCCTGAAATGGCCGGGCTCCAAAAGATTGCGCAACCTTCACACTGTAATTTTGTTTTACTTCAAGCGTGCAAAGCCCGCCATCGATATCTGAAATATAGTAATCATCATATGAATGTGTAATGTAAATACGTTGAAATTTGTTTTTTTGGTCCAGAAAAATAATATCCCAATTTTTATCTTTATAACTTATCGTATAGGAGAAATTTTTAATTTCCGCTATAAAGCTATAGATGTTTTTTTCAAAATTCACCGCGCCCTAATCCTTTTAAAATGCCGAAAACCAAGATAAAATAATGTTTTTGCGTCGACCTGCATAAAAATGAATTTTGCATGCTAAGCCAAAGCGGCCGAATATGCAACACCTAAACCTCACGCGTCTACAACCTGGAAAGTGTACTCTTATAATGGGAACGGAGCGCAACCCAACGATCAAGCAGTGGCATTAATCCTAATGGTAAGCAAATATCCCGACACACTAGACCACCTAAAAACCCTTGACGCGCCATTATAAGTTAACGCTAGAGCCCTGCTGCATCCATCCCTGGTGTTTCATACGATTCATCCTCCCCCGGGTAACGCAATTGCTTGTCATATTTCCCCGTCTGCTTTGCCAATGCCCATATGAGGCTCTCCCCGGCTGGCAAGGTCTTGGGCACCAATTGATAAACAGGGTCGGTGTAGGCATTGTTAGCATCAATCACTTTCCATCCGTGTTGCTTGAACATCTGGATCAGATCATTCAAAAACAAGGCGTTCAGCAAGTTATGATGTATCAGTAAAATATGTTTAGGGCTTCTTCCAAGCACACTGATGGCCAATTGGTCGTAGTATTGCGCGCGATTCCAAATATGAGCTAAATAATAGTTTTTATAAGGTATCAGATTGGTTTTCGGATTTTTGGCAAGTGCGCGTTCTAGCCTGTCACTGATAGCCCAATCTGATGCATCGATGGTGACGCTGCCTACCCTATAGTGCTTCGCTTTCAGGAAGGCTCTAAACCCATCACGTTTTTCAACGGTATCACCTTCTTTCAAATAGGGGTAGCGAAAGACTTTTTGGAAGTGGGTGTAATGAGCAATCATGTGCTCATTACGTGTAAAATCTGATTCATCGTCGTGAAGCGATACCTCTTCCAAATCCCAGTGTGAATACGTGTGATTGCCAAGGGTTTGCCCGCTCGCATTCCATCGCTTTAATAAAGCTTTGCCTTCGAGTGAATTCACATAGTCGCCGTGGACGAATAATATAATTTTAAGATGGTTTTTATTCAACGTATTCAAAATTGCATTATCGCGTTCCCGTGCACTCATGAGTGGTGTGTGCAAAGTGTTGGGGTCATCCATGGTAATTGCGACGCTTTCAGCATAAGCATTAAAACAGAACAAGAAAACGAGGATTCCGATGGCAATTCGACCCGCTTTTAGACGGGTGTATGAATCGGAGTTTCTTAGCAGGCCTTGTATTAGATTATAACCTTGCTTTTTGCTTTTCATGAGACTGCTCCGCATTGGCGAGAAAATAATTTAGATCAAACTATAGGCATACTTGGCCGCGTGTCAAGTAAATGTCTTAACAAGTTACGTAATGAAGAATGAAGGCAATGAAGGGGTCAAGTCCTGACATTTTACATATTCTCAACCCACTTTAGTGAATGTCAAATGTCAGGACTTGACCCTTCTCTCCGCTCTCCCTCACTAACCTCAACCAAATCCCTCTCAATGCTTTTCTGAAAATCCAAATCACATCGATGCCAATTCAGCAGCTCTACCTTGAATGGCAAATTAGACAACTCAAACGCTTCATATATCCTAGTGATGATTGAATCTGGAATTTCGTCTTTATAACACAAATCCAAATCAGAATATTTCTTTTGCTTCCCCTTAACCCTGGAGCCAAAAGCATAAAACTTATAAGGATATTTCGCTAAAATTGATTTTATTAATTTTAATTCTTCGTCTGAGAGATTAATCATCTCACAGTGACCTTATGGTATTAATAAACATAGATAATTGATTTGCGAATGTTGGGAGAAAAGAAAAGATTTCTTCAGCGATTTTTAAATTATAAACGTGAGTGGTAAGATTGCGTTTTTCGATAAAATCAAACCAAGCGTCAATTTCATTAATTAATTTTTCTTGCGCGGCCAATCGGAAAACTTCTCTGGGGCTATTGGCTTCAATCCCTCGATATGAGAGGATTCTTTTCATTGTTTTCCAAGAAAGCTCGTAGCAAATTTCAAAGGCTTGAATAGCACCCACTTTTTCAAGGTCGGAATGCGCTGTGTCTATACCCATCGTTAAGAAAGCCTGAGCCTTCAAGATTGGATCTATATTAAGATCACCCAGTATGAACACCGACATTGCTGCTTCCTTGAGGTCATTATTTAAGCTCGCGATGGGGCTCGAACCCACGACCTGTTGATTACAAATTATACATGCCTAACTAATCATAACACATTAAAACAGATAGTAACAATAAAATCAATACGTTAAATCGTTTAGCCTGTTGCCACATGTTGATCATTTATGTTATTTGTTATTTCTGAGCGCCCCATGATTGCCCCATGTTAAAATAGGACATTCGTCTTAGAAGGCTATAAATCATGACTGACAAACTTTACTACAGATATATGCCTCTTGATCAATATGCTATCACGAATTTGTACGATAACACACTGCATTTTAACAAAGCAGAGAATTTTGACGATCCCACTGACTGTGCATTTTCAATTGGCGCAATACAACCTTCACTAGTTATGAATTGTAACATGACAGCCCTATATGAATTTTGCGATGAGCAGCCAAAACATCGCACAGACCCTGAATTTGACCCATTCATACACCATAGATTACTTGAAAATATTCTCAAAAATGATGTAGGAATAGCCTGCTTCACAAAACATCAAATGTGCAAAAAGTGCGGATTGCCAACATTAAATCCGATCATGTTGTCACTTTATGCTGACAAACATCGCGGCATAATAGTTGAATATAGTGCGAGCAAAACAACTAAAATATATAAAGTTAACTATGGCCACACTTACAAAGAATTTTGTTTTGGCGAAATAATCGATTCGATTAAACTCAGAAATAAATCTAGAAAAGTCATTCTCAACAAAAAATCATCAAAACCCCTATTATTTAAGTTTAATGAATGGAAATACCAAAATGAATATCGAATGTTCGGCAAACCCAATTTTTCCGTACCGCTTGATAAACTAGGCCTAAGCATAAAACGAATATTCATTGGCTGCCGCGCAGAAACAGGACTAGTAGCTTCACTTGAACGAATAGCCAAAGAAAACAAAATTGAGATTTTTATTTTGAAAGAACCCATTGAACATAACGATAAACGAAGAGTCCGCATTTTAAACAAAAAAGGCAAGGAGCTGAATTGCAAAAAGAAATGTCAGCTAAACGAAGACCACTCTTGATATCACAAATTAATAAATCAATAATTCTGGCCAACAACAATTAGTTTATATTCTATACAGCTTCGACAAACAATTACTCTATACTAAGTAGGAAGGGGTCAAGTCCTGACACTTGACATATTCTCAACCCACTTTAGCAAATGTCAAATGTCAGGACTTGACCCCTTCCTCTGCCCCTTCCTCTCCCCTTTATTAACCTCGAAATTAAAATTATAAATATACGATATGTTTTATCTGTTTTTATTTATCATTCAACCCCACACATTTCATCACACTGAATAGGTGAATATTGATCTTTCATATTACATTCTTGCAAACAATGATAGTCCACACGAAGATCATAATGCCGATCTGAAGCGGTAAGATGCGCCATAGAATTCTGAGCATAAGCTACGATTTGACTAGACATATAAATAAGGGCAAAAAAAACTGAAAATGCGATCGTAATAAATTTAACTTTTTGGATTAAAACCATTTTAAACCTCGTAAACGTAAATACGCAATCTCCTTATCTTTAAAAAATTCACCTTTTAACTTTCATAATTAAATAAGGGGCAAAAGCCCCTTATTCGATAAAGTGTAAATTAATAGCCATTAGGAACCAGTTCATTATCATGATAAGAGTAACCTGAGCTACGTGCTTCACCAGGGTCCATACTCCAATGTGGCTCTACATAAGTACCGTTGCTGCGATAGTAACCCTCAACCTCGTGTGCTGCCTGTGCTGCAACTGACGTCAAACTCATTAATACTGCTGCTAATATAATTACTTTATCTTTCATTTGAAATTTACCTCGTATTACCATTAAGAACGCCAACAACTGTTCCGTTGAAATAGCGCCTGATAAAAATAAAATCCTAAAACATTTTATGAATAAGAAAATCCTTTGGTTTTGGATTGTACAGGCAGCGCACTAAATGTCAAATATTTTACACTTTTAATATATATGGTTAAAATTTATACTAAATTTCAAACATCAGGATTGTTTATTATTTAATCAAAATTTCGGCTAATTGCTATAATTTACTATGAAAGCTTTTATTTTCGCAAAAGAGGAGCATCAAAAATGTCTAAAATAATACTTGAAGGCAAAGTGACTAAAATCAACAAAGTTGAAGGTATGCCAAACCCTCACAGTTACATCATCAAAGACAATAAAGGGCACACTTACCTCGTTCACGTGGGAGACTTGAAAGAGAATGAAAACCTTCTGTATAAGCTTTACAAAGAAGATAAGACGGCCAAGCTAAAGGTTGGTGATGTTGTGAAATTTGAACCCGATATACAGCGCCACGCTATCCATGTAAAAAAAGCGCCATAGAGTGCTATTGAATTTCATTAAGTGTACCCCAAAGTGTACACCGAGGAGAATTTTAACGGAAATTTGCTGATTGACTCGGCGTGTATCTGTTTGATTTTACTAAAAAGCTGGCGATGGGGCTCGAACCCGCGACCTGCTGATTACAAATCAGCTGCTCTACCAACTGAGCTACGCCAGCGTCGTGTTGAATGTTGAATTTTAGCTGAAATCATGAAAATAGCAACTGCTATCACCCCATTAAAACCAGCTGGTTGATTTTAAAACACCACCACCCCAAGCCCAAAAACAAGCCCAGGGGAAGGTGGCCTCATTGCGCCCCTAGCGGCGCTTTCAGGCGCGCTACAGCCCCGCCCTCTTGAGCCAGGGCCGCTGTGCGCTCAACTTGAAGACCTCACCCAATGGCAGCGCCTATACCCCACCCCGACGCAACCCCGGCCCAGCAGCGCCGCCTGACTGCCCAAAACGAACCCCTCGCTGCAAATCAGCCTCAGGCGAAAACGAGGCCGGCTGAGGGCTTTGAAACACACCAAGCGATGCAAGGCCCGACCCTCGCGCAAAAAACCCAGGGACCGTCGGCCTTCCAGAGGCGATAGAGACTAAAGTCGGCCTTTGCGATTGCCTAAGCTTCACTCTGTCCCTCAAGACATCAGCAGATTCAGTGACCACCTTCGCTGCTTGATACTCTTCCTCTGCTAAGCTATCGACCTTCGCTATCATCACCTCCGTTGCCACCCGGATTCCACGAACAACATCAATTTCAGCATCGATCTGATCATTTGCCTGGTGAATGCTGTGAATCACTTGATTTGCCCTGGCGACATCCGGCATCGGGCCTTCACTCAACACCGCAGCAGCCGCTTGAATATGAATGCCCAGATCCTTCACCTCATCTAGCTTATTAAAAAAAATACGCCAAAACGGGCTATGAAGGCTATAGCTCATGTCTTTTTTACTATATTTTATTTTTCCGTGCTTCATAAAAGCACAACAAACCTCGGCCACAATCAAACAGAATTTTTCTTTTTGAAGATCACTCAATCTGTCATAACCATAATCCATCGCCAGGCTCTGAAGGCCAAAAAACATCAAATCATAACGCGTCTGCCTTGATAACTTACGCTTGTCTCGCTTAAACTTAACCTCATTCATTCTCATGATTTCTTGCACATTTGAAAACAACGTATTATCGCTTCTAAAAATAAAATCTTGTTTTTTTGCATGGGCTAACGCAAGCATCGGAATACTCCTAAATAAATAAATGAAAATAATTTCAGCCCGATAAAATAAATGACAACCTCAAACCAAAACAGCGTATCCGCTACCCATTGACACAAAGAAAATTTATGATTAAATACTTTGGGCAATAAAGGATATAACGCACAGTGACTGCGAACATTACCAGCAAAATCACACAACACATTGATAATTTAAATTATTTTTTCGGGGTGTTCACCGAAAAGTCAGAATATACCTACATTAACCAAACTGGATTAGCCTGGCTTGGCTTTAAGAACCTAAAAAACGCACTCGGCAAAGATCACTCCATGGTTAATTGCGATGCTCGTGAACTAGCACCCATCTGGATAGCTCAAGATCAAGAAACCTTAAATGGAGCCAATGAACAATTTATTGGCTTAAACCACTACGCGAATGACGAATGGAAATTGGTGCACGTTGAAAAAAACACTTCTTTTCTAAATGAGAAAAAAGAAATTATTTGCATTGTACGAGACATGTCACACTACCCCACCGCCTTCATTCCACCCATCATAAAAAATGAATTAATTCAACTTA
>DASTZQ010000057.1:0-5330 GCA_035764205.1 Gammaproteobacteria bacterium
TAATGAAATCATAAAAAAATTCGTTATATTATAATGGGTTGTGTAATCGTTATGAGTGAGCTTCCTGAAGGATAGACGCAAAATTTCAAGTAAACAACGTTGGCTGAAAGCCAATAACCCTTTAGCCCAGGGTTACGTCCAGTGCGTAGCACTGGCGTTACCCTGGGTAAATCCATTCCCTCTCTGCTTTAAGCGCCGAAGGCGCGTAACAAGAGCTCAGCATTTTTTATTACGCACCTTCGGCGCTTAAAGCAGAGGGGTGGGGGTTAACCTGGGGCGCCGGTGTTTGCTGCGCAAACCCCTTTGCCCCAGGCTAAAGGGTTATTGGCTTTCAGCCAACGTTGTTTACTTGAAATTTTGCGTCTATCCTTCAGGAAGCTCACTCATAACGATTACACAACCCATTATAATATAACGAATTTTTTTATGATTTCATTATCCGCAAACAGAGTTATCCAAACTATATTTGCGGATAATGAGCTAATGTTTACTATTATCCGCAAATAGAGTATAGTAAGGTCAATTTGCGGATAAAGAGAATGAGGGCATTATGGCATTCGTTGGACGAGACTATGAGCTCACCGAACTAGAGAGGCTCTATCACGCCAAAGGTAGCAAACTGATCGCTATTTATGGCCGACGTCGTATCGGAAAAAGCTATTTAATTGATCATTTCATGAAAAATAAAAAGCATCTGCGATTTGAAGGATTAGAGCAAGGAAATACCATCGTTCAATTATCTCAGTTTACACACGATCTCAGCAAACAAGTCAACGACCCTCTACTCACACAAATACAAGTTCGCACCTGGCTGCCATTACTCGATTATCTCACGCGCTTATTCAGCACCAAAAAAGAAAAAACGATTCTTTTTTTAGATGAGTTTCAATGGTTGTCTGTCGGGCAAGGAAAACTTGTGAGTCTAATTAAAAAATATTGGGATCAAGAATGGAGCAAACAAAACGTCATGCTCATTCTATGCGGCTCGGTTTGCTCCTTCATGACCAAACACGTCATCGCATCTAAAGCCTTATACGGGCGCATTAATTGGGAATTATGCCTATCTCCGCTTGACCCAAAAGAAGCGTGCACACTCTTACGAGAAAAGCGAAACCCCGATGAAGTATTGCAATACCTCTTAACCTTTGGCGGCATTCCTAAATACCTTAATGAAGTTGACGCACACAAATCGTTTGATCAAAACATTAACGCCATGCTCTTTACGATGGGCGGGTTCTTAGTGAATGACTATCAGAAAATATTCTATAGTCAGTTTAAAGAATATCACACTTATGAAACCATCGTCAGTTACTTAAAAGATCAGCCAAGAACACTAGACGAAATTGCATTGCACTTAAAAAACCCTTCCGGCGGCGGTGTAAAATCGTATTTATTAAACCTAGAAAAAGCGGCCTTTATTACAAGCTATACGCCTTACGATAAACCCAATGAAAGTAAGCTTAAAAAATATAAATTAACCGATCCTTATCTCCGGTTTTATTTTAAATACATCATACCACACCGCAAATTAATTGCTGAAAACAAAAAGCGAGCGCTTTTTTCTGAGTTAGTTAAACCACATTGGCATGCGTGGCTCGGATTCGCCTTTGAAAATTTTTGCTTAACACACGCTATGCATTTGGCTCACATTATGGGCTTTGAGTCGCAAGTAATCCATTATGGGCCTTACTTTAATCGCAGCAGTGAGGGTTTTCAAATTGATTTAATCTATCTCCGAAACGATAGAGTCATCACTGTTTGCGAGATGAAATATTACGATAAACCCGTTAGCGTTGGCGTGGTACGCGAAACCGAGCGAAAATGTGCATTGCTCAAAATACCCTCAGGATATACCCTTGAAAAAGCACTGATTTCTCGCTTTGGCGCAGACGCTGCTTTAAAAGAGCTAGATTATTTTCATCATGATGTTACAGTGAAAGACTTGTTTAAATAGCTAGCTTATCGTTTTAGAAAAAATAAATTCAACCGGTGACAAATTGTCATAGGTTGAATTTTACATTAAGCAGCCAAATTATTTCATCGATGAATATCACACTCCGCCTTTTTTAATATCAACCATTCCTAAATACCGGATTGCATGGCGGATTAAACCCCAGCCATCACTCCGGGCTGCTTTCACCAACAACAACCAAGATCACATCACTCAATTATCTTCGTTAAACTCACCCTCAAAACCCTGTCGCGCGCATGGTTATTCGCACGGGCATCCGTATCATAAGTAAAAAAATATTCAGTGCGCATTTTGGTATGTTAAGAACTATCTACCTTGGTGATAATGCGAAGCATACTGATCCAGCAAAACCCTTATCATTTTTTGATATTGTGTATGGTTTTTCTGAGCTAATGATTTGAAGTAATCAACACTGGCTTTACTTAAAGATAAAGTCACTTTAACCGTTTCTTCTTTTTTAACCAATTGTTCAGGGGGAGGCAAGAAATCCAGCCCTACTTTGACTTTTCCTAACTTTTGGTTGGTATAATTAATTTTTTTTTGCTTTTTCATAAATCTTCTTCCCCCCACGCCAGTATCCCGCACCAAAAATACGAATAATATGCGCTCGATAAGTAAAACGAACAGTCATCACACCGCCATTAACCTTACCAAAACAATAAAAGCGTGGCTCCGCATGGCTATGCTCAATATCTTCTGCCACCACCCGACAAGGGTCAAAAAATGCGTCTTGAGCTTCGTAAAACGAAACTCCGTGCTTTTCGAGATTAACACTGTTCTTGTGCTCATCCCATTCAAAAAGTGTCACCTTCATTTAAATCCTACCATATTGCCATATAAATTGCCATACTTATTTATGGGTATTTAACAGAGATTATCGAGCATTCCACTGTCATTGGCAATACTGTAGAAATACAGTTTTAGAAAAAATGGATTCAGTTGGTAACAAATTGTCACCAACTGAATTTTAAATTAAATACCTCTTAAGATAGACACCGCTTAAAAAGATTAGCTGAAAGCCAACATTTTTTAATGTTGATGGATTAAAAACCCTACTCCGGGCTGCTTTCACCCACAACAACCAACATCACATCAACCTTGGCCTTGGCTTCATCGGCCGCTGTTAAGGCGTTTTGATAAGCGAGCGCTTCTGCTTTAGCATCAGCCCCGCTCGCTTTTTTCAATGATAAAGCTTGCTCAGTCAAGGCAACTTGCGCCAAAGCCCGGCCATAGGTTTGTTGCGCTGCAAGAATGCGCTTGCCAAACGCTTCCGGTTCACGCTGCTGGTCGAGCAAGAGTGCAAAAAAGGCATCTAGGGTTTTAGTAATCATGGGGCAGTCAGGGTTGGAATTTTCCTCACCCTGTTGCTCGCATTCAGCCGCTTTGCTTTTTAGCAACGTCGGATGCGTCATTAAATAATGCGGTGTGAGTGGCTGAGGCTGAGCTTGGCAACCAACAAGACCGAACACTAAACATAATATGAAACGTAAACGCATGCCTCACCTAATCTTTTAAGTCAAAAAATGTAAACCGAATTGACGGGTCACCGTAAAGCGATAAAAACGGCAAAGCAATGAGAATGCCGCCAGCAATCAATAAAAAAACCACCGTGCTAATCGGCACCATTAAGGGGCTGCGCTTGTGCTCAAAATATTTAATGATGCTCGCAAACACAAACGAACCGCCAATGATCCAACAACCACTGTAGAGGAAATCAGAGAAAACACCCACGGGTTCAAGCATGTTAATGGCAACCGCACCAACGCCTGTTGAATTATCGGCCAGAACAAGTGATGCTGCCGAAATCATACCCAAGAATGCTGCGCACTGCAAAAGAAATTTTTTCATGGCAATCCCTGCATAGAAAAGCGATTTCGGTGTATTATAACCTTATAATCAATCAAGATGCGATGGTTAATCTCATGAATATCCAAGCATGCAAAGAACGCATCCTTGCCCTCAGGCGAGACATCAACACCCTGCAACCGCTGGCTGATAAAATCATTGAAGCCAACTGCCCCTATGAACTTCGCCCTGCAAAAACACCAACACACGGCGTGCTTTTAATTCACGGCCTGCTGGATTGCCCCTTTTCACTCAGAGAAATCGGCCAACACTTATGCGAACAAGGCATGCTGGTGCGCTCGGTGCTGCTGCCAGGGCACGGCACCCGCCCTGAAGAACTCCTGACGGTGACCTACCAAGCATGGATAGAAACGGTTCATGATGCCATTGCTGAATTAAAAAAAGAAACCGGAAAAGTCACCTTAATTGGCTATTCCACCGGCGCTGCGCTCTCGGTTTATGAAGCCATGCTCGATAAAGACATTGTGAGCCTTGTGCTACTTTCCCCGGCCATTAAAGTGAAAGTGCCCGTGAATTTAATCATCACTTGGCATTACCTCACCTCGCTCTTTAGCAAGCAAAAAGGCTGGATATGCAAAATGGAAGAAACCGATTACGCTAAATATTTATCCGTGCCTTTCAATGCCGTCAACCAGGTGAATGCACTCACTGACACCATTAAACAAATGCGTCACAACCTGGGTTTAAGCTGCCCCATTTACATGATCATGAGCCGCGAAGATGAAACCATCTCAAGCCACGATGCCATTAATTTTTTTGAAGGCTTGCACAACCCCGATAGCCGCATGCTGCTTTATTCTGCTTGCGACCACCGCTACCCCGACAGGCGCATCACCACGCGTTTAGCAAACTACCCCCAACAACGCATCAAACACCTTTCACACACCTCACTGCCTTTTTCCATCCGTAATTCACACTACGGCCAACACGGCGATTACATTGCCGCCTCACACCCGCATCACGAAGAAGTGATTTACGGGGCGTATAATCGCATTGAGGTGGATTTATTTAGCTTGCTTTACCAACTGGGGCTCACGCAACACAAACGCCGCGAACTCACGTATAACCCTGATTTCGACCACATGGTGAAAAGCATCAGTGAATTTATCGCGCACGTGACCAATAAAACATCATCATGATGGCGCCTAAACAAATGGCGCTATCAGCCACGTTAAAAATCGCAAAATGAAAATCGTGGAAATGAAAATCGAGAAAATCAATCACGTAACCGTAAGTGAGCCTGTCCCACACATTCCCAAGCGCCCCACCCATGATGGCAGATAAAGCCAAATTCGGCCACCATTCGCGCGCAGGGTGTTGATAGAGCCAAGCTAAAATGGCGCCGCTCGCCGCCACGGCTAAGGTAATAAAAAACACATTCTGCCAACCGGATGCATCATGCAAAAAACTAAACGCCGCGCCGGTGTTATAAGCCAAGGTGAAATTAAAAAACGGCAAAATAGCCATGGGTTCACCAAAGCTTAAGTGTTGC
>DASTZQ010000058.1:0-93381 GCA_035764205.1 Gammaproteobacteria bacterium
AACCGCCTAAAAGCACCCTTACCCCTCAAACAGCTTAATAGTTGATCCCTTGTTTTTTCATCACCGATATTTAAAGCAAAAGCTTCCATCATCTGATACTCATTAACCTCTTGCTTTGAAGGCACCGCAAGATAATCATCCTCATTTTCCAGATAATCTTTAGCAACCGCAACATCTTCTTCTTGCCAATCTAAAAAATCATCATTACCATCTTCAGCCAACTGCATGGCTTCATCGGATAATAAAACCACCTCACCTGTCTTTAAATGAATAAAAAAATGGTGCTCATCCGACTGAAATTCCAACGCCTCTAATAAATCATTTAGCTTTATTTTCATTTGCCTTCTCACCCCAAACAGATACAATCAAAAAAATTACAATCCGGGAAATAATCATGCCAAAAAAAGCAGCTAAAAAACCAACGCTAGTGTATCAGCCAGCGTAGCCCGGATCAAATGCCTTTCATTTGATCCGGGATCGTCCTCACCCCAACAGCCGGCGTAGCCCGGATCAAATGCCTTTCATTTGATCCGGGATCATCCTCACCGCAAAAGCCCCGGATGAAGCAAAAGGCGCTTCATCACGGGCTACAAAGCCACACATTCACAACCTTTACGGCTAAACCACACCCTCTATGAACTCAGAAAAACACCGCTTAACCAAGGTTCGTTTTCGAATCGATGAAATTTCATCAATCATGCTATTCGCAACGGATAGTTTAAAATTTTTGGGGAGCTCTATTTCAGGCAGCGTTTTGAATAATCTTGTTTTCGCCTGACTTAAGTAAAAAATATCTAATAATGCTTTTTCAGGCGTCGCGATTTTTAATAAGCCATTTTCATTCTTTTCTTCATAACCAAAATAAAACGAAGGATGGATATGGTGCGTTGATATATTGCCCATTGGGGTTTGATAAACTTTCGCCCGCCCAATGGTAACCGCGTAAACCGTATCTGGAATTTGTGAAATCATATTATGAAAATACAAGGCCGTTTGTAATGACACATACGATGGAAATGGGTAAGTTAAAAACCCTGGCAACGTTAACACATCTGCCTCTGGAAATGCCCATGCTCCCTGCTTAAGGTGCACTAACTGCCCCACCTCAGAAAGTCGAAATAATAATTTATTGGCATGATTGACACTCACATTAAGATAAGCCGCTATGTCAGCTGTTTGAATCACCGGCAAACTCAATGCCTTTAATTTCATTAAAACATCAATGAGTTTCATAGGGCACCATGGATAGAACCCACAACCAATTTCACCATCGCATGCCAAACAGATTCATCATCATATTCTTTTTGTTGATCTTGCGGCAAATAAGCAATCACCTGCCCTTTAAAATCATCAAAAGAAATTTGTTGTGCTTTGGTTTCTGCTTCCCCAACCAAAGCCGATGTTTTTTTATCTAATTCAAAATGATCGCCCAACCCAATAAGAAAATATAAATCAAAAACATCTCTGGCTTGTGTTTCAGACCGTAAAGCCAATGCTCGCACTTTTTGCCTAAACATAGACTGAATAACATAATGATTAGACATAAATGGCGGAAGTGAATATTGCCTTATTATTTGAGTGTCAATGGACTCATAAACTGAGTCATCTTCAAATTCACGTCGTGAAAACTCAATCTTGGTATGCAATGGCAATGCCGTGTGCTTTGACTTTAATTCGATTTTCCAACGTTGCGTTGTCGGGGTTTGTTTAGGGGTGCTGATACCCACGATTTCAATACCTTGCGCTTGTAAAATGTGCCTAAATGGCATGGAACTGAAAATCTGGTTAATATTTTTAAGCAATGTATCTTTATTAGTTATTTGAATATCAATATCCATGTCCTCAGAATATCGAATGCTCTTAAAATAAAAACGCATGTTACACCCACCCTTTAAGGCATATCGCTTTTTATCAAGCTTTCGCCCGAGTTGAGCCAAAAAAAGCAGGTGAAAGAGCTCTACACATTGCCTTGCATTATATTGCTTCATATTTTCCCCCTCGTTTACAATACCAGATATCGACACTAATGTCGATATCTGGTATTGTAAATGAGGGGGCGCTTTGAAGCCCGGATCAAATGCCTTTCATTTGATCTGGGATCGTCCTCACCCCAAAAGCCCCGGATGAAGCAAAAGGCGCTTCATCACGGGCTACTGGCATTGTAAATGGGTGGGCGCTTTGAAGTAGCCCGGATCAAATGCCTTTCATTTGATCCGGGATCGTCCTCACCCCCACAGATAAAAACCACAAATCCAACCCCTCGGCGCAATCAACCAGGCTGAGGGTGATTGTTATTTATCAAATATAATCAATAAGTTAAAATTTACCTGGCTGAAAAAAACACTAAAAACTTTCCACGCGCTTAAGATTAGTTTAAGATAGTTATAGTATAATTTGTGAAAGCTATGTTAATTTTTGGCTTAAAATCAGTCTATATAATGATAAAAAACGAGGTGGTCCATGACAAGCTGCAAGAAGGCTCTCCAAGAAACCATGAGCGTAGGGTATGGTGACACATCCTGGACAAAGCTAATACCTGGCGTAAGAAGAAACTTAACGCATCCTAATTTCAACACCGGCGACCACAAAGCATTTAAATTAAATGCTGAAAAACTCCTCATTAAATTAGAAAAAGAATCAAGCAAGCCCAGCAAAGCCAAGCTTGCGGAAAAAACATTTCTTTGTCTATCCGACACGGTAAACGCATTATTACCGGCGAACAAAAAAAACATGACGGCTGATAAGATTTCGACCGATATTAAACGTTGCGCTAGCAACCTAAAAAAACACGCCGCATGCTACTCCCTCACCAAAAGCGGTCGAACCATTGCAGGCATCTTAATGACCCTTGCCGGCATAGGCTTGCTCATCGCAAGTTCAGCAACGGCTTTCTTGAGCTTTGGAGCTGCCTTACCCATCAGCGCACCTTTAGCCGTCGCTGGTACGTCATTAAGCGCCGCCGGGATATTAACAATCTTCGGGCCTTTTGGCATGAAACGCAGGCTAAAGAAAGCCGCCGAGCTCGGGGAACGCATCGCCACGACACTAAACCCCCGCCCAAATTAAATGCCATTTGTTTGATTTGAGTGGGCGGCTCATTGATACCGAAAAGGTAATCGAATGGAGCAGCCACATTACTCAAACTGAATGCCAAACCATCTGTCTGTGATTGAGGGTTCACAAGCCATCAAAGCCTTGCTACACTCCCACCACCTTAAAAATAAACGAAAAACGAGAAGCCAGCCATGAAAAGCCGAGAAACCAGCGCCATGCTTTCACAGGCACTGCTCGCCATGCAGCCCCTCTTGACGCCCTCATGCTTGTTTTTTTTGGGCATGGTTAATAAAGAATTACAGGCGATGATCGCTAACACTCCCGCTTCGTTTTGGCGAAGCATGGTCATGCTTCACTTAAATGATACGCGTGAAGACACCGAACACGCAAATAAACTGCACACCCAAACAAAAACATGGAAACAAAAATATAGCCAGATCGCATCAACATCAAGAACCATGTATCACCCCAAAAAAACCCATGACAAAAACAGCCTGTGGTTTTTATTGAAAGAAGCCGACATTCAAAGCCTCAATAAACACATCGATTCACTGTGCATGCTTATCACCAATGAATCCGCAAAAGAGATAATCTTCATTGCGCTACTTAGCCCCGAGAAAACCTTGGCTGATTTTTCATTCAAACTTTTATCCGAACTGCATGATAAAGGTAAAATCAATCTTGACGACCCAGAACACTCCGATGACCCCATCACCACAAAATGCATCATTGATGTCATGATGCACATTGAAATCATTCGAAAAAATAATTACGTCGGCGCCATCCCTCATTATCACTCACAATACATTCGCTTGTTTGTGAAAGCAGGCCTGGAAAGAATATTACAATTTGCACTAGACAAATATGAGCACACGGCTGAAGATCTTAAAAATGCACTTGAAGACGCCATTCATGGCGGCAACTTGTGTGCCTTTCAAAGCATTTATTCCGCTTGTCAAACCAAAAACTTTATCGTCCCACTGGATGAGCTGCTTTTAGAAGCAGCTAAATTGGCACAGCTTGACATTCTCAACGCCATACTTGATTTAAACGCCGACCCCAACCCCATTGCTGAAAAAATGCCCGCCCTCAACGCCGCCATTGGTAATGAAGATAAACATTCTGCGCTCGCTTTATTAAACAAGGGAGCCTCAATAAAAAAAATAAGCAGCTTCCACCCTTCACCATTGTATGTCGCGCTTTCCATGAAAAATAAAGAAATGATTGACCTCTTGTTAAGCAGCAACCCAACACCAGACCTTAGCACCACTGAAGAAAACCTGGTTGAATGCGCAAGGAAAAACGACCACTTAACCGCCATTCCACGCTTACTTGAATACAAAGCAAATGACCCAAGGCTATTTAAAAGCATTGAGCAACCCCCAGCCCAACCAATCAGTGCACAAGCTCAAAACCGCCCGGCTTAAGCCTATGTTAAGCAAAACACTGCCCTTGACTGCGAAAAGCTGATCGAATGAAAGATCAAAGCCTTCGCTTACTGGCGCCCAAATTGCTTATGTGTTTTTGAGCCGGATAAACAATAAAGATGAACTTTTTCACCATTAACCTTTGCGTCTTTCGGCGGCGAAAAAAGCAAACGCACATCACTTCTTGCCACTTTCGCCTTAAAATGCGCCGCCGGCGAAGTGGTTTTTTTCATTTCAACAAACCCATTGTGCCCTTTGGGTGGCACAAAATTCGGGGCATCCAATAAAGCTTTAAACGCATCATGATTTTCATGTTGGGTTAATTCCCATAAGTTTTTTTCTGTATAGCCAACAAATTCACTGGTTGGTTTTTTATTATGATTATAAAGCCGTCGATACACCACCTCATCCAGCTTAATAATGTCTTTGGGTGAGGTTGAAGACACCCCCTCCACCACTGAATCGTTTTGAAAAAAACGCATGAAGTTTGACGCTGACGATCGCGTTTTCTTTTTTATCTTTTTCTCAACAGCAGGCTCTTCTTGCACCGATTGAGAAACGGAAACTGGCGGCAGTGGCTCTGTTGTCGATAACCTGGGAGAAAATAAAGGCAGCATATAACGAATTTCATTTTCGACTTCGACCGTCACTAAATCAGGCAATCTACCTTGCAATGCTTGATTTGTGCTTCTTTTTGCATCAACCCTATCTTTTCTTCGAGTCTGGCCAGCTGAAATTAAACAGTTTACTGTCACTGCTGCTAACAAAGAATCTATAATGACAGAAAACAAAAGAATGGGTAAAGCAAGCGCGTTTTTTTCTTTTGATTCGGAAAAAAATGCACTTGCAAACAAATAAAGCTCTAAAGCAACCACCCCCAAAAGCATCAATATAGAAAACGGCACAATCAACAATGTGCTAGTTGCACCCGCTGACACTGGCCCCACAATGGAAGCCATGACCATATCCATGCGCGGCATGATTTGATAACCATCAATAACCGCAAATCTCGCCTGAAGCGCCTCTAAATCGCTAAGGAGTTTCTCAATATCAGGTATCTCCTCAGGCGATGGAAGCTTTGTGCTATCAACAAAAGAGTGGCTGAAGGTTAGTTTTTCTATTTGCTTCTTGGGGATGTTTTGAAGAATAAACCCCCAAAGCAGGTATTCTACTTCCGCCGGGTTAAAACCATCCAGTATGGCTTTTTTTAAAATATTTTTAACCGTTGTTTTGTATTCTTGGGAAAAGGTTCTTTTCGCTGTGGAAAAACAGAAATGAAATTCTGTATCAACATAAGATTCCACCATTTGCTTTTTGACATCAGGCGCTTGAATTAATAACAAGGGCAATAGATACATAATTTTTTTTGATATCTTTTCATGATGAAGTTCAAAAAGAAATTTAATATCGGCGGTATAATCGACCGTTTTTATTTTTTTAATTCTTTTTTCTGCTTGCATGGCGCCCCCCTCATTTAATTATTATATTCTGGGCACATTATATACTAAACCGAGCATCATGAAAATCATTCGCACAAACCACCCTGATATCTCGTGTAAAATCAATTGGTTAGCAAGCAACCATTTCCCCTAAATTCGCCTATACTTAAGAAAGACGTGGAGGTGGGTATGGCAACAGACCTCAGTTCCTTGAAACACAATCCGGCTGCTTTCTTTAAAGCGCCCATTGAGGTCGTTTCGTCTAACAACTTGAGCACCGAAGAAAAAATTGAGATTTTACAACGCTGGGCGTACGACGAACGCGAAAAAGAAGTCGCGGAAGAGGAAAACATGCCCAACCACGCCGGCAACACCGAATCGCGCTTAAGCGATATTTTAAAAGCCTTATTAACATTAAAAACCGAATCCAATCAAGGCCCGCCGACAAAACAAGCTTAATAATGAAGGCCTTAAAAAAGGTTTAAGAATAAGCGAAAAACAACTGATATAATAGAAGGGTTAAGACGATAACGAGACCGAGGAGCAACCAGATCATGAAGATCACACTCATCAAGCTCACTTTCTTGCTTGCGCTCACCACAAGCCTTCCATCCTTTGCTTTTAATGAATGGAGCAATGGCGGTTGCGACAGCGGCGATTGCCAAGTTTCTTATTGCAATCATTGCGAATGCACCGACCCCGGCTATGGCCGAAACACGTGCATGAGCAATAGCGATTATTGCGAAAAATTCGGCAACGTTGGTGAGCGCTAAGCGGTTTTAGTGATCTTAATGTAAGAAAACATTTTGATGACTTTACGCACGCCATCCGTGTTGCTTGCAATGTCTTGCACCGTGCTCGCCTGTTCAGGCGGCAATATGCCCATTAAATAAACCACGCTGTTTTCTGTCACCACTTTCACTTGTGTGGCATCAATGTCATTGTTTGCTATGATTTTTGCCTTGATTTTGCTGGTAATCCAGCTATCACTGACACGCGTTAAGGGCGAAGAAGGGCTTGCCACCTCGACCATGTTATAAACGCGGTTCACCCCAGGCAATTCACGAATGGCCGCCTCGGCTTCTAAGCGTTGATCGGCACGCGGCACTTGCCCTAATAATAAAACTTCACCGTTGTAAGTGGTGATGGATAAATTCGCGTCTTTAAATAAACGTTGATCGGTGCGCTCTAAACGACGAGAGGCATTAAACGTGGTGGCTTGATCTTTCATGCCTTTTTGCAAACTGTGGCGATTATAAACGGCTTGCGCACCCGACACCGCCGCATTCATGCACCCACTCAAACCCATCACCACCGCTAACATTAACGCATATAAACGCATACGCCCTCCGTGCATTGCATCCTTCGCGCTTTACAGTCTAACACAGTTGTGGCACCTCCCCCAGGAATGAGCAATAATTGGACATAAGCCCTGAGTTTTGCCAACCCATTTTTATGGGATTTGAGGTACAATATAAAGAGGGAGCTTTTTACGTAAGGAACGGCCATGCGCTTGCAATCCCGACTTTTGCTTATTTTAGCCAGCCTATTTATTGTGATGGGCGGCGTCGTTTATTACGACTCCAATATGCGCTTAAAGAATGACTACCTCGAACAAGAAAACAAACTCGCGGTCATTAACATTAAACGCGTTATCAATACCATGGAAGCGTCGAAACAATCCCTCATTCAATACACCAACGCTTGGTCTCAGTGGGACGAAGCGTATCATTTCATGGTTAAAAAAAGCGATGCTTTTGCCACCTCAAACTTCGTGCCCGGCACCTTCATCAGCGGCAAAATTAATTTCTTTTTACTCTACGATGCAGAGGGGCATTTTTATTTTGGTAAAGCGTATGATTTAGTGAACAATGAATTCATGCCTATTCCCGAAGACTTACTCGCTTACCTCAATGACAACCCGTCTTTTGTCATGAATACGAATGTGAGCGCGACGCAGGCTGGCATTATTCCATTGCAATCTGGCAATGTGCTCTTAAGCTCACTGCCCATCATCACTGGCGACGGCAAAGGCCCCATACACGGTAGCTTACTGATGGGGTATTATTTTACTGAAGCCAACATCAATGCCATCGCAAAAGCCACCTTCATCAACATAAAAATGCTTGCGTTACCGCGAAATGAAAACGACGCCCTCTGGCCCATTTTAAATACCCTTAAAACTGAGCCCTATGTCATCCAAGCCATCAATCCCAACTTTTCATACGGCTATTTCCTGCTAAACGACATCGGCCACCACCCGCTGTCCTTATTACGCATAGACCTTCCTCGCACCTTTTACAGTGCTGGCATCGCGACCGTGCATCGCCATTATTTAATGATTTTTTTAATCGGCATCGCGATATTAATCACCACCTGGTTGCTCTTAAAAAAATTCATCGTTGATCGCATTATGAATGTCAGCGAGCAGATCTCAACCATTTACACCCAAGGGAAATTTGACAAACGCATACGCCCGAGCGGCAAGGATGAAATTAACACCCTCATTCTCTCCATTAATTCAATGCTTGAGCTGATTGAACTCACGCAAGAGCAGCTTAAATACCGCGTCACACGTCGCACCCGAGAGCTTGAAAAAATTTCAGCCTTGAACCGCAACTTATTCACTGAAGTCGGCCAGCACAAAAACGCCGAAGCCAAATTGCGTGAAGACGAAAAACTACTTAAAAAAATGGCCTACTACGACACCCTCACTGGCCTGCCTAACCGTGCTTTTTTCTTTGAATTATTACTAAAGACCCTCGAATCCGCCGAGCCGGGCGAAAAAATAGCCCTGCTGTTTATCGACGTGGATCACTTTAAACGAATCAATGACACCTACGGGCATGACTTTGGCGACCACTACCTAAAACACATTGCTGAACGCATGCAAACCTCGCTTTGCAAGCATGATATCTCTGGACGGCTTGCCGGGGATGAAATGATCGTGGCACTCGGAAAAATCACGGATAAAACCGCGGTGAACACCGCTGTGGCTCGATTACTCGCCCACCTAGCCGAACCCATGACTATCAATAAAGTGGTGTTTAACCCGGCTTATAGCATAGGGATCAGCATGTTTCCTGATGATGGAACAAACATTGAAGAATTGCTTCGCAAGGCAGACATTGCCATGTATCACGCCAAAAAAACACCGGGGAATGCTTATCGCTATTACAGTGAGATTAAAGACGTTTCATCAACCACCTAATCGAAGCGCGGCGTTATTCACTGATGATTCTATGTTTTCCAAGAGGGTTCTGACGGTCGTCAGGGATTTTAAATCGTTCATCGCTTGGCTCTCAAATGCTTCGCGCAACGCAACTTTCACTGGCGACTGCGGCGCTGGTTGAAACAAGGTAAACATATTCAACGTGGGTGGCTTCACCCAATTAACCAACTTAAGCAAGGCTGATTGAACCCATTCAGGGGTGGGTGCTTCGTTTTTGGGGTAATTCACTTTTAGAAAGGCTTGAAGTTCTGCATCGTCGATGGCTGATAGGCCTTTTAATAATTCCATCTGCATTTTCATGACCAAGGCCGCTTCAACGGGTGCGCGATAGACGCCCTGAATCTCTTTGCTATAACTCACCATGGTCACACCAACGCGTTGTTCTTCTGGGATAGTGACAACGCCCGCATGCAGGTCAACCTTCACACTAACCCCTTGGAAGACATATAGCGCGACAGGCTCGCTCAGCTTAATTTGCGAGGCAATGGATGCAACAAGCTTTGAATCCATGACCATAACGCCCCCCTCGTATTTTTAGTTATGTGATTCTTTTTTGAGTATAGCAAAGGAAACCAAAAACGTTGGATTTCGGCGAAGAAATTAATTATGAATAGAGTCATGCAGATAGAAGAGCCCGTGTTAAAACACCCACGGGCTTTCGTTGATGTTAACGCAATGAAGGAATGCTCACATTGGGGTCGACGGCTTGTTCGTAATTCACCCCTGCCATGTTGAACCCGAATAAACGATAAAAATCATCGCAATACCCAGCCACGTCCGTCAACTCGGCTAAATTTTCCGTGGTGACGTTTGGCCAGATGGTTTCAATGTCATGTTGCAGTGTGGCATCCATTTCAAGGTCGTCAATGCGAATATAACCTTCTTCATCACGAGGTTTTGGATGCGCTGTGTAAAGGTGTTCGCGAAAGAGCCTGTCAATTTGCTCAATGCAGCCTTCATGCGTGCCCTTGGCCTTCATGAGTTTAAATAAAATAGCGATGTAAAGTGGAACCACCGGGATAGCAGCGCTTGCCTGCGTTACCACGGCCTTATCGACGGAAACAACGGCCTGGCCATGCAAAGGTGCGAGCGCTTGCTGTAAGCGATCCGCGGTGGCTTTAAGGTGAGCTTTGGCTCGACCGATGGTGCCATCTTTATAAATGGCGTGCGTGAGTTTAGGGCCTAAGTAAGAATAAGCCACGGTGATGACGCCATCGGCTAACACATCTGCTGCAGCGAGTTGATTAATCCAACGCTCCCAGTCGTCGCCACCCATCACTGAAACCGTGTGTTCAATTTCTTCGGGTGTGGCTGGTTCAATGGAAACATCTTTCACTTCACCACGAAATGCATCAACGGTGCGACCATGAAACGTTTGGCCTATGGGTTTTAAAACAGAACTCACGGTATCACCCGAATCAGGCAAGGTGCGTCTTGGTGATGCAAGGCTGTAAACCACCATATCTACTTTGCCCCAATCTTGACGAATTTGTTCTATCACTTGTTGCTTCATGGCATCGCTGAAAGCATCGCCGTTAAAACTTTTTGCGTAATGCCCATCTGCGTGTGCTGCCACTTCAAAAGCAGCGGAGTTATACCAGCCTGGCGAGGCCGTGCGCTTGTCGTCGGCTTCTTTTTCAAAGAAGACCCCAATGGTGGCAGCACCCGCTCCGAAGGTGGCAGCAATACGGCTTGCTAAGCCATAACCGGTGGATGCGCCAATGACGAGCACCCGTTTTGGGCCCTTAAAAACGCCTTTGTCTTTAACGACTTGAATTTGTGCCTGCACAGAGGCTGCACAACCCACTGGGTGTGCGGTGGTGCAAATAAAACCTCGAATCTTTGGTTGAATAATCATAAGTCCCCCTTTTATTTGGCGCCTAGTCTACCAATAAATGAGAAGAAAGCGAACCCTCTTATCTTTTGTATTGAATGACGACCAAAATGGCCAATCAAGCGCATCATAAGATGCATGCATGCCATGCCTCTTGTTTAAAACCACACAAACATCACCATCAATGACGTTTGAAACATACTTAGGAAATTGCGACATCACCACTGTGTTTTCACCCACTGCATCACTGATAACACACGCTTCATTACGGCATTGGCAAATCAAATCACCGAACGCACCGACACGAATTAGTAATTTCCCTAATAGTTCTATACTTTTATGAATGCTAATGTTAAATTTATTCATTGTTAACAATAGAAAGGAAACGACGTCATGGCAAAAGCAAAAGCAAGTACCAAAAAGAAAGTCGCTAAGGTTGCTAAACCACGTAAGAAAGTGGCTAAGAAAGCTAAAGCGAAAAAAACCGTTGCTAAAAAAACCGGTGTGAAGAAAGCTGCGAAGAAGCGCGTTGTTCGCCGTAAAAAAGCGAAAGTCGCTCACAAAGCCAAAGCTGCTCACCCAGTTAAAAAGCGCAAGAAAGCAAAACGCGCTAAAAGAGCCAAAAAAGCTAAATAAGACTGGCTAACGCCGTCTGAACAAGGCCCTGCATGCGGGGCCTTTTTTATTCCCGCCCTTTTCACCTAAACACGCATTGGCAATATCATCAACTCCCGACCTTGCTCATGCAGATAGTCTTGCATGGCCTGCGGCGTATGGTTGTGCAATATCCATTTCACCAAATTTTCTTTTGCAAAGATGAGGCGCGAGGCAAAGAAAATGGCATGCGGGTACTTTGCACCCACCTTATCAGCCAAGGCTTTCAACTCTAACATCGGGTCGGTGCCAAAACCAACATAAGACTCAGCCGGGATTTGATACGCCTGACAATACCTGACGAGGTAATCCAGCATATTATTAAAATGCGCCTGCATGGCATCAAACTCTTGCTGCCCTTGGAAACAACGCGTGTCCACCGCACCCACCGCAATAAAAACAAAATTCTTAAACTGATGCGGGAAAAGACGCTTCACCGACAACAAGGTGTGCATGCCTATGCTCTTATTATTCACGAAAATAATGGCCGTCGGATCATTCGGGTTAATGGCCAAAGGCGCAACCCCAACCTCACCCAGTGGCGGCACCAACAAGGCTTCCATGCTCGCGATTTTTTTAGCAAGGTAATCGTAATGATATCGAATCACCAAGGCCACACTGATGACGGAAGACGTAATCAATAAGGTCGCCCACCCACCGCTCATGAATTTATAATAAAGTGTCACCAGCAAAATGCTCGTGGTAATCAAGCACGCGAACAATGAAAGTGCAAGGTGGCGCCGCCACGTCGGCAAGGCTTGATGTTTGCCCCAATACACAGCCACCCCCAAGAGTGACAGCGAGAAGGTCATAAATACATTGATACTGTATAAGACCACTAACAAAGACACGGCGCCTTGTGTGAAATATAAAATAATTAAAGCAGCCACACCATAAAGCACCACTCCGTTTTGAACCACCAAGCGATTAGATAAGTGCCTGAAACGATTCGGCAGCCAATTATCCGCCGCCATGTTCGCAAGCACCGCAGGCCCTGCCATGAAACCTGCATTCGCCGCCACCAACAACAACCCCGCCTCAAGTTGCAGCACGATCACTAAGGTCAGATGCCCCAGCCAACTATCGCCTAAGATGGAGGCAAACACCGATGCATTTAAGGTTTTGCCAGGCAAAGGCACAACATCCCACAAAAGATAAAGCAGAATAATGCCGCCCGCCATGAGGCTGAGTGACAATGCCATGTATAACATCGTGCGCTTGCCGGTTTTTTCGCGGGGCTCTTCTAATTGATTCGCATTATTAGAAACGGACTCTAACCCGGTGTAAGTCCCCGACCCCAAGGAATAAGCATGCAGCAATATGCCAAGCACGCCCATCCAGCCAACCATGCCAGCTAAAGCATGCGTTTCTGCGATGGCATGGGGGATCACCACCAACAAACCACCGGAGTGCGCAATCACCCCGTAAAGAATTAAGGCCAAGTGAGAAATAAAAAAACCAAGGAAAATAGGCATCAATACATAAATAGCTTCTTTCATTCCACGCAAATTCAAACCCATCAATAACAATACGCCCAACACTGCCACGTAAAGCTTATACGGGTGCCAAGCCAGGGGGAGAAAGCTAAAGATAGCATCCGTGCCACTCGCGATGGAGATAGCAATGGTGAGCACGTAGTCAACAATCAATGCGCTGCCTGCCACCAAGCCTGCATACGGATGCAATAATTGAGACGCAACTTTATAGCCACCGCCACCATTGGGAAATAACTCAATAACCTGGCTATACCCCGCCGCAATAATAAAGACAGTCAAGACGGTCATGATGGCAATCACAAACGACAATTGCGAATGCGTGCCCAAGGCAAGAAACGCTTCTTCAGGGCCGTAACACGACGAGGATAAGGCATCCGCCCCTAAACCCACCCAAGCGAGCATTGCATACAATGCTAATTTCTTTCGTGTTTCAGGTTGAAATGGATTAATCGCTGAACCGAAAAGCATTTCGGTAATTCGTGACCGCATGCAGCACCCTCTTTTTAAGATGCGATGTAAGGTTTAATCACGGGATGAAAATGTGATTTTCGCTCCACACGCAGGCTGGTTGGTTTAAATGGCTTAACCACTGGTTTAAACGAAGCTTTCACTGACTTCACCGCAACCACTTTAGGCTTAATGAGCTTGCTGTGCTTAGGCGGTTGATAAGAAGCAAACACGAATTTTGATTTAACTGAGTGCTGCTTTGCATGCAAAGCAGCCGTGGTGATGACAGGTTTGCTAAGTTTTTTATGCGGCGCGAGCGCGAGATGCACCGGTTTCACTTTAGGCATGTCGACTTTAGCAATCAAGTGTTTCACCTTGCTCGCAACCGCCGCTTTTACCGGCGTTTTAACAGCTACCTTAACTGATGTTTTCACCGATGACTTCAAAGCCACTTTCACCCCCGCTTTCACGGACATTTTCTCAGCAACTTTTACAGATGACTTAATCGCCGGGGCCGGTGCTTTCTCGGCGAGTTTCACCGATGGCTTAATGACAAGCGCTGGTGTTTTCTCTGCTTTCACGACTGCGACGGCTTTATCAGCCCGTTGCAACAGCACGTCCATCGCCGGTGGCGGCTTCAAGGCAGAGGTTTCTTGCTTTGGCGAAACTGAAGCCAAGGTCAGCGCGGCCGTCGAAGGCTTGATCTTGGTAGGTTTGACCGCCGGTGTTGCGCCGATGTTCGGGCCTGCAACCATCACGGCTTCCGGTGCCACCTTGGGCTGTATGCCCGTTTTTACTTCAACCGGTGCTTTTAAGAGCGCCGGTGGCCCCACTGGCTCAGTGACACGCGGGCTAGCATCCGCTAACGCTTTTTCAACCAACTCGTTTGTTTGCGTTTGTTTTTCAGCTTCGGTTTCAATGTGCGGGGGTTCTGGCAAGGTGGGTTCTAAGCTGCCTAAAATAACAAAATCTTCGTCGGGGCTATTGCTTGCCACCACGCGCGACCCCTTTTCCAACACAGGGGGCTCATCTGGCTCTGCGGTATCTTCGGTTATTTTTGCTTTAGGCCCTTGCGATTGCGGGTTTAAGTTCGCGCTCACGGACAAATGAGATTTGGTGGGTTTGGGTTGATGTGCACCCCACCCCTGAACAGCCACCATGGTGAATATCACCCCTAACATGATCCCTGCGTGTTTCATACGCATCCCTTTTTAAATCAAAACACCATCACAACAGAATAACAAATTTGCATAAAAAAGGGTGATTGATTATCATCACCCACCTCATTCCAAGCAAAGGGGCAACCGCGATGAAAGTTGTTTGCATTATTCCAAGCCGCATACAATCCACGCGCTTGCCGCGCAAGCCCCTGTTGCCCATTCAAGGCAAGCCCATGATTCAATGGGTTTATGAAAATGCAAAGCGCTACGAGCGCCTCAACGACTTAATTGTCGCGACCGACAGCCAAGAAATTTCTGATTGCATTCAAAGCATTGGCGGCAAAGTGGCCATGACCGACCCCCATATTCAAACGGGCTCTGAGCGGGTCGCGGCGGTGGCTGCCACCCTCGATGCCGACGTCATTATCAACTTACAGGGCGATGAACCGTTTATACGCCCCGAAATGCTTGAAACCCTCATTACCCCCTATTTAAATGGTGAAACGCCCGAAATGACCACCGTGGCCTTTCCATTGGATGAAACCACCAAACGCAACGACCCGGGCGCGGTGAAAGTCATCACCGATTTGGCGGGCAATGCACTTTATTTTTCGCGATCGCCCATCCCTTATTACCGCACGGAACACAAAGCACCGGTTTACCACCACATGGGTTTATACGCCTTCCGACGTGATTTTTTATTAACTTATGCAAAACTCACCCCCACCCCGCTTGAGCTCACTGAAAGCTTAGAGCAATTGCGCGCGCTGGAGCACGGCTATCGCATTAAAGTGTGTTTAAGCACGGTGAAAACCCTAGAAATCAATACGCAGGAAGAATACGAGCAAGCGCAACAATTTATCTACACTGTTTAACTTTTTTTAAAACACAAGGAGTGATTTATGTTTCGTTCCATGAAGCAATTCAGCACCATTGCACGTCGTTATACCTCTGCCCTAAATCCAAATAAACAGCTAGATTTAGCCCGTCAGTTACAAGCAGCCACTGATTACTATAACCAACTCAAAAGACTCACACTGCCCATCCCGCCGCAAGGCCCACGCGACCCACAGGATGCAGACGACCTTCATGCACACATTGAAGCAAAAAAAACCGGTAAAAAAAACATATTGAGTCTTGAGCGTGAACTTTTAAATCAAGCATGTCATGATCTAAGACGCAATCAAACCACCATCCCCCATCTTCAAAAAATAATCGAAAAATCAGCGCGCAATCACTCCGACACCTTAAATAAATTCGAATATTTAGCAGCGCAAGCCATATTAAATCGCCACTATCACACGGTGCTTGTTCACGCTCGCGGCCTCACTGCTGTGGATGTGATCGCAGCAATTAAAGCGAACGGCATGAGACCTGTGATTGCTTATCAAAAAATTGATGCCGAAACACCGGCGGTGTTAAGCATAGACCCCGAAGACCGCATCTTAATCGATGACTATAGCAGCGTTGAAGAAACTAAAAAAATAGTGCTGGCACTGAAAGAAGAACGCGGCCTTCCCATTGCATTTCACCCAGGCATTGGTTACCGATCTGAAGATGCTGATTTTGCGGAATTCTGCGAAAAAAACGATGTTTTATTCATCGGACCCAAAGCCGATTGTTTGCGCATTGTGGCTGACAAAGGCGCAGTGAAAAAATTCATGCAAGACTTAGGGTTTACCGTACCTGAAACGTATCACGCAACATCATCCGACACACTTGAGAGCATCACCAAAGCCGTACAAACCATTGGCTACCCCCTTATGATTAAGGTCACAAAATTAGGTGGCGGCGGCAAAGGCAACCGCCTGGTGAATAACGATGAAGAGCTCGCTAACGCTTATCACACCCTATCCACGCATGGCGAACTTATCGTTGAAAAATACATTGAAGATGCAAAACACATTGAATTACAACTGCTCATCAATGAACACGTCATGTTTTATTTAGGCGCAAGAGACTGCTCGTTACAAAAATTCTTTCAAAAACTCTTAGAACGCGGTGTCACCGACCCTGAGCTACTAAAAAAATCTCATGGCATGGGAACACACATTGGGAGTGCATTACATGAGATGGGTTACCGCGGCCCAGGCACCGTTGAGTTTTTAGTCGATAAAAACGGAAAATTTTATTTCATGGAAATTAACCCACGCCTGCAAATGGAGCGCTTCGTTACCCAGGAACTCACCCAAACATGGATTGCCAAAATGGGCTTAGATGCGGTTATCGACAGACTCGCTGATCTAAGCGAACTGACCAACCTTAACGATGGATTGAAAAAAACCAGCTTATCGTCTGAGGTATACACGAGACACGTTCGCCTTAACGCGCATAATGTTGGCCATAACGATGGCAAACTCTATTACGAAGGCATCTCAGGCAAGGTCACGCGCATTGTGAAACCTGATAACACGGCCGATGGCCGCATTGAACTGGCCATCCAAGAAAACACCAGGCTCGGCCACAAAGAAGAAGCCATAGACACGCAATTTGGTTACGTGCTCACGCGCGGTAAAACCCAAAAAGAAGCGGATGAAAAAGCCATTCAACTCGTCAAGCAAATTAAAATTGAAGTGGATGGCGTGGAACAACCGTGCAATTTTGAGTTTGCTCGCTTTTGCTTGCAATACCTGGTTGACCACCCCGAGCAAAAAGAGTTGATTAATACGGGTGATTTCTTGGGAGAACAATACATCGCCCATTGCGAGCAGCAAGCCACCCTTCAGGCTGAAGCTAAGCAACGCCCTCGTTTTTAAGCCCATGCCCGCTGCCGCCCTTTTTTGGGTGGCAGCCGCGGCTTTCCCTCGTCTTTTCACTCAAAATTTGATAAGATGGGCGCCTTTTTCCCATTTCTATAAAAATAGGTGACTCCCGTGTCAGAACAATTGCGCAATATTGCGATCATCGCCCACGTCGACCATGGTAAAACCACACTGGTGGATAAGCTGCTGCAACAAACCGCCAGCCTTTCCAAGAAAAACACGAACACTGAACGCATCATGGACAGCAACGACCTTGAACGCGAACGCGGCATCACCATTTTGGCGAAAAACACCGCCATTAAGTGGGAAGACTACCGCATTAACATCGTCGACACCCCCGGCCACGCCGACTTCGGCGGTGAAGTTGAGCGCATTTTGTCCATGGTCGACTCCGTTTTATTATTAGTCGACGCCGTTGACGGCCCCATGCCTCAAACCCGCTTTGTCACCCAAAAAGCCTTTGCCCAAGGCTTGCGCCCCATTGTCGTCATCAATAAAGTTGACCGCCCTGGCGCACGCCCTGACTGGGTAATAGACCAAGTCTTTGATTTGTTTGTCAATTTAGGCGCGACGGATGAACAACTCGACTTCCCGATTGTTTATACTTCGGCACTCATGGGCTATGCCGCGCTTGAGCTCGACAACCCAAGCGAAGACATGCGCCCCTTGTTTGAAACCATCGTCAAGCACGTGCCATCCCCGAAAGTCGACCCCAATGGTCCTTTCCAAATGCAAATCATCACCCTCGATTACTCAAGCTATGTCGGCATGATAGGCATAGGCCGCGTTTCACGCGGGCAAGCTCGCACCAACATGCCTGTCGTTGTCATCGACCGCGAAGGCAAAACCCGCCAAGGCCGCATTTTGCAAGTCATGGCCTATTTAGGCCTGGATAGAACCGAAGTGCCCACCGCCAATGCTGGGGATATCATTGCCATCACCGGCATTGATAACTTAAAAATCTCTGACACCTTGTGCGACTTAAACGCCGTCGAGGCCTTGCCACCACTTAATGTCGACGAACCCACCGTAAGCATGACCTTCCAAGTCAACACCTCGCCTTTCGCCGGCAAAGAAGGCAAGTTTGTGACCAGCCGTCGCATTCGTGACCGCTTATACCAAGAACTCATGCACAACGTGGCACTGCGTGTTGAAGACACCGCCGACCCTGACAAATTCCGTGTTTCTGGTCGTGGTGAGCTGCACCTTTCCATTTTAATTGAAAACATGCGTCGTGAAGGCTATGAACTTGCCGTTTCACGCCCTGAAGTCATCATGAAACAAGTCGATGGCGAAACCCACGAACCTTACGAAACCTTAGCCATTGACGTGCCCACCGACTACCAAGGCACCATCATGGAAAAACTGGGTTCACGCCGCGGCGATTTAAAAAACATGATCTCCGACGACAAAGGCCGTGTCCGCCTCGATTACATCATCCCATCCCGCGCCCTCATTGGCTTCCACACCGAGTTTTTAACCTTAACGTCCGGCACCGGCATCATGCACCACGTGTTTAGCCACTACGGTGCGGCAGCGAAAGGTGACATTCCTCATCGTCAAAACGGTGTTCTCATTTCTAACCAAATGGGCACGGCCTTGAGCTTCTCTTTATTCAACCTGCAAGAACGTGGTCGCATGTTGATAGGCCCGCAAACTGAAGTGTATGAAGGCATGATTGTCGGCATTCACTCGCGCGACAATGACTTGGTGGTGAACGTTTGCAAAGCAAAACAACTCACGAATATTCGTGCTTCGGGTTCCGATGAAAACATCATCCTGACCCCGCACATTCAATATTCTCTTGAGCAAGCGCTTGAATTTATCGAAGACGATGAACTCGTGGAAGTCACCCCACAATCCATCCGTATTCGCAAAAAATTCTTGAAAGAAACTGAACGTAAACGCGCCAAGTAATTGGCGTTATCAAAAAATAAAAACGCCGCTCATTGCGGCGTTTTTATTTTTTTGCGATACTGTCGCCCATTATTTTTAATAAAAATACTGAGGGAAGCAATGCCATCCAATAACACTCGACAAACGCGCTGGTACCCTCTTGCACTCAATGACATTCTAAAAAAACACGGTCTCACGTTCACCCCCGAACAAACAGAGCTACTGACTGGCATTCATCTTAGCATTGATCAACTCAAGCCCACCGTCGCACAAGACTTAGAGATCCTTCGTTTATTTGAAGAATCATTAAACAAACGAGATAACTTCAAAAATGAAGAAGGCCCGCTTGATCTCTTTGATTTATTTTACGCAAGCGCCTTGCTTTCACTTAAGGTAACTCACGATGAAAACGAGGTTTCTCCCAGTAAAATGCTGCCTAAAAAGCATCGTTATTCAGGCTGCCTTGAAAAAGCCCCTTCATTAGAGTATGCGTTTATTGAAGGCATCGACTGGAAGCTGTACCCTGATGAAGACAAGGTTTTTGAAGCCTATACGGCACTATTGGCTGGCCTAAACCAGCTAAGCTTAACGGAATTTTCAGCTTCGTTTTTATTATCATCTCTGAGTGGCTCGGGTGATTCCACCCTCATTCACAAAGTACTTTGCAAGCTTAACCCTGAGCTTGGTGAAAAAACAGCGATGGCAATGCAAGGCTTAAAAGAACTCCCACTCACTCATTGCTATATTAATAATGATGAAGTTAAAAATCAGCTCAAAAAATCCCTGTTTGATTTTCTTCAAGGAACAACCCCACTTTTGAGAAATGAAGCTGTCAATCTCGCCATCGAAAAAACACTTCAACTTTATTTCAATAAAAGAAACATGCTTAACACAAACTTGGCCGACTTACATTTTTATTTAAAGCCAGAAATAGTGAATGCCATGCATCTTAAAGACGTCAAGCGTCGTTTACACCTCATTGAATCCGCTCTACCACTTGACCGCATAGAACACACCATGTCCATTTTTCGTCCCTTGCGGCGTGAAATCGAAGCAAAATCATTAACGCCAGACCAGCTTTCTAAAGTATTGCCAGTGCTTGAAGTCTTAAGCACGAGAAAAACCTTATCAAAGACAATTTTGACGATGGCGTTTAATGAAAACAAAGAGCACATGTTATCGATCTTAAATGCTTATGCTGCTATCTGCAGGGAAGGCTGGCTGGTGTTAATTAACCAGAATGAAAACCTTGATCGTGAGGTCGCTCAACTTGTGCGAGACCATCACACATCTGCCGACCTCATCACAAGCATTCATGAAAAAATCACCGCCCATTTTGAGCGAGAAAAACCAACTTATAATAACCTGAAACACCTGCATAGCTCAGCCGTTTCTACACAAGGAAAGCAACTCGCATTCACCTTCATGATGAAATCCATATTAGAAAATATAAGCTTAGTCGAAACAAAACTCAAGATTGTTGATGGCGTGCCAGCAGAGAAACATCAAGCTATCGTTAATTATTTTAATACGCATCCAGAAAAACACATGGATTTATTCTCTGCGACACATGGATTAACATATATCAGCCATATCAGCAATCAATTAACTACATCACTTTACTTAAACATTTTATCCGAACCAGCGCAAATGAGGTTCAAAGTAAGGATAGCTTTGGCCTTGGATGGCTTGCTAGCCCGCCATTCTCTTCTCAGCATTCGCGACAAAATGGCTGACCTGCTTCTTTGCATTTATGCAGAAATTAATAAAAACACCGAAGTGCTAAAGCAATTAAATGCTTATTTCAACACACCCTTTCCGGGCGAAGACGACATGAATTATCAATTGTCACGCACCCCGTTGGTTAAACCTTTGGTGAGAAATGCGATAGAGCAAGCAGTGGCTAGAGGTGACATTGCATTAAGTATCACTGAAAAATCGCTTCTTTCGACTTTTTATTTTTGCATCACGACACACCCATACAATCAAGCAAAAAAAATGTCATCCTCGTCCATGATTTTATTTTCGCCGATTAAAAGCCAAGGTGAAGATGCAAAAACAGCTCAATGCGTTAGCGATTGGTCGCCTTAAACACTGTGCTTTTCATCGTTGCTGACATCAATGAAAGTAGAATGGTCTAACTTAAATCGTTTAGAAAGTGAAATTATTTGTTTTAAATTTAATTTTCGTTTTCCGTTCAGTATTTCAGAAACCACGCCTTGACTGCCAATTTCTGGCAAATCTGATTGCGTTAAATGATGCACCTTCATTAAATAAAGCAAAGCATCCAATCCTTTTGATTTAGCTTCATGATGTTGGTCATCATACAAGCCAATGTTATGACTTAAGGCATCGATCAAGCCCATTAAGGGATGTTTTTCATCGCCGTCGACGATATCTAGTAATTCATCTAGTAATCGACTTGCAGCATCGTATGTCATGTCATTTCCCCAAAAAAATTTATTTTTATTTATAGCAAGAAATAGTATAGATCCAGTATAACCCGATTTTTAACGAAATTAAAACGACGCTAAAAGTCTACTCGCAAAAAACCTCCGCGCTCACTCGCTCTACGGTTTTCACCACTATTGTACAAATGCAAAGAAAAAGCTTAAAAGCTTTTTTACTTTTTTATATCTCGTTATCGTATTTGTACGATATTGATTTTAATCAAATAACCCCAGATAATATAAATACACCCAAACGGAAATACGAAAGGTTGAAAACATGAAAAAGAAACCACTAACAAACAAAGCCGGTCAGGTTAGAGAATTAACCAAAAAAGACATCAAAAAGATGAAGCCTGCCTCTGATGTTTTACCTAAAGCATTACTCAATGCAATCAAAAAACACAAACGCGGAGAGCGCAGCCCTCAGTAGTATTTTTTTAAATATTGGTGGATTACGAGTCGCGAAAAACATGCGCATCTAATTCACCCTACACTCCCATCAAGCCAATAAATCACCCCACCGCCGGTTTTAACTTCCTTTGTGTCACCACGTATAAAACATCACCTAAACTCAAGGCCGTGTCTAAATTGGGGTTTAAAATACGCTCGGAGCCGCGCTCAAGGCCAACGACTAAAGCCTTAGATTTTGCCGCATGCATGGCTTCTCGGATAGTGTTACCACTGCTTATTTGCTTTTCACCCACCAAAATGGGTTTTAGTTTGAATTGCTCAAATTGAGAATCCACATCGTGATCTTCTTCAATGGAACGAGGCGAGATTTTCTTCTCGAATAATTCAATTTGCGTGTCATTCCCTAACACAATCACACGATCATCGGGGTATAAAACCTCATGCCCCTCAGGCGCAAAAATAATTTGGTGCCCACGGTGTATGGCCACAATATTCACGCCGTATAATTCACGAATGCTCATCTCTTCCAGTTTTTTTCTCGCTAATTCACTGCGATTACCCACCGTTAATTCAATGAAGTGCGTGTCCCAGGGCGCCAATTTATTAAAGTGCAATTGCTTCAGCGGCTTGCCCTTAATGTTTTTAACTAACCTTGTTTCAAACCAATGGTAAGATTTTTCCAACTGCCGAAAAGTGGCGATGAAAAACAAAACAATGATCAGCGTAAACGTGATCGTGGTTGCCCACGTGTGGTAAAACACCAAACTTAAGGTGGCGAGCTCTGCCAAGGTTAACAAACCCACGATGAATTGTATGGGTTTTAAAGAACCTTTGGCATGCTCAGGAATCATGACCCGCCGATAAGAAAACACCATGCCCCAAATAAAAGGAATCACACACACAATGGATAAAATTTCAGCGAGAATTTTCGCCTGCGTGTGTCGCTCAACCAAATAAAATATTTTCGGATAGAAATATTGATCGACCAAGGTAAATAAAAACGCCACGATCAAACCATTAATAATGACCCGCAAAAAAATCGACCTCACCCAAGGGGTGTCGCTTGAAGTGGCGGTTAAGCGATACACCCAATTGGTGTAAGCATCGAGCAAAAACTTGAGTTTATTGGGCAAGCGTTTTTCTAAATAATCACTCAAGCCACCAGACAAAGAAATGAAATACGGTGTCGTAAAGGTGGTGATGGCTGAAACCGCGACAATGATAGGATAAAGCTGGTCGCTGACCACACCCAAGGTCAAGCCAAGCGATGCAATGATGAATGAGAATTCACCAATTTGCGCCATCCCAAACGCCGAACGCACAGACGTGTTAAACCCCTGCCCCGTTAAAAATGACACCAAGCCGATAACTAAAACTTTACCGACAATCAGCAAAGCAGAAATCATTAACACCGCCTGCCATTGCTCAAGAATGATATAAGGATTAATTAACATGCCAACGGTAATAAAAAACACCGCGCCGAAAATATCGCGAATTGGGATGATGATTTCTTCAATGCGATGCACCAAGACCGTTTCAGCTAAAATGGAACCCATGATAAACGCGCCCAAGGCGGTGGAATAATGCAAAGTATCAGCCATGGTCACTAAAAATAAACACAAAGCGACCGCCACAATGGTTAAGGTTTCTTGGCTTAAATATTTGGCGATGCGCTTGAAAAACGTTGGCAAAATAAAATAACCCACGGTAAACCAAGCAGCGACCACCATCACCAAGCGCCCGGCTGTGCTTAGCATATCCATGCTAAACCACGATTGTTTTTTCATGGCCGCACTCAAACCCACTAATAATAAAATGGCTAGTAAATCTTCCACGATTAAAATGCCAAAAATAAATTCGGCAAAACGCTTACTTTTAAGGCCTAATTCATCAATGGCTTTAATGATAATGGTGGTGGATGAAATGCTTAATGCTGCCCCCAAAAACAAAATGTCGTCCATTTTCCAACCTAACAAACGACCCGCAATAAAACCCACGCCAAACATGAAAAACACATTCATGATGCCTGTCACTAAGGCGGAAAGACCCACACGTGTTAGCTTGTGAAAGCTAAACTCAAGGCCCAATGAAAACATTAAAAAGATAACCCCTAACTCAGACAAAATTTTAATATTGGGTTCGTCGGTGATAAGGTTGTGCGGGGGCGTATAAGGGCCAAGGATCATGCCAGCCACTAAATAACCCAAGACCACGGGTTGGTGTATGCGCTGGAAAACCAAAATAACAATGCCGGCGATGCCCAACATCAAGGTGAGATCGTAAATGAGTGGCGCTAATGAATGCATGGGCAAAACTCCCTCGTTCACTTTGATTGATACGTCAAATCAAGCTCTCTCGCTGCCTTGACATCGTCTAAACGTTTCACCGGCAACGTGTGTGGCGCGCCTTTTAACACACTGGCATCACGTTTGGCTTCGTTCAAAATCGCAATCATGGCCTCGGCAAAAGCATCCAGGGTTTCTTTGGTTTCCGTTTCGGTGGGTTCTATCAACAAACACTCAGGCACCAATAAAGGAAAATACATGGTTGGCGCATGAAAACCATAATCGAGCAAACGCTTGGCCACGTCCAGGGCAGAAATTTTTAAGGCATTCGCTTCGGGTTTTAAAGTGATGATAAATTCGTGTGTTGCACGTCGCGCTGGATAGGCCAACGTAAAACCCGCTTGTTTCAAACGCGTTTGTAAATAATTGGCATTTAAGGTAGCAAATTCCGCGACACGCTGCATGCCTTCTTTGCCGAGCAAACGCGCGTAAAGATACGCCCGCAATAAAATGCCGGCATTGCCCATGAAGGCAGATAAACGACCAATGGAATCGGGGCAATCTTTTTCAGTGAGCCATCGGTAATGGTCGCCGGTTTTTTCAACGCGAGGGATGGGCAAATAAGGCAGTAAACGCTCGCCCGCAACCACCGGGCCGCTGCCCGGCCCACCACCGCCGTGCGGTGTGGCAAAGGTTTTGTGTAAGTTTAAATGCACGACATCAAACCCCATGTCGCCTGGGCGCACCTTGCCTAAAATGGCATTGAAATTCGCGCCATCGTAATAAAGCAAGCCGCCGGCTTCATGAATGATTTTAGCGACGTCTTGAATTTTTTCTTCGAACACACCAAGCGTGGATGGATTGGTGAGCATAATGCCCGCGGTTTTTTCACTCACCGCGGCTTTTAAGGCATTTAAATCAATGTTGCCATCCGCCCCGGTTGGAATTTCTTTCACTTTAAAACCACACTGCACCGCCGAAGCCGGGTTCGTGCCGTGCGCTGCATCTGGCACTAGCATTTCATCGCGCGCTAAATCATTGCGTGCGCGATGATAAGCGCGAATCATGGCAACGCCCGCAAACTCACCTTGCGCACCAGCCATGGGCGATAAAGCAGCACCCTTCATGCCCGTGACTGATTTTAATATTTCTTGCAATTCATAAATGCACGCCATGATGCCTTGGCTGTGCTCTTCACGAGACAAAGGATGATGATTTAAAAACCCTTCTAACATTGCGAGTTTATGCACACCACGTGGGTTGTATTTCATGGTGCAAGAACCCAAGGGGTAAAAATGGGTGTCAATGGAAAAATTTTGTTTAGATAAATTGGTGTAATGCCTCACCACGCTGAGCTCATCCAATTCAGGCAAACGCGGTGTGTCTTTACGCAACCAAGCGGCGGGAATGTCATTGCACGTTTTGCTTGCCGTGCTCGGCCATTGTGATTGCGCGCGTCGACCGGGTTGTGATTTTTTAAAAATTAATTGTGACATGTCACTGGCCTCCCTTCCAACACCGCCGCCATTTGCTTTGCAAATAACATGATGTCTTCGCTGGTTTTTGTTTCTGTTGCGCAAATTAATAAGCAATCGCCCAGTTCAGGGTAAACCATTTTTAAATCATAACCCCCTTGTATGCGGTGTTTTGCTAATTCAGCCAAGACCGTTTCAACGGAAGCATTCAACTTCACCACCACTTCATGAAAATAAGGCGCATTAAACACGGGCGTGATGCCTTGCACTGTTGTGAGCGCCGCCATTAATTCACGCGTGCGTTCGTGGCAATCCAGGGCCACTTGACGCAAACCCAGCGGCCCCATCAAGCTCATGTAAATGGTGGAAGCGGTAACCATCAAGCCTTGATTGGTGCAAATGTTAGAAGTGGCTTTCGCACGACGAATGTGTTGCTCGCGCGCTTGCAGCGTTAAGACAAACCCTTCTTTGCCGTTTAAATCCAGCGTGCGGCCAACAATGCGGCCAGGCATTTGACGAACATGCGCTTGCTTGCAACATAAAAAACCGTAATAAGGCCCGCCAGAAGCGAGCGGCACGCCTAAGGGCTGCCCTTCACCGCAAGCAATATCAACGCCTTCTTGCCCCCATTGCCCAGGTGGTTTTAATAAAGCCATGGCCGTTGGGTTCACCACCGCAATGGAAAGTATTTTTTGCTCGCGCGCAAAATCCGTTAAGGCATCCACATCATCCAACACACCAAAAAAATTTGGCTGGGGAATAACCAAGGCGCTAACATCATCATGCATTAATGTTTTTAAAGCCGCTTGATCCACTTGCCCTGTGTCTTTCACATAAGGCACCACTATCAATTCAATGTTTTGTTGATAGACAATGGCTTCAGCCGCTGCACGGTAATGCGGGTGTAGGGTGGCAGGCACTAACACTTTCGCTTTTTGTTTTTTACCATTGAGACGCACGGCCATTAAAATGGCTTCGGCTAAACCCGAAGCGCCATCGTATAAAGAGGCATTTGAAACATCAAGCCCCATGAGGGAGGCCATCATGGTTTGATATTCGTAAATTAATTGCAAACTGCCCTGGCTTGCCTCTGCTTGATAAGGCGTGTAGGCTGTCATGAATTCACCGCGCGTGGCAAGCTCCCACACCGCCGCTGGAATGTGGTGTTCGTAAGCACCCGCGCCTATAAAACACGTTAATTGTGCGTCTTGTTGTGCGCGTGCTTTTGCAAGACGCGTGAGCGCTAATTCAGACACCCCACTTAGAACATCCTTCAAACTGACTTGACGTAAATCAGCAGGAATTTCATCGAATAAAGCATTTAAGTCAGCAATGCCTATGGTTTTTAGCATGGCTGTGACATCGTTCGCCGTGTGCGGAACAAATGGCATGATACACCTCCTTGTGAGGGCAAGCTTAATGTGCTTCTGAGGCCACGACTTTGGCGTATTCATCCGCGCTTAATAATTCACCCTGGCCTTGATCAAAGGGGCGCATGCGAAACAACCAGCCTTTGCCGTAAGGGTCTTCGTTGATGAGCGCTGGGTTATCTAACACATTTTCATTCACTTCAATGATTTCACCAGACAAGGGGCTGTAAATGTCAGCCGCCGCTTTCACCGATTCAACCACGGCGCATTCTTGCCCGTATTCTAAGTGCGTGTCGGCTTCTGGCAATTCAACGTAAACTAAATCACCCAGCATGGTTTGCGCATGATCGGTAATGCCCACTAAAAAATAATCTTCTTCTTTTTTAATCCATTCGTGTGAACGGGTATATTGATATTGCTTAGGTATATTGCTCATGCTGAGTTCCTTAAATTAAAACATTTTTTTACCGTGGCGCACAAACGGAGGCTTAATCACCAACGCAGGCACGTGTTTATTGCGGATATCAACCAAACATTGCTCGCCAATGTCAGCTGGCACACGCGCCAGTGCAATGCTTCTTTCAAGCGTGGGTGAATAACCGCCGCTTGTCACTTCCCCCTCTGCATGGTTAGGCAACACCACCACTTGATGATTGCGAATAATGCCGGGGCCGTCTAAGACCAAACCCACCAAACGATGTTTCACACCCGCTGTTTTTTGCGCTTCCAGTGCAGTGCGGCCAATGAAGTTTCTGTCGGATGGATCAAGGGCAACTGTCCATGCCAAATTACATTCATAAGGTGTGATGTTTTCATTCATGTCTTGCCCGTAAAGATTTAAACCGGCTTCTAAACGCAGAGTATCCCTTGCGCCTAACCCACACGGTGACACGCCAGCCAATTGCAACATTTGCCACAACTTTTTTGCATCATTCGCAGGAAAAATAACTTCAAAGCCATCTTCGCCGGTATAACCCGTGCGCGCAATAAACCATGAATTCGTTTCTAAAAATTCAAAGGGTTTTAAACTGAGTAATTTGTCTGATTTCGATCCTGGCAAGAAACGCGCAATGATGTTTTTAACGTCAGGGCCTTGCACGGCCAGCATGGCTAAATCTGTGCGTTCGGTGAGCTTAAGGTCGAATGACGCCGCTTGCGTTTGCATCCAATGTAAATCTTTTTCGCGCGTGCCTGCATTAATGACAATGCGAAAAAAAGTGTCGCTCACGTGATAAACGATTAAATCGTCTATTACCCCGCCTTGCTCATTCAACATGCAGGTGTATAAGGCTTTGCCGGCTTGAATTTTATCGATGTTGTTTGCAAGCAAATAACGAAGGTAAGGCTTCACCTCCGGCCCAATGACATCAACCACACCCATGTGAGAAACATCAAACATGCCAGCTTTTTGCCGAACAATGTGGTGCTCTTGCAACTGCGACCCGTAATGCAAAGGCATGTCCCAGCCTGCAAAATCAACGATTTTGGCTTTGGCTTTGATGTGAACATCGTAAAACGGCGTGCGCTTTGCCACGAGATGATCCTTTCTTCGAATGGGAGCAGAACGCAGAAAGTATAGCCCTTAGCGAGGATAATTTAAAGACGCAATCTGTATGAAGGCTTTTTTAACCCAAGTGCAACGCTCAGTGAGTGTCATGCCTAAACCACGCAGCACACTGAATGCCGGCTGATCGAGGGCAAAGCAACGCTTGATGGCGTCCACCCCCGTTAAAATGGGCAGATTTTCAGCAGCACGCCAGCGCGCGTAACGGCGAAGCACGCGATAATCGCCTATGGGTTCACCCGCCTTCAAGGCTTTCATTAACACATCGGCCAAGCTCGCCGCATCCATCAAGCCTAAATTCACGCCCAAGCCGGCCAAGGGGTGCATGGTGTGTGCGGCATCCCCCACCAAAGCTAAGCCTGGCTGAACATAAGCCAAGGCTTGTTGCGGCTGCAAGGGTAAACGGTGGCGCGAGGTCACACTCAGCACGGCACCCAAGCGGTGTTCAAATGCCGCCGCCAATACCTTGGCAAAAGCTGTGTCGTCTAGCGATAAGTAAGATTCAGCCAAGGCATTCGGCAACGACCACACAATGGAAGAAGTATGTGTATGGGTTAAGGGTAAAAAAGCAAGCGGCCCCGTTTTTAAGAAAATTTGACGCGCAGTGGCTTCATGTGGTTTTTCAGTGGTAACGGTTGCGACTATCGCAGCATCTTCTGAAGGCGTTTGTTTAAGCGCAATACCAGCCGCTTGCCGCAACCACGAATGCGCGCCATCCGCTGCCACTGCTAACTTAGCTGTGATACAGTCACCATTTTTTAATTGAATGGCGACGCCTTCAGCGGTGGTTTCATAGGTTGCTGGCTCAACCGCCATGAAACGCTGCACGGAAGCTTGCTGCGCTAACACCTCATGCACCGCCACTTGCATTAAACTATTTTCAATAATAAAACCCAGTTGTTTTGGCGCATCAAAACTCACATAACCGCTGCTTTGGCCATCCCACACGGCCATGCGTTCATAAGGCGAAACAGACATCGCCTGCATCGCGCCCCACGCGTTGATGGTTTTAAATAACTGAATGGACGATGGAACCACGGCACTCACGCGATGATCCGGCGGTGTGTATTGCGGCAACGTTTGTTTATCGATGATAGCAATGCTTAACGCGGTTTTTGAAGCCAACAACGCAGCGAGCGTTGCGCCAACCAAACCACCCCCCACAATCACAACATCCACGTTGGTGTTCATGCGACTGCCTTTTAACAGTTAGAACGGCAAAGCCAAGGCTGGCTCGACGGATAAAATCCAGGTGCGAAACGCGGCTTGTATGCGTGATAACCCAGCGTGATTTTGCGCTTCAAAACGCATGATTAAATAAGGCGACGTGTTAGATGGGCGCAACAAACCCCAACCGTCTGCAAAATTCACCCGTAAACCATCGAGTGTGATGAGCTCACCTTCTGAAAACACGGCTTGATCAAGCAAACGTTGCATCAAGGGAAATTTTTCTGATTCATCCACTTCAATTTTCATTTCAGGCGTGTTCACACTGTTAGGAATGTTCGCAAACGGTGCTTCGGGGTGAGCGGCGGTTGCAAGAATTTCAAGCACGCGCGCACCGGCGTAAAGGCCGTCATCAAACCCATTCCAGCGGTCTTTAAAAAAGAAATGCCCGCTCATCTCGCCACCCAACAAGGCATTTTCTGCTGCCATTTTCGCTTTAATGTGCGAATGGCCAGTTTTCCACATGATGGGTTCGCCACCCAAAGCTTCAACCACGGGTTTTAAGTGATTGGTGCATTTCACGTCGTAAATAATTTTTGCCTTCGGATGCACTTTTAATAAAGCGTCGGCGTAAACCATTAATAAGCGATCCGCTGCGATGATTTCACCTTGTGAGGTCACGACACCCAAACGATCAGCATCGCCATCAAAGGCTAAACCCACATCCGCTTGATGCAAAGCCACGGCCTTTTTCAAATCTTGCAAATTGTGTGGGTCGCTCGGGTCGGGGTGATGATTAGGGAAATGCCCGTCAATCTCACAAAACAAAGGAATGACCTCACACCCCAAAGCATGAAACAACATCGGTGCAATTTCACCGGCCACGCCATTGCCTGCATCAAGCACCACTTTCATGGGGCGCGTTAATTTAATGGCTTTTAAAAAGTCGTGAAGGTAATCACCAGTGATGTCTTGCGTGTGATACCCCCCTTGGCCGTGCGCAAATTTGCCTTTAAGCACACGTTGATATAAATCTTGAATGGCCGCTTCCGTTAAAGCAACACCGCCTAAGACCATTTTCAAACCATTGTAATTCCCCGGATTATGACTGCCGGTTAACATAATGCCGGCGCATTTATTGAATGCTTGGCTTGCGTAATAAAGCACCGGTGTTGGCACGCAACCCACATTAATCACTTCACAACCGGTCGCGCGCAAACCATCACTCAAAGCTTTTAATAAGGTTGGGCCTGATAAACGGCCGTCACGCGCCACCACCACCGTGGATTCATTGCGCTCACGCACCACCGTGCCAAACGCACGGCCAATGTCATACACTGTGGATTCAGTGAGGGTCTCACCCACAATGCCGCGAATGTCGTAAGCACGAAAAATAGAAGCTGGCATCGTCATTTAATTTTTCCCTGAGTGACCAAAGCCACCCATGCCACGTTCAGTCAAGGTAAATTCACTCACTTCCCTTAAGCTTGCACGAACAATGGGCAAGAAAACCAATTGCGCAATGCGATCACCGGGTTGTATGGTGTAAGCGGCATGGCCGCGATTCCAGCAAGACACCATTAAAGGGCCTTGATAATCCGCATCAATCAAACCCACTAAATTACCAAGCACTAAACCGTGTTTATGCCCTAAGCCTGAACGAGGCAAAATAACAGCTGCCAATTGCGGGTTGGCAATGTAGATGGCCATGCCCGTTGGGATGAGCTGCGTTTCACCGGGTTGAATGGTGAGCGGCGCATCCACACACGCACGTAAATCCATGCCAGCCGCATCGTTCGTTTCATAACGAGGCAAAGGGTAAGTGGAGCCCAAGCGCGGGTCCAAAATTTTCATTTGGATGGTCGTGGATAAATCGTTGGAAACACGATGAAATGGTGTTTCTGTCATGGCTTCAACTTTCATGCTTTCATTCATGCTGTGCTCGCTTTTTTCAATGAATTAAATTCGTTTGCAATGGCTGCTATCAAGGCATGCGCTAACTTGTTTTTTGGCGCGCGCTCAAATGGCATTTCACTGTGTCGCGTGATGACCACGGCTTCATTATCGGGGCTGCCTATGCCGAGGTTGTTGTTCACCGGATTCGCAATAATCATGTCTAACCCCTTCTTAACCAACTTACGGCGCGCTGAGGCCATGAGGTCATGCGTTTCAGCGGCAAACCCCACCACGTAAGGTTTATTGGGCAAAGCGGCCACGCTGGCAACAATGTCTGGGTTAGGCACCAGGGTTAAGGTCAGGCCCTCGGGGTGCTTAGGCAACTTCTTGGCCGAAATGGCTTCACAGCGGTAATCCGCGACCGCCGCAACTGCGAGAAAGATATCACAGTCTGAGCTTTTTTTCATCACTTCATCGTGCATGGCTTGCCCAGATTCGACGGCAATGGCGGTGACGGTTGATGGCACCGGCTCGCTGACCAAGCCGTGGATGACCGTCACCTCGGCACCGGCCGCCTTGGCCGCGAGAGCCAAGGCAAAACCCATTTTGCCTGAGCTGCCATTGGTGAGGTAACGAACCGGGTCTATCGCTTCTTTGGTGGCGCCCACCGTCATTAAAATACGCAAGCCAGCGAGCTCGCCGGTTTGAAAGTGACTGATGACGTCTTTTAACAATAAGTCAGGCTCGCGCATGCGCCCAGGGCCGACATCCCCACAGGCTTGGTGGCCAGCATCGGGGCCTAAAAAGACCATGCCATGGGCCGCGAGCTTAGCCGCATTCGCTTTTGTGATAGGGTGCAGCCACATGGCCTGGTTCATGGCCGGGGCCAGCATGATGGGCGCGCGGGTGGCAAGGCAAAGGGTCGTGAGTAAATCATTGGCGGCGCCTTGCGTGAGCCTTGCCATTAAATCAGCGGAGGCCGGGGCAATGAGAATGAGGTCGGCCCAGCGGGCAAGCTCAATGTGGCCCATGGCGGCTTCCGCTGCCACATCGAAAAGGTCGTCGTGAACGGGGTGGCCGGAGACCGCCTGAAAGGTCATGGGCGTGACAAAGGCCTTGGCGTGGGCTGTCATGACCACGCGCACCGAAGCCCCCGCCTCAACCAAGCGCCTGACCAATTCGACGCTTTTGTAAGCGGCGATGCTGCCGGTGACCCCAATAACGATGTTTTTACCGCTGAGCATGGGCGAACCCCCCCTTTGAATGTGCCCATGATACGACCATCCACCGCCCCGTGCAAATGTTAGCAGGCTAGGGTTGCTCTTATGTTTTGTTTCTGGTATAAATTGCTCCCTCATGCGGTGGTGTAACTCCACCTATTACTCAAAGCATTCATTAAGAGAGCAGGATATGTCTAAAAAGTGTCCAATTACTGGTAAGGGCCCGATGGTTGGGAACAATGTTTCCCACGCTAACAACAAAACCAAGCGCCGTTTCCTACCCAACATTCAAACCAAGCGTTTCTGGCTTGAAAGCGAAAAGCGTTTTGTCCGCCTGCGCATTAGCACCCGTGGCATGCGTATCATTGACAAATACGGCATTGAGACCGTCTTGAACGACCTCAAACTCAATGCACAAATCACCGGCTAAAGCAGGATTCCCTCATGCGCGATAAAATCAAAATGGAGTCAACCGGCCTGAACAAAAAAGGCAAACCGACTCGTTATTCGTTCACGACCACCAAGAACAAAAAAACCAAGCCTGAAAAAATGGAAATGAAAAGCTTTGATCCCATGGCTTTCAATGCCGAAACAGGCCGCACCGGCATGCACTGCGTGTTTAAAGAAGTGAAATTGCCAGGTTCTAGCAGCTAACCGCAGCTACAAAGAAAAAACCCGCGAATGCGGGTTTTTTTGTGCCGGAGCGACAATGGCCGTCCTAGCGCTACTTTTTTTGCTTTGGTTGTACCGCCATTTGCCACTCGTAATACTTAACGACCTCTTTAACGGCCTTCGGTGTTGACTCTGTAAATTCCAATTTATTTCCTTGCGGCTTAAACCAGTCAAGAGATATGCACACCTCACGACTTCTTGTTTTTTCCCCATCTTGACGAAACACGTTCTCCATGACAGCGTACAAGCTTGAGGCCTCGGTTATGCGGCTGCGGGCAAAAAACCCAGCTGCGTCTTTTCTGGATTTATATTCCTCAAGAAAAAGATCAAGGCACGCTTGTTCCTCTTTGTTGATAGATTGTGCGCGTTCGATAACGGTTTCTGGTTTATTCTGGTGTTTTTTTGATACATCTACCTTTGGTTGTACCTTCAGTTGCCACATCATATAGTCAAAGAGGTTTTTAACGGCCTTCGGTGTTGACTCTGTACATTCCAATTTGTTTCCTTGCGGTCTAAACCAGTTAAGAGATATGCACACCTCACGACTTCTTGTTTTTTCCCCATCTTGACGAAACACGTTCTCCATGACAGCGTACAAGCTTGAGGCCTCGGTTATGCGGCTGCGGGCAAAAAACCCAGCTGCATCTTTTTTGGATTTATATTCCGCAAGAAAAAGATCAAGGCACGCTTGTTCCTCTTTGTTGATAGATTGTGCGCGTTCGATGACGGCCTCTTGTTTGTTCTGGTGTTTTTTTAACCTGTCTTTCATAGGGCTCCCCCGGTTTTTTAGATTTAATTGCCACACTATACCTTATGAATATTAAGGTAATCTTAAAACTGATAAAGATATCTAGTCTCGCCACGGCAATTTCACAAAAAATATAGATAAATCAATCGGTTGAAGGTTTTTTGTTTGCTGATAATACGCAGTTCCTGCGGTTTTTTTTACGTTAAAAAACGCATATTCGCCAAAATATGCACCTTAGGAGCCGCTAAAATGGATACTATTAATACTACCCCCCGCCATCACAACTATTATCGACTGCTTTTCCACCCTTGACGACCCACGAGTTGTAGAACGAGCCCTCCATAAATTAATTGATATTATTGTTATTACCATTTGCGCTGTTATCTGCGGTGCGAACAACTAGAAGGCAGTGAAAGCATTTGGATGCGCAAAACAAGACTGGCTATCGAGTTTTTTAGAGCCACCCAACGGTGTTCCATCCCATCAAACCTTTAGAAGAGTTTTTTCAATTATTCAATCCAAGAGATTTCATGATTGTTTTTTGCAATGGGTTAACTGGGCAAATGTTAAAACCAAGCTCGTGCACGCCGGTCGATTGCCTCCCCGGCGCGCCTAGGAAGCCTTCTCTGACTTCGAATAATGGTTCCGGGCCAGGAGGGTGACGCTGCTAAGCTGGCACTGGGTTAACTCACTCCGTGAGCCTTAAGAACAAATTACACCTTTTTCACAAACTCCGACTTAAGCTTCATTGGCCCCACCCCATCAATTTTACAATCAATGTCGTGATCACCTTCCACCAAGCGAATATTTTTAACTTTAGTACCCACTTTCACCACCAAAGACGACCCCTTCACTTTCAAATCTTTAATGACAGTTACGGTATCACCATCAGTCAAAACATTCCCATTCGCATCTTTAATCACCGTCACTTCATCCACAACCACCGCCGCAACGACTGGCCATTCATGCGCGCATTCAGGGCAAATAAATAAGCCACCATCTTCGTAAACGTAGGTTGATTGGCATTTGGAGCAAGGGGGTAATGTGGTCATGAGCGACTCCTACATTAAATATTGCTGACGCAAAGCGTCATAAACATTGGGTGATAAATGACAAACCGTTTCTAAATGCAATGGATTGCCAGCGCTATCATACTGTAAATTCAATAAATCAACGAGATGATGATCAAGGCTATCACCCTGCACTCGCATGGCTTGATCCACCGCGTCCCAAAAGGCAATGCCTTTCGTGTAAAATTCAACATAATCACTGGGGTCACCTTTGCCCACTTTTTCATTCGCTAATAATAAACCATCGCTAAACTGAGTACCTGCCACTTCAAAATGTTGCATTAATGCGCCACCATCAGGCATGGCGGCCATGGTGGCACGCACGCCAAAATAACTCGCTAAACTCTCAGCGGCCCACGTTGGCTCTTTGGCATAATCTTCCGCAAATTCATGAAACCCTTCATGCAAGGCAATATAGAGCATCATGCTTTTACCAAAATTAATATCGCCGTCATTAGAATAATTGGTTAATAACACATTGCTGCCAGTAGCCCCACCCATGCTTAATAATTCTTTAGGCAAACCCAACCACGCAACAGAAAAAATCAATGGATGGTGATGAGACAATCGCTGATTCATCCATTCAAGGCCGTGCATTTCAGCACGCTCATCAGGAATGTCATTTTTATCTTTTCGATGATCCATCCAATAATTTAACGTTATATCTTCTGATGTTAGGGTGTTTAGCGGCGCTGCATTCATTAATACAAACAAAGGCGGCGCCGTTCTTGAAGAAAGTGGAATTAAACCTTGGCGATTCACCGCAGGAAAAACCGTGTGATAAGGCAAATCCATTTTCAACGCATCATCGCCATCCGCATTAAGTAAACGCGGCAAAGAAGAAGCTTCAGATAATAATTTAAAATGACCGGAGATCATGCTTTGTTGTTTCGCAGCAACCAAAGAAGATGCGTCCACAAAAGTAATACGCCATTGCAATAAGGCACAATGCGCTGGCACCAACCACACGCTCGTGTCTGTTTCTGTTAATGCATTACCATCACAGCTCACGCCTTCCACTTGCGATGCCACGACTGAAACCGAACGTCGCAACGCTAAAAAGGTCGGGCGATCGTCTGTTGGATGATGCACTTCCACTTGTATCGTGTTTTTTAAATCCGCTTCTTTCACCACGTAAATGACTGGATGATGCGCTGCATAACTCAACAAAGGAAATTGCACTAACATCATGCTGATTATTTTATTTATTGTTTCCATCTTTACCTCATAAAAAAAACCCGCCATCAGGCGGGTTTTTTTCGTTCGAATCATTACGCAACTTCTTGCGGAACGTAGGTTTTCAAGTGCGCAGAAAAACGACGCAGCGCTTCATTGCCGGTGGCTTCTGCTTGCTGACACCATTCTTGCAAGGCTTCCATTAATTCCGTTTGTGAAGCCGTGCTGCGGCTCCAGATGGCTGCAAGGCGTTCTCTGAATTGGTACATTAAATTCAGTGATTGAAAGTTTTCAAGCACATTCGCTAAACGTGATTTTTGTTTAGGTTCCATGATGAAATCATCACGCACCAACACCGTTTTAGCGCGGCGCAATAAATGACGCGTGGCTTTGCTCGCGTTTTTTTGCTCTTCACGCAACATGGGCACCATCACTTCACGGCTGTAACGGGCTAACACTTGGAAACGATAGCTAATTAAGGCTTTAATGGTGTCCATGTCAACCACGCGCTTGTCAGCCTGTGTTTTAGGCGTTGGTAACACGCGTTTTGGCTTGGCTAACCCCAGCATTTCTAAACCACGTATCACTAACCAACCCATGTCAAATTCAAACCACTTGGCTGAGAATTTTGCAGAGGTGGCATAAGCGTGATGGTTGTTATGCAACTCTTCACCACCAATGAAAAACCCAATGGGGAAAATATTGCGCGAAGCATCTTTGCTTTCAAAATTACGGTAACCAAAGTAATGGCCGATGCCATTCACCACACCCGCCGCCCAGAAAGGGATCCAGGCCATTTGTATGGCCCACATGCTAATGCCGGGCAAGCCGAACAACAAGGCATCAATGATGAACATTAAGGCAATGCCTTTGGCACTGTGCTTGCTATAAACGTGGCGTTCCATCCAGTCGTCAGGCGTGCCCTGACCGTAACGTGCCATGGTTTCTTGAACCTTGGCTTCAGCGCGATACAATTCAGCGCCTTCAAAAAAGACTTTTTTAATGCCTTTGGCTACCGGGCTGTGGGGGTCTTCGTCGGTTTCGACCTTGGCGTGGTGTTTACGGTGAATGGCTGCCCATTCTTTGGTCACCATGCCGGTGCTCATCCAGAGCCAAAAACGGAAAACATGGCTGACGATGGGGTGCAAATCCAGGGCACGATGCGCCTGGCAACGGTGCAAATAAATGGTCACCGCAAAGATGGTTAATTGAGTCATTGCTAATAAAACAACAACATAGCCCCACCAGGGAAGGAAAGAGAGCAAACCGTACATGAGTAATCCCTCATTATTTTTTATGTGCGCTCATCATAACACAAATTCCCAAAAAACGTTATTCCGTGGCTGGAACCGAGGCGCGGTAATCAGCCATGTTCACCACCACATCGTGATAAGCCGTTAAGGTGTCGCGGTGCCCAACGCTAATCACCGTGCAATCCGGCAGTTGGGCTTTAATTAAACCATACATCAAGGCTTCATTTTGCTTATCCAGCATAGACGTGCTTTCATCTAAAAACACCCAATCCGGGCGGTGCAATAACACCCGCGCAAAGGCCACCCGCTGCTGCTCACCAGGCGACAATTGCTCGGCCCAAGGCAGGGTCTGGTTCAAACGGGGAATGAAGGCCGCTAAATTACAAAGCTGCATCACCGCTTCAATGCGGCTGCGCAACTCAGGTTTGTGGTGGTCGGGAAATAAAATGGCTTCTTCTAACGTGCCAACCGGCATGTAAGGTTGCTGGGGTAAATACATCACTTTTGCTTGTTTAGGAAAAATCACTTGGCCAGCGGCATAAGGCCAAATGCCTGCCATCGCACGAACAAACGTGCTTTTCCCTATGCCTGAATCACCCTTGATTAAATAAGCATGACCTTGTTTAAACGTTTGATGAATGCCTCGCAACAAAACATCGAGATGCGGGGTATAGAGTGTCATGTTTTTTACTTCAATGTCATTCGCATCATGCGTTTCAAATAATAATTTATTTTGCATGGCTGCTTTTGCTTCGGCTTCATTCATGTGGTTCACAAAGGTGGTTAACCGCTGTGCGATCGCTTGCCACTGCGCAATTTGCGTATACGCGTTCACAATGAATGATAAAGACTCTTGCACTTTACCAAAGGCATTTAAGCTTTGTATCAAACCACCCAGCTTAAATACTTTGCCAAAATAATTCGGCAAAGCCACAATCAAAGGAATAATCACCGCTGCCTGATTATAACCAGCGGTAAACCACAACAATAATTTTTGACGCAAAATAATTAAGTAATAATTGCTTAACACTAAATCGAACAAGCCATTCAAAATGGTTTTTTGATGATGCTCACCTTCATACAAAGCAATGTGCTCTGCATGCGTTCTCACTTCAACTGCTGCATAACGGAAAGTTGCTTCGCGTTTTTGTTGTTCGAAATTCAAAGCCACCAAAGGGCGGCCGATTTTCACGGTTAAATAAGTACCGATCGAAGCGTACAACACACCGACCCACACTAAATAACCCGGAATAACCAGCTTACCGAAAGAACCAAAGGAAAGGGTTAAATGCCCAGACAAAGACCACAGCACAAAAATAAAGGTAAATAAAGTCATGAAAGCGCCTAACACCCCCACCACTAAATCAATGGTGTTGCTGATGATGGCGGTGACGTCTTCTTGAATACGTTGATCGGGGTTGTCGGTTTTTTCATCGAAGTTTTCAAGCAAATAATAACTGCGATTTTGCAGCCAGCGCCCCACAAATTGATTGGTTAGCCATTTACGCCAGCGTAAATTAAAAAATTGTGTTATGTAATAACGATACACCGCAATAATGATCATGCTGACCGCAATGCCGCAAAAATAAAATAGCAAACGCAAGACACCCGGTTTATCGTAAGCTTGCAAAGCATCGTAAAAATGGCTGTACCAATAATTAAAAACCAAATCCAGGCCAACCAAGCTCACTGTCAAACTGATAATGAGCATGGAAAACCCATAAGCAAACCAGCGCTCATCCGATTGAAAATACGCCTTGATCAAACGCCAAATGGTGTAATGTTCGGCTGGCAAATACGGAGTGACTGATGACTTCTGATTCAATGGCATCACGCGCTTGCATCCTTCAAGGCTTGGGTTGTCTTATCAGTGTACAATGAAATTCAAAAGCCGGCGACAGGCAGCGCTTCTTTTGATATAATTTTCTAAATTCATTAAGGGATGTTTGCATGATGGACCGCCCTCTGGTTTGCTTACTCGCTTGCTTTAGCCTCGCTGGCTGTAGCTACAACCCCCTATCACCCCATAATCACCAAACCGGCAGCTTCACTGGCCGAGCCGTTGGCATCGGCGCCGGTGCCGGCACCGCGAGCCTCTTGGGCGCCCCCATCCCCGTTAAAATTTTAGCCGGTGTCACCGGTGGCTCACTCGGTTATTACGCCACCACCCTGCGTTACGCGGCTGGCGGCATTTATTATTCCGGCGGGCAAGTTTACCAATTGGGCGAAAGTGTCGGCATTGAAGTGCCAACCGACAAGCTGTTTCAAGCCAACACCGCTGAATTTTTACCCCAAGCAACACCCATCCTCGATTCCATGGTGGCCGTCCTTGAACGCACCCCCGAAAATAACATCATGATTTCTGGCAACACCAGTGGGTTTGCCCGCCCGCACGACGAACAAAAACTCTCACAAGCGCGCGCTAAGGCGGTGGCCGCTTATCTCTGGAATGCAGGCATCAGCCAATACAAACCAAGCTCGATTGAAACACGAAAACTAAACTACGTGGGTTACGGCAACTTCTTCCCCATTGCCAGCAATTATCACAACACAGGCATTCGAGAAAATAGCCGCATTCAGATTACGTCTTACCCATCGAAAGAAGATTTACAACTGGATAAACACGCCATCACCGCTGAAAACATAGGCGCGCTTAGCTATAAAGACTCAGGCCCACCCCCGGGTGAGCGCTGTGAAGACCAAGACCGCTTACCCAATTGCGGTGCGTAAACTCGAAAACACCAAAGCCGGCGGCACCGTGGCATAACACGCAGGCACCACCACCGACGGCTCTTTATAAGTGCATTCTCGGTTCAAGCAAGGGGAGCACGGAAATTTCGCCGCTAAATTATGCGCAGCCGACCCAAGCACCCCTGTAAAATCAGGGTTGGTTGAACCGTAAATGGAAACCGTTGGCACACCCAAAGCCCCAGCCAAATGCCCAAACCCGGTGTCCACCGCCACCGCCCCTTCTGCACCCGCTAATAAAGCCGCCATTTGACTAATGGTGTGGCGAGGTAAAACATCCACCACGGGGCTTGCTGTCGCGATGCGATGTGCGCGCGCCATTTCAATATCGTTCCCGCCGGTCATTTTCACACGATACCCGGCAGCTTCCGCCAACTTGGCAAGTGCCTGCCAATAGGTTTCTGGCCATTGCTTACTGTCCCAGGTGGTGCCGTGTAAAAAAACAAGATAAGGTGCGCTCGCTTCATGCGGCAAGCCGCGTCTATCTAAACCAAAATCAGGCGGCGTGCTTGGCATGGGGTAACCCATGGCCAAACTCATTAATAAACGCATGCGAAGCACAGCTTGCTGCAGAAAATTCACCTTCACTTTTTTGTGATAAAACAAAGAAGCTAAAGGTTCACGCGCGGAATGAAAATCAAGGCCGACGCGCTGCCCTCGCGCAAACCAAGCCAAGAAACCACTTTTCACAAGGCCTTGCGCGTCAATGATGAGGTCGTAGGTTTCATGGTTTAACAATGCACGAAACTCACGCCATTCCTTCCAAGAAGCCGATGAAAACAAAGCGCGGCGCCAGCGCCGAAACGACACGGGAATGACGCGATCCACGCTTGGGTGCCAAGCTGGAATTTCTGAGAAGCTGTCTTCCACCATCCAATCAAACCGGGCCTCAGGAAAATGCGCCGCGGCATCGGTTAAAGCGGGAAGCATGTGTATGACATCGCCCATGGACGAAGTTTTGATAATTAAAATACGCATCAGTGCCAGGCCCTCATGGCCGCTAAGACTTGCGCGGGCTTAAGATCCAGCATACACAAATGATGTTTCAGCGGGCATTGCCGTTGAAAACACGGCTGACACGGCAGCTGCAATTGCAAAACGGTTGCGTCTTTTGATAAAGGCGGCGTGAAAGCCGGGCTTGTTGAGCCGTAAACCGCCACCAAGGGTTTGCCAAGCGCTGCTGCCATGTGCATTAAGCCAGAATCATTCGTGACTGCCCCTTGCACCAGCGATAATAAGGCCAAGGTTTCAGATAATTCGGTGCGGCCCGCAATGTTAACACAGGCATCGCCAACCAAGGCATTGACTGCTTCCGTGATGTGCCTGTCTTTGGGGGAACCAAATAACCACACATTCCAACCTTCACTTAATTTTTGCTTGGCCACTTCCGCAAAATAAGATTCAGGCCAACGTTTAGAAGGGCCGAACTCGGCGCCCGCGCCTAAAGCCAGAATGGGTTTGTCATTCATGACCACCCCAATTTTTGCCAAGGCTGCCAATTGCGCCGCTGACTCGACTTTTAAACGGGGCAAGGGATAGGGTTTTGTTAAGGGTGTGTTTTTAGGAAGGCCGAGCGATAAGTATTGTTCGACCATCAATGGGGTTTGTTTTTTATCGAGCGTGCGGCCGTCGTTTAATAATAAAGAACGGCATTCCCTCAACCAACCCGTGCGTTTAGGAATGCGCGCAAACCAAGGAATGAGGGCTGATTTAAACGAGTTAGGCAACACAATGGCTTGATCGTATTGTTCGGCACGCAGTGCGCGGCCTAAGCGATAACGCGTTAACAACTTAAATTCACCGTGCGTCAGCGGCATGGGGATCACTTTGCTGATTTCAGGCATGCAGGCAAAAACAGAAAACGTCCATTCAGGTGCCATGACGTGCAAAACGGCATCAGGCGTTTGCTGCTTAATTAACTGAAACAAGGCTTGAGCCATGATGGTGTCACCGACCCAAGAAGGGCCGATGATTAAAATTTTTCTTGAGCTTACTGTGTTTTGCATGGTGTTTTTAAAATATAGGTTGTGCCGCAATACGGGCAAGCAACTTTGCCTTCCGCATTGAGGGTTAAATAAACTCGTGGATGCGCATCCCAGATGCGGTCATCGCGAGGGGGGCAAGAAACAGGCAAATCGGCTGCCGTTAATTCGACGGTCAAAGCAGTGCATGCGGGTTGCTTCATGAGAGCCTCGATTGAAAAGCGCAATGATACCTGAGAATTAGCCAGTAACCAATTCCGCAATGCCATTTTTAAGCGGCACGCGATAGGTAAACTGAAGCAAACGCTCCGCCAATGCCGTGGTGGCGTAAGAAGCGCGGATATCGCCAGCCCTTGCCGGGGCGCCCACCACGGCTGCCGGGCGACCACCCGCCGCTTGAATATAATCAATGAGTTGCACCAAGGTTTCGGGCTGGCCGGTGGCCACATTCACCACCCCACTGGCTTTGGTATCGAGGGCCAGCAGGTTCGCCCGCGCCACATCAGAAACATGAATAAAATCACGGCTTTGCAAGCCATCGCCCAGCAAGGTTAAGGGCGTGTTCGCATGATAGGCGTCTAAAAAGCGGCTGATCACGCCAGAATAAGGGGAATGGGGGTCTTGGCGGCTACCGTAAACATTAAAATAACGCAGACCAAAGCAAGCCTGCCCGTGCAAACGCTGGTATAAATCAGCGTATTGTTCGCAATTGAGCTTTTGTAAGGCATAAGGAGACAAGGGTGGCGCTGCCAAGGCACGCTCATCGTTGCAGGGCAGCTTGGGTTCATCCCCGTAAACGGAAGCGCTAGAGGCATACACCACACGCACCGCCCGACCTGATTCACGCACAGCCTGCAGCACGTGCACCAGGCCCAAGGTGTTCACTTGCAAGGTATAGGCTGGGTAATCAATGGATTGGGGCACAGAAGCAATGGCGGCCAAATGCAAGACCGCATTCACGTCGCGCATTAAATCGAGCACCAATGGGTATTCAAGCACATCGCCTTCGATAAAGCTTAAATCCGCGTGATTCAAGGGCAGGTTCGTGAGCTTTCCCGAGGATAAATTATCGAGAACCACCACCTGCCGCCCCGAGGCCAACAACGCATCCACGGTGTGCGACCCAATAAACCCGGCGCCGCCGGTCACTAAAATGCGTTCTGGTTTCATTCTTCCACCAACACAAACTGATTTAAAGGCACCCACGTGCGATAAAGGCTAATCCCGATATACACTAATAAATAGCTGAGTGAAATGGCGACTAACACATGATTAGAAGCGGGATACACCCACAATAACCCTGTCGTGGCGCCGCCCCAGCAAATGGTTAAGACCACCATGGCAGATCGTAATAATTTATTTTCACTTAAATAATCCACACGCGATGGATAAACATATTTAATGGGAACAAAACTCAACACCGCCAACACCAATAAAATAATCATGTTTGTGACTGGGCTCATTTGCCAAAAAAATAAATAAAAAACGGCGATGTTCCAGTAACTCGGGAAGCCTTTAAAAAAGTGGTCGTTGGTTTTGGCATCGACCTGAGTGAATTGATAAGCGGATGAAAACGTGATGGCCATCACACTCAACAAACACCAATACGCCGGCAAGAGCGGTGTCACCATGAGAAAGAAACAAGGCACGATGGTGTAATTGACAAAATCAACGATATTGTCCAGCAAGGCACCGTCAATTTCAGGCACCACTTCTTTAATGCGCACCTTGCGCGCAAACATGCCATCAACGGCATCAATGAGCACGGCTGCGCTCATCAACCACAACGCTGACAATAAGCGATGATGATAAATGGCCAATAAAGCGAGCAAGCCAACAAACGCACCGCTCGCGGTAAAAGCATGTATAGACCATCCAAGGCAACGTTGCTTCAACGTCGCGGCTTTCACTGCTTTTTGTGTATCCAAAGAAGCGCCCCTTACATCCCAGTTTAAAAGAAAGCCTACCAAGAAATGCGTGGACATACCACTGAAAATCACAAAAAACAACCACTTGACTATAAGCGATGTAAGAAATATCTTATAAAGCACCTCAATCACTATCTCTGTATTGTCTTTCATTGAATAATGCAATAAATTCAGCAGACCATCACGTTGTTAAATAAAGGAGCAGCTGCATGCCCATCCCATCGATGTCTGATCTTGATCTCAAAGGAAAGCGCGTTCTTATTCGCGAAGATTTTAATGTGCCTATCAAAAATGGCCGTGTCACCAGCGATCTTCGCATCCAAGCCGCCATCCCCACCATCACTCAGGCCTTGAAAGCGGGTGCTAAAGTCATGCTCATGTCCCACTTGGGGCGCCCCGGTGAAGGCTCAGCCGAAGAAACCTACACCTTGCTTCCGGTCGCTCAGGTCTTATCCACCCTCTTAAAACAAGAAGTCCCCCTTATCGAAAGCTGGATAGGCGGCGTCAACATGGATAAACACGACGTCGTGCTCTTAGAAAATGTCCGCTTTAACCACGGCGAAACTGACAACAACGTTGAGCTCTCGCGCAAAATGGCCAACCTCTGTGATGTTTACATCATGGACGCCTTTGCCACCTCTCACCGCATGGAATCGTCCACTTACGGCATCATTAAATTTGCGAAACAAGCCTGTGCCGGCCCGCTGCTTTTATCCGAACTAGCCGCCCTCGATAAAATCATGGAAAATCCCGTTCACCCCGTGCTTGCCATTGTGGGTGGGTCAAAAGTGTCCACTAAGTTGGCCTTGCTCGATTCTTTAGTGAAAAAAGTCGACACCCTTATCATCGGCGGCGGCATTGCCAACACGTTTTTAGCCTCTGAAGGCTATACCGTTGGTAAATCCTTATACGAACCCGACCTCATCGATGAAGCCGAGCGCATCACCCAAGAAGCCAAACAACGCGGCTCTGAAATCCCCATGCCCATAGACGTGGTCGTGGCTGAAAAATTAGCCGAAGGCGTTGAATCTTATGTTCGCCTTGTCTCACAAATTGATGACAACGAGCGTATTTTAGACATGGGCCCAGACACCATCAAAACCTTCATCAGCCTTATTAAAAAAGCCAAAACCATTTTATGGAATGGCCCCATCGGCGCCTTTGAAATCGAGGCCTTCTCCGGCGGCACCAAGGCCATTGCCAAAGCCATTGCCGACAGTAAGGCATTTAAAGTTGCTGGCGGTGGTGATACACTAGCCGCCATTGAAAAATACCGCATTGAAGCTAGCATCGATTACATCTCCACCGGCGGCGGCGCTTTCCTCTCCGTCCTCGAAGGAAAAAAGCTACCTGTCATTGCGGCCCTGGAAGAACGTCAAACTAAAAAGAATGAAAAGGTCGCATGAGCCCATTACGCCGCACTAAAATTGTCGTCACCCTAGGCCCTTCCCTGGACGACCCCGCCATGATGGAACGCGTGATATTAGCCGGCGCGGTCGTTTTCCGCGCTAACTTCTCTCACGGCGCCACCAGCTTACACGAAGAACGCATTGCGTCGGTTCGCAACATTGCTAAAAAGCACGGCATTACCGTTGCGATTCTCATTGACTTACAAGGCCCGAAAATTCGTATCGGGCGCTTTAAAAATAAAAAAGTACATTTAAAAGAAGGCCAAACCTTCACCCTGGACACCACGCTGGATGAAAATGACGGCGACGAAAACATTGTGTCACTCGCTTATGAAAACCTCCCACGTGATGTGCGCCCCGGCGACACCTTATTATTAGACGATGGTCGCTTGGTGTTTAAAGTCACGCGCGTCTTAGCCACGCAAGTCATTTGCGAAGTGGTGGTTGGCGGTGAGCTTTCAAACAACAAAGGCATCAACCGCATGGGCGGCGGCTTATCCGCAGCAGCCCTCACTGAAAAAGACCGAGAAGACATCAAGCACGCGGTTCGTCTTGAAGCCGATTACATTGCGGTTTCTTTCCCTCGCAACGCCGACGACATCAAAGAAGCACGCATTTTATTAAAAGCCGCTGGCGGCAACCCTGGCATCATTGCCAAAATTGAACGCACGGAAGCCATCACGCACATTGAAGACATCATTCAAGCCTCGGACGCCATCATGATTGCTCGCGGTGACTTAGGCGTTGAAATTGGTGACGCTGAATTACCCGGCGTGCAAAAACGCATTATCAAATTATCTCGCGTGTTCAACAAACCCGTTATCACCGCCACACAAATGCTAGAAACCATGATACACAACACCATTCCAACCCGCGCTGAAGTCTCAGACGTTGCGAATGCCGTGTTGGATGGCACCGATGCTGTCATGTTATCCGGCGAAACTGCCGTTGGTTTGCACCCCGATAAAGCCGTGGCTGCCATGGACCGCATTTGTTTAAGCGCTGAAAAACACAATAGCACCAGCCAAACACGCCGACCCAATCATCACCCCATGCACCACGTGGATGAAGCCATTGCCATGTCCACCATGTATGTGGCTAATCACCTAGACATCACAGCCATCATTGCCTTAACGGAATCTGGCACCACGCCCTTGCTCATGTCTCGGGTGAATTCCAGCATTCCCGTTTACGGCCTGAGCCGCAGTGAAACCACCTTACGCCGCATGACCCTTTATCGCGGTGTTTACCCCATTCCGTTTGATGCCACCCACATTGACAGGCGTGTGTTAAACCGCGCAGCAGTCACTGAATTACAAACACGTCGTATTTTAAACGAAGGGAATTTGGTGATCATTACCAAAGGCGATTTAATCGGGGTGCACGGCCGAACCAATTCCATGAAAATTGTCACGGTGGGTGATTTACCTGATTACACCAATAACCACACTGGTTAATTGGCGCATATCGCAATATCTCCAGAAACGACGCAGTTTTTATAGGCTGGGTCGCTTTCCATCCATTCATCTAACCAAATATTGGCATCCGTTGCGGGCAACACATAGCCAGCTGTTTGAACCGTTGCAATACCATCGGGCAAGGCAATTTGTGGTAAATCACCAGGCCCATTATTTGGCGTGGGCGGCACTGGCGGAACCGGTGGTGTTGGTACGATATACATATCTATGCCATTAAAGAAATGCGTGCCTGACGTAATGGTATTCAAAAACACAACGGTTTGAATCGCAGATTCACCACTGCCACCGGCAATCAAGCCTGTTATGTTTGCTGCATTGGTTCCTAAAGACAAGGAAGCCACATTCATTTGACCCATCACATTATTCCCTGTGATAGAAGCATTGCCTGTGGTGCTCACCCCGCCGAAACCAAAGTCCAAGGTGTTTCCAGCGTTTTGCACAAATTGGCCGAGGCTCATCATGGCGTTATTGGTAACATTGTGTGCATTCGCAATGGTTAATGTGGTTAATGGCATCACGGAACCCACATCTTCACTGAAGGTAACATCCCCTAAACTACCTGCATTTAATGTCAATGAAACAGCACCATCGAATGAGCCATTGAAAACGATATGTCCATTATTAGAAGTCAGGCTTGCATTACCCGTTAATACAACCGGGTTATCCAGCACAATATCACCATGAGAAACAAACACCAGCCCATTCGCTGTTAATGAGCCGGCTTGTGTGATGCTACCACCGGCTGTTGCCGTTAACACACCGCCACTATTTAAAGTTAATGCGGGTAACGTCAAAGAGGCATTATCAAACACTAAAGTTAAGTTACGTAAGTTAGTCAATGATGACACACTCGCATCCAAGCTTGCACCGGCATTAATATTTCGTAAAGCGACGTCACGAATATTAGCGGTGGTGCCACCAAATATCACTGACCCCACAAAATTATTGGCGGCCGTGTTCAAGAGAATATCTGAGCCAGGCACTGTCACTGCAAACGTTGCATTGCCTGCACCCGCTTGTGTGATCGCACCGGTTTGGGTGATATGACCACCGGCAGTGATGCCTAAAGTTCCGCTGCCAACATTAGATGCGCCCAAAGCCAATGCAATGGCATTAGTCAATGACACATTATTCGCACCACTGTTATTGAGTGACACGGCACCTGTGAAGTTATTAGCACTATTCAACGCAATGACGCCAGTGCCGGCATTAAACGTTGCGGCACCTGCGCCGGCTGCTTGCGTCACTGCACCTACTTCTGAAATACCAACGGCATTCACAGTCAAGCTACCTGAACCCACACTAGAAGTACCGAGATTAATAGCATTGGCATCGGTGATAGCCACATTATTTGCCCCTGAATTACTGAGCAACACAGCACCGGTGAAATCATTCCCTGCATTTGTTAAGGTAATCGCATTAGCGCCTGCAGCAAAGCTTGCATTACCTGCACCCGCTGCTTGTGTGATTGCACCCGTTTGCGTGATGACACCACCCGCTGTGATATTTAAACTACCACTGCCCACTGCAGAAGTGCCAAGTGATAAGGCAATGACATTAGTCAATGACACATTATTCGCACCACTGTTATTGAGTGACACGGCGCCCGTGAAGTTATTAGCACTATTCAATGCAATGACACCAGCACCGGCATTAACACTCACCGCACCTGCACCAGCTGCTTGTGTGATGACGCCCGTTTGCGTGATGCCAACACCATTTAACGTTAAGGTACCTGAACCAATACTAGAAGCCGCAACGCTTAATGCATTGGCATCAGTGAGTGACACATTGTTTGCACCGGAATTATTCAATGACACGGCACCAGTGAAATCATTCCCTGAATTCGTTAAAGTAATGGCATTGGCACCGGCTGTGAAAGTCGCTGTTCCAGCACTGGCAGCTTGCGTAATGGCACCGGTTTGCGTGATGGCACCACCAGCAGTGATACTTAAAGTGCCACTACCCACTGCAGAAGTACCCATTGATAAGGCAATCGCATTATTCAATGACACATTATTTGCGCCACTATTATTGAGTGACACTGAACCGGTGAAGTTATTCGCACCGCCTAAGGTGATCACACCAGCACCAGCATTAATATTAACAGCGCCCGCACTAGCAGCTTGGGTGATCGCACCGGTTTGCGTAATACCCACACCCGTTAAGGTTAAAGCGCCTGAACCCACACTGGAGGCGGCAATGCTTAACGTATTGACATCCCTTAATGACACATCATTCGCACCGGAATTACTTAAAGTCACCGCACCCGTGAAATCATTAGAAGCATTGGCTAAGGTAATTGCATTCGCACCGGCACTGAAACTTGCTGCGCCTGACACCGTTAATGCACCGGTTTGCGTCAATGCACCATTAGAAATAACCGTTAAGTTATTGCCAACACTGGAAGCACCTAACACCGTTGCAATATTATTGGTGAGTTGAACATTGTTGGCGCCGCTGTTAGAAAGTGATACCGCCCCAGTAATAGCATTAGATTGTGTTAAAGTAATCGCATTCGCACCAGCACTAAAGCTTGCAGTGCCCGGAACGGTTAACACGCCGGTTTGTGTAATCGCACCGCCGGCTGTGCCACTGAAAGAACCACCACTGGTTAAGGTAATCGTTGGCAAGCTTAAAGCAGCATTATTAAATACAATGGTTAAATCACGTAAATTTGTTAAGCCTGTAAAGCTAGGTAAGCTTGCACCCACATTGATATTGCGCAAGCTGACATCGCGAATGTTAGCGACCGTGCCTCCAAAGGCAAGGGCACCACTGAAATTATTGGCTTGTGTTCCTAATAAAATATCTGATGCAGCAGCACCCACACTGAAGGTGGCGGTTCCCGCAGAAGCAGCTTGCGTGATCGCACCGGTTTGTGTGATGGAACCCCCTGCACTCACGCCTAAGGTACCACTACCCACAGATGAAGCTCCCAGTGTCAATGCAATGGCATTATTCAATGACACATTATTTACACCGCTATTATTCAATGACACAGCACCTGTGAAATTATTAGCACTGCTTAAAGTAATCACACCCGCACCAGCATTAACACTAACCACACCCGCACTCGCAGCTTGTGTGATAGCACCAGTTTGCGTAATGCCAACACCGGTTAAAGTTAAAGTGCCTGAACCCACACTGGAAGCAGCAATGCTTAAGGCATTCATATCACGCAATGACACATTATTCGCACCGCTGTTACTTAATGTCACTGCCCCAGTAAAATCATTACCTGCATTGTTTAAGGTGATAACATTAGCACCGGCACTAAAACTGGCTGTGCCAGGAATGGTTAATGCACCCGTTTGTGTGATGGCACCATTGGTGCTGACACTTAAATTTCCTAAGATGTTAATAGCGCCTAAGACAATGGCATTGGTGTCTTGCAAGGTCACATCATTGGCTGAAGTCACGGCCACCGTATTAAAATCATTGCCTGATTGATTTAAAGTAATATCACCTGCACTGCCTGCGGTTAAGGTGGCCGCACCAGCAACCACAATATTGCCGCTGGTGTTGGTTATATCATCGGCTGCATTCACATCCAAGGTGCCGCTAATATTAGAGGTGCCAAGATCAATACTATTAACATCAAGCAAATCAACATTGCGTGCACTGGTAATATTAACGCGACCAAAATCATTGGCGACATTGGTGAAATCAATGTCTGAGCCACTGCCAACATTGGCACTCAAGGTATAACCAACCCCAGTGATAGCGTTGGCATTGATGAGGCCACCATTGGTGGTTAACACTGCATTATTGACTAATTGCAATGCTTTACTGAAATTAATATCACCGCCATTCGTTGTTAAATTATTCCCTAATTGGATGATACCCGTGCCTGTCGGTGTAATGGTGATATCTTTATTCGCACCTGTGCTTTCTAAGGTTGCATTCACCACCATGTTTTTACTGCCAACATTGCCTAATAATGTAATGTTGCCTGCCGCTTGGAAAGTGCTGCCTGCGACTAAATCAATAGCAACACCCGGGTTAGAATATAAGCTAGACCCTTGCAAGGTTAGATCATCGCTGCTAACAATAGAACCACTGCTGGTTGAACGTATGCCACCAAACCCTGTGCTGCTTGGGTCGGCAATAATGGTGAGGTAAGAACCAATGCCTGTTGTGGTAATGGTGCCATTAATCACAATGTCAGTGTTGCTTAATTGAATCGTGGTTGGAGAAGTGAAATTTAAATTCCCTAACAAGGTTGAATTACTACCACCTGATAAGGTGATATCGCCCGCACCCAATATCGGTGTTTCATTCACCGTCACCCCACCACCCACGGTTAATACACCACCTGCCCCACCCGTTGTATTCAAAACACGATTAATAAAGATTGCGTTGGCTAAACTATCTGTATTGGCTGCAGTGATGGTGATGTCCCCTGAAGTCAAGCCGCCCGTTGCTGTGGTTAAAATACCATTAGTATTCACAGGGCTTGCGCCAATGGTAATCACCCCTGCACCGGTTGTATTCAAATTCACATTACCACCGGTGGTTTGTATTAAACCAGTTGAGGTTAAATTACCACCCGCCGTCACAGATACGTTTTGACCAATGCTAATATTGCCTAAGCTTAAATCATTGGCATCAGCAAGTGTCACTGCATCAGCATCGCTGATTTCAACATTCGTAAAATCATTACCGGCATTATCTAAGGTAATGTTATTAGTGCCTGCATCAAACAAGGCTGTTTTTCCTGAACCATTCGCAATGATGGCACCGGATTGCGTGATGGTACCATTAGTCGTTAAAGTGAAATCCCCTGTCATCGTGGAAGCGGCCAAATTGATCGCATTGACATCAATCAATGAAACATCCGCACCACTGCCAATGGCAATATCAGAAAAATCATTACCTGCATTCGTCAACGTAATCGCATTAGAACCTGCACTAAAACTTGCAAGCCCTGGGACAGTTAATGCACCCGTTTGAGTCAACGCACCATTAGAAATGACCGTTAAGTTATTGCCCACACTGGAAGCCGCTAATACCGTTGCGATATTATTGGTGAGTTGAACATGGTTAGCACCGCTATTGGAAAGTGTGATAGCACCTGTGATGGCGTTAGATTGAGTCAAGGTAATCGCGTTAGCGCCTGCTGTAAAACTAGCAGTGCCTGGAACCGTCAACACACCGCTTTGTGTAATCGCACCGCCAGCGGTGCCGCTAAATGAACCACCACTGTGTAAAGTAATGGCTGGTACACTCAAAGCAGCATTATTGAATACGATGGTTAAATCGCGCAAGTTGGTGAGCGCTGCAAAACTACCTAAGCTTGCATTGGCATTAATATTGCGTAAGCTCACATCACGAATATTAGAAGCGGTTCCACCAAAGGCAATCGCACCACTTAAATTATTGGCTTGGGTATTTAATAAGATGTCAGAACCTGCTGCGCTAACACTCAAGGTTGCTGTGCCGGCACTGGCGGCTTGCGTGATGGCGCCGGTTTGTGTGATATTGCCACCGGCTGTAATATTGAATGTGCCACTACCAACAGAAGAAGCACCCAAGGCCAAAGCACCACTATTCACCAAGGAAACATTATTCGCGCCGCTATTATTGAGTGACACCGCACCCGTGAAACTATTAGCGCTACCTAACGTAATCACACCAGCGCCTGCGTTAATACTAACAGCACCAGCACTAGCCGCTTGTGTGATTGCACCGGTTTGCGTAATGCCAACACCATTTAACGTTAAAGTGCCTGAACCAACACTGGATGTTGCGATGCTTAATGCATTGGCATCAGTGAGTGATACATTATTTGCGCCAGAATTATTTAATGAAACTGAGCCGGTGAAATCATTGCCTGAATTTGTCAAAGTAATGGCGTTCGCACCGGCAGTGAAGGTGGCTGTGCCAGCAGATGCGGCTTGCGTGATAGCACCGGTTTGAGTGATCGCACCACTAGCGGTTACGCCAAAAGTACCACTGCCAACCGCTGATGTGCCAAGTGAAAGTGCAATCGCATTATTCAATGACACATTGTTAGCACCAGAATTATTTAATAATACTGCACCGGTGAAGTTATTAGCACTGCCTAAAGTAATTACACCAGCACCGGCATTGATACTCACAGCACCGGCACTGGCTGCTTGTGTGATGGCACCGGTTTGAGTAACACCAACACCGGTTAAAGTTAAAGCACCTGAACCCACAGTGGAAGCAGCTATGCTTAAAGCATTAACATCTCTTAAGGAGACATTATTAGCACCGGAATTACTTAAGGCAACCGCACCTGTGAAATCATTAGCGGCATTATCTAAAGTAATAGCATTAGCACCAGCACTAAAGCTTGCAGCGCCTGGCACCGTTAAGGCACCGGTTTGAGTCAATGCACCGTTAGAAATCACCGTTAAATTATTGCCAACACTAGAAGCAGCCAACACCGTCGCTATATTATTCGTTAATTGAACGTTATTAGCACCACTATTGCTGAGCGTGACTGCTCCGCTTAATACATTATTTTGTGTTAAGGTAATGGCATTCGCACCCGCTGTAAAACTTGCGGTGCCTGGTACCGTTAACACACCACTTTGCGTAATTGCACCACCAGCAGTGCCACTGAATGAACCACCGCTATGTAACGTAATGGCTGGTAAACTTAAAGCGGCGTTGTCAAACACAATGGTTAAATCACGTAAATTAGTGAGTGCTGCAAAACTGCCTAAGGTTGCGCCTGCATTAATATTACGTAAAGCGACATCGCGAATATTAGAAGCCGTTCCGCCAAAGGCAATGGCACCACTGAAATCATTGGCTGCTGTATTTAATAAAATATCAGACCCAGCAGCACTAACACTGAAAGTTGCCGTGCCGGCACTGGCTGCTTGCGTGATGGCCGCGGTTTGCGTGATATTGCCACCGGCCGTGATATTGAGTGTGCCGCTACCCACTGAAGATGCGCCCAAGGCTAAAGCGCCGCTATTGACTAAAGAAACATTGTTAGCGCCACTATTATTGAGTGATACAGCACCGGTGAAAGCATTGGCACTACCTAAGGTGATCACACCTGCACCTGCATTAATACTCACCGCACCTGCACTGGCTGCTTGCGTAATCGCACCGGTCTGCGTAATACCCACACCCGTTAAGGTTAAAGCACCAGAACCCACACTGGAAGCGGCAATGCTTAAAGCATTTGCATCTCTGAGTGACACATCATTTGCGCCGGCATTGCTCAGTGTGACTGCACCCGTGAAATCGTTAGAAGCATTATTTAAAGTGATCGCGTTCGCACCGACACTAAAACTTGCAGCGCCTGGCACGGTTAATGCTCCGGTTTGCGTTAATGCACCGTTAGAAATCACGGTTAAGTCATTACCAACGCTGGAAGCCGCTAACACGGTGGCAATATTATTAGTAAGTTGAACATTGTTAGCACCGCTATTAGATAATGCGATAGCACCCGTGATGGCATTGGATTGTGTTAAGGTAATGGCATTTGCACCCGCTGTAAAACTTGCGGTGCCTGGCACAGTTAATACACCACTTTGTGTAATCGCACCACCAGCGGTGCCACTGAATGAACCGCCGCTATGCAAGGTGATGGCTGGTAATGCTAAAGCAGCATTATCAAACACAATGGTTAAATTGCGCAAATTCGTCAGCGCTGCAAAGCTACCTAAGGTTGCACCCGCATTAATATTTCGCAAACCAACATCACGAATATTAGAAGCGGTTCCACCAAAGGCAATGGCGCCACTGAAGTTGTTGGCTTGAGTATTTAATAAAATGTCAGAAGCTGCCGCACTCACACTAAAGGTTGCCGTGCCGGCAGAGGCGGCTTGCACAATGGCGCCAGTTTGAGTGATGTTACCACCAGCAGTGATATTAAAAGTACCACTGCCAACGGATGAAGCACCCAATGACAACGTACCGGCATTGACTAATGAAACATTATTTGCACCGCTATTATTCAATGACACAGCACCCGTGAAGCTATTCGCACTACCTAAAGTAATCACACCAATGCCTGCATTGATGGTTGCAGCACCAGCACTCGCTGCTTGGGTAATCGCACCGGTTTGTGTGATGCCAACGCCATTTAAGGTCAAGGTGCCTGAACCCACGCTAGAAGCTGCGATGCTTAATGCATTCACATCGGTTAATGACACATTATTAGCACCTGAATTATTCAATGAAACTGCACCCGTGAAATCATTGGATGCATTGGTTAAGGTAATGGCATTAGCACCTGCGGTGAAAGTGGCTGTGCCAGCGCTGGCTGCTTGCGTGATGGCACCCGTTTGAGTAATCGCGCCACTAACGGTCACACCTAAGGTACCACTACCCACTGCTGAGGTACCGAGTGAAAGTGCAATGGCATTGTTCAATGACACATTGTTAGCGCCTGAGTTATTCAATGACACAGCGCCGGTGAAGTTATTTGCGCTGCCTAAGTTAATCACACCTGCGCCGGCATTAATCGTCGCTGCACCCGCACTAGCGGCTTGCGTGATCGCACCGGTTTGTGTGATACCCACACCCGTTAAAGTTAAAGTGCCTGAACTCACGCTGGAAGCTGCGATGCTTAAAGCATTTGCATCTCTGAGTGACACATCATTTGCGCCGGAATTGCTTAAAGTCACCGCACCCGTGAAATCATTAGAAGCATTAGTTAAAGTGATGGCATTCGCACCCGCACTAAAACTTGCAGCACCTGGCACGGTTAATGCACCGGTTTGCGTCAATGCACCGTTAGAAATTACCGTTAAGTTATTACCAACACTGGAAGCACCTAACACCGTTGCAATATTATTCGTGAGTTGAACATTGTTAGCGCCACTGTTGGATAATGTAATAGCACCCGTGATGGCGTTAGATTGCGTTAAGGTAATCGCATTCGCACCTGCTGTGAAGCTTGCGGTGCCTGGCACGGTTAATACACCACTTTGAGTAATTGCACCGCCAGCGGTACCACTGAATGAACCACCGCTAGTTAAAGTAATCGCTGGCAAGCTCAAAGCAGCATTATCAAACACAATGGTTAAATTACGCAAATTGGTTAAGCCTGCAAAACTTGGTAAGCTTGCACCAGCATTGATATTTCGTATGAAAATATCACGAATATTTGAAACCGTGCCACCAAAGGCAATGGCGCCGCTGAAATTATTAGCTTGTGTGCTCAATAAAATATCGGAAGCAGCGGCACTCACGCTGAAAGTTGCCGTGCCCGCAGAAGCCGCTTGCACAATGGCACCGATTTGTGAAATATCACCACCGGCGGTGATTGCAAGCGTGCCACTGCCAACGGATGAAGCGCCCAATGATAACGCACCAGCATTAACCAATGAAACATTATTCACACCGCTGTTATTCAATGACACAGCACCCGTGAAGCTATTAGCACTGCCCAACGTAATCACACCAGAACCTGCATTGATGGTTGCAGCACCAGCACTAGCCGCTTGTGTGATTGCACCGGTTTGCGTAATGCCAACACCGTTTAACGTTAAGGTGCCTGAACCAACACTGGATGTTGCGATGCTTAATGCGTTTGCATCAGTGAGTGATACATTATTTGCGCCTGAGTTATTTAATGAAACTGACCCAGTAAAATCATTACCTAAATTCGTTAAAGCAATGACATTCGCACCCGCAGTGAAGGTGGCTGTGCCAGCAGATGCGGCTTGCGTGATGGCACCGGTTTGAGTAATCGCACCGGAAGCAGTCACACCCAAAGTGCCGCTACCCACAGCTGAAGTACCGAGTGAAAGTGCAATGGCATTATTCAATAACACATTGTTTGCACCACTATTATTGAGTGATACTGCACCCGTAAAATTATTAGCGCTGCCTAAGGTAATCACGCCTGCGCCTGCATTAATAGTAGCAGCACCCGCACTAGCGGCTTGCGTAATGGCACCGGTTTGCGTAATGCCCACACCCGTTAAAGTTAATGCCCCTGAACCAACACTGGAAGCGGCAATGCTTAAAGCATTCACATCTCTGAGTGATACATCATTTGCACCGGAATTACTTAAAGTCACTGCACCGGTGAAATCATTAGAAGTATTGTTTAAGGTAATCGCATTAGCACCCGCACTGAAACTTGCTGCTCCTGGCACGGTTAATGCACCAGTTTGCGTCAATGCACCGTTAGAAATCACCGTTAAGTTATTACCAACACTGGAAGCACCTAACACCGTTGCAATATTATTCGTAAGTTGAACATTGTTAGCGCCGCTATTAGATAATGTAATCGCACCAGTGATAGCGTTAGATTGCGTCAAGGTAATGGCGTTCGCACCTGCGGTGAAGCTTGCTGTGCCTGGAACAGTCAATACACCCGTTTGTGTAATTGCACCACCGGCGGTTGCACTGAAAGAACCACCACTGGTTAAAGTAATGGCTGGTAATGATAATGCGGAGTTATCAAACACAATGGTTAAGTTACGTAAATTGGTTAAGCCAGTGAAGCTTGCAAGGGTTGCTGCTGCATTAATATTACGTAAGCCAACATCGCGAATATTAGACAAGGTGCCACCAAAGGCAATGGCACCACTGAAGTTGTTTGCTTGTGTGTTTAACAAGATATCGGAAGCAGCGGCGCTCACGCTAAAGGTGGCGGTGCCTGCACTGGCGGCTTGCGTGATCGCACCTGATTGCGTGATATCACCACCGGCTGTGATGCTTAAGGTGCCGCTACCCACTGAAGATGCACCTAAAGCTAAAGCGCTACTATTCACTAAAGAAACATTATTCGCACCGCTGTTATTCAATGACACGGCACCCGTAAAGTTGTTAGCGCTACCTAAAGTAATCACACCTGCGCCTGCATTAATCGTTGCCGCACCGGCACTGGCTGCTTGCGTGATTGCACCCGTTTGGGTGATACCAACGCCATTCAAGGTTAAGGTGCCTGAACCCACACTGGAAGCGGCAATGCTTAAAGCATTCACATCTCTGAGTGATACATCATTGGCACCGGAATTACTTAAAGTCACTGCACCCGTAAAATCATTAGAAGCATTGTTTAAGGTAATTGCATTCGCACCCGCGGTGAAGCTTGCTGCGCCTGGCACGGTTAATGCACCAGTTTGAGTCAACGCACCGTTAGAAATTACCGTTAAGTTGTTGCCAACACTGGAAGCGGCTAATACGGTTGCAATATTATTCGTGAGTTGAACATTGTTAGCACCGCTATTAGATAATGCAATCGCACCCGTAATAGCATTAGATTGAGTCAAAGTAATCGCATTAGCGCCAGCTATAAAACTTGCGGTACCAGGAACCGTCAACACACCGGTTTGTGTAATCGCACCACCAGCGGTTGCGCTGAAAGAACCACCGCTGGTTAAGGTAATGGCTGGTAAGCTCAACGCTGAGTTATCAAACACAATCGTTAAGTTACGTAAATTAGTTAAGCCGGTGAAGCTTGCGAGTGTTGCTGCTGCATTAATATTACGTAAACCAACATCACGAATATTAGACAAGGTGCCACCAAAGGCAATCGCACCACTGAAATTATTGGCTTGTGTGTTTAACAAGATATCAGAAGCGGCAGCGCTCACGCTAAAGGTGGCGGTGCCTGCAGCAGCGGCTTGTGTAATCGCACCACTTTGGGTAATGCTGCCACCGGCAGTCACCCCTAAAGTGCCACTGCCGATTGAAGATGCACCTAACACTAAAGCACCACTATTCACTAAAGAAACATTATTCGCACCACTGTTATTAAGTGAAACTGCACCAGTGAAAGCATTACTGCTACCTAAGGTAATCACACCCGCACCTGCATTAATACTTGCAGCGCCAGCGCTCGCAGCTTGCGTTATTGCACCCGTTTGGGTGATACCAATGCCATTCAAGGTTAAGGTGCCCGTGCCAACGCTAGAAGTAGCCATGCTTAAGGCATTTGCATCAGTGAGTGATACATTGTTTGCACCGGAATTATTTAATGAAACTGAGCCTGTGAAATCATTGCCTGAATTCGTTAAGGTAATGGCATTGGCACCGGCGGTGAAGGTTGCTGTGCCAGCGGATGCTGCTTGTGTAATAGCACCGGCTTGAGTAATTGCACCAGAAGCAGTGACCCCTAAAGTACCGCTACCCACAGCTGAGGCACCAACTGAAAGTGCAATGGCATTGTTCAAGGACACATTATTTGCACCGCTGTTATTTAATGACACAGCGCCCGTGAAATTATTCGCACTGCCTAAGGTAATCACACCAGCACCTGCATTAATCGTTGCCGCACCAGCACTGGCTGCTTGCGTGATTGCGCCCATTTGCGTAATACCCACACCCGTTAAGGTTAAAGCCCCTGAACCCACGCTAGATGCTGCAATGCTTAAAGCGTTAACATCTCTGAGTGACACATCATTGGCACCGGAATTGCTAAGTGTCACTGCGCCCGTGAAATCATTAGACGCATTGGTTAAAGTAATCGCATTCGCACCCGCACTGAAACTTGCTGCCCCCGGCACGGTTAATGCACCCGTTTGAGTCAATGCACCGTTAGAAATCACCGTTAAGTTGTTGCCAACACTGGAAGCAGCTAATACGGTTGCAATGTTATTTGTGAGTTGAACATTGTTAGCGCCGCTGTTAGATAACGTAATCGCACCCGTGATAGCGTTAGATTGCGTCAAGGTAATGGCGTTGCTACCCGCCGTAAAGCTTGCTGTGCCTGGAACGGTTAATACACCGGTTTGTGTAATTGCACCACCGGCGGTTGCACTGAAAGAACCACCACTGGTTAAGGTAATGGCTGGTAATGATAATGCGGAATTATCAAACACAATGGTTAAGTTTCGCAAGTTAGTTAAGCCTGTGAAACTTGCAAGGGTTGCTGCTGCATTAATGTTACGTAAGCCAACATCGCGAATGTTAGACAAGGTGCCACCAAAGGCAATGGCGCCACTGAAGTTGTTTGCTTGTGTGTTTAACAAGATATCGGAAGCGGCGGCACTCACGCTAAAGGTGGCGGCGCCTGCAGCAGCGGCTTGTGTAATCGCACCACTTTGAGTAATGCTGCCACCGGCAGTCACCCCTAAAGTTCCACTACCGATTGAAGATGCACCTAACACTAAAGCACCACTATTCACTAAAGAAACATTATTCGCACCGCTATTATTCAATGACACAGCACCGGTAAAACTATTCGTGCTGCCCAAAGTAATCACACCCGCACCTGCATTAATACTTGCAGCGCCAGCGCTCGCTGCTTGCGTGATCGCACCGGTTTGCGTGACACCCACACCCGTTAAAGTTAAAGCACCTGAACCGACGCTGGAAGCGGCGATGCTTAAGGCATTCACATCCGTCAATGACACATTGTTTGCACCGGAATTGCTTAAAGTCACTGCACCCGTGAAATCATTAGACGCATTGGTTAAAGTAATCGCGTTCGCACCTGCACTAAAGCTCGATACACCAGGAACAGTTAATGCCCCCGTTTGAGTCAATGCACCGTTAGAAATCACCGTTAAATTATTACCAACGCTAGAAGCGGCTAATATGGTTGCAATATTATTCGTGAGTTGAACGTTATTAGCACCGCTATTAGATAATGTGATTGCACCCGTAATAGCATTAGATTGCGTCAAGGTAATGGCGTTGCTACCCGCCGTAAAGCTGGCTGTGCCTGGAATGGTTAACACACCCGTTTGTGTGATTGCACCACCGGCGGTTGCACTGAAAGAACCACCGCTAGTTAAAGTGATCGCTGGCAAACTCAAGGCTGAGTTATTAAACACAATGGTTAAATTACGTAAATTCGTTAAGCCTGCAAAACTAGCAAGCGTTGCTGCTGCATTAACATTACGTAAACCAACATCTCTAATATTGGTTAAGGTGCCACCAAAAGCAATGGCACCACTGAAGTTGTTGGCTTGTGTGTTTAATAAAATGTCGGAAGCGGCGGCACTCACACTAAAGGTGGCGGTGCCTGCAGCAGCAGCTTGTGTAATAACACCACTTTGGGTAATGCTGCCGCCGGCAGTCACCCCTAAAGTGCCACTGCCGATTGAAGATGCACCTAAAGCTAAAGCGCCACTATTGACTAAAGAAACATTATTCGCACCGCTGTTATTCAATGACACGGCACCCGTGAAACTATTCGCGCTGCCCAAGGTGATCACACCCGCACCTGAATTAATACTTGCAGCGCCAGCGCTCGCGGCCTGCGTGATCGCACCGGTTTGCGTGATACCCACACCCGTTAAAGTTAAAGTGCCTGAACCCACGCTGGAAGTCGCGATGCTTAAGGCATTCACATCCGTCAATGACACATTGTTTGCACCGGAATTACTTAAAGTCACTGCGCCAGTGAAATCATTAGAAGCATTGGTTAAAGTGATCGCATTCGCACCGGCTGTGAAACTAGCTGCACCAGGAATAATCAATGCACCCGTTTGTGTTATCGCACCATTGGAAATGACGGTGAAGTTATTACCAACACTGGAAGCACCCAACACCGTTGCAATATTATTCGTTAATTGAACATTGTTCGCACCACTGTTAGAGAAAGAGGCTGCACCTGTAATCGCATTGGATTGCGTTAACGTAATAGCATTCGCACCCGCCGTGAAGCTGGCTGTGCCTGGCACGGTTAACACACCGCTTTGTGTAATCGCACCACCCGCCGTACCACTGAATGAACCACTGTTTGTTAAGGTAATGGCAGGCAATGCTAAAGCGGCACTATTAAACACAATGGTTAAATTACGTAAATTGGTCAAGCCTGTAAAGCTTGGTAAACTTGCACTGGCGTTAATGTTTCGCAAACCAACATCACGAATATTTGTCAACGTACCACCAAAAGCAACAGAACCACTGAAATTATTCGCCTGTGTATTTAATAAAATATCGGAAGCGGCCGCGCTCACACTAAAGGTTGCCGTGCCTGCCGCAACGGCTTGTGTGATGGCACCGGTTTGTGTAATGGCACCGCCAGCAGTAATCCCTAATGTGCCGGTACCCACTGAAGAAGCGCCGAGTGACAGTGCAATGCTATTTGTTAATGACACATTATTCGCGCCACTATTATTTAATGAAACATCCCCTCTCAAGGTATTAGCACTGCCCAAGGTAATTACGCCTGCGCCTGCATTAATACTGACTGCACCACCACCGACGGCTTGCGTGATCGCACCGGTTTGCGTTAACCCAACACTATTTAATGTTAAAGTGCCTGTGCCCACACTGGAAGCACCGATGCTTAATGCATTGGTATCAGTCACTGACACATTATTCGCGCCTGAGTTACTGAGAATAACAGCGCCCGTGAAATTATTACTTGCATTAGTTAAAGTGATGGCATTAGCACCAGCCGTGAAAGTGGCGGTGCCGGCTGCGGCGGTTTGTATTAATGAACCACTTTGAGTGATGGCACCAGCGGAAGTGAGCGCGAAAGTGCCCGTGCCAACAGAAATGGTGCCAAGATTGGTGGCCGTGTTATTGGTGATTGCCACATTATTCGCACCCGAGTTGGTAATACCTATTGCACCGGTAATTACATTCGCTGCATTCGTTAAAGTGACTGCATTAGCGCCCGCTGTAATGGTTAATGCAGCCACGGTCAATGCAGCAGTTTGTGTAATGGCACCCCCTGAACTTAAAATTAAATTCAAAGCACCGCTGGTTGCACCTATCGTGCTATTAATTGCAATGGCGCCGGCAGCACTCAGTGTTAATGTAGCCGTTCCAACACCAGCACTCTTTAACACAGCAGAGCTTACTGTGATGTTACCGGCTTGCGCACCGGTTGAGCCGGTATTAATGTTGATTGAGCTGCCTGCATTTAAGTCGGCATTAATAGAAGCCACATTCACTTGCGAATTATTACCGCTTGGTGTAAACCCAACACCCGCAGTATACGTACCATTACTCGTTGTTGTCGTGATAGTCACATTTCTTGGGTCTAATAACCACGTGCCAGCTAAACCATGCTGTGCACCCACATACACATGCCCAAATGCTTCTAAATATTCTTTACCTGAGGTTTCAACAAAACCGCCATTCCCACCTTCACTACCACCACGCGCAAAAATATTACCGTAAAAACCGGTGCCTAAATCAGACCATAAAATAACTTCGCCACCATCGCCATTGATTAATGCAGAAGCATTGGCAACCGCATCACTATCAATAACAGCATAATCTGAATTCATTAAAGGACCTTGTCCTTTATAATTACCACCAATGTTAATCGTGCCGCCACCCATGTCACCACTCGCATCCAGCAAAGCACCATTGTCGATATAAACTTCTTTGCCTGTGATAGCAATTTTACCACCTTTACTATTTGTACCAGCGCCTGAGGCATACACTTTACCGCTCACTCTCACCACCCCTTTAGAACCACCACTTAACGTAATCACCCCATTTTTAACACTGGCTGTGTTGGCAACAATCGTGCCTGACACATTCACTGCGCTATGCACAATGCCTGCAGCCGTGTCTGCGCTCATCAACACTTTGCCGCCGTTTGCAATCACGGTGCCTGAATTTGAAACCGCGTCTTGCATGGGGTTACCATCTTGATCAAAAGCCGGTTGCGTCACTTTCGAATTCAAACCAAAATGAATGAGTTGGTCACCATAGAAATCGACAACAAATTCATTAGACGCCGCCAAGGCAACACTGCCTAAATTGGCTTGTATCAATCCACTGTTACTCACAGCAGGTGCCACTAAAGCAGCCATGCCTCGATCAGCCACACTGATCACCCCTTGGTTGATGACAGAACCATTCCAATTCGGAGATTGCACAAAGTGATAATTCCCATTCATGAAATCGTTATCACTAATGCCTGCGGTGGTGCCTAAAAACCCAGCGGCATCAATGCGACCCGTTGGCGTGATTAAAATACCGGCTGGATTCAATATCCAAATTTGGCCATTCGCGCTTAGCTGGCCAGCAATGGTCGAACGCCCATTATTGGGGTTAACGCGGTTAACGGCGATGGAGCCAGCGTTAGGCTGCTGGAAGCGGGTGGTTTCATGAGGGGCGATATTAAAACTTTGCCAATTAATGATGGCTTTATCTGAGGTTTGGTTAATGAGGACGGTATTGCTATCGGGGGCGCTGATGGTGGCACTGCCGCCAGAAACGGCCCCGCCTTCGGGATTGGCCTGGGCAAGGGGGCTAATAAAGGTTGAGCACGAGAGGATAAAGGCTATCGCAAAAGCGCTGATTTCATTGTAGAAACCAAGCTTACCCTTAACACTAACTCGTTGATGAGTGCCACGCGTGTTTGTATTTTTTTTGAACACTCTAAAAATCACAAACCCTCCTGAACGACTCAATTAGCGCTGTTCACTTTTTAGACATATTGGGTTGATGCTTTACTATAGTGCATATTTTGATATTTGCACTAAATTTGACCACCTTGTTAAAAATATTTAAATTCCATATAATCATGGCATTGTGATCAACTTCTTCTGATGGGGTGCCGGACTGCACCCCCACCTAGCGACCAGGAAGTCATTAGCTAATGAAATTGACCCCTCAAAAAGCCGTAAAATCCATTGCTATCATTGTGTTGCTACTTTTTGAACAATCCTATGCCTTCACGCCTGTCCCTAGCAGCGTCCAACCAGGGCGTGTTGGCCAATCTATTATCAAAAAACCCTCGCCACAAAGACGCCTCTCTGGCCCCTCGCTCACCCCGCCGCCGGCACAACCGCCTTTTCCACCTGAAGTGGCCGCCATACGCTTTAAACTGAATGCCATTGTGTTTGAGGGAAACACGCTTTACTCCAATGAAGCACTACTCGCGCTTTTTCAAAAACCCATGGGGTCCATGGTCACCTTGGGCGACATTCAAAAACTCGCCACTGACATTTCTTTTAAATACAACGAAGCGGGTTACTTGCTTTCACAAGCGGTTATTCCAGAACAGCAAATCACCAAAGGCGTGATACGCATTAAAATCATTGAAGGGTTTATTACGAAAATTAATGTGCAAGGGGATGTGCCCGAGCACACCAAAGCTTTAATGCTTCAATACGGCAATAAAATTTTAAATAAACGCCCACTGAATATTCGTGAATTAGAATCGGCACTGTTGCTTGCGGGTGATTTACCGGGCATGACTGTTCGCTCTGTCATCACGCCCTCTAAAACCGTTGAGAATGCCGCGGATTTAACCTTGCTGGTTTCCTTTGATCGCATGGATAACACCAGTTACATTACCTACGACGATCGCGGAACACGCTACATCGGCCCGACCAGAGCCATTGTTTCTGCATTTTTAAATGACACTCACTTAGGCAGCGGCTCAGCAACCGGCGTGCGCTTAGCAGATTCCGGCCGTCAATGGGAACAAATGCGTTACGTTGAAGTGGAACACAAACAATATTTAGGCACGAATGGGTTCATGCTGGATTTTGATACGCAATACACGAGAACCAACCCGGGTTTTCTTTTGCAAGGCACAAACACCATTGGTATCAATGGGTTTTATCAAGTGAGTGCACAATACCCCTTAATACGGCAACGCAGTCAAAATCTAAGCGTTAATGCCGCCGTTGCTGAAATCAACAGCTTTTTAACACAGTTCGATACAAAAATTTATAACGATCAAATTCGAACGGTGCAACTTGGTTTGCAATATGATTCTGCTGATCAATACCGCGGGTCTAATCAATTAAACGCCTTCCTCACACAAGGCATCGATGCCTTTGGTGCGAGCCAGCCTGGCAATTTAGTGTCTCGCATCGGTGCAAAACCTTCTTTTTCTAAATTCAATCTAAGCGGTGGCAGGCTGCAAGGTTTATTTGGCCCCTTCTCAGCGCTCTTGGGTGGCAGTGGGCAGTACGCAACCAACACTATGTATTCTTATGAACAACTCGGTTACGGTGGCCTGCCTTTTGGGGATGCTTACGACCCCTCTGAAATTGTCGGCGATCGCGGCATTGAAGCAAAACTTGAATTACGTGCCGACAGCAACTTTCCCTGGACAAGCATCCCTACCCAATATTTTGTTTATTACGATGGTGGTGTGTTGTGGAATTTCGACCACATTAATCAACCCGGTAGGCAATGCGGCACCTCCACGGGTGTTGGTTTACGCTCGTTTGCTTTTAATCACGTTAACCTTAGTTTAGAGCTTGCCAAACCCTTAAATCGTGATGTCGCAGCAACCGCTGCCATTCCCGGTGGCGGTGAAAACCCACGCGCCTGGCGCGGGTTTTTTAGCATTAATCTCATGCCTTAATCAAGGAAAGCCTCATGAAAAAAATATTGAGTTTATTCATCGCGACATTCGCCAGCACCTTCGTTTATGCAAGCAACACACCACCCACGGTTAACACCTTACCTGAAAAAGGCACGGTGGCACTCACGTTTGATGACGGCCCTAACCCAATTTACACACCACAAATTTTAGCGATCTTAAAAAAATATAATATTAAGGCAACATTTTTCATGGTGGGCGTGAATGCCAAAAAATACCCTGACATGGTGAAAGCCGTTTACGATGCCGGCATGAAGGTAGACAGCCACAGCTTAACCCACCCCATGCTCACCAAACTGAGTGAAGCACAATTACGAAAAGAAATTAACGAACCCCAAGTCATTATTTATAATATTATCGGTGAAAAACCCGTGTGTTTACGCTACCCTTTTGGGGCCTCCAATGAACGCGTGCGCGCGGCCATTCGTGCCGATGGCATGAACCCCGTGCCCATGGGTTTTAATTCATTTGATTACAATCGCCCAGGCACCGAAAAAATCATTTCATGGATTACACAAAACATTCACAGCCAACAAGTATTTTTATTTCACGATGGTTATGACAAACGCGAGCAAACGGTGGCGGCTTTACCAGCGATCATTGAAGCGGTGAAGAAAAAAGGCTTAGGATTTAGCACCATTTGCTAATCGTGACATTGGAAACAAACACGTGAACGTGCTGCCTTCGTGCAATTTACTTTCAATGCGTAATTCTGCTTCATGACGCAGCACCACGTGTTTCACTATCGCAAGCCCCAAGCCCGTGCCGCCGCTTTCACGCGACCTTGCTTTATCCACACGGTAAAAACGCTCGGTAATGCGGGGCAAATGTTTTTTAGCAATGCCTATGCCGGTGTCTTTCACGAAAAAAACCGGTTGGCCGTCAACCACCTCCCAATGAATAAACACACTGCCTTGTTTAGGCGTGTATTTCACGGCATTAATAATCAAATTAGAAAATAAACTTTTTAATTCTTCTTTAATACCAATTAATTTCAGGTTTGAATCAGCGGTTAAGGTGATGTGATGCTCGTTATCACCAGAAATGTTTTTAGCATCATCGACCACACGAAACAATAAAGCAGGCACATCCACCACTTCGCCCACTTCCACTTCTTGTTCGTGCGATTCTAAGTGCGACAACAATAATAAGTCGTCTATCAAATGACCCATGCGCAAGGTGTGTTCTAGCATGTGTGTAAACATGGGGGCGTAACGAGAGGTTTGAAATTCGGGTTGATCTTTCAGTAATTCAACATAGCCTCGAATGACGGTTAAAGGCGTGCGTAATTCATGCGACACATTGGCCACAAAGTCTTGTCGCATGCGCTCAAGTAGTTCAATGTGTGCGCGTATGGACGCTGGCAATTTTTCTCTAACGAATTTTTCAGTCATGGGTCACCTCAAAAATATAACCGCTGCCACGACGGGTTTGTATGGCCTTGGCTTGCCCGTGCGGTTTTAATTTTTCACGCAAACGTTTAATGGCGGCATCCACCGTGCGCTCATCCACGTCACTGCTCATGCCCCAAATAAAATTTAATAATTGTTCGCGCGTAAAAACTTTTGCCGGGTGGGTGATAAAAAAATGCAGTAATTTATATTCCAAGGGCCGTAATTCCAGCAAAACACCATTCACTTGAATGTGATGACGCGCTTCATTCACTTGAAACACACCCACACTCACGCTATGCAACGCTTGATGATGCTTGCCTCGCCTTAACACGCTTTTGATGCGGGCCACCAATTCCGCTGGCGAAAAAGGTTTAGTGAGGTAATCATCGGCACCGCGCATCAAGCCTTCCACCTTGTGCCTTTCTTCCGCTTTGGCCGACAATAAAATCACGGGCACGCTTTGATATAAGGCTTGTTCGCGCAACCAAGCAACGAATTCCACCCCGCTTTTGCCAGGCAGCATCCAATCGACAATCATGAGGTCAGGGATGCAGCTTATTAATAACTGCTCGGCCTGCTTAACGTTGGCCGCCTCCATCAAACTGAATTCGTCATCGGGCAAGGTGTGGCGTATCAGGTCTCTGATAGCGGGTTCATCTTCAACGAGCAATAGTCGGATAGGCATGGCCGGCATTTTACCACACAAAAAACACGCAAATGTCATTCTCTTGTCATAATCTTCCGTTATGATTTTTGCATGCAAATCAAAACGGGCAATAATAATTATTCACTCTCCACCCTCCTCACCTTCGTTGGGGGCGCGGGGCTCGCTATCGCTTTGTTTTTATTGAATTATATTACCGCACCCGCAGTAGGCGCCGAATGGCTTTTTGACCTGATCATGGCCTACCAAGCCTTCGCCTTGGTCGGCGGATTGGTCTCAGGCAATGGCTATTTTTTTCAATGGGTAGACCGCCTCACGAAAGAAACCACCCTCTGGAACCGCTACCGCCACCGCAGCTACGAAGGAAGCGTCAAATCTCGCCTCAAGGCGGAGCTCGGCACTTTCATTGGCTTGAGTGTTGGCTTGATTGTCGGCATAGGAATCATTGCCTACACGATTGCGAAACGCATTCCCATCATCCACTCTTTCATGAGCGGGATAAGTGCTGTGATTAACATCATCCGAGCTGTTAGCACTTACGCCGGCTTAGGCAACCGAATAGGGCAAATGATTGATAATTTCACAAGAAACCCCTTTAAACCCGACACACAAAACTCAACTTACACTTTTGGGATACTGGGTGGTTTATTGATAGGCGCATTACTCACCACGCTCATCGTGATTCATAGCGGTGGCTTAGCCCTACCGGTCGTGATCTTCTCGTGCATGGCTGCGGTCAGCACCTCCGCCTCAGCCATGGGTTATATCGGGCGCGTGGGTGATTTTGTGCTCGGGCACTCAAGCCTCGCTTCACTAAAAAAAGCAGCCAATCAAGAACGCGTGTTAACCACCGTTGGGGTGATGCTTGGCTTAACCTTAGGGATTATTCTTGTTGCTGCAGGCACAGCAACCTTACCTTTCTTTGGCTTAGGTAGCTTCAAACTCACCGCCGGTATTTTAATGATAGGCGCGTGTATTTCTACGTTTGGCGGCCTTGGTAATCGTTTGGGTTTCTTTTTGGATAGATGCAAACCAAAACCCAAGACAGAAAACACTCAAGCAGAAGATCTGAGGCAATCCAAGGGACGTAAACGCGACGCCGACCAAGCGGGGTATGACCCCGAAAGCACACCCACCAACAAAGACACCGCGAGACCAAGCACAGGCGCTATCCAACACCCTGAAAACCAGGAAAAATCCCAGCGCTCAACGACCGATATGCTAAATGCAATGGCAACGCCAAGGCCCACCCCCAGCACCCCGCCCAACCCAGCCAACATCGACGATTCCAGCAAAAATAACATTAAAATATCACGCGTGGTTGCGCCCAAAGCCCTTCTTACCCCAATTTCCACTTTCCGTTCAGAGACAATGAGCAATTGCACATTCATCAAACCAATGCCACCCACCAAAAGCGAAACCGAGGCAATGAGGGCTAAAAGAGCCGTGTAAATGTCGCTCTGGTGCTTCATTTTCAAAATGAGTTCTTTTGCGCTTCGGAAGGTAAACACTTTATTCGAAACTGAGGCACTCAGTTGCTGTTGTATGGCATTTTCAAGCGCTGGAATCGAGGCGTCGGGTTGTAATCGAAAAATAATGTTATTGATAGCCGCATATTGGCTGATGGCCGTGCTCGCCATCAAAGGCACTAACACGCTGCTATCAATGTTGGCATAAACAAAACTATTTTCAGCCCAAGCATCCGCCACACCCACCACCACAAAACTTTGTTGCCCAATTTGCAAGGCTTGGCCCAACGGGTCTTTGGGGGAAATGGCTTTCATGGCTTGATACACTTGCTGCCCAACCACACAAAAAAATGAATATTGATCGGCCAAGGTAATGAACCGACCGTGGCTCAGTCGAATGTGTATGACATCGTGCAGGGCATTGGTCACGCCCAAAATCACGCCATTCAAAGGCTGCCCTTGATAACTCAAGGCTTGATACTGCTGCGTGTAAGGTGCAACCGCCGCGACACCTGGCAATCGGCTTAAGGCGAGGACATCATTTAAACTTAATTCATTTTTCGTGCCGGCTTGCATATCTGCTGTTGAAGTATTGACGGACACCGCCAATAAATCGGTGCCTAAGGATTGAAATTCTTTCAAGGCTTGATGCGTTGCCAATTGACCGCCCAACACCATGGCCACCACCGACGCGCTGCCAACCAGCACCCCCAAGAGTGCTAAAAATGTGCGCAACTTCGCGTGTGAAAACTGCCTCAGGCCTTCTTTTGCTTGATCAAGAAAATGCATGCTCATCCAGTCGTTGTGATTATCGTCATTGTTTGTTAGGATTTTGCCGGACGAAGCCAAGCTTGGCAATGATAAAACACCAAAGGCGACAAGGATGCGGCTGCTCATACACGCTTTTATTTCTCCCAAAAAATTCTTCAGGCTCGTGAACCGGCTAAGGCCGTGGCTAATGTGTTTTTTTATCATATTCTTAAGCGCTGGTTTGGTCGGCGGGCTGGTCTTGGCGCCGGCTGATGCCATTCAAGGCGATGGTTTTCGCATTATTTACGTGCATGCACCGGCTGCCTTCCTGTCCCTCTTTATTTACGCCGTCATGGCGGGCGCTGCCATTGCCACCTTGGTGTGGCGCATCAAACTGGCGCCTTGGGTCATGAAAGAAAGCGCATCACTCGGCGCCACTTTCACGGCACTCGCACTCATCACCGGCAGCTTATGGGGCAAACCCATGTGGGGCACGTGGTGGTTGTGGGATGCGCGCTTAACCAGCGAACTGATTTTATTTTTTCTTTACCTCAGTTATTTGCTCTTGCAATCGGCGCTCGCTGATCGCCCACATCACGAACGGGCTTTAGCTATTTTAGTGTTAGTCGGTTCAGTGGATTTACCCATCATTCATTATTCTGTGGAATGGTGGAACACACTACACCAAGGTGCCACCTTAAAACTTTTTTCGCAATCCAGCATCGCGCCCAGCATGAAACAGCCCTTGTTGTGCATGATGCTCGCTTTTTTATTATATTATTGCCTGGTTTTATTTAAACGCTTAGCACACCAATGGGAAGTGAACGCATGAATAATGTCACGCATTTTTTACACATGGGTGGTTATGGGTTTTATGTGTGGAGTGCCTACGGCATTGCAGCGTTTGCTTTATGCTTGCAATGGTGGCGGCCTTGGCGTCAGCACTCATGAATGCCTTGCAAAAACAACGCTTTCAATTATTGTTTATTTCGCTCATTGGCCTTGCGGTTGCAGCCGCTTTATTACTTTATGCCTTTCGTGATGACATGAATGCCTACCTCACCCCCACCGCATTACACGCACACGCATTTTCACGAGAACAGATCATCACCTTAGGTGGCGTGGTTAAAAAAAACAGTGTGATTCGCCGCGGCTTAGACATTGATTTTATCGTCACTGATTTTAAGCAGGAAATATCAGTGCATTATCACGGCGTGTTACCCGATTTATTTCATGAAGGCAAAGGTGTGATTGCGAATGGCACACTCACCACCCCAAGGCATGTTGAGGCGAGCACCATTTTAGCTAAACACGATGAAAATTACACGCCTGTGTCGGTGCAACCATGATGGGTGATGCCTGTTTAACACTCGCGCTCATCGCCGCACTCGCGCAAAGTGTGTTGCCTTATTTTGGCTATTACCGTCACAACCCTTATTTACTCGCAGTGGCAAGGCCGGCTGCTTATTTGCAAGCAATAGCGGTCGTTGCGGCTTACCTCAGTTTAAGTGCGGCCTTTCTTAACAACGATTTTTCACTCATCTATGTTGCGAACAACAGCCACCCCACCTTACCTTGGTTTTATCGCTTAGCCGCTGTGTGGGGTGGGCACGAAGGTTCTTTATTGCTTTGGGTGTTTTGTTTAAATTTATGGACCTTGCTTTACACCCACACACAAAAAAACACCGCACAACGCCAACTCACCCTTGCAACCTTAGGCGGTTTAAGCGCTGTTTTTATCTTACTGATTTTATTCACGGCGAATCCTTTCCTCACTGCAAACACACTGTTGCAACCGGCCGATTTAAACCCGCTCTTACAAGATAACGGCGATTTCATCCACCCACCTTTACTCACGCTTGGGTATGTTGGGTTTTCTCTCACGTTTGCCTTAACCTTCGCAGCCCTCTTAACCAACACCTTAAATCGCGCCTATGCCGCAGCAGCGCGCACCTATGCCTTGCTTGCGTGGTGTGTGCTAACCCTTGGGATTGTCTTAGGCAGTTGGTGGGCTTATCGTGTGCTCGGTTGGGGCGGGTTTTGGTTTTGGGACCCGGTTGAAAATGCCGCGCTCTTGCCCTGGCTCACGGGGCTTGCTTTCATTCACTGCGCTTTATTAATGGAAAGAAAAAACATTGCCATTGGCTTAACCACCTTACTCGCTTTATTAAGTTTCTGTTTAAGTTTACTCGGAACATTTTTAGTGAGATCAGGCTTGTTAATTTCATCACACAGCTTTGCAAGCGACCCTACCCACGGTTTATGTTTACTCTTATTTTTAAGCGTGGTTTTATTTTCTGCACTCATTGTGCTGATTTACCAATGCCCGGCATCGCCGCCTTGGCATGTCTTATTGGGTTCACGCGAAAGCATTTTATTGATGAATGCTGGCCTGCTGCTCATTATCATGTTCACCATTTTATTAGGCACGCTCTATCCACTCTTGTTAAATGCCTTGGGTCTTGGAAAAATCGCTGTCGGCGCGCCTTATTTTAACAGTGTGTTATGGCCAATCGTATGCTTAGCCTTATTTTTAATGGCCATCGGCCCGCTTTGCCCTCGCGATGCCGTTTTATCCCGCGAGGCCATCAACCCATTGATTTTTACTTTCATACTCAGCCTAATCACCGCCTTCATTTTTTTAATCACCACACAATCATTCACACTCAAGCACTTTTTTTTATTAAGCCTTAGCGTATGGGTGCTCATGCAATGCCTTAAAACCTGGCGACACCTGCCAGCCATGACCATCGCCCATTTAGGTTTTGTCATTTTATTGCTGGGGATTTTGTTGTCCAGCTTATTCACGGTCACGAAAGAAACCACATTAAAACCCGGCGAAGCCATGCACCTTGGCCCGTATCAACTCTTCTTTTTAGAATTACGTGAAATCAAAACCCCGCATGCGCATCGCATTATCGGTGTCTTTGATGTGGTTAAAAACGCACACACCGTTGCCTTGCTTTACCCTGAAAAACGCATCTACCCTGTTCGTCAAATGATCACCACACAAGCAGCCATCGACCCGGGCGTCTTCAGAGACCTCTACCTGGTGTTGGGCGACCCACAAGATGACGACCGCTTTGCTGTGAAGTTCACTTATAAACCTTTTATTCGCTGGATAGGAATAGGAGGTGCCTTCATGATTTTCGGTGGTATACTAGCCTTCATTCAACGTCGACTTAATCGGACTCAACATGACTAACTTCAAGCGCATTTTTTCGTTTATTTTCTTAACCTGCTTTCTAGCCCTGCTCACGCAAGCATCATTTGCTGCCGCTTCCATATCAGCCAGCAACACGACGCCACTGCCTTCCTTCAGCCTGCCTTCGATCTTCACCGGCCAAAAAAAATTAACCGACGAAAGCATGCAAGGGCGTGTCAGCCTAATCAATATTTGGGCCAGCTGGTGTTCAGCCTGTGCCAGTGAACACCGCATGCTCCTAAAAATTAAAAATCAATTTCACGTGCCTATCTACGGCATCTTGTTTAAAGACGACCCGAGCGACGCCCTGCGTTATTTAAAAAACCACGGCAACCCTTACGTGCAAGTCGGCTACGACTTGAATGGTGATTCCCCCATCACTGAAAACCTTTACGGCACGCCTGAAACCCTGGTCGTGAGCCCCGATGGCAACATCCTTTATCGCCAAGTGGGTGCCATCAATGAAATGACCTGGGATGTCATCCTCTACCCCCTCGTCAAACAATATGAGAACAAAGCCTAAGGCATGAAATTTTTCTTACTTTTTTTGCTCACGTTCACCTCGGCTTACGCGCTCACCCCCGATGAGCGCTACGCCCGCTACCTGGAAGAAACACGCTGCATGGTCTGTGAAAATCAAAATCTCGCCAATGCCAATACCCCTTTTGCTGAAGCCCTGCGCCTCAACATTCACGCCATGATTGCGAGCGGCCAGCCTGACGCCGCCATAGACGCCGCCCTTGAGGCGCATTACGGGGAAGGCATCTTCCTGCGCCCCCGGCTCAGCCCCCGCACCTGGCCGCTTTACGCCTTCCCTGGGCTCGCTTTGCTGGCCTTGCTAGGCTGGCTGATAAGACGTCGCCAACCCACCCTTAATCTAAGCCCATCATAATTATGCTAGGCTAAGAGAATGCGGGAATAAAATCACAAAACCATGGATCACTATGAACGATAATAAAATCAAAATCTTACAAAAATACCCGACCATCGGTTGGCGAGAATGGATTAGCTTGCCCAACCTTGGCATTGACAAAATAAAAGCCAAAGTTGATACAGGTGCTCGAACTTCAGCCTTGCACGCCTTTTCCCTTGAGCCTTTTGAAGAGGCAGGCAAAGAAAAAATTCGTTTCTTAATGCACCCTTTGCAGCATAATACCAATGATATCATCACCTGTGTCGCGGATGTGGTCGATAAACGACCAGTCACTGACTCGGGTGGTCACACAGAAGAGCGCATTGTCATCATGACACCGATTTGCATTGCTGGACAAACATGGCCCATTGAGATTACTCTCACCGAGCGCGAAAACATGCTGTTTAGAATGCTACTCGGCCGAAGCGCACTACGTCGCCGTTTTATGGTTAACCCAGCACGGTCCTTTGTTACCACGAGGAATAAAAAGAAATGAAAATAGCGATTTTATCTCGCTCTGCTAAATTATATTCAACCCACCGCTTGGTTGAAGCCGCGCGTGCACGCGGGCATCACGCCGATGTCATCGACACCTTGCGTTGTTACATGAACATTACCTCTGTGCAACCCACCATCCATTACAAAGGCCATGAGCTCGATCACTACGACGCCGTCATTCCTCGTATTGGTGCTTCCATCAATTTTTACGGCACGGCGGTTGTGCGTCAGCTTGAAATGATGAATGTGTTTTGCGTGAATGATTCCGTTGCCATCACGCGTGCGCGCGATAAATTGCGCTCACTGCAATTGCTTTCGAAAAAAGGCATAGGGCTGCCGATTACAGGGTTTGCGCACTCACTGGATGAAATTAAAGATTTAATTAAAATGGTCGGCGGCACGCCTTTGGTTTTAAAATTCTTGGAAGGCACGCAGGGCATAGGCGTCATTTTAGCTGAAACCACGAAAGCCGCACGCAGTGTGCTGGAAGCCTTTTTAGGTTTGAAAGTGAATATTTTGGTGCAAGAATACATTAAAGAAGCCGGTGGCGCTGACATTCGTTGCTTCGTGGTTGGTGGCAAGGTGGTGGCTGCCATGAAACGCCAAGCCAAATCCCCGGAAGAATTTCGCTCTAATTTGCACCGCGGTGGCGTCGCTTCGCCCGTTGATATCACCGATGAAGAACGCAACATGGCCATCCGTGCAGCGCACATCATTGGTTTAAATGTGGCTGGCATCGACATCGTTCGCTCCAACCGCGGCCCGCTCATCATGGAAGTGAATGCCTCACCTGGCTTAGAAGGCATAGAAAAAATCACTGGCGTCAATGTGGCTGATGAAATTATTCAGTTCATTGAAGAAAATTTGGAAGGGACGCAGGTGGGGAATAATACTAAGGGGTAATTATTTAGGTTTTGACGCGGTTTTGCCGCGTCGTTGACAGCTCAATATAAAATCTTTTACAATCAGCACACCTAGTCTATGCACCCAAACTGACACCGGATGGTGTACTTCTCTAGAAAACGCTAGAGTAGGGTGCAAAAGACGCCTCGCCTAACCCCAGATCTTCTTAATTATTTCTCTCTTTTCACAAAGCCACTCCATGCATCCGCTATAAAAATGCTAAGAGTCGGTAAAGTGATCCGGGTTAACTATGTTAAAGATTTTCTGCCACAATCAACTTGCAATCTATATCATATATGGTATATACTATGAATTGGAAAATATGTTATTTTAACGATGCGCTTTGGGATGAAATTAATTCACTTCCAGACACCTTGCTCGCAAGGTACTTGAAACTCACTGAATTAATGATTAAAAAAGGCCCCAACCTTGGCTCACCACACACAAAAGCCTTTGGCAAGGGGCTTTTTGAGCTCCGCCTAAAGGGAAAAGAAGGGATAGCAAGAGTTTTCTATTGCACCATGATTGAAAATGAAATTTACATGCTGCATTGCTTCGTTAAAAAAACACAGAAAACCCCAAAGAAAGAATTGGATCTAGCAAAGAAAAGAATGATGGAGGTGAAGTATGACGACTAAACGCACACACGAGCAACTTAAAAATGCTGCGCTTAAAAAGCCATCCGTTAAAAAGGCCTATGACGACCTAAAAACTGAATTCGATCTCTATGAAAAAATGATCGATGCCCGAATGAAAGCAAAAAAATCACAAAGCGATGTTGCAAAAGAAATGAAAACATCAACATCCGCTGTTGGACGGCTAGAAACTGCTGGTGGAAAACTCAACCACTCACCAACACTCGCCACACTATTAAACTATGCACATGCGGTTGGATGCGAACTAGAAATTACATTTAAACCAATCAAGCATGCACACAAACACAACAAATCACACGAGAAATACACATGATTAGCAATAGAATTTAATCAAAAAACTAAGTATAGTCATTGAAACACCACCCTTAAACATGCGCTCATGAAAAAAACGGTATTTTCAATTGGTTACATTGACAGCCCCCTTGGCAAGATGATTGCTTTAGCAAATGCCGACGCCTTGGTTTGGTTATCATTTGAATCCAGCGAACGAGCCAAGCAATCACTTCAGCATTTTTTGAAAAAACAAGGGGCCAGCACAGAAACCAAACCGTCTTCCGTGCTCACGCAATTAACCACCGAATTAGAGCAATATTTCAAACACCAACGCACCGCTTTTACCGTACCGCTCAAACCCATGGGCACAGCGTTTCAACAAAGTGTTTGGCAAAGTTTACTCGCCATTCCATTTGGTGAAACACGCTCTTACCTTGATCTTGCAAAACACATTCAACACCCCAAAGCCTTTCGCGCCGTGGCCTTGGCCAATGGGGCCAACCCCATTAGCTTAATGATTCCTTGTCATCGCGTGATTAATCATAATGGAAAGATGGGCGGGTATAGCGGGGGAATGGAAAAGAAAATTGGGTTGTTGAATCACGAATCAAAACACCCGGTCTTCGCTGCGATTAAAGACATTTTTTAAAGGTTGGTGGATTACGAAAAACGCAAAAGGCGCGTTTTTCTAATCCACCCTACGGCCTTGTTGAGAGTTACTGCAAAAACGCCTTGAAATCCAGCGCCAAGCGATGCAAATCAAGGCGGTTGAGGAAAAGGGAATAGACCATCCACGCGCTCACGGCTGCTAAGTCGGCAAATTGCGGTGGCACGTATTTGGGGGCGGTGATAATGCCTTCATCTTGCAAATCCGCTAACACATGTAAATCTTCCAGCGTGGTTTTACCAACAAACAATAAAGGAATGCGCGTGACTAAGCCTTTTTGCACAGCCAAACGCATGTAATTATAAATTAAAATAAACCCTTTACTGTAAGATAAATCTTTCGTGTAAGGCCCGCCATCAGGCACACTGCCACGAAACACACGAATGGCCGATTGGTAACTATCGTCTTCTTCTAAACCTTGATCACGATAAAACTGATAAACATCAAAAAAATTCGCGCCATCTTCCGCCATGTTCACCGCGTTAATACGATTCGTTAAACGCTTAACACGCCCAGGATACGATGAAAATGTGAAAATTTCCGTGATGATGGCCAAACCTTCTTGCGTGACCGTGGATGAAGGCGGCCCTTTACTTAAAAACGTGCAAATGGGTTGTGACATGCCATTTAAGGTGGTGCCTAAATGCACCCAGCCTTCGTGAATTTCAAAGGTTCGAATTTCACGCTCGCTGAATTTCAAACCATCGTGAATTTTAATGCGATCAGCCCCGGCTGAAGCGTCGGCGATAATACCATCACTTAATTCAACACGAATATTGTCTTTTTCATCGAAGTATTTACCCAAGCGCTCGCCCAACATCGCGACCGCTTCTTTACTCGTGTATTTTTCATCATCGGCACTCGTGCGCACTTGATCTTTGATATTCGCTAAGGTGTCAGTCACGAGCGTTGCTAAATCTTTTAAGGTGGGTGCACCAACGTGAAACGCATCTTCGGAGCTTCCGTATAATTCTTGTGACACTTCGGTAAAACGAGGCGTGCCTCGAGACATTAATAAATCAATCACGCGGCAATATTCATAACACATGCGCGTCATGATGCTACCCACACCACTGTATTGCCCCAAACGACGACGAATGCTGCGCTCAATGTCGCGAAATTCTTCTATCTTTTGTTTAGGGTTGAAAGAAAGCGGGTTTTTGGTTTGATAATAGTTTTGATCAATCGCGGGTAATTTTTTACATTTGTTTTTGAAAAATTCTTGCTGAATGCTCGCGTCCCATTTTAAGGCATCCAGAATGCGTATGGGTTTTTGTGCGTTAACGATGCGCTCAGACAATTCACGGATGGTCTGTTCGTATTCGCCAAGACTTCCTTTTTTATTATTGCCATCATCGCTCATGCGAACGACCTTATCTTTAAGTCATGCCTCCATTATAGCTGATTTTTACGAACTTTATCAGAGTGTTAACCCCTAATTGGGCTAAAACTAATCTGCATACAAAGACTTACGTCGCTCGACTTCGCCAGCACACGGCACGCACAAACTAAACCCCAAGGCACGGCGGCCTTCTGGCATGTCGTCGCCACATTCTTGGCAATGCTTAGCGCCACGGCCCAAAGGCTTCACTTGCCTTAATTTGCTGAGCGCGCGGGAAACTTCGTTATCAATCAAATCGTTAGCTAAATCAATGTCATCGGCCATGGGGGTTTTTCCCTTTGAAAAAAGGGGGTTATATTACTGAATTACCCACGCCTGTCAACCGGAATGAATGCAAGTAGGTTATAATGGAGGAAAAGCATGGTGTATTAACTAAACGAGGGGCGGGTATGCCTAACCCAACAGATGCTTGGAAGAAATTAATTGATGAAAACTTAAAGCCGGCGGATGAAGCCCGCTCGGCTGCCCTGAGTTTATGGCTAGACAGTTGGCTAGTGACTAACGATAAATTGGTTCTTTTAAATTTAAATGCCTCAACACAAGCCATGATTATTTTACGAAATACGCTAAAAAAAATAAAGCCAGGCGACTCCAAAGAAGAAATCGAAGCCAAGCTAGCAGATTCATTCGAAGAAATAAAAAAATTACATCAAGCATTTTCTACTATTAAATTAAATGAAACATCTTATACCATCCCAGTCAATTTAGATCAAAACAAAGAAGATGAAATGGAGTCGATGTTGTTCCATGTTTCAAACATAAACGAACAACCAAATACCAAAAAAAATACGAGCGCAAATTTAGCAAAAGCAGAAATGATTCAAATGACGGCTTCTGCTGCTGGTGGCCTTGCTAGCGCTTCCATACAAGAAGTCGCGGATTTTTCAGCGAGGACTGCTCATGTTTCAAACCAAACCTTGATTGCCTTAAGAGACCCCTTGCCTCCAAGCATTGCATCTGGCGCCCACATTGCGAGTGTGGTTGCAAGCGGATTAAATTTAATCGCCTTCCCCATCATTTTACTTGCCGCCTATCTCAGGGGAGATGAAATCAAACTCTCAAAAGAAGACGCCGGGCGTTTAGGTAGAAGCGCAGTCACCTTGGGCCTAGGCATTGCAGGTTTAGTGATTGCACCGGCCATCGCCATTCCGCTGATGATTGCCTCAGCCGTCTTTGCCGCAGGCACCACACTGATTGGGCTGGGTAATTTTTTATGGGGCAGATATAAACAAAATAAACTCATTCAAGAAAAACACACCGAGCTCGCCAAAACCACTGAGGAAGTTCAACAGCTTCGAACAGATATGCTTGAAAAGCTTGAGAAAGGCGAGCCCATTGACTATGCAACGTATACAGCAAAAACCCAACAACAAATAACGCAGGCGCAAGGGTTAAAAACCCTAATCAAAGCACGTGATCAAGCGGGCACCTTGAGGCAAATCATCCCTCGTTCCCTTGGTTTTGTGATTGGTGCTGCCATCATTGCGGGTGCGGTTCTTTTAATCGTGCCACCGCTTGCACCGATTGGCATTGCCATTATCATGGGTGCCGCCGCCGCTGGGCTTGCTTTAATGGGTGGCGTCATTGCTTCGCATATTATATTAGGGCGAAAAGCCAAAGAAAAAGAAAAACTAAAAACAGAAGCACACATTGAAAAGCAGCAAGTTGAACAAAAAGTACATGAAACAACGTCTGACCTTGTCACGCGTTTAGGCATTACCGTTACTAATTTATCACACAAAGCACGCGTGCAAGGAATAACGACTCGATTAGAGTTCATCACCAAAGAAATTCTACTTCCACAACCCAATGAAACCAGTGAAAAATTAAAAAGTGAACTCATTCAATTTTTTGTTAATTATTGCAAAGCACACCAAGACGACAGTCGATCCATGCTCAAAGCTAACACCGTCTTTTATGAAATTCCTGAAAAAACGCGCGATGCTGCCCTCGCACAAATGAAAATACTGGTGAATGTCGACAAAGGAAAGCTTATTTCCCCCGACGATTTAAAAGTATTACAACAATTCGACAAAACACATGATTTTTTTCACGAACACGGCATTGGTGTTGAGTTCATCTCAAAAACCAAACCAGAAAAATCTCAACCCAGCGCTGCACCTAGCCGCGAAGAAGATCACCCAGATAAGTTTGAACCACGCTAAGCCCAACCACTGTCGCGGTTTCTGTTCGCAACACACGCGCGCCTAATTTTAATGCTTGAAATTGATGATGCACCGCCATCCCCACTTCATCCTCACTCAAGCCCCCTTCCGGGCCAATTAATAAAGCCGCGCTTTTAATGTTTTTTAACTCACGCAAATTCACCGCACTTTCTGACCACGGTGTTAACACTAACTTAAGCTCAGCCTCCACTTTCGCTACCCATTGTGAAATGCTAATGGGCGCCGCAATGCAAGGCAAACGATTACGCCCCGATTGCTCGCACGCACTTTGAATGACGGCTTGCCAATGCAGCAAGCGTTTTTCTTCACGCTCACCTTCAAGCTTCACATTGCATCGTGAAGTGATTAAAGGCTGTATCACATTCACGCCTAATTCACAGGCTTTTTGAATGATAAAATCCATTTTCTCGCCGCGCGCCATGCCTTGCGCTAATGTTAAGTGCAAAGGTGATTCCACCTCGCGGTCATTGAAGGATTGAACCAACACCGTCACATTTTTTTTAGCGATATTCGTAATCTTAGCTTGATACTCACCCCCTTCACCATTAAACAAAGTGATGGTTTCATCCACCCCCGCGCGCAACACGCGTGATAAATGATGGCTCGCCGCTTCGTCTAACACCAAGCTTGAACCCACTGATAACGCAACCGCTTGATAAACACGTGTCATGTTATATCAACCGTAATTTGATAATCGCTCACCACTTGCCCGCCAATTAAATGTTGCTGAATAATTTCTTCTAACACCGCCGGTGAACACGAGTGGTACCACACGCCTTCGGGGTAAACAACGGCAATCGGCCCTTGCTGACACACGCGCAAGCAATTGGCCTTGGTGCGAAACACACCGCCACTGCCAGTTAAGTGCAGCTCGTCTAAACGACGCTTCAAATATTCCCAGGCTTCCAAACCCGCCGCTTGATCGCAGCACTTAGGCTTGGTTTGATCGCAACAAATGAAAATATGGCGCTTAATGTCGCCCAGGTGCAAAGACGCCACCCGCTGACTCAGTGATTCTATCATGCCAACTCCTCTAGCCTTCTTGCCAAAAATTGCCTATGATACGTGACCCTCAACGCAGGTCGATAAAAACATGAATAAGCTTTACATCCAAACGCATGGCTGTCAAATGAACGAATACGATTCCGGCAAAATGGCCGACGTGTTGGGTCAAACCCACCAGCTCGTCAAAACCGACCGCCCGGAAGAAGCCGACGTTTTGCTGCTAAATACTTGTTCTATCCGAGAAAAAGCCCAAGACAAAGTCTATTCCGAGCTCGGCCGCTGGCGTGAGCTGAAAGAAAAAAACCCCGACCTCATCATCGGCGTGGGGGGCTGCGTCGCCTCCCAAGAAGGCAAGGCTTTGCTCAAACGCGCCCCCTTCATTGATTTAATCTTCGGCCCCCAAACCATCCACCGCCTGGGCGACATGCTCAACGAAAGAGCAAAAAAGCGCCGCGCCATCGTCGACATCAGCTTCCCAGAAATTGAAAAATTCGACCGCCTGCCCGAAGCCAAAGCAGAAGGCCCCGCGGCTTATGTCAGCATCATGGAAGGCTGCAGCAAATATTGCAGCTTTTGCGTTGTGCCCTACACCCGCGGCACTGAAATCAGCCGCCCCCTCGACGACGTGCTGGCCGAAATTGCCGGCCTCACCGCCCAAGGGGTGAAAGAAATCCACCTGCTGGGCCAGAACGTCAACGACTACCAAGGCCCGACCCATGAGGGCGAAACCGCCGATCTCGCCGCCTTGATCGAATTCGTGGCCTTAATTGAGGGCGTTGAGCGCATCCGCTTCACCACCTCTCACCCCCTGGCCTTTTCTAACCGCTTGATTCAAGCCTATGCTGATAACCCTAAATTAGTCAACCACTTACACCTTCCTGTGCAAAGCGGTTCCGACCGCATTTTAACCGCCATGAAGCGCGGCTACACCGCCTTGGAATACCGCTCTAAAATCCGCAAGTTACGCCAGGTGCGGCCTGACATCAGCATTTCTTCCGACTTCATTGTTGGCTTCCCCGGCGAAACCGAAGCCGATTTTCAAGACACCCTGAAGCTGATTGATGACATCGGCTTTGATAACTCCTTTAGCTTCATCTACAGCCCACGCCCTGGCACGCCAGCGGCCCAGCTGCCTGATGACGTCCCCCTTTCCACCAAAAAAGAACGCCTCAACCTGCTGCAATTTCGCCTCATGCAGCACGCTCGCCGCATCAGCGACGGCATGGTGGGCAGCGTTCAAGCTGTGCTCATCACTGGCGTTGCCGCTAAAAATGAAGCTCAGCTCACCGGCCGCACCGAAAACAACCGTATAGTCAACGTGTTAGCTGACAAATCTCGCATTGGCCAGATGGTGAACGTGCGCATCACCCAAGCCCAGAGCATCTCCCTGCTTGGCGAACTCATTGACGATTAAATCCTTATCAACCTAATGACAAACGCAAATCTTGCGCTATACTGAAGATGAGTACCAACATGGAGAGCCCCTATCGTTGAACACACTTCGCTATTCTGAAGTTTTAACGCTCGCTCCTGAAGACAATCATCGGCTGTTTAATCTTTGCGGCAAACTTAACGAACACCTCAAACTCATCGAAACTTATTTTCGCGTCATGATTCGTCAACGCGGGCATACCTTTTCTGTGGTGGGTGAACGCAATTCCGTTAAACAAGCTTGTGATACCATTCACACTCTTTATGATGAGGCAAACAAAGTGTCTATACTTGAACCCAAGGCAGTGCACCTCTATTTGCAAACTTCAAAAAAACAATCTCCCTACGAAACACACGGGGGCCCCCACATGGAAATCAAAATGAAAAAAGGTGCGATTGTGGCGCGCGGTGAAAACCAAGTGCAATACATACAACGCATCATGAACCACGACATTAACTTTGGCATTGGGCCTGCGGGTACGGGTAAAACGTATTTGGCGGTGGCCTGTGCCGTGCAAGCGCTTGAAACCGAGCGCGTGAGCCGCATTATTCTGGTGCGCCCGATTGTGGAAGCCGGTGAACGCTTAGGCTTTTTACCTGGCGACATTGCACAAAAAGTTCACCCTTACTTGCGCCCCCTCTACGATGCCCTCTATGAAATGATGGGCTTTGAAAAAGTCACGCAATTGCTTGAAAAAGATGTCATTGAATTGCTGCCACTCGCTTTCATGCGCGGTCGCTCGCTCAATGATTCTTTCATCATTTTAGATGAAGGCCAAAACACCACGGCCGAGCAAATGAAAATGTTTTTAACACGCATAGGCTTTAACTCGAAAGCCGTGATCACCGGGGATATTTCACAAATCGATTTACCCAATCGACGTGAATCCGGTTTAATCCACGCCGCCGAAGTGTTAGGCCAAACCCAAGGGATTAGCTTCACGCAATTTCAAACGGCTGATGTGGTGCGCCACCCCTTAGTACAAACCATTGTCGAAGCCTATGAAAAGCACGAGCACAATAAAAAATAATGCATAAAATTTTTATTCAAACCGTCACCGATAAAACGCTCTCGCCCACCGCCGCTAAATTGCGGCAGTGGGCCAAAGCGGCGCTCACTGAAACCCCGCATGCCTCATCCTTAACCTTGCGCTTGGTTGATCTTAGTGAAATTCACGCGGCCAATCGCGAATTTCGCGGCAAAGACAAACCCACCAATGTCATTTCCTTTCCTTGCGATGACATCGAGGATGAAAATGGGTTACACTATATTGGTGATATTTTAATTTGCCCTGAACTCATGAATGCTGAAGCCATCGCTCACCGCAAAACACAAGAAGCCTATTGGGCTCACCTTGTCATACACAGCGTATTGCATCTACTCGGGCACGACCACGAAAGCGAACCCGACTTTGCGCGCATGTCTGCGGTTGAAACACGGCTATTAAGCAAACTTGGCTACCCTAACCCTTATCACTCAGAAGATTAAACCTATGTCAGATGAAAATAAAACGCAAAAACCTCGAAGCTGGATGGAACGCCTGGCTGGGTTTTTAGGCCGCGAACCGAAAACACGCGAAGAACTCATGGACGTGCTGCGAGACGCCGAAGACCGCGAAGTGTTAAGCAATGACATGCTCAGCATGATAGAGCGCATTTTGCAGGTATCTGAAATGCAAACACGTGAAGTGATGGTGCCGAAAGCGCAAATGGTCGTCATTCCTAAAAACGCGACGTATGAAACCATCTTACCCATCGTGATTGAATCTGGCCATTCTCGTTTCCCTGTCATTGATGAAACTGGCAACGAAGTCTTAGGCATTTTGCTCGCGAAAGATTTACTGCAATTTTGCTTAAGCCATCACGAACACGCCTTCGATTTATCAGCCGTGTTGCGCCCCGCCGTGTTTACCCCACAAAGCAAAAAACTCGACATCTTATTGCGTGAATTTCGCATTAACCGCAACCACATTGCGGTGGTGCTGGATGAATATAGCCACGTGGCTGGCATTGTCACCATTGAAGACATCCTTGAACAAATTGTCGGTGAAATTGAAGACGAATACGACATTGACGAAGAAGAATCACAAATTAAAAAACACAGCGACTTATCTTACGTGGTGAAAGCGAACACCGTCATTGAAGAATTTAACGATTATTTCAAATCAAGCTTCAGCGATGATGAGTTTGACACCATTGGTGGTTTGGTGTTGCAAGCCTTTGGTCACTTGCCAAAACGCGGTGAAAATGTGAAATTTGGTGGCTTCCGCTTTAAAGTATTAAACGCTGACAACCGCCGTATTTATTTACTCGATGTGAAACCCTTAAAGAAGAAATAATCATGAATGCCATGCGACCTTGCCCCTGCGGCAGCCAACAAACTTACGCATTTTGTTGCGGTGCTTTTATTGAAAACGGCGCCCTGCCGCCCACGCCCGAAGCTTTAATGCGTTCACGCTTCACGGCTTATCACGACTTAAATTTAAATTATATTGCCAACACCATGAAACCGCCGGCAAGCGTTGGCTTTGAGCCAAGTGCATCACTTCAGTGGGCGAAAGATAACAAATGGGTGAAATTAACCGTGGTGAATGCCACGCAATTTGGCAACACGGGCACGGTTGAATTCATTGCTTATTATCAGCATAAAAATAAAACCAAACACATTCGTGAAGTGAGTGAATTTCGGTGTGATGAGGGGAAATGGTTTTACGTCGATGGCAAGCACGACAAAACATGATATGATTACCACCATCATCCATCCTATTCGTCACGGACAACCGAATGAATGCAAACTTAAAAACAATCGCTTGCTTATTGTTAAGTCTCATCAATTTTTTTTTAATGTCGCATGCTTTGGCTGCTCATCGCACCATTAATTTAGTGGTTGCTTACAAAACCGTTCATTTTGCTGGCAAACAGGAAAAAGCCATTGCAGTTAACAACCAAATTCCAGCCCCTACTTTGCATTTTAATGAAGGCGACACTGTCACCATTCATGTTTACAACCACCTCGACAAAGAAACCGCCATTCACTGGCACGGCCTGCTTGTGCCTTGGCAAATGGACGGCGTTGCTGGCATCAGCCAAAGGGGCATACCGCCGGGCGGTGTTTTTCATTATCAATTCACACTCAAACAATCAGGCACGTATTGGTACCACGCACATGCAGGCTTGCAAGAACAGCTTGGCCTCTATGGCGCGCTGATCATCGACCCCATCAAACACCCTGCCTATCGCTACACTAAAGATTACACTGTTGTTTTATCTGACTGGAGCAACACGCAACCTGAACAAATACTTTCAAATTTAAAGAAAGAAGGCGACTATTATTCGCCTGATTTTCCATTGCAACCCTCACTCATGAAATTTATTCATGATTACCGTCGCGCCTCACCCACTGAAAAAGAAAACCTCATCACTGATTACAAAACCATGCAGCAAATGCGCATGAGTATTTATGATTTCAGCGATGTCGCCTACGATGCCTTTTTGCTGAATGGACAACCCAAGGCCACCCCTTGGACAGCTCCAGTGAAAGTCGGTGATGTGGTTCGCCTGCGCTTCATTGGCGCGGGTGGCAGCACCATTTTTCACGTGAAAATACCTGGTGCTTCAATGCAAATGGTGGAAGTGGAAGGCAATGACATCCGCCCTTATCGCCTCAATGATTTTAGCATTGCCCCTGGCGAAACCGACGATGTGTTAATTAAGATTAAACAGGCTCACCCTTATATTATTTATGCGGAATCAAGCGACACCCTTGGTGCTGCTTACGGTGCACTGCTCACCTCACCAGACCAACTTGTTAATATTAAAACAATCAAACCATTTCCTGAACCTTTACCCGTTACGCGAGAAATGAATGCTTTCATGATGGGGCACCATGCAAGCATGGATATGAATATGCACATGGACATGCCAACTGAACCAAGCATCACCCACGATAGCATAACCATGCCTGACACAGCCTATTCAACATCCCGAGATACTAAATATGAAAATACAGTGGCTGCTGTTAAAACAAATGATCCCAACAAACCCATTGCTGGCCTTATTAACATGGAATTATTTGGTTACATGGATCGCTATGTTTGGTTTATTAATGGTGTCCCTGAACACCAAGCCAAGCCCATTGTGTTGCAGCCTGGAAAACGTTATCGCTTTGTGTTTACCAACACGTCCATGATGCACCACCCCATGCACATTCACGGTCATTGGTTTATCTTACGAAAAGGCAATGGCGCTTACGACCCTTTGCTACACACCATTGATGTGCCACCCGGCGCAACCATGACGGCTGACGTTGACACCGATGCAAGCGGCCAATGGATTTTTCATTGTCATTTGCTTTATCACATGATGGCTGGCATGGCTCGCACTGTTCAATATTCCAGTTTAATTGACATCACTCAACATGAAGCTAAACCTCAAGATATTATTGAACCAACGGCTTATCATAATCGCCCCATTGTGCGCGTGGATGAAGCGCGCCCCATTGATGATGCGCTGGTTGAACACCCCATGGCTCACCTTGACCAAGCTTGGTTTGCAAACTTTTTAGACTTTGGCATTAATCCTGTCACTGATGTGCAACAAATTACGTTTAAAGGCTTATATGGTTCTGATTATCATAAATTAGAATTACTCACCAAGGATGCCGAGCTGAATGAAGGCAGCGTTGATACTGCTGATGTAGACCTCTTTGACTGGCATTTACTCAATCAATTCTGGGCGGTCAAAGGCGGTGTTAATTATCATTATCGCCCTGCCGCTTCGCCTTATTGGCAACCTGGCCTTGGTTTAGAAGGATTAATGCCGTATTTTATTACGACAGATATCAGAACCTATTTTTACGCTGGTAGCGCAAAACTGGATTTAGATTTTTCAAGAGACACGCAAATCACGAATAATTTTTTCATTAAATTAGGGGTGAGAAGCATTTTAGCGAGTCAAACGGTTAATGCAGCGAGCATTGGTGCTGGCTTAAATCAAATGCAATATACCTTGCAACCTTATTATCGAATCATGCCGGGTTTAAATATCTTTGCCGAATTTGAGCGCGCTCAATATTACGGTGATTTTAAGCGACAACAAATCAATTTAGGTGATGGCGAAACGGAAAACACCTTGACGGCGGGGTTCGCGGTTTTATTTTAAAGTAAATATCTTGGTATGCTGATGACAATACGGGGAACCTTGGTGCTTGGCATAATACTGCTGATGATACCCCTCCGCTCGCCAAAAGGTTTTTACCGGTAAAATGTTTGTGCTGACATTAAAACCTTTTGCTTTTAATTCCGCGATAACAGATTCAGCCTGTTTTTTTTGCGCCTCATTATAATAAAAGATCGCGCTTAAATACTGCGACCCAATGTCTGGCCCCTGCCCGTTATTTTGCGAAAAATTATGGATCTCAAAAAAGAATTTTGTTAATGCTTCAAAGTTAATTTTTTGCGGGTCGTAAATAACACGCACCGCCTCAAAATGCCCGGTGGCACCACTGCACACTTGCTCATAAGTGGGTGATGGCCGCTCGCCGCCGGTGTAGCCCACTTCTGTCATTAACACACCGGGCAATTGATCTAAATAATGTTGCACACCCCAAAAACAACCGGCTGCATAGATCGCTTCTTCAGTATCCGTTACGGTTTTATCGGCAACAAAATCAAGGCTCAGTGAATTCACACAATGCCGGGTATTTTTATTCGTGAAATTTTCACCGGTAAACACATGCCCCAAATGCGCCAAACAACGTTCGCAACAAATTTCAGTGCGCCTGCCGTCTTCATCAGGGATGCGCCTAATCGCACCGCTGACCTCTTCATCAAAACTCGGCCAGCCACACCCTGAATGAAATTTATCCGAGGAGCGATATAAAGCAAGCCCGCAACGTCGACACAAATAAGAGCCATCACCACCCAATTGATCGTATTCGCCTGAAAAGGGTTTTTCAGTGCCTTTATCTTTGACCACACTTAAAATGAAGGGTGATAAACTGGCTGTTTTATCCATGGCATTTCACTCGTTATGGCTTTGTTGGGCTACAAAAAGTATAACACATCACAAAAAAATCTTTAATTAATGAATTGTTTTATTGGTTGCTGTTCGATAAAATGCAATTCCGCCACTTTAAACCCAAACACGGCCGCGCAAGGAAACCATTTCATGAACAACAAAAACACTGAAGCCAAAGTTAACATTCAAAATAGCACTTCCGAATTTTTAATTTTTACCCAGCAAGAAAGTGGGAAAGGCATTGAAGCGCGCTACGAAGAGGGAACGATTTGGTTAACGCAGAAGCTGATGGGGGAGTTGTTTGATGTGGATAGAGACACCGTGGGCGAACACATACAAAATATATTCAAGTCACTCGAACTTGATCAAAATTCAGTTACCCGGAAATTCCGGGTAACTGCAAGTGACGGAAAAAACTACAATACTCAGTTTTACAACCTCGATGTCATCATCTCCGTCGGCTACCGCGTGAACTCGAAACGAGCCACTCAATTCCGCCAATGGGCAACCCAAGTGCTCCATCAATTTGCCATCAAAGGCTATGTGCTGGATAGAAAACGGCTAGAGAATGGCACTTTTTTAGGCGAAGATTATTTTGAACAATTACTTGCCGAAATCCGGGAAATTCGCCTGAGTGAACGAAAATTTTATCAAAAAATTACAGACATCTATGCTACCAGCGTTGATTACAACAAAAATGCACCCACGACCCGTGACTTTTTTGCTAAAGTTCAAAACAAACTGCACTATGCCATTCACGGGCACACCGCATCAGAACTCATCGTTGAACGAGCCAATAGCAAACAACCGCGCATGGGACTCACTAATTGGGAACATGGCCCACATGGCAAAATCCTCAAAACGGATGTATCCGTCGCAAAAAATTATTTATCAACTGATGAATTAGATTCACTGGGTCGCATTGTCAATGCCTATTTAGAATTAGCTGAAGACCGAGCGAAGCGCCACCTACCCACGACGATGGAACATTGGGCAAAACAACTGGATAAATTTCTTGAATTGACGGAACGAGACATATTAAAAGATGCAGGAAAAATCAGCGCTAAAATTGCTAAAGATCATGCTGAAGGTGAATTTGAAAAATATCGCGTTACGCAAGATCAGCTTTTTGAATCTGACTTTGATAAAATTATTAAAAAAATGACGGAGAAAAATATAGCTGAGGACAGTGCTCATGAATAACACGCCTCGTATTGAATTTACTGATACCCTTCCAAAAGTCATTGAAGAACACATGGAAAAAGACCTGGTTGCTTATGAAAGCAGCCACGGCGTTGATGTGAATTACAAAACATTTTTTATTAAATATTTTAAAAATGAACATCAAACACGGTGACCTCTAACCAAATGAAAAATAAAATAATTCTCAAATACCGTCAAGGCGACCCCTAAAAACCCACAAAGCAACCCTTGATTTTAGACAAAATCAGTCTATAATTACCCCTAATTATAGACAATATCTGTTTTTTTTAAGGGGTTAAAATGCACAGACTGGCTGAAGCTCAACTACTCGCCTGGAAAGAAACAACCGAGAGGCTGCCGCTACTCGTCCGCGGAGCGCGCCAGGTAGGCAAAAGCTTTTTAGTCGAACAGTTCGGCCGTGAACACTTTTCTTCTTTTGCCATCATTAATTTTGAATTTGAACGACGATACCGCACTTGCTTTGAAACCCTCGACCCCGAAAAAATTATTTTAAACCTCAGCTTAATTTCAGGAAAAACCATCACCCCAGGAGAAACCTTATTATTCTTAGACGAAATTCAAGAATGCCCACAAGCCATTCTCGCATTGCGTTATTTTAAAGAAAAAATGCCGGGCTTACATGTCATTGCTGCTGGCTCTTTGCTCGAATTCACTTTAAATCAAGCTGAATTTCGTATGCCCGTGGGTCGTGTGCAATCGTTATATTTAAAACCCTTATCTTTTTATGAGTTCTTATTAGCGAATGATGGAAAATCTTTAGTAACTTATCTTGAATCCATTGACCTCACCCAGGCCATCAATCCATCCGTTCATGAGCTTTTACTGGAAAAATGCCGTGAATATTTTGTGGTAGGCGGCATGCCGGCTGTTGTTAAACAATACATTGACAATAAAAACGGCTTGCAATCGCAGGCACTACAAGGCAGTTTGCTGGAATATTATCAAAAAGATTTTGGGAAATATCAGGCCAAGATTAAACCCGATTATTTACAAACCCTATTTGATAAAGCGCCAGGGTTAGTCAGCGAGCACTTTAAATATCGCGACATTGATGCCAATGGCTTATCAAGAGACATTAAACCTGCTGTTAAATGCCTTATTGATGCTGGTTTAATTTATTCGGTCCATGCAACCACTGCTTCAGGCCTACCATTCGCATCCACCGTCAATGAGCGTAAATTTAAGTTATTATTTCTGGATGTCGGATTAGTGAGCCACGCCACACACCTTGATTTTGAACTGCTGCTAACTGAACCTTTATTATTACTAAATAGAGGCGCTTTAGCTGAACAGTTTGTCGGGCAAGAATTGTTGGCCTATGGGCGAACGTACGAAGCTCAACATTTATATTACTGGGAAAGGGAAAAATCCAGCAGTGAGGCTGAAGTGGATTACGTCATCAATATTGGTTCGACCATTATTCCACTGGAAGTTAAAGCTGGAAAAACCGGACGATTAAAATCACTACATATTTTTATGCAGGAAAAAAATGCATCGCTTGGGATTAAAGTATCACAAGAACCTTTGGCCTTTGATCGCGGCATTCTTTCATTGCCGTTATATTTATTGCATGAATTACCGAGACTAGTAAAACAACTTTAACTCAACTATCATGACGCCATAAAAACTATTTGTTGGCTATGGTATCATTTAGTATTACTATTTGTTTATATATACCCATTACACCTCAAGATGCGATTTTTAATTTCCATCTTGCTGCGAACTTTAAGCGTTCTTCAATCAAAAAAGCTCGAAATAGAGTAACTATTCCTGCGCTTTTTCTCAATCAGAACGTTTAAATTTCTTGCAA
>DASTZQ010000059.1:0-20656 GCA_035764205.1 Gammaproteobacteria bacterium
CGGCCCCTCCTGGAATTTTTCTCTCACGCTGATTAATGTTTGGTGGCCAGGAGGGGTGACGTACTAAGTGGGTGTGTGCACGCGGCGAATGAGAGCGTCACCCCTCCTGGCCCGAGTCAGTGCGATGGAATGAGGGAAGGCTTCCAGGAGGGGCTGGGGGAGGCAAGCGGCCTTCATGCACACACCATTTTTTATTGCAGCTGTTGATCTGCAGCGCTATGAAGCGAAAAATACATTTTTCACGGGCTCAGGAATTAAAGTGGATTTACCGTTTTTGTCCACAAAAACCATGGTTAACTCCGCATCCAAACATTCCGCACTTTCTTGGTTGGTGATGAGATATTTCAACTTAAACCCTTTACTAAATTGACTGTGCGGCATGATGCTGATGGTTAATTTATCATTAAAAAATGCTGGTTTAATAAACTTGACGTGAGCTTCAGCCACAACACCACCAACGCCCATTTTCACCATCTCAGAAAACGGAAATCCGATTTTTTCTAACAGGTCAATCCTCGCTCTTTCTAAAAAGATCATCCATTGTGAATTGCCAACAATGTTCATGTAATCTAAATCATCAAGACGTACTTGGTAGGTAAAATTGTAACGATTCACTGCTTATTCCTTGTGTTAAAAATAGGTTTCGTGATTCAGTTTACCTCGGCCCGCGTGGTCGTTCAACGGCATCGTTGGCAGTGCCTATTATCCCCTGCCCGCCGTATTTTTTATCGGCGAGTTTTGCTCGAGCGTCGATCTCTTTTTGCGTTAATTGCAAGCCAGAATTTTGCGTGTAGCAAGTCATGTTGTGCAGCTTGCTGACAATGCGTATGGCTTCAATGCAATCATTCGTGAACCCAGCGCAATTCACATTCATTTCACCATGCTCAACTTGCGCATCTGCTTTGAAATCAAGCACGCGTTTTAAAGCCCATTGCATGATGGCGTCGTTTGGAATGCTGTGCAGACCAACCCGTTGGCGGCCTTGCATTTTTTGCGCGTCATTATTACGGAAGTGAATTTCATGCAGCACCGCAGGTTTGCCATGTGTGCTGCCCCTGACAGTGCGCAAGCTTGCAGAAACAACATCGAGTGTATTGCCCGTGTGCGCTTCAAACACGGTTTTGTCGTTTGCGCTTGCATCCGTGGTTGTGATGGCGGTGCCTAGGCTGCCTGCTTTGGTGTGCATGGTTGCGCCGCCAAAGAATTTATCCATTTCTTCTTTTGCTTTTTTGTAATGCTCGTTTCCATAGTCTGCTTGGGTAAAAGGTGATGCAGTATCACCATAATGAGCAACTCTTTCGGTTTTGTCTCGAAGCGTTTCAGCGCGGGTTTTAGCCTCGTCAAGCGCCTTTTCAATCTTAGGAAAGTGTTTGCGAACAGTATCAATTTTCGCTTGTAATGCATTAGCATAGGTGATGATTTGCTGGTTGGTTTTTTTATTTTCTTTGGTGGCGTTAGCATCAGCATAAAGTTCATCTAAGCGGCTTGCTAAGATCGCTGCGGTGTTTTCAATTTTTTCTAATTGTGCTTTATCGCGTGAATCTGTTTCAGACAAAGCCGCCTGTTCTGCAAAAGCAACCATGTGTATAAGGCGCGTGTTATTAACCTCGAGGTCTCTGATAATTTTTTTCATGTCTAAGACAGAAAAAATCTTGCCGGTGGCTTTGCTTGCAGCCGGGGCGGCAGGCACAACAGGCGCTCTTGCCGCAGGAGCCGGTAGCACGGTGCTAGCAGCGGGGGCGCTGCTACCAGGAGGTGGCGGAGCAGAAGGGCTAGGCGGAGGGGTGCTGGCACTGGCAGGTGCGGGTCCACTGCTGCCAGGGGCAGGCGCGCTAGCAGCAGGAGAAGCAGCGGATGCACCCGTGCCAGAGCCGGAAGCTGGGGCGGCGGTGGCAGCGGGGGCACCAGAAACAGGAACACCGGTAGCAGCACTAGAAGGGCGTCTTAATTCTGAAGCCCGAGCGCTATCTGTTGTAGTACTAGAAGGTGAGCTAGCGCTTGACTCAGTATTTGAATCTGAATCATATTCAGTGCTTGACTCGGCATCTGAGTCATATTCAGTGCTTGACTCAGCATCTAAGTCAACTTCATTTTTTAAGAGCGGTGATAATTCACTCGCATCTTGCGATTTATCCGCCTTCTTTAAGAATCTGGCTCTAAACCTGTTAAATAAATTTGGTTTGCTCGCGCTTTCAAGTAATTGGTCAAACACCCCTGCATCATCAGGCGATTTTTTTTGAATTTTTTTAGCGACAGAAAGAGGTGTTTCCCCTTTATTATTTTGTTGAGTAGGGCTGGCGTTATGTTTCTCCAGTAAAGTATCAATCATCTCTTTATTGCGATTTCTAACGGCGTGCATGAGTGCTGTGTCACCCTTTGCGTCAGTGGACAGTGGGTTTGCCCTGGCCTTTAATAAGGCATTGAATGCTTCTGTGTGGTTCAACTTAGCGGCTTGCAGTAAAGGTGTTTCGTTGTTGCTATTTGTTATATTTTTATCTTTAGCGACGATGAGTTTTTTGATTAATGCTTCAATGAGTGCTGCATTGTTTTGCGCCGCAGCAAGGTGCAGTGGTGTGTCTTGATTGGTGTCGGGGGTATTTAAGCCCATGTTATCTTTAATGAGTAATTCCGCAATGGGTTGACGGTTATGTTTAATCGCATCCGTAAGCGCTGTGTTACCTTCCGCATTTTTTAATGCGCCAAGACCATCGATATTTTGTTCTAGGAATGCTGAAACAATGTCAGCATTGCCGGCTTGGCAAGCATGTACGAACACGGGTGAGCCTTTATAGTATGCTACGCAAATGTCTGAATCTTCTTCTAGAATTTCTTTAACCACAGCAACATCATTTTGTTCTATGGCCGTGATTATATTTTCAAGCGGCGTGCGTGATTCACGGAAAATGGATTTTTTTTGACCGGAATTGTTTTGCGTTTTATTAATTGCAGTGATCAGTAAACCTCTCATCGTTTTCAAGTCGTTGAATTTATCTTCATCTTTTGCATGGAAAGGTTCTTTGGCGAGTAAGTTAGTGATGCCTTCTTTAATGATGGTTAATGCCGTTTTGTCTTCATAGTCATTCGTTCCAGTCATGAGCGGATTAGCCCCATGGTCAAGCAAGTGTTTAACCATCGGATAATCACCATTTTGACAGGCGAGCATCAACCCGGTGCAACCAGAGGTGTATGTTGTGTTGATATCTGCACCGTTTTTAAGGTCAGCGGTAATGCTATGTAAATCACGCTCAGCTATGTGATTTCTTAGCAAGACATTCACGTCTGTCATCGGGTCTTTTTCAACATCATTCGATGCTTCAGCGGGAGGGTGGTCTGGGCTAGCGAGTCGACGACTGTCAGTGCGAGTCGATTGTCTTTTGGTGCCAGCAGGAATGCTTGGGGCGGTTGGTCCAGGCGGCACAGTTTCAGTGCTAGGGTTTTCTGGGGCGAGTTTATTTAAGGCGTTATCAAGAATTTCTATTTCACTGTCTTCGGCGTTTTCTTGGGAAAACTCCGATTGCTCTGAAAATTCAGATAATTCATTGATTTTTTCTTCACGGACACTTGAACGGGATAGCAGTGGTTCCCTTTCTGCACTCAAGCGGTTTTTTGTTTTTAACTGAGCGGCTAGCGTGGCCAGCTTTGCCACAAAGCCCATGGCTGTTTCTTTTGCTTGACGAAAGCGTGACAAGAATGAGGGTTTATTTTTCGGGATTTCTTCTTCATTGGATGATTCTAGTTTAGCTTCAGTCGATAATTCGGAGTTCGTTGTTTCTCTTGTTTCGCTTGAAGTGCTTAGTGTGCTCTCAGTGTCTTTACTTTTGTTCAAGTCGACTGGAACGCTTCCGCGTGTTAATTTTTCAGTGGCTTTTTTTAGGCTATCAAATGTTTCCTTAGTAGGCACGGTTAAGCCGGGTGGCGGTTCAAGTGGTTCTTGATTTGCACCAGCATTATCAGGAGCATCAACAATGGGCTGGCCAGTGGGTTTCTTCATGGCTTCCATAATTAAAATTCTGCATCTCACTGAATTATTTATTTTTTCATCTTGATCTTGATCTTGATTCAGAGAAGATAAGACCAGATCAATTGCCCCTTCCGCATTTCTCTCTTGGTTATTTATGGTTGCGGTGATGCGTGGGTCAGCGCCTTTCTCAAGAAGGTGTTTTACAAGGTCTGGACGGCTATGCAAGGCAGCGATCATTAATGGAGTTGGGCCGCTATTAATGCTCGTATTAATATTGGCGCCATTTGCTAAATCTTGATCAATCTCTTTTGGCGTTCCATTTCCCGCATGTTTTATTAACTTGTGGTTTGCATCGATATGTATTTTTTTTAGTAGGTTATCAGCAACACGAGCAATATGCTCAAAATCAAATTTTCCTGGCTGAGCGTGCAATATGCTTTCGGGTTCTGGTTGGACCTCGAATGCGCTTGCCATGGCTTTGCCATCATCATTGGTGTCATCAATAAAAAGTAAAGGCCCTCTGGTGGAATGTTTTTTATTATAATTACGAACAGCGGTTTCTTTACTTTCAGGGGTTCCCAAGGTTGATCGGTCGAGTATGGTGACTCGTTTTGGATCGATATCCGCCAGCTCAAGGGCGGCTTCAATAAATTCACGATGGCTTCGACTGACAATGACCAGGTTAACCAATGGGTTTTTTAGTGATTCTTTAATAAAGGTTTGAGCCTCTTTCTGTATGCAAAATGCTTGGTTGGCTGGGTCTTTCAGGAAAGTGGCATAATTTTTTTTTCTGATTGAAGCATCGAAAGGATTAATCTCGCTTTTTTCTTTATAATATTCCCGATAGGCATTCCAAGTGTTTTGACCATTAACACCGGTCAAGGTGCCATCAAAGTCGGCAAAAATATTTAGATGATGGGTTGGTTCGCTAGGGGTTTTTTCGGGTATTTCACTGAGTAGTTCCTCTAAGAGTTGTTCTTCTTTAGGGGATAGCGGCGCTGTTGATAATTCAGCTTTAATATTATTAAAAGCAAAAATGAGAGGGTTAGGTTCAGCGAATTTTTTTAACTCTGCATCTTCCTTATTAAGAATGTTTAATGCCTCTTGAGTAGGGTTGGCTGCCTTTGTCGGGATGGCTTTTAACTGCCCAATTAATTTTTCTGCGATTCTTTTTTCATTGCCACTGGCTTCTTGGGTGGCAATGGCTAGGCGTGCAATGACAGTTGCAATTTGTGGGTGTGCCAGTTCACTGAATGCTTCTCTGATGCGTTCAGGACGTTTGTTGCCTGCATAAAGTAAGGCTTCTCGGCCTAAAATAGGTGCTTTCGTGAGCTTGGTGCCAATCCTGACTTTTTGGCTGATGGAAGCCGCATGCTCATCATAATCTTTAGCACGCCCCCCATCCAGCACTTTGCCAAATTGAGCGGCGTGTTGAAAAGCATGGTTTAGCCCATGGCCGAGTTGATAATTAGGCGTGCGGTAAGCATCGCCTACCAGGAATGCGGTGTGGCCACCTTCGGAGTGAACAGCTTTTTCCGCTTCTTTTAGGTTGGTTGTGAAGGCTTGAATCTTGAGCCTTTGTTTTTTGGCGGCATTGGATTTTTGGGGGTTGCCTGCTTTGATGGTGACCTTAATATCTTTCTCAGACACTCCAATGCGGGCTAAGTGTGACTCAATCACGGTTTTCATGTGCTCACTGACGCTTGCTTTAAGCAGATTAGCTAGCGTTTGATTATTGCGTTTATCATCAGATAGTTCATTGTAAGCAGTGATTTGATCGTATAGTTCTTTTGGTATTTCACCACCAAAAGTGCAATTAATTTTAGTTAAATCGGGCGCTTCACCTTCTTTGGGTTTGCTTCGGGTGAATGAGAGCCCAGCCAGGTATACCTCACCATTCATCTCAGTTTTTGTTTCTGCAAATTGCAGCTCGCCGACATTGATTTTTTTCTTATTAAGGGTTTCTATCGTAACGTAAAAGCTTCCATGATAAGGTTTTTTAGGGGATGCTATGTCTTTGTAAGAAAACACAGACTCATTTTTATCATCACGAATTTTATTTGCTGTTTCATGCAAAAAGCCATCGGCGCAGACCAAGTTCTTGAATTGATAAGCTGTACCTGGGTTCTCTGTATCTTTCGCATTACCCAAGGTGAGCGTTCCATCCTGAAGGCTTACCTGGCTAACCATGCTCTTTTCTTTTCGTTCAAGAGAAACGCCTTTTTCTGCCGCTAATTCATCCAGGCGTTTTGCAAGAAAGCGCTCAATGTCTCTAACGCGCATGGTCGTGTTTTGAGTAATTTCTTTGAAGAAGTGCTGATCTGCAGGTGTGTAAGTAGCGTTAATCGGCAGCAAGGCTAATAAATAATTTCGGCTGTTTTCATCTAAGAAAATGCGTTGCCCGCGTATGTATTCAAATTGACGTTTTTCAGCAATGAGCACCGATTGCCCGCGCTTAACCGCTTCAATGGCGCATGCTAAGCCAGCAGGCCCACCACCGGCGACAATGAGATCATAGTGAGTGGGTGCAGCATCAGTGGGAGGGGCGGATTGTAATGGTTCGCCTGCTCTCGCATATGTGTCTTCGCGGTAACTTTGTTCTAAGATTATGATATCTGGTTCTTTATTGCTAGGTGAAGGTTTGATGCTTTCATCTATTTTGGTGGCTGACTTTTCTGGCGTGGCTTCACTATCTGAACCAGAGCTTTCTGTTGATGACACTTTACTGGTTTCTAGATCTAAATTTTCTTGGCTGGTGCTGGGTGAAAGGGTATCTATTTCAACATCATTGTGCTTAGGCTGTTTTAATTCGCTGGGTAGAGGTTTAATTTTCAGCTTATCGGTGGTGGCTGCGTTCATTGCTTCCCACGCCTCATTGCTAGGCATTGTAAGGGTAGGCGGTGCACCAATAGGCTCTTCTGGGGGTAGCGGTCTGGCAGGGGCCTGTTTTTCAGCTTCTTTGGCAGCTTCAGCAAGTTTTGTTTCGAGCGCAGGGTCAAGTTTGAGTTTGTGTTCTTGAGCAAGTTCTAAAATGCCAAGTTTTGTGATGGCTTGTTTATAAAAATCAGCATTGAGGACAGAGCTTTGTTTTATCGGGCGACCATCCGTTGGATTCACTTTTTCGTTAAATTCAAGTATGAAAACGGAGAGGAATGCACTCATTTGGCCATTACCACGAATTTGAGCGTAGTGACTCATAGCGGCTTCATCAAGTGCATTTTTTTGGAAGTTATTATGAAGTTTTAAAGCCATGGCTTGTATTGCTTGCTTTTTATTTTCAGGAACTTTTTCGTCTTTTTTTAACTTGGCCAAGGCATTATTTGTTTGTTTGTAGAATTCTTTAGCAAGCCCTAAGAGTTCTTTGCCAGGCTTCGATTTTTTAGGGGCTTTTGGGGGGGTGTAAATCTTGGGTACAGCCTCAGCTATTTTTTGCAGTGCGGTGTGAAGTTCTTTTGTGTCTTCGGTATTCGATTTTTCTATGAACTTTTTAAGTAATTTATTAGCCGTGGCATTGCTTTCATAGCTGTCAATATCAATCTGTTTTAATTTTTTAATCATGTTGGTTGCTAATGTGGCAGTTGCTGAACCATGCAATTGCATTTCTTCAAGCTTGAGTTGCATTAAAGCGGGTAAATTTTTTCCTAGGGTATATTCCCGCTCCAAAATGAGGTTCTTAACGGTGGGTTGCTGATAGCCTTGATTCATCACCATGCTCACGACGGTGCGGTCTTTGTTATCAGCGATGGTGATATCAGGGTTGGCTTGTAGTAAGACTTCCACAGCATGACCATTCTGATTGCGAACAGCAAGCATGAGGGCTGTTTGACCATCAGCATTGACGGCATTTAATGAGGCGGGGTTTTCTGCTAGCAGGGTGTGTATTGCTTTAATATCACCTTTGGCGGTGGCTTGCATGAGTGGCGTGTTGCCTTGCTCGTCAGTCACGTTTGGTGCAATGGGTTGCGAAGGTGTTTCAGCAGTAGGTTGTACGGGTGCTTCATCCAAAGGTTCAACAGGCGCTTCAAAAACCGTTTCTTCGAGCGGGTTGTTGGGTTGCCCTGCTTGCATGAGATCATCAAGATTGGTAGTGGTTTTTAAGCTGTTCGGATCGATAGGTGTGCTGTCAACGGGTAGTTTAGGCTCCTCTCCGAATAAATTTTGTGAGGTGAGGTAGTCGGGCTCGCTTTCGTCTTGGAATAATGGTTTCACCGGTTCAGAGGGCTTCACTGGCTCAGCTGGCTTCGCTGGCATGCCTGTGTATTCTGTTGAAGAGCGATTTCGTGGCGAAAAAGTTTCCGTTGTGGAAGGAGGTCTTGGGCCTTCTTTTTGAATATCGGTAGGTTGCTCTTCCGGGGTGTGAGTATCGCTGGCCGTAAGATTGATTGGTGGTTCTTCTAGGCTAGAGAAAACAGTAGCTTCTAAAGGGTGTTTCAATGCGCCTTCGTTTAGGCGGGGAAGCGGTGCAGCAAGTTCAGCGCTTGGTTTGCTGTTTATCTGGAATCTTTTACTTTGTAAGAAATTTTGAAATTGGGCAGGTAAGGCTTCACAATATCTTTGGTTTCTATCAAGCATGCTTTGTAGATTTTGTATTCTTAGCAGCCTTGTTTGCTTTGTGATATCTTTGGCGGCAACGCCTTTGTATTGATTGACCAAGTTAGTGAGAAAAGTAGCATAGGCTTTTTCTGAGGCATTTGTTCGGTCAATGATTTTTCTGCCTTTTTGTTTTGTTGTTTTCAGCCCAAATTTTGCATTGATGGGGTTGATGAACGCACGGAAGGCTTCTTCTGTTTGTGGGCGAGCATGCGGCGGCATAAGGTCTAGTAATTTTTGTATGTGTTGTGCTGCTCGACGAGTAGACATGAATGGTGTTTTGTCGGTGGTTTGGTTGGATTGTTGTGTTTTAAAATCAAATCGTAAATAAATCCTATCGTTGGTGATTTCAACAACCAAAGGTTCGCCACCCAGTTCTTCTTTAGATGCCTTTAAGTAAGCAGCTTTGGCTTGATCTGAGCCTCTGACGCCTTTATCAAAATTGGTTCCGGGTGCTTTGCATTCCGGAATTTTAGGTTTTTCATCGGAAGGGAGGTCAATGGAGTTGATGACGAGGTTTTTGGCTGCTTCATCGCCTCCATTCATCTTTTCTCTGAAATCAGCGCCATAGCCTTCATCCAGGGATCGGCCTACGCTTTGATTGGCCACCATGTCTTTTTCAGCGGTGACTTGTCCGTAAATGACGCGCCTTCCTTTTGTTGCGCTTTTGGGTCTCTTTTTATTTTTCGTGAGTTCTGATTTTGCAGATCGCTGTGCTAGTCGGCCAGAAATGTGATCAAGGCCACCTTGGAGGACATACGTTTGTGGTAATACTAAGCTGATGTTATCCGTTTTTAATGATGCATTTTTAACTTTGGATTTAGTATCAAGCGTGTCATAGCTGTCCAAGTCACCAACACCAGGGTAGCCCTTTTGCAGTGATGCTTGAACCATTAATTGGCGCACGTGTGACACTTCACGCTCAATGCCGCCATCGACCATGACGTAATAATTTATGCCCTCGGGGTTGCCAGCATATTCTTGACCAACTTCATCGAGTATGGTTTTGGATGAATGTGTTTTGCCAGCGCCTGAAGGGCCGCCAATGTAAACAACCAGTTGATCACTCCAGGTGGGGCCTTTTTGTGCATTGGCTGCGTGGTTAAATACAGCGGTTCGGAAAGCAATGGAGTTGGCTTCTTCTTGAAGTGCGGCTTGATAAAGCACCACTCCTTTTTTGCCAAGTAATTTTTCAAGAATGGCAGCATCTTTTTCAGGGTTACCTGTGTTTTCACGTAAATCAGTCTCTGTGTTGTGCAGTACTTTTTCGAACAAGAATCGAGCAAAGGTTTCGCGAGCTTGTGTTGAGGGTTGTTTGCTAGCACCTTCGAAAAGCGCTGTTTTGGCATCTTGATTTAATAGGTCCAGGGGGTGTTTGCCTGTTTCTTCGAAAAATGTGGTTTTGCCGTAAGATTCACTGACGACAGCGTTTAATATTGCTTCCTCATTTGCGGTTAACTCATGGCTTGGTGCTGAGTCGCTGCTCTCGCTGGATGAAGACCGGCGATGCTTATCAAATAAGCTGCGTTTTTCTTCTCTGGTTGCGGTAAGGTCTTTAACAGACTCGAGTGATGGCCCTTCGCTTGCTTTTGAAAGAGTTATATTGATATTTCTTAAGGCGTCAATGGTTTCTTCTAATTGTTTTAATGCTTTTTCAAGGGTGCTATTAGATTTCGCATCAGCATCTTGACGCAGTTTATTTAGCTGCGTGGTAATGGCGGTGATGCTTGAAGGGTCCATCATGAGTGTGGTTGAGTAATAAACAGTATTGAGCGCAGTGATTCTATCTTTATATTTTTCAGGGTCTTTCTCTTGGTAATGGTTTGCTACGGTTCTCAACGCAACCAGTATTTTTGTTTTTTGAGTGAGAAACTCGAGCTGGAGTTCGCGGCTCTGAATGTAAGCGTTGAGATGATCAAGTAAATAACTTATTTTTGGGGAATGTTGAGACTTTTTCGGATATTGCTCATTAAATGCATTGAGTGCGAGTTTTGCATAATTGCGGTCGCCAGTATTTATTTTGTTTATCAATCCGAGTAGTTCCGCTGTTTTTGGTTCATGTTTTTGTGGTTCCAGCATGTTTATTATTAAGGCTTTCAATTGTTCATGTTGCGCTTGTCTCAAGGCTTGTTGTTCGGTATCAGTCAATGCTTGGCCGTTCATTTTCTTTTTAGAAGTGAGTTTGTCAGCTTTTTCATCAGGAATTTCAAGGTCATGAAAAAACAGACCAAGCTGCATAATTTTTTGCACAGGAGATGAGGCCATCATGTTTAATGTCGCTTTCCATGCGTTTGAATTGGGTCCTGCATCTGCAAATGCATCATTTGCTTTTTCTGTGCTTGCTGGGTTTTTTGAAATGGCTTCAAGTAGGCATGCGAGGTTATTCATGTTTGAAGCGATGGCAATAATTTGTGGAATTTTTGGGGTGATGTGTTGCTCGGTGTAGTTGGTTAACTTGCTCAATGATTGCTCGATGGCTGCTTGCATTTCATGGAGGGATTTATTTTCCCAGTCCTGAGGAATGTCTAGCGATAATTCAGGCATGTCAGATAGCATTTTATAGTTAAGCGCGATGGATCTTGCTCTTTCAGCTTCGGCAGCAGGCAAGAAGGTTGCAAAAGCATAAAGTTTTTCAGCCATTTCATGTGCGCTGTGGCGGAATGTTTCATTGATTACTTTTTCGCATTCTTGGAGTTTTCTAATTTTGTTGGCGATTTTTTTTTGCGCTGCTTTTTCTGCAGAATTTTCAGGGGGCTCGACCGCTTCAGCTTCGCTGTCGGGGGAGGGGCTCGTGTTTTCCATGAAGTTCAGCGTAGCGTCGGGGATGAGGGTTTGTTCAGCATCAAACGTATGCGATGGTCCTTCAATATCTTGGTATGCACCTTTGCTGATAGCCTCATTGTCTTTGGGGGTCAGCAGGCTTAGGTAGCTGTCGTCGTTTAATAATTTAATCAGCCTGGCTTGTGCATCTTGCATTGCTTCATTGTTTTGTGGTTGAAATGAAGTGAGCGGGATCCCTTCATCAGAGAAAGAGCTAGATTCGCTGGTTTTTTCCTTAGCGAGCATGATGATATGAAGCGCATCATCAATTTCCTGAAGTTTTTTGTAGCGTGGATCACCCTCAGACAGATCTTGATACTGTTTTGCTTTAAGACGCTTTAATTTCCCTTTTGGCATACCCCACCTCTCGTTTTGCGTTTATAGATTCATGGTTTATGATTCTATTTTACGCCCCAAACCTTAAGCTAACCTGAAGGCAAACACACACGCACAAATAAAACCACCGGATAAAGCCGCCTTGCAAACCCGAGGTTTTTTTGCACTTCTAACCGAAGTATAGAATTGTTTTCAGGTTTTGCACGGCCGGTGCTGCCAACTGGATGAATTTACAGCAAATAATTTTTTTTTCAAGCCCACTCGTATTTGTACGATATGGCGGTTTGATTAATTTCCACATAGAATCATACGCTTGGAGTCAGGGGCTGATGGTAATAATTTAGTCATTATGTTAAAAGGTGAGCAAGGTAAAATGCCAACTGTTTTAAGAATAAAGGGATATCGTTTTTTCTTTTATAGCATGGAGGGTAGGGAGCCACCGCATATCCATGTGGAATATGCTGATTTTGTTGCTAAATTTTGGCTAGAGCCGGTCAGGCTTGCTAGTGTATTTGGGTTTAAGGATAGTGAGTTGAGGCGAATTCGAGTTATTATACTTGAATATAACAAATTCTTTTTGGAGAAATGGAATGCGTTCTTTGGCAATTAAGTATGATGATCATGTGGTTTCGGTCACGTTTACGGCAACGTCTCTCCATTTTATGCTGGCTGATGGGCGAGAAATTTCTGCGCCTTTAGTGTGGTTCCCTCGTTTGCAAAGTGCAAGTGTTGCCGATAGAGGCAATTGGCGTTTAATCGGTCTGGGTGAGGGGGTACATTGGCCAACGTTGGATGAAGATGTTGCGGTTAAAACATTGTTAGGCGGGCGCGACGTTAGTTCAGCATAAAGCCCTCCCTCACTCGTATTTGTACGATATCGCGTTTTCATGGGTTTTTTCGTAGAATGAGGCACTTAGCTTCCTGGTCTCCTTGTACCCGCCATTTGACGTTTTATACGGCATGACGTATAATTAAAATATAAATGTACGTCAACGAGGGTATCATGAATACTAAGCTTACATTGCGAGTTGATGCACAGCTCATCAAGAAGGCTAAAAAATACGCTGCCATGCACGGGGTTTCCGTGTCCGAAATCGTCGGGAACTACTTTGCTTTGTTAGGTAAAAAAGTGGAACAAGAAACTCATCATGCATTGCCAATGACACGCGCTTTGCGTGGTGTGTTAAAAGGAGTCTCGGTGAATGAAGGCGAATACAAAGCGCATCTTGAGAAAAAATACAAATGAAAATTTTATTGGACACGAATGTTGTGCTCGATGTGTTGCTTGATCGCGAGCCATTTGTTCATCAAGCCGCCAAATTATTTGAAATGATAGAAGCAGGGCATCTTGAAGGTGTGGTGGGTGCAACAACCATCACGACGATTGATTATTTTCTTAAAAAATATTTATCAGCCAAAGAAGCGGTGAGCACCCTAAAAAAATTATTAAAATTATTTGAAGTGGCACCAGTTAATCGTTTGGTATTAGAAGATGCACTGGATAGTGGCTTTCTTGATTTTGAAGATGCTCTTTTGCATGCAGCCGCTCTACACGTTGGTGCGCAAGGCATCGTCACGCGCGATGATAAAGGCTTTTGTAAGGCGAAGTTGGCGGTTTACACGCCAGAGCGTTTTTTAAATGGCTTGAGCCTTAACGATTAGTTTGAAATGAATTAAAAACCCCGCTCACGCGGGGTTCCTTAAAAGCCCCTCTCCACCGAGCGTTTTTTGCGAGGAAGGAGAGGGTTGGGGTGAGGCTTAAACTACATCATCCCGCCCATGCCACCCATGCCGCCCATACCACCCATGCCAGCAGCACCCGCTGCATCGTCTTTGGGTAAGTCGGTGATCATGCACTCGGTGGTGATCATCATGCCAGCCACAGACGCTGCTTGTTGCAATGCCGTGCGGGTCACTTTGGTTGGGTCTAAGATACCCATGTCTAGCATGTCGCCGTATTCGCCAGTGGCTGCATTGAAACCAAAGTTGGCTTTGCCTTCAATGATTTTGTTCACCACGACAGAAGCTTCATAACCAGCATTGGTCACGATTTGTCGCACAGGGGATTCCATGGCGCGAGAAACGAGTTGAATACCCGCGGTTTGCGCTTCGTTATCACCTTTCAAGTCTTTCAAAGATTGCATGACGCGGATGAGGGCAACGCCGCCACCAGCCACCACGCCTTCTTCAACGGCTGCACGGGTTGCGTGCAAGGCGTCTTCAACGCGGGCTTTTTTCTCTTTCATTTCAATTTCAGAGGTCGCGCCCACTTTGATCACGGCCACACCGCCAGCGAGTTTCGCAACGCGTTCTTGCAATTTTTCACGATCGTAGTCAGAGGTGGTTTCTTGAATGCGAGCGCTGATTTGCGTGATGCGGTCTTGAATGTCTTTCTTGTCGCCAACACCGTCAATGATGGTGGTGTTGTCTTTGGAAATGTGCACGCGTTTTGCAGAACCTAAATCAGCCAAGGTGGCAGATTCAAGCGTGCGGCCCACTTCTTCAGCAATGACTTGCGCTTTCGTGAGCACGGCAATGTCTTGCAACATTTCTTTGCGTCTGTCGCCAAAACCAGGGGCTTTCACGGCGCAAACACGCACGATGCCACGCATGTGGTTCACGACTAAAGTAGCCAAGGCTTCGCCTTCGATGTCTTCAGCAATGATCACGAGTGGGCGGCCGGCTTTTGCAACGGCTTCAAGCACAGGGAGCAAATCACGGATGGAAGAAATTTTCTTGTCAGTGATAAGCAAGTAAGGGTTGTCCAATTCAGCGGTCATGCTGGCTTGGTTGGTGACGAAGTAAGGTGAGAGATAACCGCGATCGAATTGCATCCCTTCCACGACGTCTAATTGGTTTTCAAGGCCTGAGCCTTCTTCAACCGTGATCACCCCTTCTTTGCCGACTTTGGCCATGGCATCGGCAATGATGCGGCCAACGGCTTGGTCGGAGTTTGCAGAAATGGTGCCGACTTGCGCGATGGCTTTGTCATCTTTGCAAGGGGAGGATTGTTTTTTCAATTGCTCAACCGCGTGTGCAACCGCTTTATCAATGCCGCGCTTCAAATCCATGGGGTCGAAACCAGCAACGACTAATTTCAAGCCTTCAGCATAAATTTGTGAGCCTAACACGGTGGCGGTGGTGGTGCCGTCGCCTGCTAAATCAGAGGCTTTGGATGCGACTTCTTTTAACATTTGCGCGCCCATGTTTTCAAAGCTATCGTCCAGCGCAATTTCTTTAGCAACCGTGACACCGTCTTTGGTGACAAGCGGTGCGCCAAAGGATTTGTTGATAACCACATTGCGACCGCGTGGGCCCATGGTGATAGCGACGGCTTTCGATAATTTTTTAACGCCAGCGAGCATTTTGCCGCGTGCGTCTTCACTAAAACTTAATTCTTTTGCTGTCATGATGATGATCCTCTTTAATGAAATGCTTACTCAACCACTACGCCCATCACGTCTTCTTCACGCATGACGAGGTAATCGGTGTTGTTTAAGGTGACATTGGTGCCGGCGTATTTGCCGAAAAGTACTTTATCACCCACTTTCACTTGCAAGGGTTGCAATTGGCCATCAACGTATTTGCCGGTGCCAATAGCAAGCACGGTGCCTTGTAAGGGTTTTTCTTTGCCGGTGTCAGGAATTAAAATCCCGCCAGCGGTTTTGGATTCAGCTTCTTGGGTTTTGACCACAATGCGGTCAGCCAAGGGACGAATAGCTGGAGTAGTCATTGTTATGTTCTCCTAAAGTAAAATGGATGTTCAGTTGTCCATATAGGGGCGGATTAATACTATTCAAGGGGGGTGCGTGGAAAAAAGGCGCTTCGGCTTTTTCCGCTACCCTTCGTTAAAAAAAATTTTTAATGGCTCATTTACATTGAGTAAACTCGCCCTTAAAAATTTTTTTTGCCTCGGCTAGCGAAAAAATCCTTTGCGCGATAGTGTGTGCTGGAAGGTAAAACAGGCTTATTTACAATAAGTTGCTTATTGTTGTTTATTTAATAAGCAACAAGAAAACCACCTGATCCTCAATCTTATAAACCAACCGCAACCCATCCATGGGGTTGGCATAAAGCCCCATCAAGCCCTCCATTTTCTTGGTGCCCGGCGGGCGGGGGTTGATGCTCAAGGCATCCAGTGTTTTGATGATGTCTTTTTGCACCTTGGCAGGCTGGGTTAAGAATTGTCGGTGAGCCACCGGCGTGATTTTGATGTCGTAAGGCGTTGTCATGGCTAACCTGTGGTTCGTTTTAAGTCAACCAAGGAAATAAAACCGTGTTCACGACCCTCTTTCAGGGCAAGAATGGCTTCCTCTAAATCGGATTTTTCTTTCACGGCTTCGAGGTGCTCAAAATCTTCCATGGGAATCAGGGCAGCAAGCGCATTGCCACGACGCGTGAGAATAATGCGTTCTTTGTGATGCGAGACGCGATTGATGAGTTCAGAAAAAGATTCTTTGGCGTCAACCGTGTTGATGTGGGTGGTCGTCATGCTGCACTCCCTGTGATAAAAACACAGCCTGCCTTCATGGCAGGCTGTTTGTTTTACTTAAGCAAAAGAAACTTCTTCGGTTTCCATGGATTCAGTGTATTGACCCATTGCCGCTAAGCTGTTTAATTTTGCACGCTTGTAAAAGTTTTTTTGCGCCGCGATGACATTCGCTGCATCACCTTTCCAGATTTTCATGGCTTCATCTTGCAAAGCACGCGCATAAGAGAAGCTTAAGTTCCAAGGTAATTTGGATTTATTCATCAAATTTAAATGCGCCGTTGCTTGTTGCTGTGTTTGGCCGCCAGACAAGAAGTTAATGGTGGGCACGGCTGCAGGCACGGTGCGTTTTAACACGCGAACCGTGGCTTCTGCCACTTGCTGCACGCTCGCTTTTTGTGCGCAAGCTTTGCCGCTGATCACCATGCTGGGTTTTAAAATGATGTGTTCAAGGCTAACGTTGTGGCGAGCGAGGGCTTCAAACACCGCTTGCAACACAGGCAAAGAAACCGCTTCGCAGCGTTCAATGGTGTGGTCGCCGTCGATTAATACTTCTGGTTCAACCATGGGCACAATGCCGTGCGCTTGGCAAATGGCCGCGTAACGCGCTAACACTTCCGCGTTGGTATCAATCGCTAATTGAGAGGGCGTTTGTTCAGTGATGTTATAAACCGAGCGCCATTTCGCAAACACCGCCCCTTTGGTTTTGTAAGCGTCTAAGCGTTCGCCCAGGCCATCTAACCCTTGGGTGATGCTTTCATCGCGAGTGCCAGGCTGGATGATCAAGCCTTTGTCGACTTTAATGCCGGGTAAAATGCCGATTTTTTGCAAAGCTTCAGGGAAGGGGGTGCCAGCACTGGTTTTTTGATCCAGGGTTTCTTCAAATAAAATAACCCCAGCAATGAATTGGTTGACCTTGGGCGTGGTCAGCAGCATTTCGCGGTAATCGCGGCGGCTTTGCTCGGTGGATTGAATGCCAACGGCTTCAAAGCGTTTGGTGATGGTGGGGGTGCTTTCATCGGCGGCTAAAATGCCTTTGCCGGCAACGGCGATTTTTTGAACGGTGTTTGTTAATTCGTTGATATATTTCATGATATTTCCTTGCTGGGGGTTTCAAGTTCGGTAAACAATGGCCAGAATCCTAACATAAAATCAAAGCGATGCGAAGTGGGAGATGAAACATTCACACCGGGCATCATTTTGTTCAGCCTTTGGTTTTGACATCCACCCCCCGCTTGGCTATGATCAGCCGCGAATACAACAATAAAACCAGCAGGAGTTCCCCATGACACTCATCGAGTTAATCCATAAACACACGTCCAGTCAGGCATTTGAAGCCGAGGCAAAACAAACAAAGCGTGATGCAAAAACATTTTATCAAGCCGACGAAGCTGGAAATACGGCGTTTCATCACTTGGTCTTAGCCATGGATCGTGGCCTTCCAGAACAGGACGCAATTTTAATATTGTGCTACTTAATGGGAGTGGAAAAAGTGGCGGAGGATAAAAAGATAGACATCAATGCTCTTGGCAGCCAGCAATTAACCGCATTGCAGCTGGCGATTCAAAAAAAGCGTGATGGTTTTGTTTCTCTCATGGTTCAATTTGACGATGTGCGCGTTGATCAATCCAGTGTGGGTTATTTTAAAGAGCCATCGAGTGGTCTTAAAAAATTAGCGATTCAAACCGCTTTTTTGTTTGGGCGCGGAACGGCTGGCTTTAATGCAGGTTTTGCGATAAAAGAAAAGGCACAGCCTTTATGTGAGATGGTTAGTTTAAAAAAATAGTGATTGTTTTTTTAAGCGTGCAAAAAACATTGGTTTTTTGCACGCTTTTTTTGATTAATACGCTTTCGCAAACACCACGCGTTGCTTGCTCGGTTCCCCGGTGAAAATACACGTGCCAGCGCCTTCGGTGTCATTCAGCGGAATGCAGCGTATGGTGACACTTAAATCTTCTTTCACTTTGGCTTCTATGCCGGCATCGCCATTCCAGTGCGCGAGTGCAAAGCCACCATCGCCCTTGAAGAATTCATAAAAATCTTCTTTGGAATTAATGCGGATGGTGTTTTTCGCCATGAAGGCTTTCGCGCGTTCAAATAGATTGTGTTGTATGGATTCCAGGGTGGGAACAATGTTAGCAATGAACTCATCGCGCGCCACGCTTTTGCGTTCACTGTAAGCTTGGTCGCGTCGACCCATAAACACACTGTTGCTCGCCATGTCTTTGCTGCCAATTTCAATGCGAACCGGCACGCCGCGCTTCACGGCGCCCCAGGTTTTATCGCCGCCGGGTAAATCACGTTTATCAATTTCAACGCGCACGGGTTGATGGTTGTAATGTTGCGCACGCAAGGCTTTTGCAATGTCTTCGCAATAAGCCATGATGGCGGGTTTATCTGCTTCATTACGAATGACGGGTAAAATCACGACGTGTTGCGGCGCGACTTTCGGCGGCAACACTAAGCCGTCGTCGTCACTGTGGGTCATGATTAAAGCACCCAGCAAACGCGTGGTGCTGCCCCAAGAGGTTGTCCACACGTGTTCTTGTTTGCCTTCAGCGCTTAAATATTGGATGTCAAAGCTCTTGGAGAAATGCTGGCCTAAGAAATGCGAGGTGCCTGCTTGCAAGGCTTTTTTGTCTTGCATCATGGCTTCAATGCAATAAGTGATGTCTGCACCGGGGAAGCGTTCGCTAGGGGTTTTTTCACCTTGCACCACAGGGATGGCTAAGGAGTCTTCAGCAAAACGCGTGTAAACATCGAGCATTAAGCGGGATTCTTCCATGGCTTCTTCGGAAGTGGCGTGAGCGGTGTGACCTTCTTGCCATAAAAATTCCGTGGTGCGCAAGAATAAACGCGTGCGCATTTCCCAGCGAACAATGTTACACCATTGGTTAATGAGCAGTGGTAAATCACGGTAGGATTGTATCCAGCGAGAAAATGCTTCACCAATGATGGTTTCAGAGGTGGGGCGAATGATGTAGGGCTCTTCTAGCTGTCCGGCAGGCACGAGTTTGCCTTCTTCATTCGTGGCTAATCGGTGGTGTGTAACCACCGCGCATTCTTTTGCAAACCCTTCCACGTGTTCCGCTTCTTTTTGCATGAAGCTTAGCGGAATCATGAGGGGGAAGTAAGCATTTTGGTGGCCGGTGGCTTTAATGGCGTCATCCATGATGCGTTGCATGTTTTCCCAGACAGCATACCCCCAAGGCATGATGGTCATGCAGCCGCGCACAGGCGCGTTTTCAGCGAGTTTTGCGGCTTTAATGACTTCTAAATACCATTCGGAATAATTTTCAGCGCGCGTGGGTGTGATGGCAGTTTTGATTTTAGTTGAGCTCATTTAATATTTCCTCAAGGTGACCATTGACGCTCACTTTGCGCCAAATGTGTTGTAATTTTCCGTGTTCATCGATTAAAAAAGTGGAACGTTGTATGCCTAAAAATGTTTTGCCGAATAAAGATTTTTTGTTGATCACGCCGTAAGCTTCACACACATCGGCATTTGCATCCACCAACAAGGTGAAAGGCAGTTGATATTTATTTTTGAAATTCGCGTGGGCTTTGCTTGAATCTTTAGAAACCCCCAAGACCACGACATTTTTTTTCGCTAATTCAGCGTGGGCGTCACGAAAATCGCAAGCTTCTTTGGTGCAACCCGGGGTGTTGTCTTTGGGGTAAAAATACAGCACCACTTTTTTGCCGCGCAGGCTTTTTAAGCTAAGCTCGGCGCCGGTGTCGGTGGGCAGGGTGAAATCGGGGGCAGTGTCGCCAAGTTCTAAGGCCATGGTCAGGCTCGCTTCTTTCAAAAAAGGGATAGCGGAAGGATACACGGAAGTGCGAAAAGACGCCATGAAAAAAGGGCATTCCATGAATGCCCTTTGGTTTATATTTGAGCAGTTATTTTGAGGCGGTGGTGCTGCAAGCGCTGCCGGTGCAAGGGCAGGTTTTGGGGTAGCAGCCGGTGAGGGCGGTGATGGCTAAGAGGGTGAGGATAGCGGCGGTGAGTTTTTTCATGTCAAGCTCCTTTTGAGGTGAATCGTTTGATAAATTTGGCAATCATTAATGCATAGTCATAAAACTCTAGTTCGTTAACTTTGATGGGCGCTTCTTTGCACATAATCGGTAATTCTTCATTGAATAAATTGAAAGAGCGAATAATTTGACTCGGGCCTGGAATATCGGTTCGTTTTGATGCGTGTGCCAACCAGTTTCTAACTTTGGCGATGATTTTTTCAGGTTTATTGTCATGGGATTCTGGGTCATTACCAGCAATATCAGAGATAAATTTTTGATAGCGATATTTTTCTTTATCGAGAATGAGGCACTTTTTTTGTTGGTGGCGTTTATCACCAAGGTAGGTGGCACCGAGAAAAACGCCTAGCTCTAATGGCATGTTGAAGCGAGGAAGTTTTGTTTTCGGATCCAGTTCGGTTCGTGAAAGGTCATGGATTCCATAG
>DASTZQ010000060.1:0-12123 GCA_035764205.1 Gammaproteobacteria bacterium
ACCCACTTAGTACGTCACCCCTCCTGGCCACCAAACATTAATCAGCGTGAGAGAAAAATTCCAGGAGGGGCCGGGGGAGGCAAGCGGCCTTCATGCAAACACCTTCTTTATCGTATTTCTCCCACTATCTTTCAAAAATAAAATTTAATATTCTCTTAAAAATTAATCAAAGGAAAATTATGATCCAAAAAAAATCCAAACCAATTAACGAAATCTTACTCGCCAGAGCGAAATCCATGCGCCGAAATGCCGTGCTTGCTGAAAAAGTTATGTGGGAGGTGTTACATAATCGAAAGTGTCATCGTTATAAATTTCGACGCCAATATGTAATAGGGCACTACATTGCAGATTTCGTTTGCTTGGCAAAAAAATTCATTATCGAAGTTGATGGAGAATCTCATCAAGCAAGAAAAGCGTATGATGCGCGCCGAACACAGTATTTAAACTCGCTTGGATATCGCGTTTTTCGAATCACTAATGCGAAGTTATTGGGGAGTGGAGATGAGCTAGAGCAAGAATTAATTGCGGCGATTGAGGGTGTGATTTGAGTTGGTGTGTGCATGAAGGTCGTTTGCCTCCCCCAACCCCTCCTGGAAGCCTTCCCTCATTCCATCGCACTGACTCGGGCCAGGAGGGGTGACGCCCTCATTCGCCGCGTGCACACACCCACTTAGTACGTCACCCCTCCTGGCCACCAAACATTAATCAGCGTGAGAGAAAAATTCCAGGAGGGGCCGGGGGAGGCAAACAACCGTCATGCACACACTCACAAACTCAACCCAAACACCTGCGTCACCAAATTCATTAAAAAATTCACAGGCGGCATCATGATGAATGAAAGCATGCCTGTGACTATCAATAAAATTAAAATGAAGAAACTATAAGGCGCAATTAAGCTTAAATGATAAGCCATGCGCGGGGGCAAGACGCTTTCAAGAAAAGCACCGCCATCTAACGGTGGCAAAGGCAGTAAATTTAACACCGCCAACACCACGTTAATCATGATGCCCGCACCACCCATGTAAGAAAGCGGCACGCCTAACCACGCATTGCCAGAAGCAACGGTGGATTCCCCCACCCACGCCATGAAACCCCAAAAAAACGCCATCAACAAATTAGACACCGGGCCAGCCAAGGACACCACGGCCATGCCCCAACGCGGGTGGCGCATGTTGCGCGCGTCCACCGGCACGGGCTTCGCCCAGCCGAAAATAAAATTACTCACCATGAGCATCAGCAAAGGCACCGCCACCGTGCCGATAGGGTCAATGTGGTGCAGCGGGTTCAAACTCAAACGCCCCGACAACTTGGCAGTTTTATCACCAAACCAAGAAGCCACCCACCCGTGCGCGACTTCGTGCAAGGTGATGGCAAAAATTAAAGGCAAGGCCCAGATGGCAATTTTTTGTGCTATGGTCATGATGTTTATCCTGAGACTGACGCAATTCCTACCCAGTATCCCTGATCTTGGGTTGATCTACAAGTTAGGCCGCTCGTTCATTGCTGTAAGTTTTTTCATTTCGAGTTAAGATACAGCACCTGCTTTCAAGGAATACCGACTGTGAGCCTCATACTCTACAAAGCCATCGCGGCGCTGATTCTTTTTATCATCGCTTTTGCGATCACCCTGCCCGCGTTGCTCAAAAAACACCCGCTCATACACAGTGAACGCGTGGAGCTGGCCGACGCCTTCGCCAGCGGCATTTTTTTAGGCGCCGCCTTGCTGCACATGCTGCCCGATGCCCTGCACGCTTTTGCCGCCAACCCGGCTGTCGGTGGTTACCCCTGGCCCGAGCTTATCTGCGTGAGTGGGTTTTTGTTTTTATTATTGTTAGAACGACTTTCCATTTCATGGAGCACGCTGCAAACGCGTCAAAGCATTCCTTACGTGCTTGCCATCACTTTAATGACACATGCCTTAATTGAAGGCGGAGCGCTCGGGATCAGCGGCTCTTACACCGAGACCCTGCTTTTGTTTGTGGCCATTGCCGCACACAAAGGCTCTGAGAGTTTTGCCTTGTGTTTGTTGCTCTTGCGCCATCATTTGCCGATTAAGCGCATCTTGTGGCTCATGCTGTTTTTCACCCTCATGACACCGTTCGGCATTGCTGGCGGCTCGTGGCTTAGCAGCCACCACACTGGCACCCTCATGGAAGGCATCTTTAATGCTTTTGCAGCCGGCACCTTTTTATATATTTCAACCTTGCACCACGGCCATTTTCACGAACACGCCGAAGGCTCGCAAGGCATGTTGGAATATTTAGCGCTGGCCGCTGGAACAGGCTTGATGGCGGTGATTGCGGTGGTGGTATAACCCGCTAAAGAAACACCCCCAAGCCTTTACTTGCCACTAAATTTAACAAGCGTAAAGACGTACCTCGCGGATGCTTGCCACCTTGCTCCCACTGCCTAACGGTAGACGTGCTGGTGTTGAGGTATTTTGCGAAAATAGCCTGGCTCACTTTTTCATGCAAACGAATTAATTTTATTTGGTACGGCGTTAATTCTTCTGCTGGCGGAATATCAATAAGGTCATATTCACGCATCGTTATCGCATCAATAACACCTGCCTCATAAAGATCAGCCGCAATGTGATTCGTAACCTCCAACAAACTGGATTTTTTTTGCTTTTTAGGTTTCATATTTCAGAACTACTATGCTTATCAACTTATTTTAATTATAACACTTAGGGTTATCTTTTGAAATAAGCGTCGCAAAAAATCCTTGTTAATAAAAACAATAGGATAGGATTTTGAGCTTACATTGAACTAACTAAGAGGTTGCAACGAGCGCCGCAACACAAAGGAAGATTATACACTCCCCACCAAAAAAATGGAGGGGAGTGTTGTTAAAAAACTACGCCTCTATCAACCCCAACTCCATCACCGCATCGCGCTCATTGCGCAACTCATCAAGCGTGATGGCGATTTTGGCTTTACCAAAAGCGTTTTGTTCAAACCCAGTGACCACTTTCAACTTACCACCTTCCGTGCGGCAAGGCACCGAGAAAATCAAACCTTCATCAACGCCGTATTCACCTTGCGAACAACGCGCAACGGAAAACACTTCGCCTTGCGGGGTGTCGTGCGTTAAGTGATAAACGGTCATGAGTGCTGCATTCGCTGCGGATGCCGCCGAAGAAGCACCACGCGCTTTAATCACTGCTGCACCGCGTTTTTGAATTAAAGGAATGAAATCATTTTCGAGCCACGCATGGTCTTTAATGACATCAGGCACAGGCTGGCCGCCAATTTTCGCGTGATAAAAATCAGGGTATTGTGTGGCTGAGTGATTGCCCCAAATAATCATTTGGCTCACTTCAGAAACCGGGCGACCTGCTTTGATCGCAAGCTGACTGCGCGCACGCAATTCATCTAACATGGTCATGGCATAAAAACGATCGCGAGGCACGCGCGGTGCATTATGCATAGCAACTAAACAATTGGTGTTGCAAGGGTTGCCCACCACAAACACGCGAACATCGTCAGCGGCGTGGTCGTTAATGGCACGGCCTTGTGTCGTGAAAATGCCGCCGTTGATTTTCAATAAATCAGAACGCTCCATGCCGTCTTTGCGAGGCACCGAACCCACTAAAATCGCCCAGTTCACGTCTTTCATGGCGACATTCACATCAGACGTAATGGTCACTTTTTTAAGCAGCGGGAAGGCGCAATCTTCAAGCTCCATGGCAACACCCTGAAGGGCGGGCATGGCGCGCTCTAATTCCAATAAATTCAATTCGATTTCGGTGTCCATGCCTAGCATTTGCCCGGAAGCAATGCGGAAAATTAAGGCGTATCCAATTTGACCAGCCGCACCGGTGACGGCTACTTTTACACGTTTCGTCATGCTAAGGCTCCTGCTAAGTGGAAAAAACCCCCGTAGATGGGGTACAATGCCGGCCTATTCTAACCGGCTCGCCGCCTTATGCCAATTATTACTGCCAACATTCCACTCTCGCTTTACATCCACCTGCCTTGGTGCGTGCAAAAATGCCCGTATTGCGACTTCAACTCGCATGCTTTAAAAGCGGCCTTGCCTGAAGCGGATTACGTGCGGGCTTTGTTGGCCGATTTTGATGCACAGCTGCCCCTCATTCAGGGCCGCCCGCTGGTCAGCATTTTCTTTGGCGGCGGCACACCCAGCTTGTTTTCAGGGGCAGCCATTCAGCAGGTGTTAAACCATGTGGCTAAGCACGTGGCGCTTCCACCTGAAATCACGCTGGAAGCCAACCCCGGCACGGTGGATGAAGCGCGGTTTCACGATTTTCATTTGGCGGGGGTTAATCGGTTATCCCTGGGCGTGCAAAGCTTGCAAGACGATAAATTAAAAACCTTAGGCCGCATTCACGGGCGTGAGGCGGCCTTGCGTGCGATTGCCGCTGCGAGAAAAGCAGGGTTTGATAATTTAAATATTGATTTAATGTTTGCACTGCCTGATCAAAGCATTGATGATGCGTTAAGTGATTTGCAAACAGCACTCGCTGAAGCACCCACACATTTATCGTGGTATCAACTCACGATTGAACCTAACACTTTATTTCATCATCAACCGCCGGTGTTACCTTCGGATGATTTTACGTTAGAGATGCAATTGGCAGGGCAGGCGTTGTTAAAAGAAAAAGGGTTTCAACACTATGAAGTGTCTGCTTATGCGAAGGGTGGGTTGCGGTGCGCGCATAATCTAAATTATTGGGAGTTTGGAGATTATTTAGGCATTGGTGCAGGCGCACACAGCAAAATCACGCGCGATGATCAAGTGCTTAGGTTCATGCAACCCAAACACCCGCAAAGTTATTTACGCGAAGCACATCATGCGCCGATGATGCAAGTGGTGAGCGCGAAGGATTTGGTGTTTGAGTTTATGTTGAATGGATTACGATTGTCGGAAGGTGTACCTGTTTCGTTATTTAGTGAGCGCACTGGATTAGAAATATCTCTGATTAAAAAAATAATTGACTCGGCGGTTGATAGGGGGTTATTAGAAAATAACTCACAACAACTTAAACCCACGGAAAAAGGGCGGTTGTTTTTGAATGCGTTGGTTGAGATGTTTCTGTAGTCTGTGCATGAAGGTTGTTTGCCTCCCCCATCCCCTCCTGGAAACCCTCCCTCATTTCATCGCCATTGACTCGGGCCAGGAGGGGGGCGTTCTAAGTTTGCGCTTACTTAAATAAAGTAAATCACTCCGTGAGCCTTTAAGCTTTTCATGCACACTGCGAATTAGATCGTCCCCTCCCTATCGAGCGCTCTTTGCGAAGATGGGGAGGGATAGGGAGGGGTGTCCTTTAAAAAAATTAAGCACACAAAAACTGCCCGCAATAAGTATCAACAAAGTGATAAGAAATCCCCAGCGCATACATGTCCACACTGCTCACCGGCGATGCCGCAAATAAACGATTCCAAGACGCATCCACCACCCAATTCTGCGTTAAATCGTAACTCACCCCCGCCGACACCGTGGGTTTCACTTGCGTGGAATAGGTTGTTTTGCCGCACTCTTGGTCCAATTGCGGGTTCAAACAGCCAGAAGTTGACATGTAAGTCAGCGCAGGCCCCGCTTTACCAAACACTTCTATCCCCGTGTTTTGGAAAGTGTAAGAACCACGCATCACAATATCAAAGTCGCGAATACGAATGTTAGGCGAAGAACACGTGCTTGCATCGCCCGCATCGTAAGTGATGCCTGAATAATAAGTTAACCCACCTTCAGCCCCCCAGTTTTGGCTGGCTTTATAACCCATGTAAAGACGCGTCCCAAATTGCTGAGACGTGGGCGTTGCGGTCACCGTGCTTGGCGGCGTGGAAGTCGTTTGCGCTTGCACCTCGTTGCCATTGTTGGTGGAAGGGCCCAACATTAAACCCATGTAAAACCCAGGCAACACAGCAAAAGCATTCGTGGTGGCAAGCGTGGTTAAAGCCAATGCTGCAAGATATCCTTTTCTCATGAGACCATCCTTAATCAAAAAAAATTATGTGACGTAACCACCACAAGCAGAATAACACGTATTAAACGCCGGGATGCAATTGCACGAATGGAAACACTGCGCCGTGCGTTGAAAATCTTTCAGGCTCTTACTCACCGGCAAGCCTTTGGCTTGGCGTTGACGCACGTAATCGTTGTAACGGGTTTCCGCATCCACACGCGCCTCTGCCGCACACTGAGGATTTTTTAAAGAACAAATTTGCTCGCAAGCATTTCGCCCCTGCCAACATTGCGCAATGCAACGCTCACTGCCAGGTGCGGCGGGCGGGGTATAGCTGTATTTGTGGTAATAAGAAGCACCGCAACCACTTAACACCAAAGCCATTACCAAAAAAGAAACAAAACGAACAAAATGCTGCATAAACATTCCCTAATATCAAGTAACACACATTATAGTTTAACTAGCTGCCACTCAGCAATGACACGACCTTCATCCAATGCCCGTTGCTCGAATTTACTGATGATGGGGCGATAAGGCGAGCGCCCCCGCGACGACACGCGAAACTGAGGCTCAGCAGCGATCACCGCTTGCATGTGTTTGGCGTAATCCTCCCAATCCGTTGCCAAATGCAACTCGCCACCCGGCTTCAATTTCTGCAAAATCGTTTTTAAAAACGCCGACTGAACCAAACGACGCGCGTGATGCCTGCGCTTTTGCCAAGGGTCAGGGAAAAAAATGTGCACGCCATCGAGGCTCGCATCAGGGATGGCCTTGGCCAACACATCCACCACATCCTCATCAAACACCCGTAAATTGCTTAAGCCTTGCGCTTGCATATTCAATAATAACGCGCCAACGCCCGGCTGATGCGTTTCAACCCCAATGAAATTGGCGGCTGGAAAGGCCGCAGCGGCCGCCACCAAAGACTGCCCCATGCCAAAACCAATTTCTAAAAAACAAGGCGCCTCACGGCCGAACACAGCAACCCAATCACAAATGCCCGCCGCACAAGAGAGGCCAACCGCCGGCCAGCATTCCTGGTGCGCACGCGCCTGAGCCGCTGTTTTGCGGCTATCGCGCCGCACAAAACTGCGTAATCGAAAAACGGAACGAGGGTCTTCGGTTGTCATGGTTTCTTTTTATGTGCCTGTTGCATGAGTGCCTGAAAAGTCTTGTATCGATGGGCGCTGATCTTACCATCAGCCAAGGCCGCTTGAACAGCACAACCCGGCTCAATGGCATGGGAACAATCACGGAACTGGCAACCCGTCAGGTAAGGCTTAAACTCTGGGAAGCCGCGCAAGACCTCGCCTTTCGTCACCGGCCACAATTGAAACTCACGCACGCCCGGGGAATCAATCAAGGCACCGCCGTGCGCTAACGTATAAAGACGCGTTGCCGTGGTGGTGTGCTTGCCTATGCCTTTTTCAGTGACATCCCCAACGCGTATGCTTTCTTCTTTCGACAAACATTGAATGAGTGACGATTTACCCACCCCCGACGGCCCAACCAAGGCCACGGTGTGATCTGCCAACAAGGCTTCCAATTCCGCCATGCCTTCGCCGGTTTTCGTGCTGGTGAAAAGCACCGGATAAGGCACGCCACGATAAACACTTAACACCGATTCAAACGCCAAACGTTCGGCCGCTCGCATTAAATCACCTTTATTTAAAACCAAAATAGGCTGTATGCCGAGCAATTCCGCTGCGACCGCATAGCTGTCAACCAAGGCTTGTGAAAACACCGGGGGCGGCACCATCACTATGACTAAGCAATCCAGGTTAGCGGCGATGGGCTTCATGGCCGTGCGACCTTGCGCGCGCATCAAGACCGTTTTGCGCGGTAAAATTTCGTGTATCACCCCGCCTTCACCCGTGGCTTCTCGGGTAAACCCAACATAATCCCCGACCACCGGCAGGCATTGATTACGCCGCCAATGGCAGGTCACCACCCCTTGATCAGGCGTTTCAACAGACACCGTGCTGCCAAAATACGCAATAACGCGTCCTCGCTCATCACAACCATGGCTTTTTTCACGCATTTTTGGCATGTTAGTTCAAGACCTCAAAAATCATAGGCTGTAGTGTACATGAAAATTTTCCTCGTAGGCGGTGCAGTGAGAGATGAATTACTCGGCCACCCTATCAAAGAACGTGATTGGGTGGTGGTGGGCGCCACGGAAAAACACATGTTGGACTTGGGCTACCGCCAAGTGGGCAAAGAATTCCCGGTTTTTTTACACCCCCGCACCCGCGAAGAATACGCCCTCGCCCGCATGGAAAGAAAAGTCGCCAAAGGCTATAAAGGCTTTCATTTTGACACCTCGACCAAGGTAACCCTCGCCGAAGACTTAGAAAGACGGGACCTCACCATCAATGCCATGGCCAAATCCCCGGAAGGGGAGCTCATAGACCCCTACCACGGCAAAGCAGACTTAGACAAACGCATCTTAAGGCATGTTTCTAAGGCATTCGCGGAAGATCCCGTCAGAATATTGCGCGTTGGCCGATTTTTAGCGCGCTACCATCACCTCGGCTTCCAGGTCGCCCCCGAAACACTCGCCCTCATGCGCGCCATGACCGATGCCGGCGAAGTCGACGCCCTGGTGCCTGAGCGCGTCTGGAAAGAACTAGAGCGCGCCCTGGGCGAACCCACCCCGGCCGCCTTTTTCGAAGTCTTGCACCAAGCACACGCCTTGCATCGCTTGCTTCCCGGCCTCACCATTGAAGGCGCCGGCCTGCACGCCCTCATTCACACAGCCAAACTGAGCCCGAATGCCACCGCCCGGTTTGCAGCACTGCTCTATGCTTACCCAGAAACCGCCATGGCCGACCCACAAGCTTCCATTGCCGCCCTCTGCCGACGCACCCGCGCACCCAATGCCTACCGAGATTTAGCCTTGCTCACGGCCAAACATTATCGCGCAGCTTTGCAAGCGGACACCGCCACCCCCGAACAATTACTCGCCTTATTTAGCGGCCTGGACATTTACCGACGCGAATCACGCTTTCACGATTTTTTAGCCGCTTGCGCTGGCATTGCGGCTGCCTTGCACCTTCCATTTAATGCACGCTTACTCGAAACCAAAGCCGCCATTGTGAAAGCCGTGCCGATTGCACCGCTCTTAACGCAAGGCTTGCATCACGACGCACTGGCCGCCGCCATCCATGCCGAACGATTGGCCGCATTAAATAAGTGAGAAGCACTTTCACCCACAGAAACACTTTGCTATGATCGCATGAACGTGCCATAGGCACCCATGACTCAAGGAGATCCACCATGAAACGCTTTGCCTCTGCTTTATTCCTGTCTGCTGCCCTTGCCACCGCCCCCGTTGCATTCGCTGCTGATGCCTTCACCCCTGCACAACAAGCTCAAATTCAAGACATGATTGCGAAAACCTTAAAAGACAAACCTCAAATCATCATTGATGCTTTGCAAGCCTTCCAACAAAAACAATACGAACAAGCTGCGCAAACCATTAAAGGCACGCAACAAGCCGCCTCAAAATTTGTAAGCGCTTTATTTAATCAAGCCGGCGACCCTATTGCCGGAAACCCCAATGGCAAACTCACCGTTGTTGAATTCTTCGACTACCAATGCCCACACTGCGTCGACATGAACCCTGTCATCGACGACTTAGTGAAATCCAACAACAACGTTCGCGTCATCTTTAAAGAATTCCCTATCCGCGGTCCTTTGTCTGAGTTTGCAGCACGTGCCGCACTCGCTGCCAACCTGCAAGGCAAATACATGGCCTTCCACGACGCGCTCATGAAAGCACCTCAACCTTACACAGAAGCCTCCATTTTAAGCGTTGCACAAAACGTGGGCTTAGCCGTTGATAAACTCAAAACCGACATGAACAGCGCCGGTGTCATCAAACAAATTCAAGCCAACATGAAACTCGGCCAAGATTTGAAATTATTAGGCACCCCTGCTTTCTTCATCGGCAAAACCGACGCAAAATCCAGCAACAACGTGCTCTACGTGCCTGGGCAAATGACCAAAGACCAACTCAACGAAGCCATCAACAAAGCGAGCGCCTAAGCTTTTGGCTTTTCCCCAAAACCGGCCCTCGGGCCGGTTTTTTTATACCCCTCCCATTTTTCATGCAGTTAGGCTAAAATGAGACAAACTTTTAACAGACTTCGGGGCCCCCATGCTAACCACCTTTGATGCCCGCCAATGGAGCGAGCCATTTTCTGAATCTAATCAACAACATGCCATTCAATCACTGGAATCCGGCCACCTTTTGCATTTCCCCAAGTTGCCGTTTTTGCTTTCCCCCGAAGAAAAGCGCTTTCTCACACCCAGTGTGGCCGACCCCAAATCAAAAAACATAGGCTACCACCCAGAAACCAATAAACTCTGGGGCGTGCATCAGCTCACCGATGAAGAACGCTTGCAACTCAAACGCATGATGCAACGCTACGCGCATCACGCCTTAAGTTTAATTCAAAACGCCTTGCCGCATTATCGCGAACACTTAATCATTGGCCGCACGAGTTACCGCCCCATGGAGATTGTTGGGCGCGCTTCGTCTTATCGCAAAGACGACAAACGTTTGCACGTGGATGCATTTCCTTCATCGCCCAATCAAGGCAAGCGTATTTTGCGCGTGTTTTCCAACATTAACCCCCACGGGCAAGCGCGCGTTTGGCGTGTGGGTGAACCCTTTGAAGATGTTGCGAAACGTTTCTTGCCCACGATTAAAAAACCATTTCCGGGTTATGCAACTTTATTAAATTTATTAGGCATCACAAAAACCTACCGCACGCATTACGATCATTACATGCTACACCTGCACGACAACATGAAAGCGGACATGCATTATCAAGAAACGGCGCCACAAGAAACCTTGGCACTCGCAGCTAACACGTCTTGGATAGTGCAAACGGATCACGTGTCACACGCAGCCATGCAAGGGCAATACCTCTTAGAACAAACCTTTTATTTGCCCGTGGAGGCCATGCAAAATCAAAACCTTTCACCTTTACGCGTGATTGAGCGCCTCACAGGCCAAACGTTAGCGTAATTGATTTATTTAATTTTAAAAAAACAAAAAAATAAACGAGGATACACCATGATTTCCACTCGCCGCCTATTGAGCCTATTTAGAATTGGGTTTCTTTTATCGTTCACTCGCCTCTTAAATAACAACCCTGTCATTACGGAAACCAATGTGTTGGCGCTTAGCCACGACATGCCCAACATTGATAACGCCCCCATCCCCAGTGAAAGCCTTAATTTTTTTACGGCCCTACTCAACGCGCCTGATAACACGGAGGAAGCATTCACGATATCAACAAAAACTTATCTCGCCGGCCTCAGCACCACAGAACTACCACTGATCTTTCAACAAAGTTTTGAAAAAAAAGCATTTAAAGATTTATTATTCATGCTGGTCGCTGCCAACACACCAGCGAAAGAACTGCATGGCTTTGCGTTTATTATCCGCCAGCTAATGACGACACACACAGAACAAGAAGAAGCTTCGCTGCTATTATGCTTTTGTCATTTCATTGAAGACTTCCATCCAAGCACCGACCTTGGTGAACAAGCCAAAGCAACCCTCGTGCGAGAAATAGCACTCAGGGTTCCTGATTTAGAAAAAGCAATATTAGACTATCATGTGCTGAATAGAAATTTTAAAAAAGCAGCCAAGCATTTGCACAGCGAGGTTTCTGAATCTTATCGGGAAACAGTGCAACGCCTTTCTTTGAAAGTTGAAGCGCCAGACGATTTGCTCGGTCTAACCTTAGTGGATTTATTAGCGCAAGTGCAAATCAAAAATGAACCGCTTCCCCTCACTCACCCTGTGCTTGCATCCGCACTAAAAAATATGACTGATACCGATACACTCCTCTTTGAAATCAAGTTTCTGTTTTCCCCCATCGATGAAATAGAAAAAATGAATGGACAGGCAGGCGCGCTACTGCCATCCAGTGATAAACACTTAAGCAAATTTACCTCCACTGACGCTGAAAAAACAGTCACCGCACAAGAAAATATTCCAGACAACCTTGTTTTGAAAAAAAACTTTAAAATCATCGCTACCCTCGCGGCCATCGGTGCAGAAAGGCGCCAGGACTACAAAGAAGCGGTACGTCAATTAATCATCTCTTACCTTCCTGACGAAAATTTTAAAGAAAAATCAGCTTACAACAAATTATTCAACATCATGAGAACACCGA
>DASTZQ010000061.1:0-40278 GCA_035764205.1 Gammaproteobacteria bacterium
TGGTGAAAACCGTAGTGAGCTGAGGCTTAGGGTTAATTTTCAGCGCATAAAGACGAGCGCCGAAGGATTTTCTTTTTTTGCCGGCTGCGCGCTGGGAGCGCGCAGAGCGAAGACTGAGCAGGGAGCGAATTCGAGCGACGGTAAAAAAAGGAAATCCTGAGGGTAGCGCGTTCTTTGCGCCGCGAAGTCAGCGCTGAAAATTAACCCTAAGACGAGGCGAGCGGAGGTTTTTGTGAACCTCATTGTAAAACTAATGCTCTTAAAGCCTTCACTTAATGGCGGTGGGGGCAAGCGCGGGAGAACTACTCCCCCGCAATCATCATTTCTTCAATTAAGATGGAGCCCGTGCGAACACCACTGCGGATGTCAACATCGCAACCAACTGCTTTAATGCGCTTAAACATGTCCTGCAAATTTGAAGCAATGGTGACTTCATGCACCGGAAATTGAATTTCGCCATTTTCCACCCAAAACCCACCAATGCCGCGTGAGTAATCACCCGTGATCATGTTCACACCCTGACCCATTAATTCCGTCACCAGCAAACCCTTGTGCATGGTTTTAATGAGCTGCTCTAAAGTTTGATCACCCTGGCTAATCGTTAAATTATGCGTGCCACCGGCATTGCCCGTCGTTTTTAAACCCAATTTACGCGCCGAATAAACCCCTAAAGCATAATGCTGCAACACACCGTCTTTAATAAATTCATTCGCGCGGGTTAACACGCCATCGTCGTCAAATGGTGCGCTACCTAAGGCATGCGCTAAATGCGGTTGTTCGTAAATGCGAATAAAATCAGGAAAAATTTGCTTGCCTAAATGATCTAACAAGAAAGACGATTTTCGATAAATGGCACCACCCGAAATCGCTGAAATAAAATGCTTCACCAAAGTGCGCGCTTCTTCCGCGGCAAACAACACCGGGGCTTTCATGGTGGGCAAACGCCTCGCACCCAAACGCCTCACCGTGCGCATGGCCGCTTCATCTGCTACATGCGCCACCGATTCTAAACGCTTGGGGTCGGATGCCGTGGTGTAAGCATAATCACGCTGCATATCATCGCCCGCTTTCCCCACCAACACACAACTCACACTGTGCCGCGTGTAAGGAAAATACCCCATGAAACCCAAAGAATTCGCAAGCACACCCGCCACTTGCATCGTGGCAACCGACACACTCTCAGCGCTCATGATGCGTTTATCTTTAGCAAGCGCGATTTTTTCACATTCCACCGCCATTTCAATTGCACGTGGCACACTCACATCCCAAAGCGAAAATTGATCGACACTTGGATAATGAAACGCAAGTTCATCGCGATCAGGCAAACCGGAAGCCGGGTCTTCGTCGGTAAACTTTGCAATGTGGCATGCGGCTTCAACGGCTGCACGAATGGCCTCTGGGCGCACATCGGAAATGCTAGCCGACCCACTGCGCTTGCCAAAATAAACGGCAATATCGATGGTTTTATCTTGATGATATTCGATGGTTTCAACATCGCCTTCGCGCGCCGTGACTTCAAAGCCTTTGTTCGCTGCAATGCTCACTTCTGCTTCTGTTGCGCCTTTCGCTTTCGCTTCGTCCAACACCATTTGCGCAACGGATTTTAAACGCGCTTCAGAAGATACTAATTGTTCGACATCATTCATGAGTTTTTGTTCCACCAACCGTTAATTCATCAATTTTTAAAGTGGGCTGACCAACACCAACCGGCACGCTTTGGCCTTCTTTGCCACACACACCCACACCCGCATCCAATTTTAAATCGTGACCAACCATGGAAACACGCGTGAGCACATCTGGCCCGTTGCCAATTAAAGTGGCACCTTTCACCGGTGCCGTGATGCGACCGTCTTCAATTAAATAAGCCTCACTCGCCGAAAACACAAATTTTCCTGAGGTGATATCGACTTGCCCACCGCCAAAATTCACGGCATATAAGCCTTTTTTCACGCTCTTAATGATATCGGCTGGGTCTGATTCACCCGCTAACATATAGGTGTTGGTCATGCGCGGCATAGGCAAGTGCGCGTAAGATTCACGTCGACCATTGCCTGTGGATTTTAAACCCATGAAACGCGCATTGCGTTTATCCATCATGTAATTTTTTAAAATACCATTTTCAATGAGCACATTGCATTGCGTCGGCACGCCTTCGTCGTCCACATTCAAAGAACCGCGACGATTAGGCAAGGTGCCGTCATCCACCACCGTGCACAATGGGCTCGCCACGCGTTGACCCATGCGGCCGCTATAAGCCGAAATGCCTTTGCGGTTAAAATCGCCTTCTAAACCATGCCCAACGGCCTCATGCAATAACACACCCGGCCAACCCGGGCCTAAAACAACAGGCATGGTGCCAGCGGGCGCCTCCACTGCTTCTAAATTCACTAAGGCCAAACGCAAGGCTTCATCAGCGTATTTAAACGCTAAATCATCTTGAACAAAATATTGATAATCTAAACGGCCACCGCCACCCGCATAACCTGATTCACGCTTGCCTTTTGATTCAACAATGCAACTCACATTAAAACGCACCAGTGGGCGAATGTCTGCCGCCAAATGGCCGTCGCTTGCCATGACTAAAATGGTGTCGTATTCCCCCGCCAAACTCACACTCACTTGAATGATGCGCGGGTCTTTGGCTCGCAAATATTGATCGACACGCTGCATTAAATCCACTTTGTCAGTTTCACTCATGGAATGCAGCGGATTAATTGGCAAATAAAGCGAATGCCCCACTTCACGATGCCAGGCTTGCAAAGGTTTATCGCCGCCGTGCTTGCAAATGCTGCGCGCTGCCTCAGCGGCTTGTTGCAATGCTGGAAAAATAATGTCGTCGGCGTAAGCAAAACCGGTTTTTTCGCCGCTCATGGCACGCACGCCCACGCCGCGGTCAATGTCGAAACTGCCGCCTTTGATAATGCCTTCTTCCAACGACCACGATTCCGTGTAAGTGGATTGGAAATAAAGATCGGCGTGATCGACTTGCTTGCCTGCGAGGGAGTGTAAAATTTTGGATAAGTCGTTATCGGTTAAGCCAGCTTGGCCTAAGAGGTCGGTTCTGACCTGCGTTAAAATGTCTGTCATCGGTTGCCCTTTTCTTCAATCAAGACATTATGCCGTAGCATGATTGTTTTAGCCACCCGAATGCGCTACGATGTTTCAACGCTACCCAGACGAAGGAAACGTCTATGAAAACAAGGCTTGTTTTTGCTCTTTTATTAGCCAGCAGCGCCCTCAGTGCGTGCACCCACAGCCTCAACCATGAACAAGTTGTGACCACCACCAATCAAGTCTACCCTGCTAAAAACCCCGAGCACGTCGCGCTTTACAACGAAGCCGACAGCCCAAACAACCCTTACCGCATCATCGGTGTGGCGCGCATTTCTAAATTCAACCGCTTGGGCATGCAGCGCCCTGACACCACCGTGCAAGCCCTCATGAAAAACATGGCCGCTTCCATCGGCGGCGATGGCTTAATGAATGTGACACACACGGATGACATGGTGGAAGGCAATGTGATTGCGTTTCAACGAATTATGATTTAATTAAAGCCTTGTTGCACCATTAAACCCATTTGACAAGCCCAGTCAAACTAGTTTATAATTAAATAAACTAGTTTAAAAACGCAGGGGAACTTCACATGCAAAGCATAGGCGCTTTTGAAGCAAAAACCCATTTTTCTGAATTGTTAGTTAAAGTGGGGCACGGCGAATCCATCATCATCACCAAGCACGGCGAAGAAGTTGCCATGCTCGTCCCCTTTCATTCACCCGCCAAAAAAAACAACCCCATTAAATCCGCGATTGATAATCTTCGCACCCTACGAAAAAACACCACGTTAGGCAAAAACCTAAGCATCAACGAATTAAAAAGCATGGGGCGCAAGTAATGGTTAAACCAACCGATTATATTCTCGACTGCTCCACCACCATGGCTTGGTGCTTTGAAGATGAAGTCACCCCTTACACTGAAACCATGCTCACCCACCTCAATCATTGCAGCGCTCACGTGCCTAGCATCTGGTACCTTGAAGTGGCCAATGTTTTATTGTTTGCCGAAAAGAAAGGGCGAATCACCAAAGTCAAAGCATCCGGGTTCATTGAGACACTTCGCATGCTACCCATTTTGCATGATGACAACGCGGAACTAGCCATGAGCACCACCTTAGAAATTGCACGTGAATCATCGCTCACCATTTATGACGCCAGCTACCTAGAACTGGCACTTCGCTTAAATAAACCATTAGCCACGCTTGACAAAGCATTACGCCACGCCGCAAAACAGTGCAAAGTTACGGTCATGGCCTAATTACGCCACCGGTGCAATTTTCACCGGTTCCAATTCCTTGCCCTGCCATTCTGAACGCAGTAATACTTCTTGTTTAGGATAAGGCGCTTTAATGCCGTGCTCGGCGAAGGCATCCCAAATGCTCATCAAGACGGTTGAAGTAACAGAAATGCGCGAAGGCACCGCGCGAATGTTTACAAAATAACGAATTTCATAACACATCACGTGTTCATCCATTTCACGCAAAAACACTTCCGGGGCAGGTTCTTTTAACACCGTAGGAATGCCCGCTATCACACGCTTGATTAACTCAGCCACGTCATGCGGGTTATCATGGCGGCTAATTTTAACATCGACAATCGCACGCACCGTGTTATCACGCGCCGTCCAGTTAATGAAAGATTTATTGAAAATTTCCGTGTTAGGCACCACCAAATCCATGCGGTTCCAGGTTTTAATGGTGACCGCTCGCCCACCAATAGCCGACACCTCCCCTTCAATGTCATTCACTTCCACAATGTCGCCCACCCGCAAAGGGCGCTCTAATAAAATTAAAAAGCCGCAAGCAAAATTATTCGCCAAATCACGCAAGCCCAAACCCACACCGAAAGCAAACATACCGGCAACCACAGCCAGCGCACGAAAATCAATGCCCAGCACGCGCAAACATAAAAACAAGCCCAGCACAACGACGCTGTATTGACTTAAAATAGCCAAACTATTACGAATGCCCATGTCATCCGTGCGCGTTGCCAACAAGCGATACACAAATTCACGCATCCATTTGGCTGTCCAGTAAAACACTGAAATAACCACCAATAAAGCGGTGATATTCATGGGCGTGATGATGGTGTTAAACACATGCACCAATTGATAATGCGCCAAGCGCAGCAAGCGCTCAACAATCGGCGATTGCTTGTCCCAACCATACAATAAAAACAACACACCCCAAGCGGCCATGAACAACGCCAAACGCAAGACACGATCAATGGGTTTTAAAAACGCTTCTGTCCATAACCAACCATTGTTCGTGTATAAAATGGCGTAGCGAGAAACTTGTTCCATGCCATCGGTTAATAAACCCCGCAAGGTTAAATACCCCATCAACACCAAAACAAACACGCCTTCATACCAAGAAATGGTCATGATTAAGTTAAAATAACCCAATAAGCCCATGACAGAATTAATAAACAATAATAAAGGCAGAATCACGCCGATTAAACGCACACTGCGCTCAAGGTAAGGATGACGCCTTTCCATGTGTGAGATAATTAAATTAGGCACCACATCCCAAAACCGCAACAGCAATAAAGAAACGACGACCAATAACATTAAAAACAAGCGATACAACAAAGTTTTTAATTCGAAAATCAAAGGCAGTTGCGCGATGAAAACCGTGAGCGCCGTGATCACCCCACCCACTTTAATCATCCATTGCAGCAATTGATAAAGGCTCATGTCTCGGCCTTCCGCATGATGCAAGGTCTCCACCAAACACAACCTTGCCAAGGTCGACACGCCTTTAAAAATAATGAAAACCAAACCCAAATACACCACAAAACTGTAGTTTTGCGGCGGTATGCCTAAATAAAGACTGGCTGCAAAAATCATGGCGACAAAGGCAATGGCACGGCTGTCACGCGCTAACCACGCACGCAACAAACGCTTAGGTTGCATTTGATCTTTATCGTCGTCGCTCACTTTCACAAAATTCAAACACGCCATGCGCAAGTGATAAAACAGCGTCCAAATGGAAAACTGCACTAAGAACAACCCCATCCAACGAATGGGGTTTAAATGACGAACGGCTGCCACCGTGTGCACCACCAAGCTTTGCACCACTTGAAACATAAGGCCTGGCACAATTAATAATTCATGCCCTAAATCCAACCAACTATTTACCCCAAACATGGGGAACCCTTGGCGAGAAGAAAGCTCGGTTTGTATGGCAACGTCTAAGGACGAACGAAACGTTTTTAAAGTCACTGTTAAGGCATTCAAGGCATCATCCGTGGTTTTATATTTTTTATTCAATGCCGTTAAGCGAGATAAATAACCCGCCACCGAGGCATCTTCAGGAATTTTGGCCTGCATGCTGCGAATGTGGTTATCCATCACACCCATGCGCGTGTTAATAATGCCATCCAGGCGAGTCATTTGTTTATTTAAGCTTAACACCTGGTCACTCACGTCATTTAACAAACTCAAGGAACTGCTTTTTAAAATGAGTTGTTTCATTTGGTCGACTTGGTCTTGGTAGCGCGCCAAGAGCGATTGAACATAGGCTTCATTCGCTGATTCATTCGCATAGAAAATGTCGCGCTCCAGGGAAATGTAAGCGGCTTTCGCGGTGGCTGGGTTGGTGCGCGCCAGCGCTGCGGAAAGCGTGTTCACCTCGGATAACCAACGGTTTTGTTGCTGCTGATAAGCAAGCTCGTCGGCCACTTCGTTTTGCTTCATTTGCAACAGGCGGCTGGATTTTAAAACGGAATTTAAACGCGAAAGCTGGTCTTTTTTAAATTGCAAAATGGCATTGGCTTCCGATTGCAGCGAGCCTAATAATTGAACGCGTGTTTTTTCTAAATCCAGCAAGTGCTGTTCGTTCACCAAATCAACTTGCAAATCGCTTTGGTTAACCATGTCATTGCGAACCAGTTTTTTACCGAAAATATTCAACACATTCAGCTGGTCATTCGTTTCTTTAATGTTTTTTTGCAACCAAGAAACACTTTGCTTTGCATCAGCTAATTCAATGCTAATGCTATCGGCGTTGGATTTTGCGACCACCACATCGAGGTTGGCTTTATCTAAGCGTTGTTTATTGCTTTTATTGAGTGCATCTTGCGAAACGGTGACCTCAGGGGTTTTTTGAAGCGCCGCCCATTCATTACTGGTTTGCGCCAAACGACTTTTTAAAAGCACAATCTGCTCATTCACCATTTGCAGGCGATCTAAGCCTTCTGCAAATGCCGCGCACGAAAACACCCACCCTAAAATGAAGGAAAGAATGCCAAGCTTAAACCACTTCTTCAATAATGTGTTCATGTTGTAATACACTCAATAACAATAACCCAGGAAACGACAATAAAAACGCCCAACTGTAAAAACTCACCCAACCCAAATGCAAAACCATTAAACCAGCCACCGGCCCAAGCAACACTCGCCCGATCGACGCCAAGGCTGAAAACAAGGCAAATTGCGTGGCGGCAAAATCGCGGTGACACACACTCATTAAAAAAGCAAAAAAGGCCGCCGTGCTCATGCCACTGCAAAAATTTTCAATGAAGATGGAAAACACCATCAAGCTCATCACTTTGCCAGCGTAAGCCAACATGACAAATAATAAATTTGAAAATGCTTGCGCCAAGCCAAACCACAATAACCCGCGATACAAAGGCCAAGTTTTTAACACATAACCGCCTAACATCGCGCCCAACACCACACCTAAAAAACTCACGGTTTTATAGGCTAAACCAACGTCAACCAATGAAAACCCGAGGCCGTGCAATAAAAAGTTGGTCATGAGTGACAGCGCAAGCGCATCACCCAGTTTATAAAACACAACGAACAATAATAATAAAATCACGTTGTCGCGTTGCAAAATGTTTGTTAAGGCGAAACGCGTGGTCGCCCACACATTAGCGGGCTTTGCTGCGCTTAAGTTCGGCAAACAAGGCGCGAAAACCACTGGCAGCATTAACACCAACATCAAGGCACTCATTAAGCAATACGTGGCAGCCCAACCCCAAAATGCAGCCATCACTAAGGCCAAACCGCCGGAAGCTAACATCGCCAAACGATAAGCAAACACAAAATAAGCAGCGCCTAAACCGCGTTCATCGTCTTGCAATAATTCGGTTCGATACGCATCAATCGCGATGTCTTGTGACGCTGACAAAAACGCGACAAACAAAGCCAAGGCACCGATTAATACCGGTTGTGTTGTCGGGCTTAAACTCGCCATCAACATTAACACCGCGCTTAAACCAAGCTGCGTGCTGATAATCCAACCCTTGCGCCTGCCGCCCCTTAATAGGAAAGGGTAGTGGTCCATGACGGGCGCCCAAAAAAACTTAAACGTGTAAGGCAGCCCTAAAAACGACAAAAAACCAATGGCCAGCAAACTGACGGAAGATTCGGTATACCAGGCTTGCAAGGTGGTGCCCGTTAAAGCAAGCGGCAAGCCGGAAGCGAGGCCGAGTAAAAAAACCGTGGTTAGCCTTGTCTGCATGGTTGATCTCCGTTGCATGGCTTTGTTTTGTAAAAAGCGGTTGGGGGCTTCGCTCGACGACAGCCCCGGCCGCTGTGAAACGCGTCCGGGCTACAAGGGCTGATCTCCATTGCTGCATTTGAAGCCCCACCCCAACCCTCCCCCCGCCCAAAAAACGGGCGCGGGGAGGGAGCTTAAAAGGTGGGCAAATTTTACCACTATCTTATTTATAGTGAAACAAGATTAGCACCGCCTGGCTAAAATATACCCATCATTTAATGAATACTCCTTATAAAAACTCAGGTAAAATAAACCCAAGCACTTAAAAACCCTCAAGGACACCTCATGACCATCAGCATTTTCGACCTCTTCTCGATAGGAATAGGCCCCTCGAGCTCGCACACCGTCGGCCCCATGAAAGCCGCCCGCGCTTTTGTCGCCAGCCTGGCTGAAAACGGCCAGCTCCAACAAACCGCCCGCCTCACCACTGAACTCTTCGGCTCGCTTGCTTTCACCGGCAAAGGGCACGGCACCGATCATGCCATTTTGCTTGGCCTCGAAGGCAACGCGCCCGACACCGTCAACCCTGACAACATTAACCCACGCGCCAACGCCATCATCGAAACTCAGCGCATCAACTTAAATAATACGCACGACATTCCTTTTCACTTCGTGAATGATTTCATTTTCAATTACAAAGATCTTTTGCCTGCGCACACCAACGGCATGCGTTTCACGGCTTACGATGCGAATAAAAAAGTTTTATCCGGCGGCATTTATTATTCCATCGGCGGCGGTTTTATTTTAAGCGAAGCCGAAGCCCTGCGCCCGCATGAAGAACAAGCCAATATTCCCTACCCTTTCAGCAACGCAAAAACCTTATTAGAACTGTGTGAAAAACACAAACTCACCATCGCCGAACTCATGATGGCGAATGAAGCGAGTTTGCGCTCTGAGGCTGAAGTGAAAAAACGTTTGTTAGCGATTGCCCACACCATGCAAGGCTGCATTGAAAAAGGCTGCGACAGCCCGGGGATTTTACCCGGCGGCTTAAAAGTGAAACGCCGCGCACCCGATCTTTATCAAAAACTCATGGCGAAGCAAAAACCCGCCACTTACGAACACATGGACAGCATGACGTGGTTAAATCTTTACGCGATTGCGGTCAATGAAGAAAATGCCGCCGGCGGGCGCGTGGTGACCGCACCCACCAATGGCGCTGCAGGCATCATTCCGGCTGTCTTGCAATATTACTTAACGTTTTACCCTGGCGCCCAAGAAGCCGACATCATCACGTATTTATTAACGGCGGGTGCGGTTGCGATTCTTTATAAAAAAGGGGCTTCCATTTCCGGGGCAGAAGTGGGCTGCCAAGGTGAAGTGGGTGTGGCTTGCTCGATGGCGGCCGCAGCATTAACCGCTTTATTAGGCGGCACTTTATATCAAATTGAAAACGCGGCTGAAATTGCGATGGAGCATCATTTAGGCATGACCTGCGACCCCATTAATGGCTTGGTGCAAATCCCCTGCATTGAACGCAATGCCATGGGCAGCGTGAAAGCCGTGAATGCAACGCAACTGGCGTTATTGGGTGATGGGCAACATTATGTTTCCCTCGATAAAGTGATTGCCACGATGAAACAAACGGGCAAAGACATGATGGCGATTTACAAAGAAACCTCGCAAGGTGGATTGGCGGCGAATTTGCCGGAGTGTTAGTGAGTGCATGAAGGTTGTTTGCCTCCCCCAGCCCCTCCTGGAAGCTTTCTCTCACTTCGTTTATGTTGCGGGGCCAGGAGGGGTGACGCTCTAATTTGCAGTGTGCACATACCAGCTTAGTACGTCACCCCTCCTGGCCCGAGTCAGTGCGATGGAATGAGACAAGACTTCCAGGAGGGGCTGGGGGAGGCAAACGACCGTCATGCACACTTTACAGTTCAAAGCGCTTATCGACTTCCTCATGCCTACGATGTGCGCTATTAATGACCCCTAAACGATCCACCACGCCACCCAAAAGCGACCCCTTACCCTCTTGCGCCCTTGCCGGATCCAATATGGCGTCTTCTGGCGGAGGCAGCTTAAATAAGCCATAAATTTTATACAATGAATACTCCGGATGCGCCAAACACGCTTTCACCTGCTTAGCATTCTGCGTGCTTTTAATCGTTGCTGTTCTTTTTCCTGCGTGAATAATATGCCAAATCAAATGGTTGTTTGCCTCCTCCTCTGGCCGAGCAAATAATGCCTGCATTTTTTCCCTGCCCGCCTCTGATTTGACCATGCAAACACTCAAGCGCGCCTTCAAATACTCAGCCGCTTTTTCGCTTAACGTAAGCAAAGCATCTTGAATTTGCGCATGCGCCGCATTATCCGAGCCATCAACGGATTTATCTAAAAATGTGTTTGCAATGCCAATCAATTGCTCATCCGTTAACGATGGCTTCAACCCCAAATAAAGCACCACATCACGAACCGTGCATTCATTAGCGTCAATTCGACGCGCTAATTCATTAATGCAATCGTCACTCAATGGTGCATCTCTTAACAACGCTCGCGCCTCAACATAAGCCTTATTCTCAGCCATTTTCTTCAAAAGAGAGGACAACAGGCAATCGCCACCCAACACCATTTGCTCGCGTAAGGCAGCACGCAACGATGCATGGCGTTTTAATAAAATCAAAAATGCCGCTTGAATGGGCCCTATTAAACCTTGATTTTCTTTTGAAACAGCCTTGGTTTCAAACATCCAAAAACTGGCTAAGCGAACAACTTCCTCGGAGATCAAATAATGATCCCGATCATCTTGAACATACTTATTCGTTTCAAGAATCTTTTGATTCAACGCACCCTCATCTTGTATTTTTTCTTTTTTTGCTACGCTTTTTATTCCCTCAGACACATAAGCCTGTTTTTCCCACAACTCTTTTATCTGATAACACCGAGATTGATCAAGCAAAGAAGACGCACTGGATTGATTAACCACTGGAACACCAGTACACCCTTTCTTTTTCGTCATCCAAAATATCAAGGATTGCTCAAATGAATTTAAACCCAAACCTTCATCAGCTGGGGTATTAAAAACGTGCTGAGATAACCCGGTTAATGCCACCATAATCACACTCCACTCAGCAAACAAGGAGAGTGGCAATGAATGATAATGCGCTTGAAGCGATGCATTCATGAAATAAAATTTAAATGTATTATAGGGGTGACCATATACACCATTCCCCCCCCGATCCAACACTGTTTTACCCTCATGACTCCAGCCAAGGTCCGCGCCCAATGCTTGCCAATCACGAAAATTGGGCAATAACTGAAGCATATTCTCCAAGTCAATCCATTTCCGAAAACGGTCCGAATAAGAGTGAGTATTTAAATTTAACAATCTTATCCAAGAAATCTTGCTAAGAAAAAGACCTTTATTTTCAATAAAAGCCGTCGTATCACCCACCTCCCTTAAGCCCGCTACCAGGATATTTTTTAGTTCGTCGCGTTGTTTTTGCGTTAATAAAGGTGCGATATCGCTTAAAGGCGTCAGCGCATTCGGGCGTCTTAATATTCCCAAGAAGGCATGTATTGTCATACCTTCTTTTGCTGCATCAGGCAAAGCTCGACATACCTCATAAATGGTTAAATTAAAGTTTTTCGCTAACATATCAAGGAGTTGCTCAATGGCCGAAGCACTACACACATCATCTATCCCATGCCTTTGTTTATTAATGATCCACACTTCAATCACTTGAACAAGCTCAGCTAGCGGCAACTGGGATAAAAAAAGCAGGCGAAGATACATTTTAACCTCATCCAACGAACGCCCTCTCTCATTAAAAACAAGCCTTAGTTCATTCGCTAACGCTAAATCGGTTATACCCGCTTTCATCAACAAAGCCCTGTAATCATTGAGACTAAATTGAGATTTTATCATCATCGGTAAACGCTCGATAAAACCACTGGGAATCTGACCGCACTTCGCCAACAAATAAATAAAAAATGCATACGCCTGTTGTTTATACTTACCCGGGAAATAATACGAATTTACCTCTTCAAACATCTTACCCATGGCATAACCTAATCGTGATTCACGCCGCCCACTGGCGAACTCATTCACCAAACGTTCTGCTTGTTCAGGCGTTAAATAGCGAGCGAATGCGAGCATCGGTGATTCTAATTTGCTTTTTGGAAAAACGACCCAGGATTTTTCATCTTCACCTAACTTTGCTAATAAACCCTCACCAACTTCAGCAAGCACCTCATTGTCTTTGAAGGTGAGTGCTTTTTTACAATGATAAGGCATATAAGGCATCGCCCTATATCTCCCGTCCTCCACCTTCCATTCGACAACCTCAGCCCTCATCACCTGAGTAGCCACCGCTAAAAACGCCAAGGTTAGCTGCGAGGCCGCTATCACCCCACTTGTAATGCAAGCCTGTACTAGTTTTTTCTCTTGGTTGAGCGCTGCCTCCATCTTGATTGCATCAGAAGATGAAGCCAATTCCCAAGTTGACGCTTGAAGCAGTGTTTCAACGCGCCCCATAAACTGATCCACATTGAAAAGCCAGCTCAACCTGGTTTGACGATTTTCTTTACTGAGAATTAAATCCACTTCAGGTGATGCCATCACCGCTAAAAACACTTCTGGCTGATTTAATTTTTCAAAAAGAAAACGAGCGATGCCCATTGGCTGTTCGCCTTGATTATATAAAATAAATTCACTGCGGGTATCCAGACCAAGCGCTGACAACACCCTGATGAAATCAGGCCACGTTGTGACATCGTGATGAAATAGTTTTTCCAAGTTACCTTGTTGCTTTTCTATAAAATAATAATGGCGCGCCACGAACCCAATGATAGAAGATTCACCATTCTCACTGAGTTTAAAAGCATCGATTGGCTGCAGGTCTTTGCCAGGCGTGCTGGCACTAAACTCCATTACGGCGCCCCCTAGCTTAGAAAAAGCATACAAAGTATGCGAAAAAGTAGCATGAGCCCCTATTTTTTTCGAGTGAGAAACACTCAAGCGGTCAGTGTATAGTCTATCCTTAAATAAACCAGCAGCACGGCCATAAGCAGGAATGCTGTAGTGATAAGACAAATCACGAAACCGCTCATAGCAGAGCAACACGTCAATTGCATAGCGAGGATATTCACTCTTTTTAAGATAATCGAGGAGTGCAAAAATAATGTCTTTTCGGGCTGCATTACGCATATCCATTTGATATTCATCACACGCATCCCGAAGTAAGGTAGAGCACTCCCAACTTAGATTTTCTTCTGATTGATTTTCAGCTAATATGGCCTCAACCGCTGCCACATCAGGCGCATCTGATTGAATAATTTCTAGAAGTTTCGCGTGCATGCCGCCCCTCGCCTTATGATTATGAAATATGGCGATATCATAACACCACAAGCTTAAGAGAAGCTTAAAAGCACCCGAAAAAGCTTATCTTTTTCTCGCTTTACGCATTTGACGCAAACGCCAGAGGGTGAACACCGGGCCAGACACAATGAACAAGCCAAAAATCAAAAACAACACTTCAGGCGGCTGCAAAGCCACGGCGGTAATCAAGATAACCGCCAACACAATCGTAAAAAACGGCACGCGGCCCTTGAAATCAATTTGCTTGAAACTGGAATAACGCACACTGCTCACCATCAAAGCAGCCAAGGTTAAGGTTAACATTGCGAGCGGAATGGCAATGGCCACCCCCTCAAAATCATAATTCGACCCGAGCCACACAATGCTCGCTAAAAAACCCGCCGGCGGTGGGCAAGGCAAGCCTTGAAAATAGTTTTTATCGGTCACTATGGTATTAAAACGCGCTAAACGCAAAGCCGTTGCAGCCACATATAAAAACGCGGCCACCCAACCCAACTTGCCCAAATGAAACAAAGACCAGCTATACAGCACCAAGGCCGGCGCCAAGCCAAAGGACACCAAGTCAGACAAGCTGTCGTATTCCGCCCCAAACGCCGATTGCGTGTTCGTTAAACGCGCCACGCGGCCATCCAAGCCATCGGCAATCATGGCCACCAAAATGGCAATGGCGGCAGTATCAAAAAAACCTTTCATGGCCGCCACAATGGCGTAAAAACCCGCAAACAAAGCAGCCGTCGTCAGTAAATTAGGCAAAAGGTAAATGCCACGCTGAACCTGCCTTTCTTCTACCTTTTCTTCCATTATGTCATCGATGTCTTGGGTCATGATTACCTCGTTTTATCTTTACACAGTCTAAAGGCTTTTATCGCCGCAAGCAATTCAGGGTCGAGCGGGGCTTCGACCTTAATGGTTTTATCAAGCGATGGCAAGGTGAACTCAATGGACTGCGCGTGTAAAAACAAACGCTTCAGCCCTTTTTGTTTCGCTAATTTATTAAACTCACTGTCGCCGTAACGGTCATCACCGGCCAAGGGGTGGCCTTGATGCGCTGCATGCACGCGAATTTGGTGGGTGCGGCCGGTCATGAGCCTCACCTCCATCAAGGAAGCCTCAGGGAAAGCCTCCAGCACCTTGAAATAAGTTAAAGCCGATTTGCCATCCCGCCTCACCACCACCACGTGCTTGCCGCCGTCTTGGTAATCCTTGTGCAAGGGCACGTCCACCTTGAGCTCGTCCCGCTTCCACTGCCCGGCCGTCAAGGCCTGGTAAATTTTAATGACCTTGCCTTCTCGCAGCAGGTCGTGCAACTCCCGCAGGATTTTCTTCTTCTTGGCCAGAATCAAACACCCCGAGGTTTCAGAGTCCAACCGGTGCGCCAACTCCAAATTAGGCAACTTCGGGTAAAGGTGACGCATGGCTTCGATCACCCCCACGCGCACCGTGCTCCCTAAGTGAACCGACATGCCCGAGGGCTTGTTCAAAATAATCAGGTGCTCGTCTTCGTACAAAATGCGGTCAGCCAGCTTGAGGGTGGTTGCCTGCGAAGGCGGCACGGCGGCGGCCTTTTCTTCCAAAAAGACAGGGGGCAGGCGGACATCGTCGCCTTCTTCCAATTTATAAAACGGCGAGATGCGCTTTTTATTGACCCTCACCTCGCCCTTGCGTAACAGGCGATAAATCCGTGACTTAGGCACCCCTTTCAAGGCTGTCATGAGGAAATTGTCGATGCGCTGGCCGGCCAGGTCGGCCGAAATCAGGCGGTGCGTCACCCCCTGACGGTCTAAATTCTTGATACTGATGTTCTTTTTCTGGTCTAATTCAGCCATTATACGTCACTGCCTTGGTTTTTAATTGATATAAAATCAAGATATTGTTAAGATTCACGATAAATAACCTTAGATGTTATTTATGGCTGACAGTTTACAGTCATTTGATGAAAACTTCAGAATTTTAGTTAAACGTGCCTAAGGCACAGGTAAGATCCAGCGGTCATGGGCTAACAAGGGCCCCTAAAAATAACGATGACAACTGATTGAGGCAATGCGCCTCCCGCCACTCTTCCCTGACCTGTCCGCACCTCAATTAAGTGGGTAACCGAATGAACAGAATGCTTATTAATGCAACTCATAAAGATCAAGAGTTGCGAATTGCTCTCGCTAACGGACAATTTCTCTACGATCTTATTATCGAATCTGCCACGCGTGAAATCAAACAATCCAACATTTACAAAGGCCGAGTCACTCGCATTGAGCCAAGCCTTGAAGCCGCCTTCATTGATTACGGCGAAGAACGTCACGGCTTCCTTCCCTTAAAAGAAGTGGCGCGCTCTTGCTTTCGCCCGGGCTTTAACGACAGCGGTCGCCGCCCTAGCATCAGTGAAGTGCTAGAAGAAGGTCAAGAACTCATCGTTCAAATTGAAAAAGAAGAGCGCGGCAACAAAGGCGCTGCTTTAACCACCTTCATCACCTTGCCAGGTTGCTATTTGGTGCTCATGCCCAACAACCCACGCGCGGGAGGTGTTTCTCGCCGCATTGAAGGCGACGAACGCGACGAATTGCACAGTGTCTTAGGCTCGCTCACCGCGCCCGAAGGCATGGGGCTTATCATCCGCACCGCCGGTGGTGGTCGCTCTCAAGAAGAATTGCAATGGGACTTAGACATCCTCTTGCGCCTTTGGAATGTTATCCTCGGTGCCTCTAACCGCGAAGCGCCTTTCTTAATCTACCAAGAAGGCAATGCCGTCATCCGCGCTTTGCGTGACTACCTCCGCAAAGAAATCGACGAAATTTTAATCGATCACCAAGAAGTGTATGAAGACATCACCAATCACTTAAAACTCATACGCCCTGATTTCGTCAATCGCGTTAAACTTTACAAAGACCCCACCCCTTTATTCACCCGCTTTCAAATTGAAAGCCAAATTGAATCAGCCTTCCAGCGTGAAGTGCGTTTGCCTTCCGGTGGCGCCATCATTATCGACCACACCGAAGCCTTGGTTTCCATAGACATCAACTCCGCCAAATCCACCAAGGGCGGCGATATCGAAGAAACCGCATTCAAAACCAACTTAGAAGCGGCTGATGAAATTGCACGTCAACTGCGTTTGCGCGACATCGGCGGCTTGATCGTCATCGACTTCATCGACATGACCCCCATCCGCAACCAACGCGAAGTCGAAGACCGCATGCGCAACGCGCTTTCCATGGACCGCGCCCGCGTGCAAGTCGGCCGCATTTCCCGCTTTGGCTTGCTTGAAATGTCACGCCAGCGCCTGCGCCCTTCCTTGGGTGAATCCTCCCGCATTACCTGCCCTCGCTGCTTAGGCCAAGGCACCATTCGCGGCATTGAATCCTTAGCGCTTTCTATCGTTCGCCTCATTGAAGAAGAAGCCATGAAAGATAACACCGCGCAAGTGCGTGCTATCTTACCCACTGAAATTGCGGCTTATTTGTTGAATGAAAAGCGTCACTCCATCATCAACATTGAAACGCGCCAAAACGTCTCTGTCATTGTGGTGCCTAGCAACCACATGCTCACCCCTCAATACGAAGTTGAGCGCATCCGCCTCTCTGACTTCTCTGAGCGCGATGAAAAAATGGCAAGCTACAAACTGGCTGTAAAAACTGAGCCTGCTGGCACGCAAACCTCCGCTCATGCACCGGCTTACCGCCCACAACAAGAACCTGCGGTTAGGCACATTCCTGTTGACGAATTACCCGCGCCGCCTGCACATCGCCCTCAAGCGGCACGCAGCACAAGCGGGCAAACCGGCATCATCAAAAAACTCTTTGGTTTCTTATTCGACAAAAAAGAAGAAGCCACAGCAAAACCCATGGGCACGCAAACCGGCAGCACGCCTTATCAAGGCCGCAGCCGTCACCCTAGCAACCGTCGCCCACAAGACAGGCGCCACCCCCGAGGCGGGCGCAACCAACGTGGTCGTCATCAAAGACAAGACAGGCCCAGTGGGCAACATTATCGTCAACACGCGACTGATGAAGCGCAAACCACTGCGCCCATGAACCACACGCATGAACAAGCAACGCCTGAGGTGCGTGAGCATCATCAGCGCGATGAGCATCGTCATCATCAACCGCGCCATCACCATCAACCCAGGCAGCATCACGAACCGCGCCCACAAGAAACGGCTTTGCAACCTGAATCCGTTGCGCCTGTCGTGAATTTACCGCGCCCAGTTCAACCAGCGCCTATGCCGGTGGTAGTGCCCAACCATGAAGTGGCACCTGTTGTTCCTGTGGGTGATGCACAACCTAACCAGCAGCAACAAACGGAACAAGCACCACGCCGTCATCGTCATTACCACGCAAGACGCCGTCATCGTCATCCACGCCAAGCGGGTGAGCGCCGTGTTGTGGCGGGGGAAGACGTTTACGGTAATGGTGGTGGTAATGATAATAAAGGTGGGAACACCGAATAAATCCTTTAAACACCCCCTCCCCAAGCTGCTCTTTAGCTTGGAGAGGGTAGGGGCAGGGCAACGTTCTTTAAAAACACCCCTCCCCACCCTCCCCGTTTTCGCAAAGAACACTCAAACAGGGAGGGAGCCCACTAAGTTCGCGCCTACTGAAACATAGTTAATCACTCCGTGAGGTCTTAAGCTTTTCATGTACAAAGTAACGCAGATCGTCCCCTCCCTATCGAGCGTTCTTTGCGAAGATGGGGAGGGATAGGGAGGGGTATCTTTAAAGGTTCTCATCCATCCCCAACCTTCTCGCTCTCGCATCTAACATAATCGGAATATCATTCACAATCGGAAACGCCAAACGATCAAACCGGCAAATTAATTCTTGGTTCGCTTGATCAAGGATTAACTCCCCTTTGCAAACCGGGCATGCTAAGATTTCGAGTAATGTTTTATCCACGTGAGCCAACCTTCTTATGTCTTCAAGAGCCTTATCCTACAGCGCCGCCCTCACCCCCGTCCACCCTTCTTGGCACCCACTCATGCAAGAAGCCTGGTCTCAACTCAACCCTGATTATTTAAACCAACTCGCCACCAACAACGATTGGCTGCCCGGCACAAGCAAGCTCTTAAACGCCTTCAGCCTGCCCATGCCTAGCGTGAAAGTGGTTTTATTCGGTGAATCCCCTTACCCGCGCGCCGCCTCCGCCAATGGTTATGCCTTTTGGGACCAAGCCATCACAGCGCTGTGGTCGGAAAGCGGCCTCGATAAACGCGTGAACCGCGCCACCTCACTAAGAAACATCCTCAAAATGCTACTCATTGCCGACCATCGCCTCACCCCCAAAGACACCAGCCAAGCCGCCATTGCCGCCCTCGATAAATCTGATTTAGTCCAAACCGGCGCTGAATTTTTTCAAAACTGCCTGAAACACGGTTTTTTATTATTAAACGCCTCGCTGGTGCTGCAAGACCGCCCACCCCAAAAAGATGCACGCGAGTTTTCGCCCTTTTTATCGACCATCATGGCTGGCTTGCTTAAAAACAGACCGGACATCACCTTGTTATTATTAGGCCGCATTGCCAATGACCTAAGCCCCCTGCTGCCAAACACCCACCACAACCGATTAGCTGCCATGCACCCTTATAACCTCGATTTCATTCAACACCCTGAAATCATTGAATTTTTCCGCCCATTACGTTTATTGGTGAAGCCAGACTAGTAGTTTTCCGGTTTGCACACTTTCCTTAAAAAAGATAAAGTTAGAGTTAAATACTGAGGAACACCCCATGCGAATTTTATTAGTTGAAGACGACGAATTACTCGGCGAAGGCACACGTAAAGGCTTAACCCAAGACGGCTACACCGTGGATTGGGTCAAAGACGGCCTGCACGCCAATGAAGCCCTCCAATCTGAAAACTTTGACCTCATTGTGCTTGACCTTGGCCTGCCCAAAATGCCGGGCATCACCGTCTTACAAAACCTGCGGGAACGCGGCGAAACCACACCCGTGCTCATTTTAACCGCGCGCGAATCCATTGAAGACCGCGTGAAAGGCCTCGATAGCGGCGCTGATGACTACCTCACCAAACCCTTCGACCTGCATGAATTGCTCGCTCGCTTGCGCGCCTTGCAACGCCGTTTAGCGTCTCGTGCAGCCCCCGTGCTCACCCACGACGGCATCAGTGTCGACCCCGCTTCACACACCATCACTTACAACGGCGAACCCATCACCCTCTCCCGCCGTGAATTTGCGCTCTTGCATGTTTTGCTTGAAAACGCAGGCCGCGTTTTATCCCGCGAACACTTAACCCAATCCCTCTATGGCTGGGGTGAAGAAGTCGACAGCAACGCGCTGGAAGTGCACGTGCACAACCTCCGCAAACGCTTTGGTAACGACTTCATTCGCACCGTGCGCGGCATTGGTTACACCGTTGAAAAAAGCAAAGAGCACAAATGATACGCTCAATTCGCTACTTTTTACTGATCAGCTTGCTACTCAGCATCACGATTGCCTCTGCCATTAACGGCATAGGCAATTATTTGCTGGATGAAAAAGTGGTGCAACCTTATCTCGACAGCCAACTGCTTCGCATGTCCACTTTAATCGACATGCTTTATCAGTCCACCCACTTAAGCCCCGCTGCACGCAAAGACATCATCAACTACCTCCACCCCACGCAATCCACCACCAAACAAAAATTTTTATTTCAAGTGTGGTCGCCCGATGGGCACCTGGTTTTAAATTCCTCACCCACCCTCGCCCTTAACTTAAAAGATTCACGCTTGGGTTACAGTGACCTCGTTGTTAACAGCCAAGATTGGCGCGTTTATGCAAGCACGGACAACAAACAAAAAGCAAAAATTATCGTGGCTGAAATGTACACCTTAAGGCGCGAGCTGGCCGACGACATCGCCCACAGCAACGCCAACATTTTATTAATCACCTACCCTGTTTTCGGTATTTTAGTGTGGTTTATTGTCACGCTTGCGCTGCGCTCTATCACCCGCGTCACCTCTGAAATTTCCAACCGCGCTTCCACTTATTTAGAACCCGTTCAGCTCACTGAAATCCCCGTTGAAATTAAACCATTGGTTGGGGAGTTAAACCGCTTATTCATCCGCCTGCGTTTGGCTTTCGAGCGCAACAAACGCTTTGCAGCCGATGCCGCCCACGAACTGCGCACGCCGCTCGCTGCACTCAAAACCCACGTTCAAGTGGCACTGAAATCCGACAACGACAAAGACCGCAACAAAGCGCTAGGCAGTGTCATTCAAAGCGTGGATAGAAGCGCCCACGTGGTTGACCAGCTGCTCACGCTAAGCCGCTTGGGTGAAGAAGAAAGCCTCACCGACATCAAACCCGTCGATTTACACAAGCTGGCCGTGGAAATCATTGCTTATTTAGTGCCCCACGCCTTTGAAAAAAACATTGATATTGAACTCGCCCCGCCACCCGCCCACCCCATCGTCATGGGCAGCGACACCGCCCTTGGCATTTTAATTCGCAACGTGGTGGATAACGCCATACGCTACACCCCGGCTTACGGCGAAGTGCACATTGCCATCCTTGAAACCAACACCCACATTATCTTTCAAGTCACCGACACCGGCATGGGCATCCCCCCTGAGCTGCGTGAGCGCGTGTTTGAGCGTTTCTTCCGGGTGCTTGGCACCCAAGCCTCGGGCAGCGGGCTGGGGCTTGCCATTGTTAGCCAAATCACGGCTTTGCACCACGGCGAAATCCGCCTCCAAACGCCACCAAATAACATCGGATTGCAATTCGAGGTAGCATTTCCCAAAGTTCCTGCTTAAAATTAACCGTTCTTGGGTAGACCCCATTCACTGCTTGTTTTGAATAGAAGATGACGCCGATGCTAAAACGCTTATTACCGCGCCAAGATAGTTTTTTTGAGCTTTTTCAACAAGCTACCGAAAAGCTGGAGCAAGCCTCCACTGAATTTTCCAATATGCTGCAAAACTTACCCGACCAGCAGCGTTACGTCGACTTGATCGCCCACCACGAAGAAGAGGCTGATCAAATTGCATACACCACCTTTGAAATGCTGCACAAGACCTTCATCACCCCCTTCGACCGCAACGACATCCACGAACTCACGAGCACCCTGGACGACATCATCGACCTCATCAACCGCATTGCCCAGCGCTTTCCTTTTTATCAATTGCAATCGGCTCCGCTTGAAATGATTGAGCTTTCCAAATTAAGCATGGAAGCCACGCATCACTTAAAGCTCGCCATTCATTGCTTAAATTCCATGAAAAACGCTGATGTCATTGTCGCGCACTGCCGTGAAATCGACCACGTTGAAAGCAAGGCCCATAAAACCGTGCTAGCCGGTGAACGCAAATTGTTTGCCGATGAAAACGATTTTAAAACCTTCTTCAAACTCAAAGAAATTTACGCTCACACCAAAATGGTGATTAACCGCTGCCAAGATGTTGGCAACCTGATTAAGGGCATCGTGCTTGAATATACTTAACCTTGACGGCACGCTGATATTAGTCATCGTCACCATCGGCTTTGCTTTATTTTTTGACTTTTTAAACGGCTTCCACGATGCTGCGAATTCCATTGCGGCCGTGGTTTCAACACGCGTTTTAAAACCGCACTGGGCGGTGTTGTGGGCGGCTTTCTTTAACTTCATTGCCTTCTTGTTTTTTGGGGTGCACGTGGCCACCACCATTGGTACTGGCTTGGTCGACCCGGTGGTCATCACCAACCACGTCATCTTGGCGGCTTTATTGGGCGCCATTTTCTGGAACATCTTCACGTGGTATTACGGCCTGCCGTCTAGCTCTTCTCACGCTTTAATTGGCGGTTTGTTGGGGGCGAGCATTGCACACGCCGGCATGAGCCCACTTAAATGGGGTGGCATTATCAAAGTGGTGTCGGCCATTGTCATCTCGCCCTTGCTCGGTATGATCATGGGCATGACACTGATGGTCGCAACCGCCAGAATCTTCTTTTACAGCAACCCCACGCGCATTGACGGCTGGTTTCGGCCGCTGCAATTGCTCTCGTCCGCGTTTATTAGCTTAGGGCACGGCAGTAACGACGCGCAAAAAACCATGGGGATCATTGCCATTTTGCTTTATTCCAGCCATTTAATGGGCCCGGTGTTTTACGTGCCGATGTGGGTCGTCATTTTGTGTAATTTCATGATTGCGCTTGGCACTTGCTTTGGGGGTTGGCGCATTGTGCGAACCATGGGCATGAAAATCACTAAACTAAAACCCGTCAGCGGTTTTTGCTCAGACACGGCCAGCGCCTTTACCTTGGCCTTGGCCACCTTATTGGGCGTGCCCGTTTCCACCACCCACACGGTCACCGGCGCCATCATCGGCGTTGGGTCTTTAAACGGCTTTTCGGCCGTGCGTTGGGGGGTTGCTAAAAACATCGTGTGGGCGTGGGTGTTAACCATTCCGGCCGCAGGCTTGGTGGCGGCGGTGTTTTTTGGTGGGATTCAAACCTTTATTTCATCATAAAAATCAACGCTAAGCAGGCATTAAGATTGCCTTAAGGTAGCCGTGCTATCCTTAAGGCAATAAAAAATACCTATTCGAGGGGCAGTATGACCACACCTTTAATTCAAGCCTTATACAAAAGAGACCCTAAAGAAGCCTTAGCATTAATTGAAAAAGGCGGCATTGATCTCAATAGACAAAGTAAGGAGGGTGCAACAGCGCTTTATCTTGCCACCGCATATGGCTACGAAAAGGTTGTTAAAGCATTATTAAGAAAAAATGCTGACCCCAATTTAGCACTCCGTGATAATGCAACACCACTTTATATCGCCGCAGCAAATAATCACACTTACATCGCCTCGAAACTACTCAAATACGGCGCCGATCAACGTTTAAAATTCGAAGAAGAATGTTTACCACTTCATATTGCCGCAAGCAAAAACGGGAACGACGACACGGTAAAAACATTACTTGATCATGCAGCCTCTAAAAAAAACGGCTATCAATATCTTATCAGCACCATCAATGATACAACAAGCGCCTTTGGTATAGTGGCTAACATAAAATATAACAGGGATAGCTCTCCTACCAGAAAAAATATTCGAAAAATACTTGTCGAGGTATTGAAAGAAAGAATGCAGGCCGTTATCCGTTCAAATGAGCTTGCGGAGGTTAATGCGGAAATTGCCCGCTTGCAAAATATCAAAGTGCAAGTAAATATACTACAAAAACGCAATGTGGAAAAAAAAGAAAAAACCGCTATGCGGGAAACCAAGACCATGATTACTCAACTTCAAGTGGCGCGCATGAGGCTTGAAAATAGCATGGCAGCAACGCCTGCGAATGCGGCCATTTGCCTCACGGTCGTGGATGGCATTGATAAAAATCAACTTGCAAGCCATTTATTAATGACCGAGATGACACCCAATAAAAGAGACGATTTATTAAATGCACTGAAAGAACTCAGCATCGAACAATTTGATCATCTAAAACAGCAATTAAAAGATTTTGTTCTGCTAGCCAAAAAAGATCAAGCATTCCTTGCTGAGCAAGGAAAATTCCATAGCTTATTTAGGACGAACAACGACGATATTTACAATGCCAACCCTTTTCTTTTCATTTTAAGAACGGGCACATCTAAATACGAGCAAAAAGACACAACCAGTTTTAATGAAGTGAAAAACATCATCATAGAACCTATATCATTCATGCGTTCGCTTAAAAATATTAGTATCTTCCCTGCAAAAAAACAAGCGGCCGCACCCGCCCAAGATGATATACTTCCGGACCCAATTCATGACCCCTGTTTATAACAACATCAAAGGCGGAAATGAATCTCACCGATAACACTCACGCGCCTGCGGCGCTTTTATCGAGTGTTGCGCATTAACCCCGGCCCGCGGAGGCAAAAGGCGCCTCCTAAGCCGGGGCTATCAGCTTACGGCCTACGGCCTTTCATTAGGCCTTTAGGCCGAAAGTTCAATAGCCCCGGCTGAAGCGCGAAGCGCGGAGGCCGGGGTGAGATAACCACACGTGAAAAAGCGCCGTTAGGCGCGTGAGCTAGGCACTGCATTCGGAGAAACAGGCGCCGGCGCCGGTTGCGGCGATGCACCACCAAACAAACCGAACAAACCCGCCACACTCACCTTCACACGCTCAAAATAACCAAGCGCTTCTTCGGGCGCTTTCAAGCATGGGTTTTCTAAAAAGCATTGCTTCACTAAAACACCCAGCTCACCATTAACCGCCGCGCTTTTTTCATTGGCCACCAGCCCATTTAAATAATCAACAATGGCTATTAAAGACACGCCTGCGGCTAATTTATCCAAGATACTGTTGGCTATTTTTAATTTGTCTTGCTTACTGTACCTACCAAAATTTGATTTATAATCGTCTTGTTTTTTTCTCTGTCTTACATAATTAAAAATACTTAAATAAATGAAAACTCGATTTTTTTTATCGTCGACTAACTTGCGATCAAGCTTATCAGCCTTTAACAACGCATCCAGCACTTCATCCTTCAAACCAAAAACCAGCATACCCAATAACCGAGGCGCTAATTCAAGATCATAAGGCAAACGAGCAACAATATGAGCCACTAGGCCATCAACGGTTTCCATTGGTAGCTCGCTTAATTGCTTCCCAAGCTCAGCACCCAATGGCACCCACTGACTTTGTATCTTCTCTTTAAGAACATCATTTCTCTTTGGAGCATAGGTTGCCGTCACCACTTTATCTTGATTACGCATGCGCTGAGAAAGTGTCGCTTGCATTTGCGGGCGATTACGTTGAGGCACAGAATGTATATTGGCTAATTGTTTAGCGTTATCATCATGGTCTTTAACGCGCATGATTACTGATTGATCAACTGAACCATTCTTGTTTTTATTTTTTTTATCAACATTATTCAAAGCCGACACAACGTTCACCACATCATCCATGCCGCTGTTGAGTTGATAATCACGAAACTGGAACTGTTCATTTGAATGCTGAGCAGCCACCGCGTCTTTCAAAGTTGGCGCCATCAAACTCAACCAACGCTCCTGCTTATGAGGCCTTTCAGCGGCTGTTACCAAAAATAAATCAATGGACGTATATTCTGCTAACGCTCGAAAAACCTTGGCTGCACGGCCATGAGGGTTCATGAAATAGTCGGCGTGCGTGCGCTGAATCAACAAGGTCCAACGTTCTCTTAAAAAATCTTTAAGCAAAACACGATCATCCTCACAAAAATCGCGCTCACCCTCTGCTTCCAACTTCTCAATTAAATGATCAAACTTTAGAAACGACAATCGATCAGCCTCAAAAACCAAGGGCTCTTCCCTTTGATTAACTGTGTTTACCTCTTGATCTCTGATTTCTTTCAATTGAGCAACGACATCCTTTAATTTCATATAAAGCAGCTCCTAGTGAGAATGAGTTCCCTTCTAAATCTACCCATCAAACCTTAAGGTTTTCTTAAGAGAAGTGAAAGTTTGGAAATAAAACTTAATTTATTGAGTTAATGTTTTGACCTGATTCATGCACATGTATGCATTTTCAGCACACGCCATAAAAGGCTGATTCACCTTACTCAAGCTCCCGCTTGAAAGGCTTTGACGAATAAAATCATTTTCAGGCTTCATTAGCTCGGCGTAAACCTCGCCAAACCCTAACCCCCGCTCTACCGAATTCATAATCCGTGCCACCGCTTCAAGCTTAGCCGTTTTACTAAATGCCTTGCCACGAAACAGGCTCGGCAAACAACCGGTGTATTCACCGGACTTAGCCTCTCGCCCTGCCTTATACTGTGCATTCACACTAAACCACATGGCCAAGTAAAGCTCATTAGCTGACACCACTGACACCGATTGCGATAATAATTGATCGAGCACTGGCCGACCCAAAATATTCATTAGAAGCATCCAGTCTTGACGCTCTGGAAGGTGAGTTAACATAAACTGACACAGGTCATTTTTATCTGAAAAAACATGAGGAAGATCAGGCTTGAGGTTCGCTTCAAGCTGATTCAAGGCGGCAAGGTCCACACACACCGTCGGGCTTGCCGTTTCATCTAACAACCAAAGGTCGACCTCAAGACCATGGCACTGCTCTTCAGTCGGCAGGTCATCATCGGCGGTTGAGGATGATGAACGCCTAATCGTGATGGCCTGCGATGCGCGCGCAAACTCCCCCGATTGGCTTCTCGATAAATGCAAAGCTCTCACCCTTGGGGATTGGCTCAACACCTTCTCTTTATCACCTGGCGGTAAACGCTCAAACGCGCTTTGGTTTTTAACAGCCTCAACAGGAATAATGACTTGATCGTCTTGACCAAGCACCACATTTTTAAAACGAAACGTCTCTGTTGAATATTGCTGTGCAACCGCTGGTTTTAAACTGGGAATGAGCAAACCTAACCAAGCGAAACGCCTGTCTGTCAAGCGCTCAATGCCTTTCGCAATGTCTATGAGCACTTTATTAATAAGCCCGTGGGGGTTGGCTGTGTAATGCATGGGTGGGTGCTTAATGCGTCGATAATGATCATTAAAAATGGCTTGAACCAAGGCAATATCATTGTCGGTTAATTCCTCACCTAAGTTGCGAACTTCTAAGGTTTTAATGAGCGCATCCAATTGATGCAAGGTTGCCTTCGCGGCTAATTTTGATAAAAGCAAAACACGCGCTTTTAGCTTGCGTTCAGCGCATGCATCCGTGTTAGGAAAAGATAAAGCGTCTATTGGAGGCGGGGACAATTCAATGATTTTATTGTCGGCTTCTGAGCGCTGAAATTGCCCGTGTTGATTTCGTGCATCATTAAGGCACTCTAATAAATCACTCAATAAAGCACGCGGCTCTACACACTTTGGCGGACGAATAAACACATCATGACTCCTCTTATTATTGCTGATCACGCTTTTTAAAATACGCTAAACGCTCTTTAATTTTGGCTTCCAACCCACGCTCAGTGGGGTGATAAAGCTCAGTGCCTTTTAATGCCTCAGGGAAGTAATTTTCACCGGCGGCGTAGGCTTCAGGCTCGTCGTGAGCATAACGGTAATTTTTACCGTAGTCCAACTGCTTCATGAGCTTAGTCGGAGCATTGCGTAAATGCAAGGGCACCGGGTGGGAGCCTTGGGTTTGCACCAAAGCCCGAGTGGCATTGTAAGCCGTGTAAACCGCATTGCTCTTAGGTGCACATGCAAAATAAATAACCACTTCTGCCAAGGCCAATTCCCCCTCGGGCGAACCCAAGCGCTCGTAAACCTCGGCCGCAGCCACCGCCATTTCCATGGCGCGGGGGTCGGCCAGGCCGATGTCTTCATTCGCCATGCGAATGATACGGCGGGCTAAATAACGCGGGTCGCAGCCGCCGTCCAGCATCCGGCACAGCCAATAAATGGCTGCATCGGGTGAAGAACCGCGCACGGATTTATGCAAGGCTGAAATTTGATCATGAAACGCCTCGCCGCCTTTATCAAAACGACGCAGCGCCGTTTGCAGCACCTCGGTTAATAAAGCCTCAGTGATGACTAATTGACCAAACTCCAACGTGGCCGCATCTAAAAGAATTTCAAGCAAGTTTAAGCACTGGCGGGCATCGCCGTCGGCGGCGTTAATTAAAGTGGCTTGCAATTCAGCTGGAAACACCACCGGCGGGTAATCGGCAAGCGCATTTTGAATGATGGTTTGCAAATCGGCTTCCGTCAGGGATTTTAAAACATAGACCCGCGCCCGAGAAAGCAAAGCGCCGTTTAATTCAAAGGAGGGATTTTCGGTCGTGGCACCAATTAAAATTAAAGTGCCATCTTCAAGGTAAGGTAGAAAAACATCTTGTTGTGCTTTGTTAAATCGATGAATTTCGTCGATGAACAAAACGGTGGGCAAGCCAGAAACCGCGCGGGCTTCACGCGCTTTTTCAACCACGGCGCGAATGTCTTTAACGCCTGAAAACACCGCCGAGAGGCGTTCAAACGGAGCCTTGGCATGCGTTGCAATGAGCTCGGCCAAGGTGGTTTTGCCCGTGCCCGGCGGCCCCCATAAAATCATGGAATGCAACTGGCCGTTTAAAATGGCGCGGCGCAGGGGCTTGCCCTCGCCCAATAAATGCGTTTGGCCGCAATAGTCTTGCAACGTGCTTGGGCGACGGCGCGTGGCCAGCGGCAACAGGCGGCTTGCTTCCAGCGGGTTACTGTTTGGTTTCATCAATCACATCGACCTGCGAATTCGGCGCCTTAAACACAAACAAGGCTGGTGAAAGCGAAGGGTTGGTTTGTATGTTGGTAAATTCAATTTGCGTGGTGTGGCCTAAGTGATCGACCAAGCGCATTTCGCTGATTTGCGCAGCTTTAAAACCTAACTGCACTTCTTCAAATAAGTTATCCGGGTTGCGCGGCTTTAAAGAAAACCATTGCAGCGACGCCGGCTTTCGTTGAATGGTGGTGACCACGTAATCTTGATTGAGTTTGGCGTCAGGGTGGCTTAATAATAAAGCTGGGGTGTCGCTTGAAGCCGCCTTAAATGAACGAATGGTGACTTGCTCAAGGTCGGGGTCGTAAATCCATAAGCGGGATTGGTTGGCGATAATGAGTTGAGGCATGGGTTTTTTCACATCCCAACGGAATTTGCCCGGCCGACTCAAGGCCAAGGTGCCAAAGGATTTTTGCACGGCACGGTCGTGGTTATCAAAAATGGTTTGGGTGAAATCCGCCTTCATGGAAGAAACATTATTCAATAAGGGCAAAAGCTGGTCGGCGGCGCTGCTTGCAAAAACAGGGGTAAATGCAGCCAAAAAATTCATTAAAACAAGGCCTAAGCCAATTTTCTTCATGTTATTTCACCTTAATCGAGGGCAAGCCCTGCTGCTAATACTTCACGCCCGCCGCCATTGTCCATGCTGCTAACCACGCCGGCGGCTTCCATGTCTTCCATCATGCGGGCAGCGCGATTATACCCAATTCTCAGGCGGCGCTGCACCAAAGAAATGGAGGCGCGACGGGTTTCTGTCACGATGCGCACGGCTTCGTCGTAAAGCGGGTCAGATTCGCCGCCCAAGCCACCCTCGCCTTGCTGGCCTTCGCCGCTTTGGTCGTCGGTGACATCGGTGCAATATTCCGGCTGGCCAACACTGCGCCAAGCCGCCACCACGCGATGCACTTCTTCATCGGCCACGTAAGCGCCGTGAACACGCACAGGCACACCCGCCCCCGGCGGCAAATAAAGCATGTCGCCGTGGCCTAACAATTGCTCAGCGCCTTGTTGGTCGAGGATGGTGCGAGAATCAATGCGCGATGACACTTGAAATGCAATACGCGTTGGAATGTTGGCTTTAATTAAACCGGTGATCACATCGACCGATGGCCGCTGCGTTGCCACAATTAAATGAATGCCCGCCGCACGCGCTTTTTGCGCAATGCGCGCGATTAAATCTTCGACTTTTTTACCGACGACCATCATCATGTCAGCGAGCTCATCGGCAATGACCACAATCATGGGCAAGGGTTCTAATTCCAGCTTGGCGCTTTCGGGGTCAGTGACTAAGGCACCCGGCATGGTGAGTGGCTCGCCACGCTGGATGGCTTCATTCACCTTTTGATTATAGCCCGCTAAATTACGCACGCCCAAAGCCGCCATTAAACGATAACGCTTGTCCATTTCAGCCACGCACCAACGCAGTGAGTTCGCGGCGTCTTTCATGTCTGTGATGACAGGCGTTAATAAATGCGGGATGCCGTCGTAAATGGAGAGCTCCAACATTTTAGGGTCTATCATGATTAAACGAACTTCTTCAGGGCTCGCTTTAAATAAAATGCTTAAAACCATGGCGTTTAAGCTAACTGATTTACCAGACCCCGTGGTGCCCGCCACTAATAAATGTGGCATTTTGGCTAAATCAACGACCACCGGTTGGCCGGCAATGTCTTTGCCTAAGACTAAACTCAAAGGCGATTTCGCTTGTTCGTAATGCGCGTCTTCCATCATTTCACGCAAGGAAACCACTTCACGGTGTTCATTCGGAATTTCAAGGCCGATGTAAGATTTACCCGGAATGACTTCCACCACCCGCACACTCACCACCGACAACGAACGCGCAATGTCTTTTGCGAGCCCTGTGATTTTGCTAACTTTAATGCCGGGTGCTAAATCAAGCTCAAAACGCGTGATGATGGGCCCGGGGTGCACGGCCACCACTTTCACTTCCACGCCAAAATCCGCGAGGCGCTGCTCAACCAAGTTAGATAACATTTCAAACGTGGTGTTAGAAAAAGCTTTATCAGAAGCGGGCGGCACCGGATTTAATAAATCAAACCCAGGCAGCTCACCAGGCTCTAAACGAATGCTCGGGTCGATTTCAATTTTCTTTTTCGGTTTCACCGGTTCAGGGCGCACAATGACCACCGGCTTAGGCGCGGGCGGCAAAGGCTGCGGCGCTAAAGCAAGCGCTGGCTCTTGGCGTTCAAGTGCTTTAACACTCAGCTCAGGTTTTGCAATAACAGGCTCGGCCGCGGCTTTTAATAATTTTGCTTCGGCACGTTTGGCACAGTAAGCAGCCCAACGGGCTTTTAAGGCTTGCTGGGTTTTTTGATAAGCACGGGTGGCTTGCTCGCCCAACACTTCCATCAAGCGCAACCACGATAAGCCGGTGACAAACGTAATGCCACAAAGCAGCATGGCTGTGAAGAAAATGGTGCTGCCGGTTTCATTGAACAATAAAGCTAAGCCGTGGCCGACCAAATCGCCAACAATGCCGCCTGAGGTGGTGGGCAAGTGCGCCGTTTGATGACAATAAAAACCAACCAAGGCGCAAGCGCTCATGGTGAATAAAATCCAGCCTGCGCTTTTATATAACCATTCACGCGCAAGGGTGGGCGTTTGCTCTTCGGGTTCAGCCCAGCTCAACCAGCACGACAAAACAACCAAAATGGGGAATAAATAAGCAATCCAGCCGAACAATGAAAGAAAAATGTCCGCAACCCAAGCACCCACCCAACCACCCGCATTCGCGATGTGGTGATTTTCACCCGTGCCCGACCAGCCTGGGTCGTTGGGGTGGTAGGAACCCAAAGAAACTAATAAGAACAAAGCCAGTGCAATGTAGACTAAAAATAAACCTTCACGCAGGCGTTGACGCATGTGCAAAGGGGCACGGCGCTTAGAGGGCAAGTCTTTTTGTCGAGAACGGTTTTTCATAGGCAGAGAAGTATTGTCGGTTAGGGCTCCATCTCGTACTATATACCACCTGAAGCCTAATGAGAACGATCACCATGACAACGACAACACATCATCGCTTAATTATTCTTGGTTCTGGCCCTGCCGGCTGGACTGCTGCTGTTTACGCCGCGCGCGCCAATTTAAAACCCGCTGTCATTACGGGCTTGGTGGCCGGTGGTCAATTAAGTCTCACCACGGATGTGGATAACTGGCCGGGCGGCAAAGAAGGCTTGCAAGGCCCCGAATTAATGGAAAGCATGCGCGAACACGCGGAGCGCTTTAACACCGACGTCATTTACGACGAAATCACGGAAGCCAATTTGCAACAACGCCCGTTTGTGTTGAAAGGCAATAATACTTACACCTGCGATGCTTTAATTATTTCAACGGGTGCCACGGCAAAATATTTAGGCTTGGCCTCTGAAAACGCGTTTAAAGGCAAAGGCGTTTCTGCGTGCGCGACCTGCGATGGCTTTTTTTATCGCGGGCAGAAAGTGGTGGTGGTGGGTGGTGGCAACACGGCGGTGGAAGAAGCCTTGTATCTTTCCAATTTAGCATCGCATGTCACTTTAATTCACAGACGCGATAAATTACGCGCTGAGAAAATATTGATTGATCGCTTGATGGAGAAAAAAACATCCACGGGTAAGGTGGATATTGCGTGGAACAGTGAAGTGGATGAAATTTTAGGGGATGCGAGTGGTGTGACGGGTGTGCGCTTGAAAGATGCCGTGAGTGGCGAAACGCGTGAGCTCGATGTCACCGGCGTGTTTATTGCGATTGGGCATCAGCCGAACACGGCCATTTTTAAAGATCAATTAAAAATGGATGCGAGTGGGTATTTGGTGTTGCCGAATAAAAATGGCGCGAATGCAACGGCGACGGATATTCCTGGCGTGTTTGCAGCAGGCGATGTGGCGGATTCTATTTATCGGCAGGCGATTACAGCGGCGGGCACGGGGTGCATGGCGGCGTTGGATGCGGATAAATACCTTGAGAGCCTTAAATAATGCCAATTCAAACCATCAACCCAGCCACTGGCGCCGTCATCGAAACTTACAATGAAATGAATGAAGCCGCTGCATTTTCAATCATTGAAAAAGTGCAAACAGCATTCACTGCATATCAACATACGTCATTCGACGAACGCCGCGCGTGTTTTCAACGGCTGCATGATGGTTTGAATGAACAATTAGAAAACTTTGCTGAATTAATGACGCAAGAAATGGGCAAACCCATCACCCAATCGCGTGCTGAAATTCAAAAATGTTTATTACTGATTGAGCACTACATTCAATACGGTGAAATTTATTTAAAACCCAAACCACTCGCACCGCATGCCTTGGTTTGCTACCAACCGCTAGGCACGATTTTCGGCATCATGCCGTGGAATTTTCCACTCTGGCAAGTGTTTCGATTTGCCGTGCCAACGCTCATGGCTGGCAATACGGCCATTTTAAAACACGCACCCATTTCAACCGGTTGCGCTTATGCCATTGAGGCTTTATTTCAAGCTGCGTTTGCAATCAAAGACGTGTTTCGCGCCATTGTGGTTAACAATGAAGTGGCATCCGCTGTGATTCCTCACCCACACATTAAAGCCGTGACTTTAACCGGCAGTGCACGCGCCGGAAAAAGTGTCGCGAAAGAAGCCGGTGACGCGCTCAAAAAAGTGGTGTTAGAACTCGGTGGCTCTGACCCTTATTTAATTTTAGCAGACGCCGACCTTGAAAATGCCGCTGAAGCGTGTGCATTTTCACGCTTGTGGAATGCAGGGCAAGTGTGCATTGCGGCAAAGCGCATTATTGTTGTGAAAAGTGTTTTACCCGCATTTTTATCAGCCTTAAAAGAAAAAATGAAAAGTTATCAACCGAGTGATCCTTTGGCAGAGGCAACTACCCTCGGCCCACTCGCGCGCGCTGACTTACGCGAAAACTTACACCGACAAGTCACCCTCACCGTTTCACAAGGCGCCACCTTGCATTGCGGTGGTGAAATGCCTGCAGGTCCTGGGTTTTATTATCCTGTCACGTTATTAACGAATGTGAAACCTGGCATGTGTGCGTTTGAAGAAGAAGTGTTTGGGCCGGTGTTTTCCATCATTGAAGCGACTGATGAAAACGAAGCCATTCAATTAGCCAACAACACCGTTTACGGCCTCACGGCTGCGGTGTTCACGCGCGACCTTGCACGCGGGGAAGCGATTGCACGCAATCAACTGCAAGCCGGCTGCGTGGCAGTAAACCGTTATGCTGCCACCGAACCTGCCCTGCCCTTCGGCGGCATCAATCAATCTGGTTTTGGGCGCGAGCTTGGGGAGTCAGGGGCGAGGTCATTTGTGAATGAGAAGACGGTGTTGGTTAGTGCATGAAGGTCGTTTGCAATATTCATGAAAAAGCTTGAGCTCTTGTAGCCCGGACGCGCTCCACCGCGGCCGGGGCTGTCGTTGAGCGAAGGCACGAAAAAGCAGCTGGTTTTGTTGAGGTGTTGGATGATCATTATAGCGTGATATTCGGGGCTTCGCCCGGGCACCAGCCCCGGCCACAAAAAACGTGTCCGGGCTACAAAAGCGCCGGCTTTCCCTTGCCAAGCCTTAACTTAATGGCAGTGGGGCTGGGGGGAGGCAAACGACCTTCAGGCACCCACCATCAACGCACCCCTTCCCTTCTGCCATCAGTCGGTTATAATGGATGACCTTTATTTTATGAACCCCAGATGGAGTCCCATGGCAAAAGAAGAACAAATTGAAATGGAAGGCACGGTCATCGACACCCTGCCAAATACCATGTTTCGAGTCCAACTCGAAAACGGCCACATCGTGCTTGCTCATATTTCGGGCAAAATGCGCAAGAATTACATCCGAATTCTCAAAGGCGACAAGGTCACCGTTGAAATGACCCCCTACGACCTCTCTAAAGGCCGCATCACCTTCCGCCACAAAGAAGGCGGCAGCCGCCCATCTCAAAACGCTCAAAGCTCGCAATAAAAAAACCCTTGGGCAAAAATCGCTCAAGGGCTTCCATCCTTCCCAGGCAACGCTTAATTCACATCTGAGGTTTCTTTATTCTCTATCAAAAATTTAATCTTGCCTTTTTCGGTCGTCACTTTCACATGCCCACCCGTGCTTAGCGCACCAAACAATAATTCTTCCGCCAAAGGCTTTTTCAATTGCTCTTGAATTAACCTTGCCATTGGGCGCGCACCCATTTTGCGATCATAACCATTGTGCGCAAACCACATGCGCGCTTCATTATCCACCTCAATAATCACATTGCGCGCACCCAATTGCACTTCCAATTCCGCAATGAATTTATCAACCACGGATAAAATGGTTTTTTGATCAAGCGCAGCAAAGTGAATGATGGCATCTAAACGGTTTCTGAATTCCGGTGAAAACACGCGCTGCACAGAAGACATAACATCAGATTCGCCTTCTTGTTGCGTAAACCCAATGTTAACTCGCTCTAATAATTCAGCACCCACATTGGATGTCATGATCAACACCGTGTGACGAAAGTCGGTTTTGCGGCCATTCATGTCGGTGAGTGTGCCGTGATCCATGATTTGCAATAATAAGTTATAAATATCGGGGTGTGCTTTTTCAATTTCATCAAGCAACACAATCGAATGCGGCGTTTTGGTGACGGCTTCCGTTAATAAACCACCTTCATCGTAACCAACATACCCCGGAGGCGCGCCAATTAAACGTGAAATGGAATGCCTTTCCATGTATTCAGACATATCAAAACGAATGAGCTCAACGCCCAAAATTTTAGCGAGTTGTTTACTCACTTCCGTTTTACCAACACCCGTTGGGCCAACAAACAAGAATGAGCCTATGGGTTTATTGGCATCGCGCAAGCCTGAACGTGATAACTTAACCGCCGCACCTAACATTTCTATCGCTGGGTCTTGGCCGAAAATCGTTAACTTTAAATCACGCGTTAAATTCTTTAACACTTCACGGTCGGAAGCGGTGACATTGCGCTCTGGAATGCGCGCAATTTTCGCCACCATTTTTTCAATATCCAAGACATCAATCACTGTTTTTCGTTGATCTTCTGGCAGCAAATATTGATAAGCACCCACTTCATCAACTAAATCAATGGCTTTGTCTGGTAAATGCCTGTCACTCATGTAACGTGCTGATAAACGCGCAGCCGCTTCTAAGGATTCATCCGTGTATTTCACGTGATGATGCGCTTCAAAACGTTCGCGTAAGCCTTTTAAAATAGCGATGCTTTCATCGATGCTGGGTTCTTTCACATCCACTTTTTGAAAGCGTCTATCTAAAGCGTGATCTTTTTCAAAAATGCTGCGATATTCTTTATACGTTGTTGAACCCATGCAGGTTAAATCCCCGGATGCTAACAGGGGTTTAATTAAATTAGAAACATCCATCAAACCACCGGAAGCCGCGCCCGCACCAATAATGGTGTGAATTTCATCGATAAATAAAATAGCACCTTTTTGTTCTTTTAATTGGTGCAAAACACTCTTTAAGCGTTTTTCAAAATCGCCGCGGTATTTCGTGCCGGCTAATAAACTGCCTAAATCCAAAGCGTAAATCACGCTTTCAGCCAACACCTCAGGCACTTTTCTTTCAATGATCATGCGAGCCAAGCCTTCGGCAATGGCTGTTTTACCGACGCCCGCTTCACCCACTAATAAAGGGTTATTTTTGCGACGACGACAAAGCACTTGTATGCAACGATCCACTTCTTCACCGCGACCTATCAAAGGATCAATTAAACCGAGCTTCGCGCGTGCATTTAAATTCGTGGTGTATAATTCGAGCGGGCTATTGCCTGCACCCGTTTCAGATCCATTTTCATTTTCTTCATCTGAAGGGTATTGCGTGAATGGCCTGTCTTCAGATGCTGGTTTTTGCCTTGCTGCCGTGCCGTGCGCGATAAAATTAATCACATCCAAACGACTAATGTTTTCTTGTCGAATAAAATAAACGCTTTGACTTTCTTGCTCACTAAAAATCGCAGCCAACACATTGGCGCCGGCCACTTCTGTTTTGCCAGCCGATTGCACTTGAAACACAGCGCGCTGTATCACGCGTTGAAAACCGAGTGTGGGTTGCGTGTCGCGATCGTGCACGTTTAAGGGAATGACCGGTGTGGTTCTATCAATGAATTCGACTAAATTGCTGCGTAAGCGGCTAATGTTAGCGCCGCAAGCTTTTAACACGTCGAGGGAAGAGGAATTGTCTAAGAGTGAAAGCAATAAATGTTCAACCGTCACGAATTCGTGACGCTTAGTCCGCGCCTCTTTGAAAGCGACGTTTAATGTGTATTCTAACTCTTTGTCCAACATGACACACTCCTCCTACAATCATCTTGCAACCTCCATGCTGCATTTTAACGGATGCTCTTCTTCCTTTGCTAAACTCATGGCATCGTTAATTTTGGTTTCTGCCACATCCTTTGTGAACCAACCAATTATTGCCTTTCCTTCTGCGTGCGCTTTTAACATGACCGCTTTGGCACGCGCTTTATCCATAAAAAAAATACTTTCCAAAATCTTCAGCACAAAATCCATGGGCGTAAAATCGTCGTTATGTAAAATCACTTCAACGCCTGCGGGTTCCTTCCGCGCTGGTAAGACGCTTGTTTCGTCTGCCCAGTTATTGATCAATTCACATTTATTCATACGCCTACCTTCTATATAGACCATGTTTTTGGTTTTTGCGGTTTAAGGGAAAAATATATTTTTGCCTTAGCGCGTTGATTGAGCATTACTGAATTTATGCGCTAAAACAAGGCAATACTGGGTTAGGATTATACATGAAACCATAGGATTGTATAATAATTATTCAGATTTTTTGTAACCTATTGATTCTAATTGAGTGAGCGCGGGTTGGTGTAGCCCGGACGCGTTTCACAGCGGCCGGGAACTGTGCGCGAACGGAGCCCGGAAAAGCTTTTCGGGGCTTCGTTCGGGCACCTGCCCCGGCCACAAAAAGCGTGTCCGGGCGACAAGAGCCCCCACACATTACATTCCAGCGATCATAACTTCACCAAACGCCGAGCAGCTCACCTCTTTGGCGCCATCCATCAACCTGGCAAAGTCATAAGTCACGGTTTTGGCCCGAATGGCGGCCTCCATGCCCTTAATCACCAAATCCGCCGCCTCACCCCAGCCCAAGTGCCTAAGCATCATTTCAGCCGATAAAATAATGGAACCCGGGTTCACCTTATCCTGCCCTGCGTATTTCGGCGCCGTGCCATGGGTTGCTTCAAACATCGCAACGCTGTCACTTAAATTTGCACCGGGCGCAATGCCTATGCCGCCCACTTGCGCGGCCAGCGCATCCGAAATGTAATCACCGTTTAAATTTAAAGTGGCAATCACGCTGTAATCCGATGGGCGCAGCAAAATTTGCTGCAAAAATGCATCCGCAATGACATCTTTAATCACAATGTCTTTGCCCGTTGTTGGGTGCTTCACCACCATCCAAGGGCCGTTATCTATCAAGCTTGCATTAAATTCATTTTTGGCGACTTCATAACCCCAATCACGAAACCCACCTTCGGTAAATTTCATGATATTGCCTTTATGCACTAAAGTCACAGAATCACGATGCTGATCAATGGCGTATTGAATAGCCCGACGCACCAAACGCGTGGTGCCTTCTTTAGAAACCGGTTTCACACCTATGCCGCAATGCTCAGGAAAACGAATTTTTTTAACGCCCATGTCATTACGCAAAAATGCGATCACTTTTTTCGCGCCTTCACTGTCAGCCGCCCACTCAATGCCCGCGTAAATATCTTCCGAATTTTCGCGGAAAATCACCATGTTGGTTTTCCAGGGTTCTTTCACTGGGCTAGGCACGCCTTCAAAATAACGCACCGGGCGCAAACAAACGTATAAATCTAAGTCTTGCCGCAGCGTCACATTCAAGGAACGAATGCCACCACCCACAGGTGTGGTTAATGGGCCCTTGATAGACACCACGTAATCACGCACCGCCGCAATGGTTTCAGCTGGCAGCCATTCATTTTCACCCACCACCTTGGTGGCTTTTTCACCGGCGTAAACTTCCATCCATTGAATAGCACGCTGGCCTTGATACGCCTTATTCACCGCCGCATCCACGACTTTTTTCATGACTGGGGTGATGTCGACACCAATGCCATCGCCTTCGATGTAAGGAATAATGGGCTGTGCTGGGACATTTAAGGTGAAATCGGCATTAACGGTGATTTTTTGGCCTTGGGCGGGGATGTGGAAGTGAGTCATGCGCGTGTCCTTTCATGAGATTTTACTTGCTGGACATGCTAGCAGAGGGTGGTTTGAGAAACAACCCGAATCACCAACTAACCACCCACCATATTGACATGAATATGAGGAATGGAATGCTTTTCGCGCCCACGATGGGGCCGAATAATAATTTCAATGTCTTGATTTAACATAGCCAGCAATTTAAATAGTCGTTCCACAGAAAACCCTTTTAATCGCCCTCGACTAAGCGCCGAAATTTTTGGCTGGTCAAGCCCAAGCAATTTAGCTGTGTCCACTTGATTCAATTGATTAGCAGCAATCAGTCGATTAATTTGAATGGCCAAGTCTGCTTTTAATAAAGACTCAGCTGGATTAGGCAATGCTAAATCAGCAAAAACATTGCCACTGGATACTTCCAATTGATCGTTCACATTTGTTTTTTTCTTCATCACACACCTTTTTTAATTAAAAAGTAATGCTCTCAATCGTTTAAGCCTATCTTCAATAACAGCAAGATTTTGTTTAGGCGTTTTTATACCTACTTTAGATTTTTTCTGAAACGCATAAACAACATAAACAGTATCTTCATAGCAAGCCACATAAATAGCACGATAAGCATTAGTATTATAACTACTCACAATTTCATACACACCAGAACCATACCCTTTAAATAATTTAGCAGACTCATGCTTGTCGCCACACTGAGCAAGATGCAATGCATACCCCATTTCATGCCTTACCGCCTCAGGAAAGGCTAATAACTCATTTTTACTTCCGGCAAATCAAGCCAACCGTTTCACACTTTCTCCTTATAGAGTATATGCCACTTTAGGCATATTTGCACTAGATTATAAAAAATTAATTTTTTGGAATTATAATTCAATTTTCGAATATATCAAGCCATGACAAACACCACATAATCCAGTATCCTACGCCCATGAAAAAGCACAAACACATAGTCGTTGGCGTCTCCGGCGGGGTGGATTCCTCGGTGGCAGCGGCACTTTTGAAAAAAGAAGGGCATCACATCACCGGTGTTTTCATGAAAAACTGGGAAGGTGAC
>DASTZQ010000062.1:0-19901 GCA_035764205.1 Gammaproteobacteria bacterium
TATACGCAATACAGCAAACCACCTTTGACACACAAGGATCCTTATGTCAAAACGCAAGCCAACCCTACAACACATCTCCATCGACCGCCTCATCCGCGGCAAATATCAGCCACGCCAACATTTCGACCCAGAAAAACTCCAAGAACTCGCTGATTCCATCAAAAGCACCGAAGGCTTATTGCAACCCATCGTCGTGCGCCCACTCGCTAATCAAACCTATGAAATTGTGGCTGGTGAACGCCGCTGGCGCGCAGCACAATTAGCCGGCTTAACCGAAGTTGGCTGCTTAATTTATGCTTACACCGACGAGCAAGCCCTGCAAGCCTCTATCATCGAAAACATCAGCCGTCACGACTTAAACTCCATTGAAGAAGCCAAAGCCTATCAACGCTTAATTGACGAATTTGGTTATTTACACGAAGAAGTCGCGGCATCCGTCGGGAAATCCCGCGCAGCCATCACCAATACCCTGCGTTTATTAAAACTCCACCCCAAAGTGCAGCAACATTTAATTGATGGGCTGTTAAGCGAAGGCCACGGCAAAATTTTAGCGGCGCTTGAAACGAAACATCAGCTTGAATTGGCTGAAAAATGCATTGCTCGACAATGGAGCGTGCGCAAGATGGAATTGGAAGCGAAAAAAATTCAATTAAGTGAACAACCCATCACCAATAAATTCAGTGACGCTAATTTAGCTAGGCTTGAAACCGCACTGACTGAACATTTAGGAAACCGCGTTCACGTTGAATACGAAGAAAAAGGCGGCGGGAGTTTGAAAATTCGGTTTAATAATATTGATGAGTTAGAAGGGCATTTTGCGAAAATAGGGTTTGAGTTGGAGGGGTAAAGCTTAAAAGCACCCCTCCCCACCCTCCCCATTTTCGCAAAGAACGCTCAAATAGGGAGGGAGCCTTCTGCGCACCCTTTTACTTAACACAAATAAATCACTCCGTGAGCTTAAAAACTTTTCATGCACACTGCAACTTAGTAAGCTCCCTCCCTAAGCCTGCCTTTTAGGCTTGGGGAGGGTCGGGGAGGGGTGCTTTTAAAAGACCTCATCACCAATCTAGCGTCTCATCCAACAACACACCCTTAGCATTCAACTTATCCAAAGACCGTCGGATGCGCTTTAAGCCTTTATTCACACTCTTTTCACGTGTGCTTAAGGAAGGATTTAACACCGTCGTCGCGTGATTAATGTGATCCATGTAAGGAATTAACACATCAGATGGTAAAAACAACATCTCATAACCCGCTTCAACCAAGGCCTTATGCATGTGTTTCCCCGCCACCAAATCCCCATCCGAAAAATGCAAATTCAGTTTTCGCAAAGCATCCATGCGATATAACGCACAATGGCTACGTAAGTAATAATAATTTTTACCAATACCCTCTAAACCATGCTTTTCATTGCCGGTTAATTTGTAATACCCCTGCTGGAAAAAACGCTCGATTTTTTTCAACGCGCGGCGCCACCACGGTTTATTTTCAAGCTTCCACGACCCCACACCCGCAATCGTGTCGCGCTTTTCAATTTCAGCTAATAAAAATGGCAGCCAATCGGGGCGCTTCACTAAGGTATCCGTGTGGATAGATAACACATAAGGGGTATCCACCTGAGCCAAGGCCAAATCCAGAGCATTGGAATGCGCAGAAACAGGCGGTTCGCCAGGCACGGCTGGGCGCTCGATTAATGTAATGCGTTTTAAGCTTCGTAAATAGGTTAAAGAGCCATCTTTCGAGTCGTTGTCGATGACCACCACCTTCACCATGTCAGGGTCGGTGTGCTTACGCAGCAGGCGCATACATAAACGTGTGAGTTCTTCCGTTTTATAGTTAGGGATTAAAATAGTGACTAAAGGCTTAGACATGTCCATTCTCATTCGGCAAAAGGGCGATTATAATACCGCCAACGCCATTTAACCACCCTTGCCGGAGACAAACACATGAAAGGTATTATTCTCGCTGGCGGATTAGGCACCCGCCTCTATCCGGCCACCCACAGCTTAAGCAAACAGCTGCTGCCCATTTACGATAAGCCCATGATTTATTACCCATTATGCACCCTCATGCATGCAGGCATCACCGACATCCTCGTCATCACCACCCCGCACGAAAGCCCACTTTTTAAGCAATTGCTCGGGGATGGCTCGCAATGGGGCATTACCCTGCAATATGAAACCCAAGCCAAACCCAACGGGATTGCAGAAGCCTTCATCATCGCAAAAGATTTCATTGGCGAAGACTGCGTCGCCCTGGTGCTAGGCGACAACATCCTCTACGGCGACGGCCTCTCCGACCGCCTGAAAGCCGCTGCTGCCAAAAAACACGGCGCCACCATTTTCGGCTATTACGTCAAAGACCCCGAGCGTTACGGCGTCATTGCCTTCGATGAAAACGACACCCCTTACGACATCATTGAAAAACCCAAAGTCGCCCCCTCGCATTACGCTGTCATCGGCCTTTATTTTTACGATAACGACGTTGTGAACATTGCCGCAGGCTTAACACCCTCAGCACGCGGTGAATTAGAAATCACCGACATTAACAGGCACTACCTCCTCAGCAAACGCTTAACCGTTGAAAAACTTGGCCGAGGCACGGCATGGCTTGACACCGGCACACACCGCTCTTTACTCGATGCCTCCAATTTCATTGCGGTGCTCGAAGAAAGGCAAGGTTTAAAAATTGGCAGCCCCGAAGAACTCGCCTGGCGCGAAGGCTTAATTTCCAATGAAAAATTAAGCGGGCTCGCTGAAAAACTTCGTAAAAGTGGTTACGGAGAATACTTATTGGCATTGATGGAGTAAACGCATGCAAACAACGCCCGCCCCACTCGAGGGATTGCTCATTATCACTCCGCGTTTATTTCACGACGAACGCGGTTATTTTTATGAATCTTTTCATCGCACGCGTTATGCTGAAGCGGGCTTACCCCCATTTCTGCAAGACAACCACTCACTTTCTAAAAAAAATGTGGTACGTGGTTTGCATTATCAAAAACCACATGCGCAAGGCAAATTAGTGTTTGTCACCCGCGGCAAAGTATGGGATGTGGTTGTCGACATTCGTCGTGATTCAAAAACATTTGGGCAGTGGTTTAGCATTGAATTAAGCGATGAAAACCACGCGCAACTCTACATTCCACCCGGGTTTGCGCATGGGTTTTGCACGCTTTCTGATGAGGCCGATTTTGCTTACAAATGCACCGATGTTTACACCCCAGGCACGGAACACGGCATACGCTTTGACGACCCCGACATCAACATTCCCTGGCCAACCACCACACCCATTTTATCTGATAAAGATAAAACTTATCCAAGGCTCGCTGACATTCCAAGGGAACATTTATTTCCATGAAAAAAATTCTGATCACGGGTGGCGCTGGGCAATTAGCCCTTGCATTATTAAAACACCCAGAAGCAAAATCATTCGCACTCACGCATTTAAATCACAGCGAATGCGACATTAGCGATGAGCCTGCGCTAACACACTGCTTAAATCAACACGCCCCCGAGGTGATCATCAACACCGCCGCTTACACCGCCGTTGATTTAGCCGAAAGTGAACCAGAAAAAGCCGATGCGGCCAACCACTTGGGCGCGCGTCACTTGGCCGCTTATTGCAAAACAAAAAACATTCGATTACTACACATTTCAACCGATTATGTGTTTGATGGTGAAGCAAACACCGCTTACAAAGAAGACGCGCCCATTCACCCCGTTAATTACTACGGCCAAAGCAAAGCGGCCGGCGAACAAGCCATTCGAGAAACCCTCGATAATCACCTTATTTTACGCGTCAGCGGTGTTTTCAGCGAGCACGGAAAAAACTTTTTAAAAACCATGTTAACGCTCGCCAAAACGCGAGAATATTTATCGGTTGTCACCGATCAAACCACCTGTCCGACTGACGCACATGCCATTGCTGATGCACTGTATCAAATCATCAAACAAGAAAAACACCGAGGCACGTATCACTTTTGCAGCGAGCCGCCGATCACGTGGCACCATTTCGCAGCCTGCATTTTCGGCTCTGCCATTGCTGATTATAACGCCGAATTCAAACTACACACGTTTAAACGCATCACCACCAAAGACTACCCAACCGCCGCCAAACGCCCCGCTTATGCTGTGCTTGATTGTGAAAAAATTCAGCGAGACTTTGGCATCACACAACCACACTGGCAAGCTGGCATTGACCGCGTGTTAACTCAACTCATGAAGGAAAGCACATGAATCACTATCAACCCAAACGTTTATTAATCACCGGTGGTGCAGGGTTCATTGGTTCGCATTTTATTCATGACCTGCAAAAAAAACACCCTGAATGGTTTATCGTGAATTTAGATAAACTCACTTACGCAGCCTCACTCGATCACTTAAAAAAATTACCACACCCCGAACAACACCATTTTGTGCAAGGGGATATTGGTGATGCTGATTTAGTGAGCTCACTCTTAAAAAAACACGCCATCGACACCATTGTCCATTTTGCGGCTGAAAGCCACGTTGATCGATCCATTGCCGGCCCTGAAGCCTTTATTCAAACTAATGTATTAGGCACTTTTACTTTACTAGAAGCAGCCAGGCTGCATTGGCTAACGCATGAAAAACGCGATGCGCAATCTTGCCGCTTTCACCACATTTCCACCGACGAAGTGTTTGGCTCTTTAACCCTAAACGACCCTGCTTTTTCTGAATCCACGGCTTATCAACCGCGTTCACCCTATTCCGCTTCCAAAGCCGCCTCCGATCACTTAGTGCACGCCTATTATCACACCTACGGCTTGCCCATCACTTTATCTAACTGCTCAAATAATTACGGGCCACATCAACACGCTGAAAAATTCATCCCCACCGTCATTCGCGCTTGTTTAAATCAAACCCCCATCCCCATTTACGGTGAAGGTAAAAACATCAGAGACTGGCTTTATGTCGACGACCACTGCGAAGCCATACGCCTTATTTTAACGCAGGGGAAGGTTGGCGAAAGTTATAACATTGGCGGTAATAATGAATGGGAAAATAAAAAATTGGCCGTGTTTATTTGCGAATTGATGGATAAACACGCCCCCGAACACGCACCGCACGCTCGCTTGATCACGGCTGTCACCGACAGAAAAGGCCATGATTTTCGCTACGCGATTGATGATCACAAAATTAAAACCGAACTCGGATTTACCCCAGTGGAAACCCTCCATACCGGCATGGAAAAAGTAATTCGCCACCTTAAGGCTGCATTCTTTTAACGGAAACAGGCTGAAACACACCATGGCTTTTCGAGATAGGCACCATATCCTCACGCCTTAATTTTTCTTGTATTCCCAACACGCAAGCCTGGTCATACAAGGCAAGCGCAAGACGCTCATCCCCTGACTCAATAAACCCTTGAAACACACGAACCAACTCACCAGACTCACTCAGCCACTGAAGCAATTTATCCTTGTTTTTTGCAAGCAACAAGGTTGAAACGCCATCTTCACCTTCATAAAGTATATCGGCTTTTTCGTGCAACAACGCAGTAATCTGATCGAAATCCATGAGGTGAAACGCCATTCTTAATTTAATGTCATTCACCTGCCTGCTAATCTCCTCCTTGCCAGGGTAACGATGCATCATCATTAACAAGGTTTGTGTTCGAATGCTTAATTGATTCAGCGAACGAATCATCTCACCCAAATCATCACCCACACGCGCCAAGTCCCTCGCCGGGTAAATAAATAATGTCGTATTTAAACCAAACCTAGAGGCCTCCCAAGGCTCTAATCTTGGATTTTTCGGACCCACCCATAACTTTGAATACATGTTCACCAATGAAAGATTGGCATCGGCATGAATCAAATCCCCTGCAAAAATAGACTCTCGCGCCATTGAAATGGAATTTGAAGTCACCACTTGAGATACCTGCGTTGGAATCAAGAGCGGCATGCCTTTTGTCTGGTGATTCAATGCATTCATGTACATGCGCTTCGTGATGAAGTCACTTTCATCCAGACAAATGCCTATGGCAGTTGTAAAATCAGCACCCCCTTTGGTTCGGCACGGGATTAAGCCGCTATAATTCACGGCCGCATTCAAAGAGCCGCTTGCTGGCAACTTGGAAAATTTAACTTCAGATTTAAGAATCGCCGCTTGAATGGCACCCAGGTCTTTCGACTTTTTTTCTTCGATCTCAGCGATCACACGTTTCATTACTGAAGGAAATACCCTGATCATTGCTTTTTTATTTTTACTATCAGAAGCGAGTGCCTGAATTAAAGCAAGCGCATCAGGCCTGCTTGGCACCTCAAATAACTTGAGTTGATGATATAATCGTTTCAGCTTCTCTTGAAAAATCACGGGCTCCGCTTGACGAATCCCATTAAAAATTTCACCGATTAATAAACTCATGACTCGCAAAATACCCTTGGTTTCTGGGCCCATCATAAAAAATGGCATCACCGTACTTGGGTATTTTGGGTCAACGGAAGAAGGCATGGATTTTGAAAAAGCATATAAACGAGGCAGCTCACCGCATTGCACATGAACCACGGTGTTATGAACTTGATTGTCAGCATCCATCACCGGGAAACTTGATAAAATCAAATGCAAGTTTTCAGGCAATGTCGCTGCCAGGGATTCAATCCGCGTCAATAAATTCGCGAAACTTTCATTTTTTAAAGCACCGCGCTTGGCATAAGGATAAAAATAAAACTCGTTGGACGTTAGGCGCGTCACGCAATCTTTTTTATCTTCGCGCATTTTTGTTTTATCAGCATCAATGAAGTTGTCTGCCAAATGAATTGCTGCAACCCTATGTGCCAATGCGCTAATTTCATCGTGCATTCGAGCAATGAGCGAATCATCCGCTTCATCTCTCAATTTACTTTTATCAAAAAAGAAATTTACCCCGGTGAATTCACCCTTGCAAGAGGAACCCTCGCCAATCACAATGACATCCCTGACCCTTACCTGCCCTTCATGGCGAAATTGACGTTCACGGAATCTTTTTTCAACAATAGCACGAAGACGCAAATCTTCATTTGGCATACCCCACCCTCGTCGTTTTATTTATCGTTTTTTATAAAATATACTTTAATTATAGCTGAAATCGACGAGGCAGCTATAAAAATATTGTTGAGTCAAAGCAATGGGTTAAATTCGCTTAGCTGCATTGTTATTAAGGCCGCCTGGAACTTCCGCTAACAACACATCAAGAATGCCTATGTTACCCTCGAGCAAGGTCAAGGCGCGCATTTCAGCAACACTCGCAAAACGCAGCTGTTGGTTTTCTTTGGCGTGAGGCTCACCCAAATAAGCATGCACCCACCACAGGGAAAGATGAACGGTTTTATCGGGGTAAGTGTGGTCGATGGATTTCCAATGCTCTGCCTCAGTGACAGTGATGCCTATTTCTTCGTGCAGTTCACGCGAAAGCGCAGCCAAAGGCGTTTCACCCACCTCTAGCTTTCCGCCTGGAAATTCCCAGTAACCACTGTAAGGTTTACCAAGCGGGCGTTCGGCAATTAAAAAACGATCGCCCCGCTTTAAGATACCAACAACAACGGCAACCTTAGTTAAGTTGGCCATGGCATTGCTTGTATTTTTTACCTGAGCCGCAAGGGCAGGTGTCGTTACGGCCAATGCGCGCACCACGGATGAGTGGCTCGCGATTTTCAGAGTCAGGCTCGCCGCCAGCAATCACACGCAAGGCTTCTGAAGGCTGGTGTTGATATTGCATGCTGGTTGGGGACATATTCACGCGTTGCTGCAATTCAACCTGTGCAGCCTCGTTTTCAACCTTCACATCAAATTTTGCGAGCGATGAAATCACTTCATAATTGATTTTATCGAGTAATTGCGAAAACAACTCGAAAGACTCACGCTTGTATTCTTGCTTAGGATTTTTTTGTGCATAGCCACGCAAATGAATGCCCTGACGTAAATAATCCATGGCGGATAAATGCTCGCGCCAGCTGATATCGAGGGTTTGCAACATCACCGCTTTTTCAAATTGACGCAACACATTGGGGCTGACTTGCGTTTCTTTTTGCTGATACGCAGCTTTAAAAGCCTCACTGATACGTGAACGGATTTGGTCTTCATCAAGAGCCTCTTCCTTTTGCAACCAATCTTCTACTGGCACCACCAAACCAAAATCAGCGGCCAAGCGCTGCTCTAACCCAGGCACATCCCAGAGTTCAGGCATGCTTTGCGGCGGAATGAAGATAGAAATGGTTTGATCAATGACCAAGCTTCCGATGTCTAAAATCATGTCGTGAATATCGCCTGCGGCTAAGAGCTCGTCACGCTGGCTGTAAATGACTTTACGCTGTTCATTCGCCACATCATCGTATTCTAATAATTGTTTACGCACGTCGAAATTATAGGCCTCGACTTTACGTTGCGCGTTTTCAATGCTGCGAGACAACATGCGAGATTCAAGCGCCGCGCCCTTTTCCATGCCTATGCGTTGCATGAGTATGTTTAAGCGATCACCACCGAAAATACGCAGCAAATTATCTTGCAAGGATAAATAAAAACGAGAACGACCCGGGTCGCCTTGGCGGCCAGAGCGGCCACGCAATTGGTTGTCAATGCGACGAGACTCATGACGCTCAGACCCAAGCACATATAAACCACCGGCTTTCACGACGGTGTCATGGCGCACTTCCCAAGCTTTGCGGCGTTCAGCCACTTCGGTTTCACTGGGGTTTTCAAGGGCTTTTAATTCAGCGCTTAAGTTGCCACCCAGCACAATATCTGTGCCTCGGCCTGCCATGTTGGTGGCAATGGTCACCGCCCCCGGGCGCCCGGCTTCGGCAATGATTTGCGCTTCTTTTTCGTGGAATTTTGCATTTAACACTTGGTGAGGAATTTTTTCACGTGTTAAATAAGCGGATAATAACTCAGACGCTTCTATCGATGCCGTGCCCACCAAAATGGGTTGTTGTGTGGCATGCGATTTTTTAATGTCTTCAACAATGGCCGTGAATTTTTCTTCGGTGGACATGTAAACAAAATCAGGTTGGTCATCACGCACCATGTTGCGATGCGTTGGGATCACCACCACTTCTAAGCCGTAAATTTGCTGAAATTCATAGGCTTCGGTGTCGGCTGTGCCTGTCATGCCTGACAATTTTTCATAGAGCCTAAAGAAGTTTTGGAAAGTAATGGATGCCAAGGTTTGATTTTCTTGGTTGATTTTAATGCCTTCTTTCGCTTCAATGGCTTGATGCAAACCATCCGACCAACGGCGCCCCGGCATGGTGCGGCCCGTGTGCTCGTCGACAATAACCACTTCGCCGTGCTGCACAATGTAATCGACATCACGATGGAATAATTGATGGGCACGCAAACCCGCGTAAATGTGGTGCATCAGCATGATGTTTTGCGCATCATACAAACTTTCACCCGCGCTTAATAAGCCCGCTTGCATTAATAATTGTTCGACGTGTTCATGGCCTTCTTCGGTGAGATGCGCCTGCTTGGATTTTTCATCGAGGGAATAATCGCCAGGGCCTTCTTTTTCCTGTTGCTTCGTTAACTGAGGAATGATGGCATTCACCGCACGATACATTTCTATGCTTTCTTCGCTGGCACCAGAAATAATTAAAGGGGTGCGTGCTTCGTCAATTAAGATGGAGTCAACTTCATCGACAATGGCAAAATGCAAACTGCGCTGCACTTTTTCAGCTAAACTAAACACCATATTATCGCGCAAATAATCAAAACCAAATTCATTATTCGTGCCGTAGGTGATATCGGCGGCATAGGCTTTTTGCTTCTCTTGTTGCGACAAGCCATGCGTGTTGACATCGACGGTGAGACCTAAAAATTCATACAGTGGGCGCATCCATTCCGCGTCGCGCCTTGCTAAATAATCGTTGACCGTGACAATGTGCACGCCTTTACCCGTGAGCGCGTTTAAATAGGCAGGCAAGGTAGCAACCAGGGTTTTACCTTCACCGGTGCGCATTTCAGCAATGTTGCCGCCATTTAACACCATGCCACCAATTAACTGCACGTCGAAGTGACGCATTTTCATGATGCGCGTGGAGGCTTCCCTCACGACCGCAAACGCTTCAGGCAGCAGCTGATCCAGCGTGGCGCCTTGTTGCAAGCGCGCCTTCAGTTCTGGCGTTTTGGCCTGCAAGGCTTCATTAGAGAGCGCTGCCAGGCTAGGCGCGAGCGCGTTGATGGCTTCCACGGTTTTGTAATGACGGCTCAGCACGCGTTGATTACGGCTTCCAAATACATTGGCAATGATGCGATTTAACATGATGGCTGGTCTAACCTACTTAGTCTCGAAGTTCAGACAAAGATGCGCGAATTAGCTTTAAAAATCAAGGAAAATTGATATAGTAAGTGGATTCACTGGAGTTTAGCCTATGTCTTGCGACCCCAAAGCCCCACTCAATATCCTTGACGGCGAAGGTCATGAGCTTGCTCACATTCTAAGCAAAGCCAGGCTACTCGCCCAGGTTCAGGCGGCTTTTCAGGCTTTATTAGCCCCGGCCTTGGCCAAACATTGCCAAGTGGCGAACACAGAAAACAACACACTCACCATTTTGGTTAATTCTGGTACAACTGCCACCCAGCTTAAGTTCATGAGCGAGAGCTTGCTCGCCCAATTCCCTGCGGCGCCCTTGCTGGCCCCTTACGGCCATTTAAACATCAAGGTGAGGCCACCCCTAGCCCCTTCGCAAAAACAGCGGCTAACCACCGTAAGGCGGCCTGCCAACCCACTCTCAGCTGAGAATGCGGCGCAGGTGCGAGAAGCGGCAATGGGCATTGAAGATGAAGGACTAAAAGCGGCGATGCTGCGGCTTTCTGAGCGAAAAACCTAAAGCACCCCACCCCACCCTCCCCGTTTTCGCAAAGAACGCTCAAACAGGGAGGGAGCCCACTAAGTTCGCGCTTACTGAAATATAGTTAATCACTCCGTGAGCTTTTAAGCTTTTCATGCACACTGCGACTTAGATCGTCCCCTCCCTATCGAGCGTCTTTTGCGAAGATGGGGAGGGTTAGGGAGGGGTATCTACGCCAAAATAGGCTGCAAATAACGAATAGGCGCAGTTTTGTAGTCGTCGAAGGTGACAAATTCCCAGGCTTCTTGATGCGCCAACAACTCGCGCAACAAGCGATTATTTAACGCGTGCCCAGATTTATAACCTGAGAAAGCACCCACTAAACTGGAACCCAGCAAATAAAGGTCACCAACCGCATCCAGAATTTTGTGTTTCACAAATTCATTTTCATAACGCAGGCCGTCTTCATTCAAAATGCGGAAATCATCAATCGCAATGGCGTTATCTAAGCTTGCGCCACGCGCTAAATTCATGGCTTGCAGTTTTTCAAAATCAGACATAAACCCAAACGTACGCGCACGGCTCACTTCTTTTACGTAAGACAAGCTTGAGAAATCAAGCGTGGTGGTCATGGTGTTGGATTTAAATAAAGGGTGCTTAAAATCAATCGTGAAATTCACCTTAAAGCCGTTAAATGGCTCAAAACTGGCCCATTTATCGCCATCGGTGACTTTGACTTTTTCTTTGATGCGAATGAAGCGCTTAGGTGCGTCTTGTTCTTCAATGCCGGCGGATTGAATTAAAAACACAAACGGCCCTGCACTGCCATCCATGATGGGAATTTCAGCAGCGGTGACATCGACGTAAGCGTTATCAATGCCTAAGCCTGCAAACGCAGACAATAAATGCTCAACGGTGGACACCCGCACATCACCCTTCATTAAGGTGGTGGATAAAGTGGTGTCGCCGACATTTTCAGCGGAGGCGCGAATATCAACGATGGGGCTTAAATCAGTGCGGCTAAAGATGATGCCGGTGTTGACCGGGGCTGGCCGTAAGGTCAGCTCAGCACGCTCACCCCCGTGCAGGGTAATGCCAGTGGCTTTAATGACATTTTTTAAGGTACGTTGTCTGATCATCCCACGCTTCTGTTTTATCATAAAGATTCACACATATTATCATAAAGTGGTATTTTTTGAAACAAAAAGAACAGGTTGGCGAAAACCCGTGCCTCTGCTTCCCCTAAGTTACGGTATTTTTATCATTTTTACAGAGACATATCCAGTGTTATCTTAAACCTTGAGGAAGGGCGACTCGCCCGTCATCACGGGCAAGCCTAAACATACCCTGAGGCTATTTGACCATCTTCCACTCGGGTGAGCTGGATTCGCCCAACAAACGTGGCATCTGGCGCCCCCTTAAAAAAACCGATAGCCGGGTTGCTGCAAATTCGGCTGTGTGACGGCGAGCAGGATTACGGTCCAAAACCCCGGCCAACAATGCATGAATATTTTTAGCTTCATCCAAACGCAAACCCTGAATCTGTTTAACGCACGAATGAAGCCCTGATAGCTTGTATTGATTTTCAAGCACGTCATGCCTATTTTCATAACTAAAACCAAGCATTCTCGCCAATACCAAGCCCAAAACATAAACATCTCCAGCCTGCGTCTGAATGTGGACATAACCCGGCTTGCCCTTCATGGCGGGCGAAGATTCAGGGCAATGACCAAAGCCATTCGCGCAATAATCAGCCTCATCATCCAGGGATGAAGCCATTCCAGGGTCAATATACTGAGCACTGACATCATCAGGCGAGATGTCAATCATGATATTGCCGGCATGAATGTCGCCGTGAATAATGCCCTTGCTGTGCAAGGATGCCAGCGCCTGAAAACAGGCAATGCCAATCTTGTAAGCGAGCTCTGCCTCTAACAAAACGCCCGCGTCTTTTAATGCTTTTAAATGTGCGTATAAAGTGACACCCGGGACTTCCCGCTCTGTCAAATAAGCCAACTTGGCCACTGAATTATATATCGGTGGTTTTGGCCTCAGCCCAAATAATTTCGCATAATCATATTCAATTTCAACCCGCTCAATAAAATGATCATTCGTTTCCACCGTGCCATTTCTAAGAAGACAAGGCTTAATCATTTTTGTCACGCGAGGGCGCTTTGCTTGCTGAAACTGACCTGAAATAAACGCATAAGTTGATAGCTTGCTAACACAACCATACCTACCCTCACCAATGTCTTCACGCATGATTTCCAAACGCAAAGAACGTTTGTCTTTTTTACTTGGCCTCACGTGAAACACACGCTCAGACTTAATGCTCAAAGCACACGCTTTGTCGTCGATATTGACCTGAAAGCTATCCCCAGATTGATAATCACGCGCTTTTTCAGCATGCGTCAAAAACAAACGCTCCATGAGGGCATTGAAAAGAGTCGAGTGAGCACCGCTTTGATCAAGGTCAACAAAAAACGCCTCGGGTGCTTGGTTGAATAAAGCATAACCAACGGATGATTCATCCATCACCAAATCACCCAAATGGCGATAATGCATTGCATCCGCGCGATGCTCAATGACATCAATGGCCTGTATTTTTTTGGGCTCGTCAGACAAACACAAAAGGTCGTGATCCAGCGAAACAATATAACTATTGCCCTGAAAAAAAACTTCCTTCGTCGTCCCTTTCGAAAAATACGGAGACCGACTTGAGATTTTTTTAATGAATTCGCACAATAAGGACTCATCCTCGCTTGAAAGCTCACGCAAGGATAATGCTCGTGTTTTTGTTTCGCACAAGCTTAAATTCTGAACCATGGATTTACGTGATCGCATAAAAAACCACCCTCATTTTCTATTTCTTTTTAAATGAGGGCGGATTATACAGAAAAAACACGCTGAAGGAAAACAAAAAGGCCGGCTCATGCCGGCCTTCAGTGAAGGTTAAAGCGAATCTTCCGTTTCTTTGCGGCGCAAAAAGGCAGGAATGTCTAAATAATCAATGTCATGGATATTTTCAGTGACTGAGGTCACCTTGGGTTGCGGCGTAGGCTGTGGCGGCACCGGGGAAACGGGTTGAATGGGGCCAGCACCGCTTTTGGGCTGAGTCAGGCCAAGTGGAGCCACAACAACCTCTGATTCTTCCAAATTATCCAGGGCAACCGCCGCCGAAGAGGCTGTTGAGAGGGCTGGCGAACCACCCGCCAAACGACGACCAATGGCTGGCTTATCCAGCTCGGCATAATCGGGGTTAGCATCAATTGAGCGAACAGATTCGATGGTCGGCACACGCAAACCCGCACCCACTTGCTTGCGGCCAAGGCCAGTCACAATGACCGTGACCCTCACTTCATCACGCAATTCAGCATCAATGACGGTGCCAACAACCACCGTTGCGCTTTCAGAGGTGAAGCTCTTGACCACTTCACCCACTTCTTCGAATTCGCCTATGGATAAATCAAGACCAGCCGTGATGTTAACCAAGACGCCTTTCGCGCCGGCTAAATCCACGTCTTCTAATAAGGGGCTCGCAATTGCCGCTTCTGCGGCTAAACGCGCGCGATTTTCACCGGAACCCACACCCGTACCCATCATGGCCATGCCCATTTCAGACATCACCGTGCGCACGTCTGCAAAATCGACGTTAATTAAACCAGGGCGAGTAATGAGCTCTGCAATGCCTTGCACGGCACCGCGCAACACATCGTTAGCCGCCTTGAATGCATTAATAAGCGTGACATTCTTACCCAGCACCGTGAGTAATTTATTATTCGGAATGGTAATTAAGGAATCGACGTATTGCGATAAATTCGCAATGCCCTGATCAGCGGTTTGCAAACGCATGCGGCCTTCAAACGAGAAAGGCTTAGTGGTAACGGCAACGGTTAAAATGCCGAGCTCTTTTGCAATTTGTGCAAACACCGGCGCAGCCCCCGTGCCCGTGCCACCACCCATGCCGGCTGCAATGAAAACCATATCAGCACCGGTTAAAACCGTGCGAATTTTTTCGCGATCTTCTTCAGCGGAACGACGACCCACTTCAGGGTTAGCACCTGCGCCTAAACCGCGCGTGATGGTTTCGCCCAATTGAATAATGGTGTTAGCCGATGAATTACGCAAAGCTTGCGCATCTGTATTCGCGCAGATAAATTCAACGCCTTCAATGTGGCCCGCCATCATGTGCTCAACGGCATTGCCGCCGCCACCACCAATGCCAACCACTTTGATCACTGCATTTTGCTGACTAGTATCCATGAGTTCAAACATGTGATTACTCCAACACTAAAAATTACCTTGAAACCAGCCACGCATTTTCGACCACAAGCCTTTCATGCTAGGCTGCTGAAGGCCGGCATCGCGCTGATTTTGCCGTTGTTGATAGCCATACACTAATAAACCCACGCTCGTGGCGTAAATGGGGTTGTTAATGATGTCTGGCATGCCCGTGACATTGAATGGACGCCCAATGCGCACAGGCATATTGAAAATTCGTTCTGCTAATACTTCCGCCCCTTGAATTTTTGAGGCGCCGCCGGTTAAAACAATGCCAGCCGCGGCGAAGCTTTCAAGGCCGCTGCGTTGCAGCTCTTGATAAGCCAGCGTAAATAATTCTTCATAACGTGCTTCTATCACTTCAACCAAGGCGCGGCGTGCAATGCGACGGCCCGCACGATCACCCATGGTGGGGATGTCGATCATTTCATTCGGGTCGACCATTTCTTGCAAGGCGCAACCAAATTTAATTTTGATGTCTTCGGCGTTGCGCGTTGGCGTGCGCAAAGCAATGGCGATGTCGTTCGTGACTTGATCGCCGGCGATGGGAATGACCGCTGTGTGGCGAATGGCGCCATTGGTAAACACCGCAATGTCACTGGTGCCGCCGCCGATGTCTATCATGCAAACACCCAACTCTTTTTCATCGTCGGTTAAAATGGATTGGCTGGATGCAAATTGCTCAAGCACAATGTCAGAGGTGGACAAACCACAACGCTTCATGCATTTCACGATGTTTTGCGCCGCCGAAACCGCGCCCGTGACAATGTGAACTTTGGCTTCTAAACGAACGCCCGACATGCCCTGGGGTTCGCGTATGGAGTCTTGGCTGTCAATGATGAATTCTTGAGGAAGCACGTGCAAAATGCGCTGATCAGCGGGAATGGCAACCGCTTTGGCTGCGTCAATCACGCGGTCGATGTCACTTAAGGTGACTTCATTGTCGCGAATAGCGATCATGCCGTGAGAATTTAAACTGCGAATATGGCTGCCCGCAATGCCCGTGTAAGCGGTGTAAATTTCACAACCGGACATGAGCTCAGCGTCTTCAACGGAGCGTTGTATGGATTGCACGGTGGATTCAATGTTAACCACCACACCGCGCTTTAAACCTTGCGAGGGATGAGAACCAAAACCAATGACATTTAATTTGCCATCAGGCGACATTTCACCGACCAAGGTAACAACCTTGGAAGTACCGATGTCGATACCAACAATTAGATCTTTATTTGGCTTTTTTGCCATAATATCACTTCCGCAATCAGGCCTGCATTAGGTCTTAACCGGCGTCTTCCACCGTACCGCCATCCCGTTTGGATAACGTAAATCGACATATTCGACATCAGTAGCACGCGTGCCAATAATTTTCGGGTACACTTTCACAAATTGCGACAAGCGAGTCAAGATATCCTTATGCCCAATTTGCAATGCGATACCGTTATCAAGCGCCAGCTTCCATGTCATATACGGCGTTAACGTTAACGTTAGAATAGTAGCATGTAATGGAGCCAATGTGCGATTAATCTGGTAAAAATAATTCAACATTAACACCTGCCCACCTTCAGGGCCGCTAAAGTTTGCTAAAGGCATAGGGTTCGCATCTTCGTTGGGTGTAAATAATTCGCCATTGTCACTCAACACACTTTCATTATTCCAAGCGGCAATCGGTGTTTTTTCAGTGATGGCAACGGTGACAGCATCTGGCCACACACGACGCACCACCACCCCACTCACCCAAGGCAAGGCCATCAACCTTTCTTTAATGGCATCCACGTTCACCGAAAAAAAACCGTGCGACACCATGGGTGATAATACGGTTTCAACGCTATTCGGGGTGAGATGAGTTAAGCCGTAAACTTTGACCGTTTGCACCGGAAAGACTCTGGCAAAATTGAGTTGATTAATGCTGAAAATAATACTGAGGACAACCACCCCCAGCATCAACCCCTTTAGGGTAAAACGCGAGTTAAAAAATGGTTGCGATGTCACACGGTGCCACAAAGTTAACATGCTATCCTTAGCTCAGCTGTTCGATTTTCCTATGATACACACTTCAGGAATTAACTGAATACCTGTTTGCGTTTGCACAGTTGACTGCACATGCGAAATTAAAGCTTCAATGTCAGTTGCGCTTGCATTTTGTTCATTAATAATGAAATTTGCGTGCTTAATGGAAACCGTTGCCCCACCCAATTGATGCCCCTTCAAACCGCACTGCTCAATTAAATGCCCCGCATACGTTCCTTGTGGGTTACGAAACACGGAGCCACAATTGGCCGTGCCTGTGGGTTGGCTGTTGTTACGCTGCTCTAAGAGCGTGCGTATGCTATTTAATGCAGTGTCTTTATCGCCAGGCTTTAATTCAAAATGCCCGGCCACAAACCATTCATCCGGATTGCGCGCAACATGACGATACCCCACTTCAAATTCATCGCGTGAACGCAAGCGCACTTCACCTTGGCGATTGATGGTTTCAACGGCTTTAACCCATTGCCAGGTTTCACTGCCGTAACAACCGGCATTCATGGCCAAGGCGCCGCCCACAGTGCCGGGAATGCCCGCCATAAACTCAAGCCCGGTTGCGCCTAAACGCGCCGTGTGTCTTGCAAGCTGCGCTGCAGACACCCCCGCTTCCGCACGAATGGTGTCAGGGGCTAACTGCGCTAACTGCGATAAACTGCCTTGCGTAATAATCACCACCCCTGGCAAACCACCGTCACGAATTAAGGTGTTGCTTCCAAGCCCTAGCCAAGTAACAGGGTAACCTTCGGGCAATTGCTTTAAAAACACCGCCAAATCTTCGGCATCCGCAGGGAGATAGACGTAATCGGCGGGGCCGCCCGTCCGCCAGGAGGTGTAACGAGACAAAGACTCGTTTTCGAGTAAAGTGCCGCGAAAGCTTGCTGAAGGGGCTAAACGCATTGTCATTTGGTAACCTGCACCGCTTCTTTTAAAGCCGTTGATGCCAAACGCGCTGCGAGGCCGCCAATATTACCTGCGCCTTGCATTAACAAGATGTCGCCATCTTTCAATTCACGCGCCAATAATTCAGGCAAAGCCGCATGTTCGTCGACAAACACCGGTGAGGTGGATGCTCGCTCGCCTATGGCCTTGGCCAAGGTGGCGCCTTCCGCGCCTGGAATTAAGTCTTCGCCGGCAGAATAAACATCGAGCAAGAGTAATTGATCGGGGCGAGCTAACACGTCGCAAAAATCGTTGAATAAGTCGCGGGTGCGCGTGTAACGGTGAGGTTGATACACCATCACCAAACGCCTGTCTGGCCAGGTTTCACGCGCGGCTTGCAAGGTGGCTGCAATTTCGCGTGGGTGGTGGCCGTAGTCGTCGACCATGGTAACCTTGCCCGCCGAAGGCAAAGCAAAATCGCCGTAAATTTGAAAACGACGGCCAATGCCGGCGAAATGCACCAGTGCATCCACAATGGCGCGGTCTTGCACTTTCAATTCGGTGGCAACGGCAATCGCAGCCAAGGCGTTTAACACATTGTGCCGACCCGGTTGATTCAAGGTGATGGTTAAAGGCGGCATGCCTTTCGGTCTTTGGACTTCAAACGTGGTTTGCATGCCTTGCTGGGTGTAACCCAAGGCGTGAAAATCCGCGTCGGCGGTTAAGCCGTAAGTGAGGATAGGGCGGGAAATTTGAGGCAGCAATTCACGCACCACCGGGTCATCAATGCACAACACCGCCAGGCCGTAAAATGGCAAGCGATGCAAGAAATCAAGGAAGGTTTGTTTCAAGCGATCGAAGTTGTTTTCATACGTGCACATGTGATCTTCGTCGATGTTAGTCACGATAGAAATCATGGGCTTAAGGTATAAAAATGAAGCATCACTTTCATCGGCTTCCGCCACTAAATAATGGCCGCGACCCAAGCGCGCATTACTGCCTGCACTGTTTAAACGGCCGCCTATCACGAAGGTGGGGTCAAGCCCGGCTTCCGCTAAAATGCTAGTCACGAAACTGGTGGTAGTGGTTTTGCCATGTGTGCCAGCCACCGCCACGCCGTAACGAAAGCGCATGAGCTCACCCAGCATTTCAGCGCGAGGCACAATGGGAATGCGCTGTTGACGCGCAGCTTCAAATTCAGGATTGCTCCAATCAACGGCCGAGGAACGCACCAAGACGTCAGCGTTTTGAATGTTGGCTGCGTCGTGGCCGCGATAAATGGTGGCACCCATGACGCGCAACCATTGCGTGAGGGCGTTGTCTGATAAATCAGAGCCCGATACGGTATAGCCTTGTCTTAGCAAGACCTCGGCGATACCAGCCATGCCCACCCCGCCAATACCAACGAAGTGCACATGCTTAATGTGTCCCATCTCAAACATCCAACTCAACTGACCGCCTCCTCACAAAATGTATAGATTTTATCAGCCACGTTAGGATTACGCAAACGATAGGCTGATTTTGCCATGGCTAAACGCGAGGCCGGCGATTCTGCAAATTGCCGCAACAAGCCTGCTAATTTTTTAGGGGTGAGCTCCGCCTGCGGCAAAGACACCGCGGCTGAATTTGAAACCATGAAATCAGCGTTGGCGGCTTGATGACCATCGGCCGAGTGCGGATAAGGCACAAACACCGCCCCCAAACCGACAGCACATAACTCAGCCACGGTTAAAGCCCCTGCGCGGCATAATACCATATCTGCCCAAGCATAAGCTTGTGCCATGTCTTTCATGAAAGGCACGAGGTTTACGTGCAAACCAATTGAATCGTAAGCCGTTTTTGTGGTTTCAATGTGCTTACCGCCCGTTTGATGCACCACATCAGGGCGCACATCCATGGGAAGCAAGCTCAAGGCCTCGGGCAC
>DASTZQ010000063.1:0-65306 GCA_035764205.1 Gammaproteobacteria bacterium
GCCGGCCCATCCGCAAGGCGCGTTGCCGCTGAGCACGATGTGGATGTGAGTGCTGTGCCTGGCACGGGCAAAGGTGGCCGTGTGACCAAAGAAAATGTCTTAAGCGCTGTTCAAGGTGGTGGGGCGGCCAGTTTGCCTGCCGGTGCCCGCCCTGAAAAACGCGTCCCCATGAGCCGCATGCGTCAACGCATTGCTGAGCGTTTGCTTGAAGTCACGCAAACCACGGCCATGTTAACCACGTTCAATGAAGTGAACATGGCGCCCATCATGGAATTGCGTAATCGCTATCGCGATAAATTTGAAAAGAAACACAATGTGAAATTGGGTTTCATGTCTTTCTTCGTGCGCGCTTGCGTTGAAGCTTTGAAACGCTCACCCATTGTGAATGCATCTATCGATGGCAACGATGTTGTTTATCATGGTTTCTACGATGTCGGTGTGGCGGTTTCCACTGAACGTGGTTTAGTGGTGCCGGTGTTGCGCGATGCAGATCAACTCAGCATGGCAGGCATTGAATCTGGCATTATGGAAGCGGCTGATAAAGCGCGTTCTGGCAAATTATCACTGGAGGAAATGTCCGGTGGTACCTTCACCATTACCAATGGCGGTGTGTTTGGTTCTTTGATTTCCACCCCATTACTCAATTCTCCGCAGTGCGCTATTTTGGGTATGCATAAAATCCAAGAACGCCCTGTGGTTGAAAACGGACAAATTGTCATTCGTCCGATGATGTATCTCGCGCTTTCTTACGACCATCGCCTTATTGATGGTAAAGAATCCGTTTCTTTCCTGGTCGCAGTGAAGGAATTACTTGAAGACCCAACCCGTTTAATTCTTGAGGTATAAGCAATAATGAATCTGCATGAGTATCAAGCAAAACAATTATTAGCAGGCTATGGATGCCCTGTGTCTCGCGGCAAGGTTGCCGCCAATGAAGCTGAAGCCGGTGAAATTGCTGCAGCAATGGGTGGACGTTGCGTGGTGAAAGCACAGGTGCACGCCGGTGGCCGCGGTAAAGCGGGCGGTGTTAAGCTTGTTAAAACCAAAGAAGAAGCCATGGAAGTGGCACGCGCTTTGTTAGGCACACAATTGGTCACCTACCAAACCACGGCTGAAGGTCAACCGGTTAACCAAGTGTTAATCGAAGAACCTTGCGACATTGAAAAAGAATTGTATTTAGGCGCGGTGGTTGATCGCTCCAAACAACGCATTGTTTTCATGGCGTCCACCGAAGGCGGTGTCGACATTGAAAAAATCGCTGAAGAAATGCCTGAAAAAATTCTCACCATCACCGTTGACCCACTCGTGGGTGTCATGCCTTATCAAGGCCGTGATTTAGCATTCGCTTTAGGCTTAAAAGGCACGCTCGTGAAAGAATTCACGAACTTGTTAGTCGCCTTAGGCAAAGTGTTTGAAGAATGCGATTTCAGCTTGCTTGAAATCAACCCATTGGTCATCACCAAGCAAGGTCATTTACTTTGCTTAGACGCCAAAATCAATGTTGACGACAACGCGATGTATCGCTTGCCTAACATTGCGGCTTTGCGTGATGTTTCTCAAGAAGACGAACGTGAAAACCGCGCGCGCGAATGGGAATTAAACTACATTGCGCTCGATGGCGACATCGGTTGCATGGTGAATGGTGCGGGTTTAGCCATGGCCACCATGGACATGATCAAGCTTCACGGCGGCAACCCAGCTAACTTCCTTGATGTTGGTGGTGGTGCAACCAAAGAACGCGTGACAGAAGCTTTTAAAATCATTTTATCCGACAAAAATGTGAAATCCATTTTGATCAACATTTTCGGCGGTATTGTGCGTGGTGATTTAATTGCAGAAGGGATCATTGGTGCGGTTTCTGAAATGAAAACCAATTTACCAGTGGTTGTGCGTCTCGAAGGTAATAACGCTGAATTAGGCGCTAAATTATTGAGTGAGAGTGGTCTTAACATCATTGCATCAACCAGCTTCACTGATGCAGCTAAAAAAGTGGTCGCTGCGGCCAAGGGTCAGGGTTAACATGAGTATTTTAATTAATAAAAACACGAAAGTGATTTGCCAAGGGTTCACCGGCAAGCAAGGGACCTTCCATTCCGAAGGTGCAATTGAATACGGCACCAAAATGGTTGGCGGTGTGACCCCTGATAAAGGCGGTCAAACCCACTTAGGTTTGCCTGTGTTTAACACGGTGCGCGACGCTTACGATGCCACGAAAGCCGATGCTTCCGTGATTTACGTGCCTGCGCCTTTTTGCAAAGACTCCATCTTGGAAGCGGTCGATGGCGGTATCAAGCTCATCATCTGCATCACCGAAGGCATTCCTGTCCTCGATATGTTAGAAGTGAAAGCCTGCCTCGATGCTAACCCTGGTGTTCGCATGATAGGCCCTAACTGCCCAGGCGTCATTACCCCAGGCGAATGTAAAATCGGCATTATGCCTGGTTATATTCACCAACCTGGTAAAGTCGGCATTGTCTCACGCTCTGGTACTTTAACGTATGAAGCCGTGAAGCAAACCTCTGACCTTAAATTGGGTCAAAGCACGTGCGTTGGTATTGGTGGCGACCCTATCCCTGGCACCAACTTCATTGATGTCTTGGGCATGTTTGAGAAAGACCCACAAACGGAAATCATCATCATGGTTGGTGAAATTGGTGGCAGCGCTGAAGAAGAAGCGGCTGAATTCATCAAGAAACACGTGACCAAACCGGTGGTGGCTTACATTGCGGGTGTGACTGCGCCTGCAGGCAAGCGCATGGGTCATGCGGGTGCGATCATTGCTGGCGGTAAAGGCACAGCGGCTGAGAAGTTTAAAGCCTTAGAAGCTGCCGGTGTTCACACCGTTAGGTCCCCCGCTGAAATGGGTCAAATGGCTGCTCGTGTTCTTGAAAAGGTGTCTTAATCACTTATGCTAGATCCTAAACTCGTTAGAAACAACATAGAAAACGTGGCCGCGCTTTTAAAAAAGCGCGGTTTTACGCTGGATGTGAACGCTTTCACTGCACTGGAAGAGCAACGCAAAGCCTTGCAAGTTGATATGCAGGCTTTGCAAAACGAGCGTAATGTCCGCTCTAAAGAAGTGGGCATGGCAAAAGCCAAGGGGCAACCCATCGAACCGGTGATGGCCAGCCTTAAAGAATTAAGCGATACATTAAAAGCGAAAGAAGAAGCCTTCGCGAAAATTCAAATCGACATGGATGATTTTTTAGCGCGTTTACCTAACATTCCGCACGAATCGGTGCCTTTGGGTAAAAGCGAAGAAGACAACCAAGTGATACGCACGGTGGGAACGCCGCGCGAATTTGATTTCACACCCAAAGATCACGTTGAATTGGGTGCTGATTTATCGAGCATGGACTTTGACACCGCGGCTAAAATTTCCGGTGCGCGTTTTGTTATTTTGCGCGGCAAATTAGCACGTTTGCACCGAGCACTCGGTCAATTCATGTTAAATTTACACACGGAAAATCACGGTTATCAAGAGATCATTGTGCCGGCTTTAGTAAATGCCGAGAGTTTATTTGGCACGGGCCAGTTGCCCAAAGCCAAAGAAGATATGTTTGCGGTGGAAGGGGATAGGTACCTTGTTCCCACCTCTGAAGTGCCTGTCACCAACACGGTGAGAGACACCATTGTTGAAGCAAAAGATTTACCCATCCGTTATGCGTGTTATAGCCCGTGTTTTCGCAGTGAAGCGGGTTCTTACGGCAAAGACATGCGTGGCATGTTGCGTCAGCATCAATTTGAAAAAGTGGAATTGGTGCACATTGTGAAACCCGAAGATTCTTATGCCGCACTTGAAGCCTTAACTCAGCACGCTGAAGCGGTGTTGCAACAATTAGAATTGCCTTATCGTGTGGTGGCTTTATGCACCGGCGACATTGGTTTCACGGCTGCAAAAACGTATGACCTGGAAGTGTGGTTGCCGGGCCAGCAGCGTTACCGCGAAATTTCATCTTGCAGTAACACTGAGGCTTTTCAAGCACGCCGCATGAAAGCACGTTATCGTGATGAAGCAGGTAAAATTGAATTGCTGCACACTTTAAACGGCTCGGGTTTAGCGATAGGCCGCACTTTAATTGCGGTGATTGAAAATTACCAAGATGCTTTGGGCCGCATACACATTCCTAAAGTCTTGCAGGCTTACATGGGTGGCTTAACGGTTATCGAGTAAAGGAGAGTGCCGTGAGAATCATCAGTTACTTTTTTTTACTGGTTATTATTTTATTTGGAATGACGTTCGCGACTTTAAATTCTGAGTCGGTTACCATTAATTATTATTTTGGTTTAAGCACCCTGCCTTTGTCTTTGTTGTTGGTGTTAGTGTTTGCGGGTGGGTGCATGGTTGGCATGGTGGCTGGCTTATGGATGTTGGTTCGCTCTAAAATGCAGCATTACCGCACGCGTCAACGCTTGGCGATGGCGGAAAAGGAAATTGGGAATTTACGAGCGATACCGCTCCAGGATAATGTTTAATGACCACGGTTTGGTTATGTTTATTTGTGTTAAGTGTGGGTGGGGCGTTTTTAATGGGTTATCGATACCGCCCAGAAGAAGCGCCTCAGAAAATTGATTTGCACCGTGATTACATGGTCGGCCTCAATTTTCTATTAAACGAAGAAACAGACAAAGCCGTTGATATTTTTATTAAGATGTTAGAAGTTGACAGCGACACGGTTGAAACCCATTTAGCCGTTGGTAAATTGTTTAGAAGGCGTGGTGAAGTTGACCGTGCCATACGCATCCATCAAAATTTAATCGCGCGTCCTCAGCTTGAAAAAACGTATCGCGAACAATCCCTTTATGAATTGGGTCAAGACTATTTAAGTGCAGGCATGTTGGATCGCGCTGAGCGTATTTTTCAAGAATTAGCGAATGACAAATCGCACGCGCCGGCCGCTTATAAGACTTTGCTCGACATTTATCAACAAGCGAAAGATTGGGAAAAGGCCGCAGAAACGGCCATTAAATATGAAGGTGTGACGCGTCAAAACATGCAGCCGGTGATCGCCCAATATTATTGCGAGTTGGCTGAGTTGGCTTTGCATAAGCAAGACCATGAAAAAGCCTTGGCTTATTTAAATCAAGCGGATGTGGCAGATAAACATTGTGTGCGTGCGAGTTTGTTGCGCGCAACGGTGTTGATGGCGACAGGTGACTATGCGAAGGCCTTGGTTTCGCTTAAAAAGGTGAAGACGCAAAATGTGGATTACCTTTATGAAGCCATTGATAAAATGGCGGTGTGTTATGAGGCTTTGGGTGAAGAAGATGAAATGATGCTTTATCTTAAGGATTTAGCAGAGGCGCACCCGCGTGTGCCGGTGGTTTTGATTTTAGCGGACAGAATTCGTAAGCGCATGGGTGATAAATTAGCGGCGGGGTTTGTGGCGGATTACGTGCGTCGGTATCCTTCGTTGCAGGGTTTATATCTGTTTGTGAATCTTTATATTTCGAGTGCGGAAGGGCGAGCGAAAGATGATCTTCATATTTTACAAAATCTTATGAAAAAAATCTTAGCCAAGCGGGACGACTATCAGTGCACCTCTTGCGGCTTTTCCGGCAAAACATTACACTGGCAGTGTCCCGGCTGTCGCCAGTGGTCGTCAACATTGCCATTAGCTAGCTTGGAGTGATGGGGTGGGCGGCCGCGCTTTTTTCGCGGAGCTTCGTTAAAAATTTTTTTTAATCGGTCATTTACATTTAGTAAACTCCCGCTTAAAAAAAATTTTTGCCTCGCCCCACAAAAAAATCCCTAGCCGCGAGAGAGTGTGCGTTATTTGAAGAAAAGAATATTGCACCTGCCTCTGGCTCCCTCCCTAAGCCTGTTTTTTAGGCTTGGGGAGGGTCGGGGAGGGGTGCTTTTAAAAGAACATTGCACGCGAGTGGTGAAAAACCGTAGCGTGAGGGAGCTCTAATTTTTTTCGAGCATAAGACGAGCGCCGAGGGATTTTCTTTTTTTTCCGGCTGCGCGCCGGGAGCGCGCAGAGCGAGACACTCGTCGGGAGCGAGTACGAGCGACGGAAAAAAAAGGAAATCGCGAGGGTAGCGCGCCTTTTGCGCCGCGAAGTCAGCGAGAAAAAAATTAGAGCGAGTGAGCGCGGAGGTTTTTTTGCACGAGCTTTTTAAATATTAAATGAAATAAAAAAATGACAACAAAACAAAAACACACTTTAAAAAACGGTCTCCCCTCACTCTCCGTCGCTCCCATGATGGACTGTACGGACAAGCACAACCGTTATTTTATGCGCCTCATCGCACCGCATTTTTTACTCTACACGGAAATGATCAACGCGCTCGCCATTCACCACGGCGATAAAGACAAACTCTTAGGCTTCGACCCCAAAGAGCACCCCGTCGCCCTCCAGCTCGGCGGCTCAGACCCAGCCAAGCTTGCCTCCGCCGCTAAATGGGGCCAAGACTACGGCTATGCAGAAATTAATTTAAACGTCGGCTGCCCCAGCCCGCGCGTGAGTGCAGGGCGTTTTGGCGCGTGTTTAATGTTAGAGCCCGCACTCGTTGCGGACTGCATCGCCGCCATGCGCGCGAGTGTTTCCTGCCCCGTCACCGTTAAATGCCGCATCGGTGTCGATGATCACGACAACTACACCCACTTACAACACTTCATCGAAACCGTCAGCCGCACCGGCACCGACACTTTCATTATTCACGCGAGAAAAGCTTGGTTAAAAGGCTTAAGCCCCAAACAAAATCGCGAAATTCCACCACTGCGTTACGATATTGTTCACCAATTGAAAAATGATTTCCCACATCTGGATATCATTATTAATGGCGGTTTAAAAACCCTTGAAGACGTAAGCACGCAATTGCAACACGTTGATGGCGTGATGCTCGGCCGAGTGGCTTACAACACGCCTTACAGCCTCGCCGCCATCGAGCAAGCGCTTTTCCCTGGCGAGCCCATTTTAAGCCCGCACAAGGTCATTGAGGCCTACCTCCCTTACGTCGAGCAGCAGCTCACCGCCGGCACCCGCCTGCCCAGCATCACCCGTCATTTATTTGGTCTTTTTCACGGCCTGCCCGGGGCCAATGCCTGGCGTCGCCACCTAAGCGAACAAGCCCACCGCCCTGGTGCTGGCTTAAATGTGATCACCGCTGCAGCCGCGCTCGTTGAAAAAACAGCTTAATATTGTTATTCTTTCGTCTAACTTTTATTCAGTTTGATGTTTTTGAATGGGTGCATGGATTATGCAATATAAAGTAACGCAACAATATCAGCGCGGGCTTGAGCAATTAGCAAAAACCTTTGTCAAAGAAGGGGATGCGCGGGCTTATATGCAAGAGCAACTGGCTTATAATGCTTCCATGAAAATTCAGGTGGTGTTTCGCTTGTATGATTTTGATGATTTGATGGCAGAGATCGATTCAGCCACATTTAAGCCAGAAGCCCCAGCATCAGGCGAGAGCAGCAGCGGGGCGGGCAAAAGCAGTGGGGCGAATTTCCGACCATCGCCGCTGCAAACCACGCTTCGTCCAAACGGCATGCCGAATAATTGGAAGGATGATGACAAGAAGAAAGATTAGCGCCCTATTTTCATGTATACTCTCCCCCCTAAAAACACATAAAAGGGTTTAATATGTTAGTCGAAATGCTCAGCCGCGCCTCAGATACCGTTGGTTTAATGGGGGTTGGTTGTATCTTGGTTGCTTATTATTTGCTCAACGCAAACCGCATCGATTCAAAAAAGCTTGCTTATCAAATACTTAACTTCACCGGTGCTTGGCTCATCCTTTTTTCACTGTTTTTTCACTGGAATACCGCCTCAGTCGTGATTGAAATCGCTTGGATTTCCATTAGCACGATGGGGATGGTGAAGGTTTATCGGGCGGGTTAATTGTAGCCAACGATGTGTTTTGGCTTCGATGCCCGGACATCCATCCACCCCCCCCCTCTCCAAGCTGTTCTTTAGCTTGGAGAGGGGGGGTGAGGTTTCAAAATAAGCGGCCGGGAACAGTCCTGGAGCGAAGCCGAAAAATACCATTTAACAATCATCAAATACTTCAACGAAGCGACAGTTTTTTTTCAAGCTTCGCCCACCACTGGTTCCCGGCCACAAAAAGCGTGTCCGGGCTACATCAAGTGCGCTAACTTTAGCTAACGATGCGTTTGGTGTTCGCCGTAGCCCGGACGCGTTTCACAGCGGCCGGGAACTGTCCTGGAACGAAGGGGTTACCGCTCATCATCCCAACTCAACGCGCCACCCGACTTGTTTTTAGTCACCAAGTCTAGTGAGCGGGTGATAGAAGCGCTGGTAACTCCGTAAGAACTTATTTATACTTTGTCTTTATTTAATCACAACTGAATATCATGAGTAAAAAAAGGAAGGTTATCGTTGTCGGAGCTGGCATTGCAGGTCTTGCAGCATGTAGACAATTAATTGATCATGGATTTGATGCCTTAATCTTAGAGGCGCAGGGTCGCTACGGCGGCCGTATTTTGACAAGCAATACATTTGGTTTTTCCTTTGGTCTTGGTGCAAGCTGGATTCATGGAATAGAAGGAAACCCCATTACTCAACTAGCCAATCATGCTTGTACTGAAATGTCTGTTGTTAATCGCGATAAATTTATCCGGTTTAATTCTGCTGGAAATCCCATTTCACAAAGCGACGTTTTTTATTTAGAGCAAACTTTTCAAGCTTTATTAAACGATGCAAAAGAATTAGCATTTAAATCACAGCATGATATACCTTTATCATCAGCTATCGAAAATATTATAAAAGAAAAAATGTTTTCTAAGCCTGAGCAAGATTTTTTTCAAGCGAAGCTGCTCTCTTTTGAGAGTTATTTGGGTGCTAGTAGCGATTCTCTTTCTGCGCGTTATTGGGATCAAGAAGAAATATGGCCAGGAGAAAATTGTTTTTTAACGGGTAGCTATCAGCCAATTATTGACAATCTTGCTAAGCACTGTGAAATCAAACTTAATACCATTGTTAGAGAAGTTTTTCTTTCTGCTGATGGAGTTGAAGTAATAACAGATGATATGGTTTTTAATGCTGATGCGGTTGTATTAACTATTCCGCTAGGTGTTTTAAAAAAGAATAATATTCAGTTTAATCCGCCGCTGCCTGAAGTTAAAAAAAATGCGATAGAGAAATTAGGCATGGGATTATTAAATATAACAGCAATTGAATTTCCTCACTCATTTTGGCCGAAAGAAAATCACGCACTATTTTTTACCCATACTGATGCGCTCTCAATTCCGGTATTTCTTAACTTTCATCATTTTATTCAGAAACCAATTTTAATAGGTTATAGTGGTGGAAAAAGAGCAGAGAAAATAGAAAGATTGACTGATGTTGAGTTAATAAAAAAAATAATGATAGATTTTAAAAAAATATATGGACCCGACGTTCCTGATCCTGAGGCTTACTTGACCACGAGATGGTCGAGCGATCCTTTTAGCTGTGGGTCGTATTCGTTCATTCCGCCTGGTGCGGATGCAGGTGATTATGATGCGATGGCGGAGTCTGTGTTAGGGAGGCTGTTTTTTGCTGGTGAGGCAACCTCTTCAAGGTATCCAGCGACAACTCATGGTGCTTATCTATCTGGCATTCGTGAATCAGAGAAAATAATAAGACAATTTAAAGTGTGATTTTTTATAAGAGCTGAAGATGGAGAATCAGAAAGGTCGAGTCTTAATTTCGTTGGTGCAATCTGAAAAATATGCTGTTATCTCAATAGTAGATGATGGAAAAGGAATGCCTCCTGAGCTTCTTAAGGTTTTAGGGGTGCGCGGAGGTACTTTTGGCAAGCCATCTGGATCAGGATTGGGGCTTCATCATGCAATAAAAACAGTTGAGCTATGGGGTGGCTATTTAAAATTTGAATCTACGCCAGGGTTAGGCACAACAGTCAAGATTATGCTACCTTTAGCTAAGAGTGCATCATGGTTTGTTGAGTGCTTGCATGTTCCTGTAAACTCGAAAATTATTATACTTGATGATGATATTAATATACATCAAATTTGGTTTAGCCGGTTTGAAAAAATGCGTGCTAGTGATCAAGGGGTGGAGTTTTTAAGTTTTTCAATGCCTGACCAGCTTTCTTTATGGGTAAATAGTAATAAAGGTGCACTTAATAATTCACTCTTTTTAATTGATTATGAATTTTTAGGATCAGATCAAGTGGGCTTGGATCTCATCCAGTATTTAGGGATTAAATCCCAATCTATTCTGATTACTAGCCATTATGAGGAAAGAGACCTAAGGGCGCGTTGTGAGAGCTTGGGTGTTCAGTTGATACCAAAAGATATGGCAGCGCTTGTGCCAATTCATATTAGAACTGAGCGTATGGTAGATGCTATTTTGATTGATGATGATCCGCTTATCCGTGCGGCGTGGGACATGGATGCCAAGGCAAAACAAAAAATATTGGTGTCATTTTCGACGGCTGAAGCATTTACAAAAATAGCATCTACATTTTTTAAGAAAACGCCTATTTATATCGATGTTAGCCTTGCTAATGGAGTAAGGGGTGAGGATGTGGCGGCTGGAATTTTTGAGCTTGGCTTTTTGAATATTTATTTGGCGACAGGTTATAATCCGGAAAAATTTTCACACCTGACATTCCTTAGGGGTGTCATTGGTAAATATTCGCCATTTTAATGAGGTTATGTAACAACTGTCTTGTGAAGTAAGTGTTACAAGACAGTTGTTACGCCTTATCAAATTTCAATTACCGCTCATCATCCCAACTCAACGCACCACCCGTCTGATACTCAATCACGCGGGTTTCAAAGAAATTTTTCTCTTTCTTCAAATCCATGATTTCGCTCATCCAAGGGAAGGGGTTGGTGGCGCCTGGGTATTGTTGCGCTAAACCAATTTGCGCACAACGACGGTTAGCAATGAATTGTAAATATTCTTTAAACATTTCAGCATTCAAGCCTAAAATGCCGCGTGGCATGGTGTCAACCGCATAGTCATATTCCAGCTCAACACCTTCGCGTATCATATCAATCGCTTCTTGCTTAAACTCTTCCGTCCACAAATGTGGGTTTTCAATTTTAATTTGATTGATGACATCAATACCAAAATTTAAATGCATGGATTCATCACGCAAAATATATTGGAATTGTTCAGCCGTGCCCGTCATTTTATTGCGACGACCCATGGAAAGCACTTGCGTAAAACCAACGTAGAAGAAAATGCCTTCAAAAATAACATAGAAAGCAATTAAGTCACGTAGCAAGCGTTGATCGTTTTCAATCGTGCCCGTTTGGAAAGTGGGGTCGCCCAAGCTTTGCGTGTATTTTAAAGACCAAGCGGCTTTACGCGCGACACCCGGCACTTCGCGATACATGTTAAACACTTCCGCTTCATCCATGCCTAAGCTTTCAATGACGTATTGATAAGCATGGGTATGCAAAGCTTCTTCAAACGCTTGGCGTAATAAATATTGACGGCATTCAGGGTTAGTGATGAGTCGATACACCGCCAACACTAAGTTATTAGCAACCAAAGAATCAGCCGTTGAGAAAAACCCAAGGTTACGCATGATGATTAAGCGCTCATCATCGGTTAAACCGTTAGGGTCTTTCCACAAGGCGACGTCAGCCGCCATGTTGATTTCGTTAGGCATCCAGTGGTTTGCGCAAGCGTCTAAATATTTTTGCCACGCCCATTGGTATTTAAAGGGCACCAACTGGTTTAAGTCGGCGCGGCAGTTAATCATTTTTTTGTCGTCAACACGGATGCGCGCAGCACCCATTTCTAACGCTTCTAATCCAGTCACAGCCATTTTTAATCTCCTAAGTTATTGGCAAGCTTCGCAGGTTGGGTCGGTGATTAAGCAAGCTTTAGGCTCGCTGGGTGTGGGGGTTGCTTGCACGGCATTCAAGGCACGATCATCCACGGTTGCTTTTTCAGTGTTAGTGGCGCCCATGCTACGCAAGTAATAAGTGGTTTTGAGGCCGCTGGTCCACGCGTGGCGATAAAGCTGATCAAGCTTTTTACCGGAAGGTTGAGCCATGTAAAGGTTAAGTGATTGGGCTTGGTCTATCCATTTTTGACGACGCGCACCGGCTTCCACCAACCACGTTGGGTCAACTTCAAACGCCGTTGCATAAATTTGCTTGAGGCTCTCAGGAATGCGATTGATTTTGCTCACGCTGCCGTTGAAATATTTCAAGTCGTTCACCATCACTTCATCCCATAAACCAGCAGCTTTCAAGTCATTCACGAGGTAAGGGTTAATGACCGTGAATTCGCCAGATAAATTGGATTTTACAAACAAGTTTTGGTAAGTCGGTTCTATGGATTGCGACACGCCGCAAATGTTAGAGATGGTGGCGGTGGGCGCAATGGCCATGGTGTTGGAGTTACGCATGCCGACGGTTTTTACGCGGTTGCGTAAGGTGGCCCAATCTAAGGTTTGGGTGTCGTTCATGTTTAAATATTGTGAGCCGCGATTCTTGCGCATTAATTCAATGGAATCGATGGGTAAAATGCCTTGGCTCCAGAGCGAACCTTGATAGGTTTCATACGTGCCGCGTTCTTCAGCCAAATCGGTGGAAGCTTCAATGGCGTAGTAGCTAATGAGTTCCATGGAGCGATCGGCAAAATTCACCGCTTCGTTAGAGCTGTAAGGCAAACGCAGCATGTAAAGTGCATCTTGGAAACCCATGATGCCCATGCCAACCGGGCGGTGCTTCAAGTTAGAATTTTTCGCTTGAGGCACAGAGTAGTAGTTGATGTCGATGACGTTATCTAACATGCGCATCGCGGTTTGTATGGTTTTGCGCAGCTTAATGCCATCGAGGCCTTTTTCATTCATGTGCGCAACCAAATTGATGCTGCCTAAGTTACACACGGCAATTTCATCTTGCGAAGTGTTTAAGGTGATTTCAGTGCATAAGTTAGAGCTGTGCACCACACCTATGTGTTGTTGTGGTGAGCGTAAGTTGCAAGGGTCTTTAAAGGTGACCCAAGGGTGGCCGGTTTCAAACAACATGGTGAGCATTTTTCGCCACAAGTTAACCGCAGGAATGGTTTTGGTGTTTTTGATTTCACCGGCTTTGGCTTTCGCTTCATAAGCAGTGTAGCGTTCTTCAAAAGCTTTACCGTAGGTGTCGTGCAAGTCGGGTGTGTCATTGGGTGAGAACAAGGTCCAATCTTTGTTTTCAATGACGCGTTGCATGAATAAATCGGGAATCCAGTTGGCCGTGTTCATGTCGTGGGTGCGGCGGCGTTCATCACCCGTGTTTTTACGTAAGTCTAAAAATTCTTCAATGTCTTTGTGCCAGGTTTCAAGGTAACCACACACGGCACCTTTGCGTTTACCACCTTGGTTAACCGCAATGGCGGTGGCATTGGCCACGTGCATGAAAGGAACCACGCCTTGTGATTTGCCGTTGGTGCCTTTAATTAAAGCGCCCATGGCACGAACAGGGGTCCAGTCGTTGCCAAGGCCGCCGGCGTATTTGGAGAGCAAGGCGTTGTCTTTGATGGCGCCGTAAATGCCGTCGAGGTTATCTGGCACCGTCGTTAAGTAGCAGCTGGATAATTGCGGTCGTAAAGTGCCTGAGTTGAATAAGGTTGGCGTTGAGCTCATGAAATCAAACGACGAGAGTAAGTTGTAAAACTCAATCGCGCGTTTTTCTTTCTCTTTTTCTTGCATGGATAAACCCATGGCCACGCGCATGAAGAAAGCTTGAGGCAATTCAAAGCGTTGGTCGTTGGAATGAATGAAATAACGATCGTAGAGGGTTTGCAAGCCTAAATAAGTGAATTGCTGGTCGCGCTCAGGTTTGATGGCGGCGCAAATGAGGTCGAGGTCAAATTCAGTTTCAAGGCGTGGGTCGAGTAATTCAAGGCTCGCACCGCGTGTTAAATAAGCACGAAGGTAAGCGTTGTAATCAATGGCGGCAGGAGCCAAGGTTTCAGGTGTGGATAAGCCTAAAAAGCTTAAGGCTTCGCGGCGAAGGTCGTCTAATAATAAACGAGAGGCCACGTAGGTGTAATTGGGTTCTTTTTCAATGAGCACCCGAGCGGACATGACCAAGGCTTTATGCACTTCGGTCATGGGCACCTTATCAAACAAATTGCGTTTGGTGTCTTCAAGGATGGCCTCTGCGTTGACATGGTCTAAACCAGCGCAAGCATAATCCACTTGGGCGGTGAGGGCTTTCATGTCTAAGGGAACAACGTTGCCATTCGCGAGGGTGACATTCAAGGTGAAAGTGGTGGCGGCGGGTTCGGCTGCCAGTTTGGCGGCTTCTTCGCGCGCACGGCGGCGTTCTTCGCGGTAAATCACGTAAGCCTTGGCGACTTTGTATTCGCCGGCACGCATGAGCTCGAGTTCAACCAAATCTTGGACTTCTTCAATGTGGATGGTGCCGCCGGAATGCAAGCGACGGAAGAAGGTGTCAGCAATTTTTTTGGTAATGAAGGTGACTTTTTCATGAATGCGGCTAGAGGTGCTCGCAGTGTCGCCTTCAAGCGCTAAAAAGGTTTTGGTCATGGCGACGGCAATTTTGTTGGCGTCAAATGGGGTGACCGTGCCATTGCGGCGAATGACTTTGATGAGGCCAGGGGCGGTTTGGGCGATGTCGAAGTGGGCGGTGTAGGTCAGGGCGGTGTTCGATTTGGGTTGGATATCCATGGTAGTGTTCTCCGCGGTAAGAATAATCAATAACTTAGAATTTGGTTCACGCAAATTGGGGTGTTGGGCCACCAAAACCACAATATGTAGTTGTTTTGCTGCGTCTCCATAACAAGATAAAGGTTCTTTGAAATAAGATCAAGTGATTAAATCAATCCCCGGTTTGTGAGACATTCGCCCTCTTATCATCGTTGATAAGAGGGGTGTTTAAATGTTGCCAGACCGGGAAAAGCTTTCTCGATTTTAGTTGTTAGAAGAGGGGCGCCTTAAAAGAGTGGAGATCTCAGTGGTATCCGCACCAACGTTTGGCATACTTCTGTTGGGGTGTGTTTGATCAAGCGGACCCGCTTCAGGGTTATTGTGAAGGCCGCTGCTTCTTGCGGTTCCAGAAGGCCGTCCAAATAGGTTACTGCTGATACCTGAAACTTCACGCAATAACGGGCTGTGATTTGAGTTAACAGCCGTTTTATTTTGGCGCTTCTCAAAACATTCAATGAAGGTATCCATTTGCTCACGCAATGCATCGCCATCGTCGCCGTCTTTAATGATTCGGCCGACAGGGTTAGCTATTTTTCGAACAAAGGTTTCGAAGTCGGTATGTTTTGTGGGTGAGTGTTGTGGCCGAGTGATCAACACTTCAATACAGCTCTTAGAGTTAACGATAAACACACCAAGCTGGCAAAGCATGATAAAAGCCAAAGCTTGCCAAGGCTGATACTGGCTTTCGGATGACTCGGATGAACCAGAGGATGTGTTTGTTTGATTGGCTAAGCCGTCATGTGGGAACCAGGGGTAAACCCAAGAGTGGGGGTTGTCAATCATGGTTTGTGCCATGTTTTGACCGCTCTTGCTGGCTGGAATGTTAAGCAAAAAGATAAATGCTGCGTTGATGGCGTGGAACAGTCGTTTTTTGATTGTTTCACTCGCCCTGATGTGGGTCCAAAGATCAGTCAGCGTGTGGCGATAATCGTAAGCGCGTGCATATAAGGCTGCAGAAGCAACGCCGGATCCAATGCCAAAAGGAAATTGCTTTGCTTGTGGCAGATCATTTAGTGCGAGGCTATTACAAAGCTTGGCGATATCATTGAAGCCGCCATAGCCTTTTTGAGCAAACACAATGCCAGTTGGAATAGCAGCGGTGGGTGCTGCAAGGCAGTCAAAGCCGGTGCCAAATAAGCTGAGGCCCTTTTTAGCGGACGAGATTTTTTGGAAACTGGTTGAGCTATTGTGCGTGACATTAAATGCTTGAAGAAATTCAGAGGCAAGGTCGCTATAGTTTGGGTTTTTAGTCTTTTCGAGATAGTTATCCCTGGTTTTATTGTAAGTTTCAATGATGGTTTGTTTTGCTTCTGGGGAAAGTCGCTTTAAGGCAAAGGCAAATTGTGCTTGTTTTTTTGAATCTTCGTTTCGGGTGTTGCGCATTCTTGTCATGATGCTGTCAAGCGCAGTTGATCGTGTGACAAACGTGGATAGTGCAAAAGCTAAGGCAGGCAAGAGCCAAACGTCATCTATTAAGTAAGCAAAGTTATCTTCGCCTAAACCAAATGCGGCGGTCGCGGAGCAAAGCGCAAAGAGCATGACTGCTGAAAAGATAGTTTTCTCGGCTAGGCTTTTTGTTAATTTATTGGAAATGCCATTGAAAATACTTGAGAGTTGTAATGCAAAATCAAAGAAAACCACCGCATTCACAATGAGCGAGCTACCACCATCAATCACGGTCCAGGCTTTGTCGCTTGTTGAAAAGTTGCCAAATGCATCAATGAGCTTATTAGGCTCTATATCGGCTGCGCCAGCGGCGGCATTGGCAGCAGTTGGTGTTGAAACGAGTATGGAGAGCGCACCAAGGAGCGTGTAGTAAAAGGCGGTTAACGCCACAGGTCTTGCGCTCTCGCTGCGAGCTTCCGTGCCGCTTTCTATATCACGACTATCTTCAGACTTGGGCATATTTTATACTCCTCAGGGTGTTGTTATTAATTAGTACCGGGTATTCTAGGCGCGAAAGCTTAAGGAAACCTTAAGGGGCTGTCAATAACGATAATTATTCAATCAAGGCATTGATTCGTTTGACACAAGGGGTTGGGATGCCTAAAATGCGGCCATGGAAAAAAATATCCCGGAACACATTGACCCTTTTCGCTACGCCGAACAGGATTTACGCTTAAATGGCACCGTCAAGGTGGCCGACATGGCCCGCCTTTGCGCGCATTTAAGCCAAACAGACACCCTGGCGAGGGCTGAGCTCCACTTTGGTGTGGACGAGCAGCGCGTCACTTTTGTGAAGGGCAAGGTCAGTGCGGCCTTGGTTTTGCATTGCCAACGTTGTATGCAACCCTATAGTTGTGAAATAATGTCCGACTTTGCTGTTGGCATTGCCAAGACACTGGACGAGGCTAACGCCTTGCCTGCACAATACGAGCCAGCCTTAACCATTGAAGGGCAGCTTGCATTGCGTGAGCTCATTGAAGATGAGCTTATCTTGAATTTGCCTATTATTCCACGGCATGAGCTCGATGAGTGTCAGGTTAAACTGCCACTGGCCGGGTCAGGCTGGAAAGAGGGTGAGTCGAATAACCCGTTTCAGGTGCTAGCATCCTTGAAACAAAAATCGTCGTAAGTTTTTGTTTTTTATTCTTGTTTGAGTTTTTTTGAGGGGAGTTTGAGTCATGGCAGTACAAAAAAGTCGAGTTACCCGTTCCAGACGCGGCATGCGCCGTTCACATGACGGCTTAACCGCTACCACCTTGTCCACGGACGCCACCACCGGTGCAACCCACCGTCGTCACCACGTCAGCGAAGATGGCTATTATCGCGGCCGTCAAATCGTGAAGGCGCCAGCCTCCGTTGAAGACAGCAGCGACGAAGAGTAATCGTTTGACCACGGTAACTATTTCCATTGATGCCATGGGGGGCGATATTGGCCCCTCAGTCACGGTTCCAGCAGCGCTTCAAGCGTTGGCTGGCAACCCCAATCTACACCTGATTTTAGTGGGTGACGAATCCCAGCTGAAGGCTGCTTTAGCCAGCCACCCTTACGACGCCAAGCGTTTGAGCCTTCATCATGCCTCGCAATGCGTGGCCATGGATGAATCGCCCGCCATTGCCTTGCGCACCAAAAAAGATTCTTCCATGCGCGTGGCCATTAATTTAGTCAAAGATGGCCAGGCTGCTGCTTGTGTCAGTGCCGGCAACACCGGTGCCTTAATGGCAACCGCTCGTTTTGTTTTAAAAACCCTGCCGGGCATTGATCGCCCTGCCATTATTTCCACGTTTCCAACCATCAACCCTGAGCGCAATGTGCGCGTCCTTGATTTAGGCGCGAACGTTGATTGCACGGCCGAACATTTAGTGCAATTTGCGGTGATGGGCTCAGTGTTAGCCTCGGCCATTGATAACATAGACAACCCTGAAGTTTACTTATTAAACATTGGCGCTGAAGACATCAAAGGCAATGAGCAGGTGAAAGAAACCGCGCAACAATTAGCAAAATTTGAAGCCATTAATTATTGCGGCTACATTGAAGGCGATGCAGTTTACAGTGGCTTGGCCGATGTGGTGGTTTGCGACGGCTTTGTTGGCAATGTGGCTTTAAAAACCACCGAAGGCGTGGTGCATTTTATCCGCGACTTAATGAAAGCGGCTTTCATGAAATCATTCTTTACCAAAATGATTGGGTTATTAACCAAACCCATTTTAAAAGCGGCAATGTCACGTGTTGACCCGGGTCGTTACAATGGTGCGGTGCTGATAGGCTTGCAAGGCAGTGTGATTAAAAGCCACGGCGGTGCAAATATTTCTGCTTTCGCTAATGCCATTGATGCGGCTGTGAAAGTAGCAGAGCGTAAAGTGCCTGAGCGCATTCGTCATCAGGTTGAATCCTTATTAAAGTGAGCTTCTCATGATTTATTCAAAAATTCGGGGCACGGGCAGTTACCTCCCCGCTAAAATAGTCACCAATGCTGATCTTGAAAAAATGGTCGACACCACGAATGAATGGATAGTCGAGCGCACCGGCATTCACGCAAGGCACTTGGCCGAAGATCACGAAAATGCAGTCACCATGGCAGACAGCGCCGGCCGTGCCGCCATGGCAATGGCAGGCATCACGCCAAACGATCTAGACATGATCATTGTCTCGTCCACGACGCCTCACATGATGTTCCCGAGCACCGCGTGTTTATTGCAAGAACGTTACGGCATTTCAGGGTGTGCAGCCTTCGATTTAAACGCAACGGCGTGTGCAGGCTTCATGTATGCCATGAGCATTGCAGATCAATACATTAAAACCGGTGCCGCTAAACATATTTTATTAGTGGGCAGTGAATTGATGTCGCGCGTCGTGGATTGGTCTGATCGCACCACGTGTGTGTTGTTTGGTGATGGCGCAGGGGCGGTTGTGTTATCCGCCAGTAACGAACCTGGCATCATTTCCACGCATTTGCACGCCGACGGCAATCACAAAGACGTTTTATATTTACCTTTAAGTTCAGGCAAAACGCCGGCGCTTGAATCCGTGCAAATGACAGGCAATGCGTTATTTAAATTAGCTGTGAATATTCTTGGTGATCTTTTCGATGAAACCTTAGAAAAAAATAATTTACAAAAATCTGACATCGATTGGCTGATTCCACATCAAGCCAACATTCGCATTATTCAAGCGATGGCAAAAAAACTCGATTTACCCATGGACAGAGTCACCATTACGCTCGACACGCAAGGCAACACTTCTAGCGCTTCCATTCCGTTGGCGCTTGATGTCGCTGTGCGCGATGGGCGCATTCAACCCGGCCAATTATTAATGATGGAAGGGTTTGGTGGTGGTTTGGCTTGGGGTTCGGCTTTAGTGAGATTTTAACAATGACACAATGGGCAGTGGTTTTTCCTGGGCAAGGTTCTCAAACGGTTGGCATGTTAGCTGACATTGCTGAACACTATCCGGTGGTGCAACAAACGTATGCTGAAGCTTCTGATGCCTTGGGTTTTGATTTATGGCACATGACCTTAAACGGCCCAGCGAGTGCGCTCGATCAAACTGAAAATACGCAACCCGCTTTATTAGCCGGTGGCGTTGCTATTCATCGCATTTTAATGCAACGTTTTCCTGAATTAAATAAAGCCTTACTTGCCGGCCACAGTTTAGGGGAATACACCGCTTTGGTGTGCGCAGGTGCTTTGTCTTTCGCTGATGCTATTCAACTAGTGGCTGCGCGTGGTCGCTTTATGCAAGCAGCGGTGCCAGCTGGCACGGGCGCCATGGCGGCCATCATTGGTTTAGATGAAGCGAGTGTGCTTTCTGTGTGCGAAGCCGCGAAAACGGGCACCGAAGTCTTATCACCCGCGAATTATAATAGCATCGGTCAAATTGTCATAGCAGGCGATGCGGCAGCCGTGGAGCGTGCGTTGGTGTTGGCGAAAGAAAAGGGTGCCAAAATGGCCGTGCCTATTCCTGTCAGCGTGCCTTCGCATTGTGCTTTAATGCAGCCGGCGGCAGAACAATTAGCGACATTGCTCGAAAAAACCACCATCAACACACCCAAAGCCACGGTGTTTAGCAACGTGGATGTCACCCCTTACACCACCGAAACCGGCATACGCGATGGCTTGGTTCGTCAGTTAGTGAGCCCGGTTCGATGGGTGGAAACCGTACAAGCATTTCAAGCCAAAGGCGTCACACACGTGATAGAATGTGGCCCGGGTAAGGTCTTAACCGGCCTCATGAAGCGTATCGATAAATCCTTAACCTTGCTTTGCACGGCCGATTTATCCAATTTAAATGCCGTTTTAACGGCAAGCGTGGGAGTGTAACAATGCAAGTCGTTGATTTTGAAGGCAAGTTGGCTTTGGTGACCGGTGCGAGCCGCGGCATAGGCCAAGCCATTGCCTTTGCCTTAGCGAGAGCGGGTGCCAAAGTGATAGGCACGGCCACCACTGAAGCGGGTGCGCATCGCATTACCGAAGCCTTTGAAAAAGAAAGTTTAAACGGCATTGGCCGTGTGTTAAATGTCACCGACCCCGCTTCCGTTGAAGCCTTGATCGATCACGTGAAACCCATGGGCACGGTGCAAATTTTAGTGAATAATGCGGCCATTACGCAGGATAACTTATTTTTACGCATGAAAGAGGATGAATGGTCATCGGTCATCGACACCAACCTGAACTCCATTTTTCGGCTAACCAAAGCGTGTTTGCGTGATATGCTAAAATCACGTTGGGGGCGAATTGTCTCCATAGGCTCGGTCGTCGGTTCCACCGGCAACCCCGGGCAAGCCAATTATGCGGCTGCGAAAGCAGGCGTGATTGGGTTTAGCAAAGCCTTGGCTGTGGAAGTGGGCTCGCGAGATATTACTGTCAATGTGGTATCCCCGGGTTTTATTTCAACAGACATGACCCATGCCTTAACTGAGGCACAGAAAGAAGCGATTTATCAACGCATTCCTATGCAAAAACTAGGAACCGTTGACGACATCGCCGCTGCCGTGCTGTTTTTAGCAAGCCCAGCTGCCGGCTATATCACCGGCCAAACCTTGCACGTGAATGGCGGCATGTTCATGAACTAAGGCTTGAAACAGCGTGTTTTTTGAATAAACTACCAAACTTAAATTTTTAGAGGACAGTAAAATGACAACCAAGAGCAGTGAAATTGAAGTGCGCGTTAAAAAAATCGTGGGTGAACAATTGGGCGTGAAAGAAGAGGAAATCACCACTGACGCTTCCTTCGTTGATGACTTGGGTGCCGATTCTCTCGATACCGTTGAATTGGTCATGGCATTGGAAGAAGAATTTGAAACTGAAATTCCTGATGAAGACGCTGAAAAAATCACCACCGTGAAAGACGCAGTGAAATACATTGTTGAACGTCTTGAAAAAGAAACAAAAGCGTAAATCTATTCGGCGATAGAGCGAGGATCATCTCATGGCAAAACGACGCGTGGTTGTAACAGGCTTAGGCATGGTGACGTCTTTAGGGCACACCGTGGAATCCACCTGGGAATCTATCTTAGCGGGCAAAAGCGGTGTTGCACCGATAGACCACTTCGATGCATCAGATCTCAATGCACGCATTTGCAGTCACGTTAAAAACCTCGATTTATCGCCTTATATGTCTGACAAAGAAGCACGCCGCTGTGATTTTTTCATTCAACTTGGCATGGTGGCTGCGATTCAAGCCATTAAACACGCGGGTTTAGAGGTCACAGAAGCGAATGCAAGCCGCATTGGTTTTGCCATTGGCTCAGGCATTGGTGGTTTGCCCACCATCGAAGAATATCACGAAACTTTATTGAAATCCGGGCCGAGACGTATCTCTCCTTTTTTTATTCCCGGTGCCTTAATTAACATGATAGGCGGCAACCTTTCCGTGCAATTTGGCATGAAAGGCCCGAATATCGCGCTGGTGTCTGCTTGCACCACCGGCACACACAATATTGGCGCAGCAGCACGCACCATTGCTTACGGCGACGCTGATGTCATGATTGCGGGTGCAGCTGAAATGGCCACCACCAAACTAGGCGTGGGCGGGTTTGCGGCCATGCGCGCACTCTCCACCCGTAACGACGACCCCACCAAAGCGAGCCGCCCCTGGGACAAAGACCGCGACGGTTTTGTCATGGGCGATGGCGCAGGCATCGTTGTGCTTGAAGACTATGAAACCGCTAAAGCGAGAGGCGCCACCATTTACGGCGAGCTCATTGGTTTTGGCATGAGTGCCGATGCTTTCCACATGACCACGCCACACCCGGAAGGGCAAGGCGGGGCGGCTTCCATGAATGCAGCCATGGCTGATGCGGGCATCAACCCCACCGACATCCAATACATCAACGCGCATGGCACCTCGACACCCGCGGGTGACGAGCTTGAAGTCTTAGGCATTAAGCGCAGCTTTGGCGATCATGCGCATCGCTTGGCCGTGAGTTCCACCAAATCCATGACCGGCCACTTATTAGGCGCAGCAGGCGCGGTGGAAGCCATTTTCTGTTTATTAGCGTTGCGCGATCAAGTGGCGCCGCCCACCATCAACCTGGACAACCCCAGTGAAGGCTGCGACTTAAACTTTGTGCCGCATCAAGCACAAGCCATGCCACTCACCACCGTTTTATCAAACTCGTTTGGTTTTGGTGGCACCAATGGTACGCTTATCTTTAGGAAGATTTAAATGAGGTGGCGTCATGAAGGCATGGGTAGCGCGGCATCGTATTGCGACAACATTAATCGCTTTGGTGTTTCTGGTTTTTTTAACCTTAACCTATAATCTATTTCGCGCTGTCACCGTTCCCCGTGCTGGGTTTGTTTATTATGTCGAGCCTGGCGCGAGTAAAGATTCTGTGGCTCTGGCCTTAGGTAATGCAAATGTCTTGCCCCACCCTTATTTCTTTTTGCAATTCGCGAATTTACACACGAAAACTGATTTAAAAACAGGTGAATACCTCATACGGCAAGGCACCAGTGTGCATGCTTTGTGGCGGCAACTCAGTCGTGGCACAGGGCATTATTACCGTGCATTCACCATTGTTCCGGGCTGGACCTTCGCGCAAGTGCGCCGTGCTTTGGAAGCCAACCCTTACATGCGGCACACGTCCACCTTGATGGATGATGATAATTTAATGGCTTTAATGTCAGGCAAGCCCATGTCGCCTGAGGGCCAGTTTTTACCTGAAACCTATTTTTATCAACGCAACGATGTGGATGTGAGTGTTTTAAAGCGTGCTTATGCTTTAATGCAGTTTACCCTGAATCAAGCCTGGCAAATGCGCGATGTGACCGTGCCTTATCAATCCCCTTATGAAGCCTTGATTGCCGCTTCGTTGGTCGAAAGAGAAGCCTATTTAGCCTCTGAGCGCCCAGTGATTGCGGGCGTGTTAATCAATCGTTTAAATCAACACATGCGTTTGCAATTTGACCCCACGGTTATTTTTGGCATGGGGGATCGTTACCAAGGTAAAATCACCAAAGCCGATTTGCGAGAAGACACGCCTTACAACACTTACGTGCACGCCGGTTTGCCGCCAACCCCCATTGCCATGCCGAGTGCTAGCACCATCAATGCCGCTTTGCACCCTTTGCATCACGACTATTTATATTTTGTTGCGCGCGGTGATGGCAGCCATCAATTTTCAAAAACCTTAATTGAACACAATGCCGCCGTGCAAAATGCCATTTTGCGAAAATCAGGCTTACTGGAAAATCATAAAATTCAAAATCAAATCGAGAGTCTTTTAACCGGGAATTTGAACATACTCATTCACCCTCAGCATCGTTTAATGTAAACAGGAAAAGTATGCGCGGAAAATTAATCACGATTGAAGGCACGGAAGGTGCGGGCAAAAGCACAGCGCTTGCTTTTATACAAGCGTATTTAGAAGCGCATCATCGGCCAGTGACCATGACACGCGAACCCGGCGGCACGCCCATCGGTGAAGCCATACGCAATGTTTTATTGCACACACCCAAAGAAGAATCACTGACGGCTGAGGCTGAATTATTGCTGATGTTTGCAGCGCGTGCGCAACACATTAAACAAGTGATTATGCCTGCATTGCAAGCCGGGCAATGGGTGGTGAGTGATCGTTACGTGGATGCGAGTTACGCTTATCAAGGTGGTGGGCGCCTGTTGGGTGAGCGTGCCATTTCATTTTTAGACCACTGGGTGGTTGGCGACTACCAACCCGATTTAACTTTATTATTTGACCTGCCTGTTGAGGTGGGTTTGGCGCGCGCTGAAGGGCGAGGCACAGGCAAAGATCGCATTGAACAAGAAAAAATAGATTTTTTTGAGCGGGTCAGGCAAGCTTATTTAACGCGCGCCAAAGAGGCACCTCAGCGCATTAAAATCATTGATGCCAGTCAATCACCGGAAGCCGTTCAAGCAGCGATTGCCACTTGCATACGCGCCTTAATGGAGCATCAATTACAATGATCGCACCTTGGTTACAATCTGCATGGCAGCGTGTGTGGCAACAATGCAAAGAAGGCCGTTTGCCGCATGCGTTAATGCTTTCTGGTATCAATGGCTTAGGCAAATTAGCCTTTGCTAAGCAATTAAATAATGCTTTATTGTGTCAGGCCGTGAGTGATGCCGGCGAGCCTTGTGGGCAGTGCCACGATTGCCGATTATTCGCGGGTGAAGTGCACCCAAACAGTTTGATCGTTGTTCCTGAAAAAGCCGGGCAAGCGATTAAAGTCGATCAAGTGCGTGATGCGAATGCTTTTGTTGCGGAATCTTCTTTCAAGGGCAAAACACGCATTGTTATTTTTGAGCCTGCCGATCAATTAAATTTAAATGCAGCCAATGCCTTATTAAAAACCTTAGAAGAGCCGGCGAGTGATGCGGTTATTATTTTAGTGTGTCATCAAATGGGCACACTCCCAGCCACCATACGCAGTCGTTGTCAACAGCTGCATTTCACCGCACCTGCAACCGAGCAAAGCTTAGCCTGGCTAAGTTATCAAAACATCAGTTCAAGTATTCCTTTAGCTGTGCTATTAAATTTAGCAGGCGGTGCGCCTTATCAAGCGCTGCGTTTAGCGAGTGATGAGCATTTGCCCGTTCGCGAAGCGTTTTATAATGCGTGGGTGTCTTTGGCTAAGCGCGAAGGGGATGCCATTGCTTATGCGCAAACGTTTCAAAAAGAAGAGTTGTCTTTGTTGTTAAATTTAAGTTTATCGTTTTTAACAGACCTGATGCGAGCGAAGGTGAGCTTGGGTGAGGCGGCGCTCACTAACCTTGACAGAGCAAACGATGTCACGCAACTCATGAGCAAAACAAACTTGCCATTATTAACCACTTTTATGGCACAATGCACGCGCTGGCAAAAACAAATTTATTTAGGGTTTACCTTAAATAAAAATTTAATGCTAGAAACCTTATTTTATCGTTGGATGGAGTGCACGGCATGAGTGTGCCTGCTTTAGTTGACTCGCATTGCCACTTAGACATGCTAAGTGACGACGACACCGTCGTTGCTGATATTTTATCACGCGCGAAAGCAGCGGGCGTGATTCACTGCATCAACATCGGTGTTAATTTAAAAGATTTTCCACGCGTGTTAGCCATTGCTGAAAAATTCCCGCACGTGAGCGCATCTTTTGGGTTGCACCCCAATGATTCCGATGAAACACTGGATGAAGCCGGCATTATAAAATATGCTTCACACCCTAAAGTGGTGGGCATAGGCGAAACCGGCCTCGATTATTATCGCTCAACCGGCGATTTAAGCTGGCAACGCGATCAATTCCGTGCTCACATTCGTGCGGCAAAAGCGCTAAAAAAACCCTTAATTATTCACACCCGCGAAGCCCAAGCCGACACCATTGCCATTTTAAAAGAAGAGGGCGCAGGCGAAGTGGGCGGGGTCATGCATTGTTGCACGGAAACCTGGGCGGTGGCCAAGCAAGCACTCGACCTTGGTTTTTATGTTTCTATTTCAGGTATAGTCACCTTCAAAAATGCAGCCGTGATTCAAGACACGGCTAAGCAAGTTCCGCCAGATCGCTTACTGATTGAAACCGACGCACCTTATTTAGCGCCGGTCCCGTATCGCGGCAAAACCAATGAGCCTGGCTTTGTGAAACACACCGCTGAATTTTTAGCGGCCTTGCGTGGGGTGTCGTTTGACACGTTAGCCGAAACCACCACCACCAATTTTTTCAACTTATTTAAGGGAGCGGAACGCTAATGTTCAGACCCGCCGCTATTTTTATCGGCTTACGTTACACGCGCGCAAAACGTCGCAATCACTTTATTTCATTTATTTCCTTGGTGTCCATGATAGGCATTGCGCTCGGCGTGATGGTGTTAATCACCGTGTTGTCTGTCATGAATGGGTTTGACAAAGAAATTCGTTCGCGCGTGTTTAGCATGGTGCCAGCCATGACGGTAACAAGCCCCATTGATGTCATGCACGAATGGCCTTCCATTCAACAAAGCGTTGCGCGCTACCCAGGCGTGATTGCCTCAGCGCCGTTTGTCACCGCTGAAGTGCTCATTAATTACGGCGGCTCGGTGCAGCCCGCCATGATTAACGGCATTTTGCCGGATCAAGAAACCAAGGTGACAGCCTTGGGTGATAAAATGGTTGCAGGGAAATTGAATTTATTGAAGCCAGGTGAATTCGGTATCGTGTTAGGCGAAAGCTTGGCCGATGCTTTGAATGCAAGCGTCGGTGATAAAGTCACGGTGGTAACACCGCAAGTGAGTTTATCGCCCGCGGGTGTCATGCCGCGCTTTAAACGCTTCACGGTGGTGGGTTTGTTTCGTGCGGGCAATGGTTTTGGGTTTGATCGTGGTTTGGGGTTTGTTGCTTTATCTGACGGTCAAAAACTCATGGGCATGGGCGATGGGGTCACGGGCTTGCATGTCAGCATTAACAATGTTTATGCTGCGCCTTACACCGCGCAAAAAATCATGAGCACGCTGGAACCTGAAATGATGGTCAGCACCTGGGCCGATCAATTCGGTGAATTTTTTCACGCCGTTCAGCTTGAAAAAACCATGATGTTTTTAATTTTATTAATGATTGTTGCCGTGGCCACGTTTAATTTGGTTTCCACGTTGGTGATGGTGGTGAATGAGAAGCAATCGGATATTGCTATTTTACGCACCTTTGGTGCAACACCTCAAACCATCATGTCTATTTTCATGGTGCAGGGTGGTTTAATAGGCGTGTTTGGCACTTTAATGGGTGTGGTTGGTGGGTTGTTGTTGGCTGACAATGCCACGGCCATTGTGAACATGATTCAAACGGTCTTTCACGTGCAACTCATTTCATCCGATGTTTATTTTGTTAATTACTTACCTTCCGATATTCAATGGCCTGATGTCGTTAAAATCAGCGTGGCTTCTTTGGTCATGAGTTTATTAGCGACCTTATACCCGGCTTGGCGTGCCTCAAAAATGGACCCTGTGGAGTCTTTGCGTTATGAATAAATTCGTGCTTGCTTGTCACGGCCTTAAAAAATCGTATCACGATGGTGTGACCACCATCGATGTGTTAAAAGAAATTAATCTTGAGGTTGCGCCGGGTGAAATGGTGGCGATTGTTGGTTCTTCCGGGTCAGGGAAAAGCACCTTATTGCATTTATTAGCCGGCCTTGACCAACCAAGCGCGGGCAGCATTAACATTGCCGACCAAGACATCAGCCTCATTTCTGAAGCTGAAAAATGCAAGTTGCGCAATCAACACTTAGGCTTTGTTTATCAATTTCATCATTTATTGCCTGAATTTAGCGCACTTGAAAATGTGGGCATGCCGCTCTTGATTGGCGGTGAAGAACCCTCAACCATTTTAGAAAAAGCAAAAGCATTACTTGAACAAGTGGGTTTGCAAGATCGCTTGAATCATCGTTTGGGGCAGCTCTCAGGTGGTGAACGTCAGCGCGTTGCCATTGCAAGAGCGCTGGTGACTAATCCGCTTTGTGTTTTAGCCGATGAACCCACGGGCAACCTTGACCCTCGCAATGCTGAACGCGTGCTCGAATTATTTTTTAATTTGCAAAAGCAGCATCAAACCAGTGTGGTGATGGTGACCCACGACCCACTCATTGCGGCGCGCGCAAAACGCATTTTTCGTATTACTGATGGGAAACTCGTTGCCGCCTAAATGACTGTGTTTGATGCTTTAGCCTTATTAATCGGTGTATTGGTTCACCTTATTTTCCCTCAGTGTGCGTGGTGGGTGGTGTTTGGCCTCGGTGTCTGTTGTGTGCTCGCGCCATGCCGGCTTCGTTATGTGTTTTTTTGTGTTGGTTTTTTCTGGGCGAGCCTTTTCACGCAATTTTATCTTTCTTCTCTGTTGCCTTTGCAATATGAAATGCAGCCTTTATTATTAAAAGGCGAGGTGGTGAGCTTTCCGGTGAAAGTTGATCGTGGTGAAAATTTTCTCATGAAAATAGACACCTTGAGCACCTTAAAAAATAAACGCATTTTAAATCACGGCCAGGTGTTCTTGCATGCTGATAATGCACCCGTTGAAATGGGTTCGCATTATGCGTGTTTAGTGAAGCTCTTGCGTGTGCATGGCTTAAAAAACCCGGGCAGCCTCAATGCGGAATGGCTGGCCATGGCCAATCAAACCAGCCTGCACGGCACCGTTTTAAAAGCCATTTTGCTGCATCGCGGGCATTCATTGCGTGCTTTGCTTCATGATCGTTTGCTCCCTTTATTGCCGAATACGCCGCAGGCGATGTGGTTAATGGCTTTAATGTTGGGCGATCATTCCCGTGTTGATGCCGCGGATTGGCCGGTGTTAAGCAACACGGGAACGAATCATTTGATGGTGGTGGGTGGTTTGCACTTGGGCATGGTCGCTTTAGGCATTGCAGCACTCATGCATGTGTTATGGCGACGATCAGCGCGCTTAATGCATTACTTAAATGCACCCATGGCGGCTGCTGTTGGCGCATGGTTTTTCACGGTGTTTTATGCGTATTTAGCGGGGTTTGGCATTTCAACGCAGCGCGCGTGTTTAATGTTAAGTGTGTTAACAGCAACCCTGTTATTGCGCCGCAAGGTGTCGACGTGGCAAGCGTTTGCATTAGCCTTGGTCGCGGTGTTAATCATGAATCCTTTTTCATCGCTTACCTTGGGTTTTTGGTTGTCTTTTGTCACGATTGCTTTAATTATTTACGGTGCTGCCGGCCGGCCTTATTTAAAAAAATCGCATTTGTCATTTCGTTTGCAGTGGGTGTTGGGTTTGGGTTTATTGCCGCTGATGCTTTATCTTTTTCAATCAGCAAGTATGGTGAGTTCACTCGCGAATATCATCGCCATTCCTTGGCTCACTTTTACTATTTTGCCTTTGTGTTTGTTAGCGTTAATTTTATGTTTTCCTTGGCCTTTGGCAGCAAAAGGGTGTTTGTGGTTAGCGGGGCAAAGTTTACATGGGTTATGGTTTTTCTTGAATTATTTATCGCAATCCAATGCGTTGATGATTCATCATGCTTTGCCTTCTTTGTGGGTCTTGAGTTTAGTGATGGTGGGCGTATTGTTATTATTAAGCCCGCGAGGTACAACAGCGCGTGCTTTAGGTTTAGTGTGTTTATTACCCGCTTTTTTTACACCATCGCCGCATTTATTAACGGGTGAATTTAAGTTAGCTGCGCTCGATGTGGGGCAGGGTTTGTCTGTTGTCATTGAAACTAAAAATCATTTATTAGTGTATGATGCAGGTGGGCATTTGCGTGCAAACGATGATAAAGGCGAGCGTGTGGTGTTGCCTTATTTGCAGCATGAAAACAGGGCTAATATTGATATTTTATTAATTAGCCATGGCGACAATGATCACGCAGGTGGCGCGGATTACTTATTGCATCACACGCGCGTTAAAACATTATTAACCAGCGTACCTGAAAAATTCCCTGCATTTCATGCAATAAAATGTTCGCGTGGGCAGCAGTGGGTGTGGGACAGTGTGCGTTTTTCTGTTTTATCGCCGAGTGTTATGTCCGGTTTTGCGGGGAATAATGCGTCTTGTGTGTTGATGGTGGATAATGGCCGTCAGCGTGTTTTATTACCTGGCGACATTGAATCACCGGCTGAATTTTCTTTATTGCAATCGGGTGTGTCATTAAAAGCCAATGTCTTAATCGCGCCGCATCACGGCAGTGTGACTTCATCAACGCCTGCTTTCATTGCAGCGGTGTCACCAGATTTAGTGATTTACAGCACGGGCTATCGTAATCATTACGGCTTACCTCATCCTGTGATTGTGAAACGTTATCGTGATGCCGGTGTGTTGGCTTTAAATACGGTGGATGTTGGCGCGATTGAGCTAACGGAGTGATTCATTCGGCTTAATGAAGTGCTAGCTTAGAGGGCTCCCTGAAGGATAGATGCAAAATTTCAGATACGGCGGGGCGCTCTCCCGAAACGGCCATGCCTCTGTGCGCATCCCTGCCTATCAGATTGATTTATATAGGGGTTAAAAAAATAAGCACTCAATCAACCCTTGAGATATTCCGCCCAAACACAAATACCTTAATATTTTCTTAAGAAACTTAATATATACTACTGAAAATTAATAACCATTTCATTTGCTTTACGAGGAATTAATTGAATGATTAACATTAAAAAAAGTGACATTCTGGGGTTAATTAACCACTATAAAGAAGTCAGTCAAGGCCGCGGCAGAAAGCTTGTTGGGAGCGTTCCCCCCATTGTTTCCTCCCTAGAGCGTTTTGTTGATTCGCTTCCCGCAGACGATGCACCATTAAATAATATTCAGCTATATTATTTGGCAATCATTTTATTAACACGAAAAAAATCAACGCGGTTATTAGGCGACAAGCCAACAGCCAGTGAGGTTTTAGCGACGCAACTTGAAGCTCAACTTGGCGACGAAATGTTTACAAAACAAGTAAAATCGCAATTTGATAATAACACCTTGACCCAATCATCATTTGATGAAATTTGCAAAAATTTTAACGCCCCTAATAATATTAATATTATTCTCCCACCTTCAGGCCATGTCAGCGAACCAAGGAAAGAAGAAAAAAAACCGTCCTCTTCGCCCCGACTTGCACCACCCCCCTTCCTCTCTAAGCTTTTTGGGGGCGAAACGAAGTTACAAAAACTACTGAATCACATCTCCATCGGTGAAATTAACCAAGCTGAAGTTATATGGAGCAAAAATCCTGAATTATTGCTTAAAAAGGGCCGAGTTAAACGCAAAAATGAGATCCCTCTCGGCAGTGGTAATATTGCTCCCTTTGAGGACAGCCCTGGTTTTTATGAATACAGCGACCGAACCGCCTATCAAATTGCCCTCATGAATGAAGAATTTGAAGCGGCAAAGAAAATGCACGAACATATGTCGCCCGAAGAAATCATTAAGCAATTTGATGAGGTTTTTCCAGGCGGAGAGATAAAAAATATGCATATCGACTTGGAGGAAGGTAAGGCTAAATTAAAAAACTTGTTTTTGGCGCTTACAAAAACCGAGCTTCATAATGATGAGAGCGCGAGAGAGGTCATCATCCCTGATGAAGCAAAAAGGCTGCTCCATGAGCTGTATTCGTATGCAAAACCCAATGCAAACGTAAGCCAAGGATTGGTGTTTGATTCTGAATTATATTATGCTGCAATGGAGCTTTATCGGTTCAATATACAGTCTTTTAAGCACGGTGTGAGGCGGACGGGTGATGATCCCGACAATCCCAACTTATCTTATGATCATAGATATGCGTTAATGGTATTTTGGTGTGTTCGTGTTGAGGCGTGGCTGGCTGGATGTTTGGGTACGGCAAATTTACGTCGTTATGTGCGTGGGTGGGATAGTCATCCCTCAGTTCAGCCTTGTGATACGCTAGATCCATATTATAGCTATCAAGAAAAAAATCTTGTTTTTGGAAAAAATATACGCGTTACTGTAACTGGGATCATTGCATCGCCATGGAGCATGCCTGGTTCTATGGGGAGGGGAATGTATCCACCCGGCGACCGTGCGGAATCTGATGGTGAGTTTTTACATCAGGAATCTAGGAGAGGATTTTTTGACGCAAAACAACAAGAGCGCAAAGCATTTTCCGAATTGATTGCGGGTCTTAGACAGTACAAAAGGAACAAACCTTAAGTAAAAACCAGCGTTGATGCGGCTGGGCGCAAAAAGCGCGTCCGGTCGCATCAAACAATGTGCCTTCATTCCCCGCTCGCCCCATGAATCAACAAATCAATCGCCATCAACAACGCTGCATTATTAATCGGTTTTTCAAACGACACCGTGGCACCCAGCGATTCTGATAAATCTAAATAACCATTGGGGTCTAAACGCCCACCACCCGAAATGGCAATGATTTCCAATTGAGGATGACTCGTTTTCACCTCAGAAATTAGCGTAATGCCGCTTTTTTTCGGCATAATGATGTCAGTGATGAGAATGTCAGGCGTGTTTTGCTTCAGCCAGGCAGCCGCTTCTTCGCCATTGTTGGCGCAAGTGACGGTGTGTGATGCACGCTCAAGAATTTGCTTTAGCATGTCGCTCACCAAGGGGTCGTCTTCAACTAATAAAATAGTGGCCATGGTTTAAAGTTGCTCCTTAGGGCTTGGCGTCACTTGGGGCAGAATGAGGGTGAAGGTGGTGCCGCGCCCAAGCTCGCTTTCAACGTGTATGCCGCCTTGGTGTTCCATAAGAATGCTATGCGCGATGGACAACCCAAGGCCCGTTCCTTTGCCCACTTCTTTGGTCGTGAAAAAGGGCTCAAAAATGCGGTTGATGGTGGAAGCGTCCATGCCCTCGCCGGTGTCAGTGATGGTGATCACCGCATAACGCGCATGGGTGAGTTTGGAAAAAGGCTTCAAGGCCGGGTCGTTAGCCGGGCAAGATTTTGCTGAAATGGTGATGTCGCCTTCGCCGCCCATGGCATCTGCCGCATTGGTCACCAAATTAACCATCACCTGATGCAATTCGGTTTGGTTGCCAAGCACGGTGATATCCTCTGGCAGCGTGAGCTGAATGTGCGCGCTGGATGGAATGGTGGGCTTTAAGAGCGAGAGCGCGGAATCAAGCACAGCCCTCAGTGAAAGCGGCATGGTTTTGCGATGTTGGGGGCGACTAAAAGCCAGGATTCTCGCCACCAAGGCTTGGCCGCGGTGCGTGGCTTCCAGGATTTTGTCGAGGTTATTAAGCATTGGGGAAGTGCTCGCCGCATCTTGGCGGCACATTTCAGCATAGCCTTGAATGGCGTAAAGCAGGTTGTTAAAATCGTGGGCAATGCCGCCGGCTAGGGTGCCCATGGCCAGTAGTTTTTGGCTTTGCGCTAAGTCAGTGAGGCCTAACTGGGTGTCTGTCCTTGACATGGCTATCCCTGTTTTTCATGCGTCTGGTATTTTATACCGCAATTCTAACTATTTTACTACCAATTCATCGCTTTATCGATGTAAATTCGATAGAATAAATCGTCATTATTTAGGAAGGTAACCATGCAGCTCACCAAGATCAAAATCGCGGGTTTTAAGTCCTTTGTCGACCCAACCACCATTCCATTGCCCAGCAAACTCGTGGCGGTTGTTGGCCCCAATGGGTGCGGTAAATCGAATATCATCGACGCCGTCACTTGGGTCATGGGTGAGAGCTCACCAAAATACCTTCGTGGTGAATCTTTAACCGACGTCATTTTCAATGGCTCGGGCGGCCGCAAGCCCATTGGGCAGGCTTCCGTTGAATTAGTCTTTGATAACTCCGACGGCACCATCGGCGGTGAATACGCAAGCTACGCTGAAATTTCCGTTAAGCGTACCATTAACCGCGAATCTGATTCCGTCTATTACCTAAATAACACCCGCTGCCGTAAGCGCGATATCGTCGACATTTTCTTAGGCACCGGCCTTGGTCCTCGCAGCTACTCCATCGTTGGCCAAAACATGATTAGCCGCATCATTGAAGCCAAACCCGACGACATGCGCTCTTATTTAGAAGAAGCCGCTGGCATTTCTAAATATAAAGAACGTCGCCACGAAACCGAATTACGCATCAACCACACCAAAGAAAATTTAGCACGCGTGAATGATGTCTGTGTTGAGCTCGACAAACAACTCAGCCATTTAAAACATCAAGCGAACGTTGCTGAAAAATTTAAAACCTTAAAAGAACAAGAACGCATTTTACGCGCTGAACTTTACGCCATTCAATGGAGCCAACTCGACAGCAAAATGGTGGATTACACCCTCACCATTCAACGCGAAGAAACCGCGCTGGAAGCAAGGCATGCTGAGCTTTCAGGCACCGATAACGAGCTTGAGCATTTGCGCCACGAACAACGTGTCGCAAGCGACGGCTTTCAAGAAGTGCAACGCCGTTATTATGCCGTTGGCAATGAAATCACGCGCATTGAACAAGAAGTGTTGCATCACCAAGAAAGGCAAACGCAATGGGAAAACGACCTCAAGCAATCCGAGCGTGATTGGCAATTAATGAAAGAGCAACAAGCGGAAACCGAAGCGGAATTAACCCGCATTTCACATGAATTAGCAACGCTTGAACCCCAGTGCGATGAAAGCAAGCAACGCATTGCTTTATCGCAAGCTGCATTGGCTGCGGCCGAAGAAGCCATGCAAGATTGGCAACAACAATGGGATGCCTTCCATCAAACCTCGGCCAAGGTCACCCAAACCGCGCAAGTTGAAAAAACACGCATGGAACTCAGCGCAGAGCGCATTACCACACTCGAAAAGCGCATCACTCATTTGCGTGAAGAGCAGGGCCGCTTTAATTATTTTGAGCTCGATAAAGAGCTCGAAGCCACAACTCACCAAGCGCTCGAGGCCGACGACAAACTCTCAGCCATCACCGAGCAATTAAGCACCGTGCGTGAAGACATTCAAGGGCTGCAAATGGCACAGCAAGACACCAATGCCAACCTTGACAAAATCCGCAGCGAGCTTCAACGCTTACGCGGCCAACAAGCCTCGCTTGAAGCCTTGCAGCAAACGGCTTTGGGTCAGCGCGACAACTCTATCAACCCTTGGGTTGACAAACATCAACTGGCAAAATACCAACGCCTCGCGCAGCAACTGGAAGTTGAAAAAGGCTATGAATTAGCCGTTGAAAAAGTCTTAGGGCTTTCTTTGCAAGCCATCTGTATTAACGAAATGCAAGAAGTGACCCCCCACCTCGATGAATTAAAATCGGGGCAATTGTGTGTGTTTAACACCAATGCAAGCGCAAGTGCAAAGCACACCTCCACCAAAGGGCAATTATTACTTGAAAAAATTAAATCGCCGTATTCGCTCAACGACATTTTAAGCGGCGTTTATATTACCGAAACCCTAGATGCAGCCTTGGCCCTTGCCGCCAACCTTGAAGCGCATGAATCCATCGTCACGCGTGATGGGGTGTGGTTAAATCGTGCGTGGTTAAAAGTGTCTCGCGATGAAGACGCTTCCGCCGGTGTGTTTGCTCGCAATGAAGCTTTAAAAACCTTAGCAGAAAACATTGCCACGCTTGAATTAACACAAGAAGCTTTAAAAGAAAGCATAGAAGCACGCAAAGAAGAAATTCACGCTCTGGAAGCCAAGCGTGATCAATGGCAGACTGAGCAGCAACAAATGCAAGCGCAAGCCGCTCAATTAAACGCGCGCCGAGGCATGTTAATGCAACGCGTTTCTGAAGTGAAATTGCAAGCGGAACGCTTGTTGCGCGAGCTGGAAGAATGCACCCATGATTTACACGTCGCGCAAGAAGCCCATGCGCAATCGCGTTTATTGCTCACTGAAGCTGAAATGGGTTTATCGTCGCAAGATGAACAGCGCGAGCAACTCATCAGCCTGCGTGATCAACTGCGTCAACAAGTGCAAACCGCGAGGGACGAACAAGCCAAACATCAAACCGAAAGCCACAGCATTGAAATTCGGCTTGAAACCTGCAAATCGCAAAAGCAGGCATCAACACAAGCCATGGCTCGTTTGCAAGCGCAGCTCGCCACCTTGTCTGACCGTAAAATCACTTTAGAATCTGAATTGGCCTCTTTGCCACCCTTAGAAACCTCTAAAAAATCCTTGCAGCGTGCACTGGATAAACACGTCACCGTTGAAGTGGAATTAAATACTGCGCGTGTGGCGGTTGAAGCGCTTGAGCAAGAGTTCCGTCAACTGGAAGACAAGCGCGCTGCCATCGACAGGGAAATCAACAAGCTGCGCACCTCGCTTGAAACCCTGCGTGTGGAATGGCAAGGCTGGAAAGTGAAATCTGACACCCTCTTAGAGCAAATCAAAGAAACCGATATTGCACTCGAAGATGTCTTAAAACAAATTCAAGAAAGTTTCACAGCGGAAGAGTGGCAGGCTAAGCTTGATCAAACCCAAACACGCATTGCGCGTTTAGGGCCAATCAACTTAATGGCCATTGATGAATACGCCACTTGCCAAGAACGCAAAGGGTATTTAGACAAGCAAATTGAAGACTTGCAATCCGGCTTGCAAACACTGGAAGAAGCCATTGCCAAAATCGACAAAGAAACGCGTCAATGCTTTAAAGAAACCTACGACAAAGTGAATGAGCGCTTCCAAGAATTATTCCCAACGGTGTTTGGTGGGGGCAAGGCTTACCTTGAATTAACCTCTGACAACCTGCTGGATGCCGGCGTTTCTGTCATGGCTTGCCCGCCCGGCAAACGTAACTCTAACATTTACTTATTATCCGGTGGTGAAAAATCCTTAACCGCGATTGCCTTAATTTTCTCGATCTTCTATTTGAACCCAGCTCCGTTTTGCTTATTAGATGAAGTTGATGCAGCCTTGGATGATGCTAACGTGATTCGTTTCACGCGCTTGGTGAAATCCATGGCTGATAAAACCCAGTTTATTTTCATCAGCCATAACAAAATCACCATTGAAATGGGCGAGCACTTAATGGGTGTCACCATGAATGAACCTGGGGTTTCTCGTTTAGTGAGTGTTGACATTGATAAAGCCATGAGTTTGGCTGGGGTTTAAATGGGTGTTAATGCAGGAAAAGATATCCTCGCTTTAAGACAGGCGATTGAAGATCATAATTACCGTTATTACGTGTTGGATGCGCCATCCATCACGGATGCGGAATACGATCAACTGTATCAAGCCTTAAAAAAATTAGAAGCAGCGCACCCCGAGCTCATCACACCCGATTCACCCACGCAGCGCGTGGGTGGAGCCGCTTTAAAACTGTTTGGCGAGGTGAAGCACGGCTTCCCCATGCTTTCCCTCGACAATGCCTTCACCGAAGAAGACCTTGAAGACTTTGATCAACGCGTTCGCGACCGTTTACATGCAAGGCATGTCATTGAATACACGTGCGAGCCGAAACTGGATGGGCTTGCTGTCAATTTGCATTACGAACACGGCCGATTGGTGCAAGCTGCCACGCGTGGTGATGGCTTGACGGGTGAAGATGTCACTGAAAATATTCGCACCATTGCCATGGTGCCTTTGCAATTACGCGGCACGCATTTTCCTGCCATCTTAGATGTGCGCGGCGAAGTGTTCATGAGTAAAAAAGGCTTTGCGCAATTGAACCAAACCGCAGAGCAAAAGGGCGATAAAACCTTTGCTAACCCTCGCAACGCCGCAGCAGGCAGCTTAAGGCAGCTAGATTCCAAAATCACAGCCACTCGCCCACTTGAAATTTATTGTTACGGCTTAGGCTTGGTTGAAGGGTTTAGCGGGCCAGACACGCACATGGCGTGGTTAAATCAACTTAAAGAATGGGGTTTACGTGTGAACCCCTTCATTGAAATCGCGGAAGGCCCAAAAGCCTGTTTAGCTTATTATGAACGCATGAGCAAAGCACGCGACAAACTGCCTTATGAAATTGACGGCGTCGTCTATAAGGTAAATAGCTTAAGCTTGCAAGATAAACTCGGTTTTGTCTCCAAAGCGCCGCGCTGGGCCATTGCCCATAAATTCCCTGCGGAAGAAGTCTATACCGTGATAGAAGCGGTTGAATTCCAAGTGGGTCGCACGGGCGCCATCACACCCGTGGCGCGTTTAAAACCCGTGTATGTGCACGGTGTCACCGTTAGCAATGCAACCTTGCACAACATGGATGAAGTCAAACGCAAAGACATACACGTGGGTGACACCGTCATTGTGAGGCGAGCGGGTGATGTCATCCCTGAAGTGGTGGGGGTCATTGCTGAGCGCCGCCCGCGCGATGCTAAAAAAATTCATCTGCCTAAACACTGCCCTGTTTGCCAATCCGACATTGAGCTCATCCCCGGTGAAGCCATCGCGCGTTGCACCGGTGGCCTGGTTTGTTCTGCGCAACAAAAAGAAGCCATTAAACATTTTTCAAGCCGACGCGCCATGGACATTGAAGGCTTAGGCGATAAATTATCAGACCAACTCGTTGAAGCGGGTTTGCTCGCATCCGTGGCTGACATCTACACCCTGAATAAACATGAATTAATGTCACTGCCGCGCATGGGTGAAAAATCAGCGCAAAATTTATTGGATGAAATTGATAAAAGCCGGCACACCACGCTGCCTCGTTTTTTATATGCTCTCGGCATCCGTGAAGTGGGCGAAGCCACGGCCAAAGCCTTGGCCACTCACTTTAAAACCCTGGAAGCGCTGCAAGCAGCCACGTTTGAAACCTTGCAACACGTTCAAGACGTTGGCCCCGTCGTGGCGGAGCATGTCGTGCATTTTTTTCATGAAGCGCATAATCGTGCGGTCATCGCTAAATTACTCAAAGCGAAAGTGCATTGGGATGCCATGCCTGAAACGGGCAAGCAACCCTTGCTAGGGCAAACCTTTGTGTTAACCGGCACACTCACAACGCTAACGCGCGATGAAGCCAAAGCAAAACTGGAAGCCTTAGGCGCAAAAGTGGCGGGCAGTGTGTCGGCTAAAACGCATTGCGTGGTGGCAGGGGCAGAGGCAGGCTCAAAACTCGCGAAGGCAGAGGCTTTGGGTGTTAAAGTAATGGATGAAGAAGCCTTTCTAACACTATTAAAAAACTCATAATTGCTGTTTTTGTGGTAATGGGATAAACCCAACCATTTGCATGTGCTTTAAATAAAGCGACAATAAGGTATTATCAATCGCAGGGTAACTCAGGTTTAGCTCGTGAAGGCGGGTAGACGCTTTTATCGTGGAAACATCCAGCGACCGATAATCATCAGGCAAGGCCAGGTAATAAGGCAGCAGCGGGTAAAGCGCATTGTCGCGCGTGATGTTGGCCAATTTCTTTTTCCAGGCGCTTAATTCCATTAAGTGGATGCGATACCCTTTTTCATTGAGCCAGCCAACCAAGTCTGTCCACATGATGCCCGTGGGGTGGTCTATGTGAAAAACATCGGAATCCGCGCCTTGGGTTAAAGCAATGGCATTGATAGCGCGGCTCACAAAATCAACCGGAAGCAGGGTGACACGTTCTTGCATCAGGGGCGCCACGCCCATTTGTATGCAACCTTTGATGAGCATCAATAAGGCATCATTCAAGCTTAATATGCCTGTACTGGAATCACCAAAAATATAGCCTGAGCGATAAATGCAAGTGGGTAGGCCGCGCTCTTTGGCTTGACGCAATAACACTTCAGACACCCATTTACTAATGCCATAACCACCAAATAAATTTTCGTAAGTGTCGGTGGGGAATTGCTCGGTGAGGCAGCCCGCGGCATCTTTTAAATAAGCAGACGAAAGCGTGGAAACATAATGCAAAGGTTTATTTTGTGCGAGGGTGGCAAATTTTAAAACTTCCAAGGTGCCTTGCACATTGCTGCCGCGTAATTGTTGATACGAGGCCATGACATTCACTTGTGCGCCGCAATGTAAAATGAGATCAGTTTTTTCCGCCAAGGCTTGATATTGCGCACTGGGCAAACCAAAATGCTCAAAGCTTAAATCCCCAGGGATGGCAATGATGCGCTTGTCCGTTAGGTTGACTTCTTTATCCAGTAAAAATTTATTAGCGGTCGACGTTAAGCGTTTTGCCGCGGTTTCAAAATCACCTTGTCGAATTAAGCAATGAATGTTTGCATTTGAATGCTTCAGTAAATCACGCAACATGAAAATACCTAAATACCCACCCGCACCCGTGAGTAAAATATTTTCGGGCGGCGTGATTTTTGTTGAGGTGTGCGCGGTTGGGCGTATGGCTTCTGCCAACACTTTATCTTGATTAATTTCCGTGAGCACATCCGAGGTGTTAGTCACGTCCATGCCTTGTTTATCGATGTATTCCGCTAAAATGGGCACGTAAGCAAGTTCAAATAACACATTGGCAGGGAGGGCAATGTCAAATAAACGCGTGATTTCCATGGAAAGCTGTGCAGCCAGCAGCGAATTTCCGCCGATATCAAAAAAGTTATCATTCATGCTGATGGGAGCTCTGTTTAAAATGGCTTCCCACAGCGTGGCTATTTTAATTTCTGTCGGGGTTGCTGCGGCGATGAATTTTTTATCCAGGGATTTTGCATGCATGTCTGGTTGAGGCAGGGCTTTCACATCCACCTTGCCATTCAGGGTTAGCGGGAAGGAAAGTAAATTAATAAACGTGGTTGGTATCATGTATTCAGGCAATTGTGATTGCAAAGCGCGCCGTAAGCTACGTTTGGCAGCACTGCTTAACACCAAATCCATCACGTTGTGGTTTGCAATGAAATAATCAATGCTCTTTGATAAAAACTGTTGTTCACTTTCATTTAAATCAAAAACAAAACCCGCGCGTGCTTCTTTTTGCCACACCAAACGCGCGCTTAATTTTTTAGTTTCATTAAAGCCAGGCAATTTTAAGTGAATATGTAATTTTTGCCCCGTGGAAAACGTTTGATTAATGCCTGAAATGGCTATCCCGTAACGTGAAATGTCTTCGGTGATGCCTTCAATGAAATTAATGTCATCATCGGTGATCAAACAGCGCACTTGATATAAATAACGCTCGCGATCTAAATTCGGAACCACATAAGCCACTAACGTTTTTTCACCGCTGAAAGTTTCTTTCGCCATGACTAACACTTCGCCCACGTCTGAGTGCTGGCCCAGTGCATTTTCAACGTCGCTTAACTCAATGCGATACCCGCGAATTTTAATTTGATTATCTGTTCTGCCAACGAATTCCAGGTTGCCATCGGGTTTCCAAATGACTAAGTCACCGGTTCGATAAACTTTATGGTCAGATTTTTTTAGAAAAGGGTGTTGAATAAATTTATTTTCAGTGAGGTCTAGGCGATTCAAGTAACCACTGGAGAGGCCAGCGCCACCAATGAGCAATTCCCCGGCAACACCAATGGGGCAGGGCATGAGGTATGGGTCGACGACGGCGACCTGCACATTGACCAAGGGTTTCCCGATGGGAATGGATGATTTAGCGTCAACATAATATGTTTTTGAGTGGCTATCGTAAATTTTAAAATACGTGGATTCCACGGTGCCTTCCGTCGGCCCATAACCATTATAAATGTCGAATGAAAATAAGGTGGAAGGGGTGTGTGTCATGGCTTCGCCGCCAATTTTCATCAAACGAAGCACAATATCGCGAGGCCAGCTTAATGAAAATAAAAATTGAGCATAGGCAGTTGGTAAATCACAGACAGTAATACCCTCTGATTTTAACCAGGCAAAAAATAAATTAGGGGTGAGCTTGATGTTGTCATCAACGATAGCAATGCTAGCACCCAAAGATAATGCCGGAATCGTTTCACAGAAAAAGCTGTCAAACCCCTGAGAAGCAAATTGTGAAAAAACATCGTTTGGGGTGATTTTAAAATAGTGCTGATACCAAAAAGTTAGGTTATTTAAACCACGGTGGTGAAGAATAACGCCTTTGGGTTTGCCGGTGGTGCCTGAGGTGTAGATGATATAAGCGGGTCGCTCTTCATTGGGCAGGGGGAGCATGACACCCGCATCCGGTGTTTGATAGAGGCTAGGGGTAATCACCCAGCTTAAATGCGAATGCTCACCAGGCAAAACGGTGTTTTCTTCAGCGATAATGAATTGGGTTTTGGTGTCTTGTAAAATAAATTCAATGCGGTCAGCGGGGTATTTAGGATTAATAGGCACAAAAATGGCGCCGGCCTTGAAAATAGCAAGCATCACAATGATTAAATCAGGGGATCGATTCATGAACACACACACAGCATCACCCACATTAATGCCGCGTTTAATCAAATGCGTTGCTAAATTACTTGAGTGCCGCGACAAGGTTTCATACGTGAGTTGCATGTCGCCGCATTTAACCGCCCGTTTCGATGGGGATGTTTTAGCAATAGCAGCCACATCTTCTTGAACGCTGCTGTTTTTTTTGCCGGAATAAATTTCATTGTAAGGACTAGACCAAGGGCCTAAAATTTTTTGACGCTCATCCGTGGTTAAAATATTAATTTTTGTGACGAGTTTACTGGGTTTGTTTTTGCAAAGGGCTAACAGCAACACATTCAAATGTGATGTTAAGTTTTTAATGGCTTCTGATTCAAATAATTTGGGTTGATAAGCGATGCTGAGTTCTTTTTTTGGTTTCTCTTGATGAATGAGCACGAGCGCAAGCGTGGGCGTGAGTGTGCTGGTTTTTGATTTAATGGAAGCGAGCTTCACTTGCTCTAATATCCCATAACGTTTTTCAACATGAGGGGCGATCGTCTGCTTCTGTTTTAAGTGCTTATGCACCGCCTGCTGCATGGCTTCAATGGTGAGCTCGGCACTCAGGTGGCTGGCAAAGCATTTCATGGTGTTTTTAAGGGTGATTTCCCCGTCGCTGATCCCACCTTGCAAGGTGATAAGATCAATGTAATTGGACGTGCTAAAACGATGCAATAAGAGGGTGTAGGCCGTGGTAATGAGCGTGTTCCACGTGATGGTTTCTTCTTTTAATGTCAGTGTGATGGCAGCTAAGGTTTTATCTTTTAAAATAACTTTTTTTGTTTTCAAAGCAGCCGGGGCGACTGCTTTGTCGTTATGATGAGCGTGATTTTCTATCCATAAGGTTGTGCTGAGCTCTTCATCTTGTTCCATCACAAGACCTCACACTGCATTAAAAGTTAGCGATCACCTGCCCAATGAGGGTGCTACCGTCATAAGGGGAGTTTTTTGCGTGCCCGTTGGTGCTGGTCCATTGTGCCGCAAACGTGTAAGACTTAATTTTCTTGGAAAGCATGACGTTATAGTCGTTATAGCTATTGCCTGCCGGTTGTTTTAAAGAAAAGTGGCCAAACAACGCAAGAATATTTACGCCATTTAAACCAAACACATAATTGGATGGAATTTCGTAGTTGATCCCGCCTTGGTAATATTGGCCGGTGGTGTGGCTGTTGTATTCATTAGCAGAATAACTATAACCCGCTTGCAAGAAATAATAATTAAAGACCGTGTTGAGTTCGTTATAATTTAAATCTTTTGCACCGGGGTAGTTATAACGCGCACCGCTGATGTCGTAAGTGAAGTTTTCACCGATGGTGTTGCGCACGCCTAAAATGGTGTCCATTTCAACGGTGGCAGGGCTATCCACGAAGCGCACATTGGAACCCCAAGCATTGGCGTAAATACCGTAAGGGAAGCTGTAAGTTAAGCTGCCTTGCACCGCAGGCAGGTTGCGTGTTTGGCTAATGCCTCGGAACATGTAGTTAGACACCCATGCAAGGTTGCCGCTCAAATTATCGACCCATGATTTTTCTTCAACGGGAGGAACATCTTTCATGACTGGCGCGACATCTTTCATGGCGATTGGTTCAGCTTTCGCTTGTTGATAAGTGGCGGGGTGATGTTTTTTGTGTTTGGCTTTTTTGCCTGTTGCAGCATTCACGTGAAGGGGAGAGATTAAGGCGCACACAGATAACATCACTAACACTTTTTTCATTACAAGCTCCTTGCTAAAGTAAAGTTATTCGACCGGTTGTATGACTGCTTTCGTGAACTGCTCACCAATTTTGTTGGCGGGCAATGGGCGGCTGATATAATACCCCTGGATAAAATCACAGCCGTGTTCAGATAAAAACTGCATTTGCTCAATCGTTTCTACCCCTTCGGCGACAATCTCAAGCCCTAAATTATGCCCAAGTGCGATAACCGCCGTTGTGATGCCAACGTCGTGTTGATTGCGTGGTATGCCTTTAATAAACGCTTGATCAATCTTGAGGGTGTTAATAGGGTATTGCTTTAGGTAACTAATGGACGTGTAACCCGTGCCAAAATCATCGACAGAAATGTGAATGCCCATGTCACGCAAACTTTTCAGTTTTTCAATGGCATTTTCGACATTATCCATCACGGCTGTTTCCGTGATTTCCACTTCAAGGCATTCAGGAGGCAACCCTGTTTTTGTTAAGGCTTCTTTGGCAATGGAAGCGATGTCTTGATAACGGAATTGTTTGGGTGAAACATTCACCGCCACGGAAATGGGCTCGTAGCCCGCATCTATCCATGCTTTAGCGGTGCGGCACGCTTCATGCAGTGCCCATTCGCCTATGGGCATGATGAGCCCGGTTTCTTCTGCTAAGGGAATGAAAGCGCCAGGGTTAACCAAACCAAGTTCGGGGCTTTCCCAGCGAATGAGGGCTTCAACCCGTTTGATTTTGCCATCTTTCAAATCGAGCTGAGGTTGATAATGTAAAATCAATTCGTTGTTTTGTATGCCTTTGCGCAAGGCGGCTTCTAAGCGTATGTGCTCATTGGCTGCGGTGTCCATTTCGTGGCTATAAAAATGGAAAACACCACCGCCATTGCGTTTGGATTTATACATGGCCATGTCTGCATTTTTTTGCAAATCTTCCAATGAGTGGCCATCATTGGGGAAAACGCTGATACCAATACTGGCGGTGATAAAAAATTCATGCGATTCCACAAGCACCGGTTGTGAGCTTGACGTTAACACTTTGGTCGCCACCGCAGCGGCTTGCTGCATATCGCCAATGTCGTTTAACAAAACAATGAATTCATCGCCGCCTAAGCGAGCGAGAATATCACCTGACCTTAATAAGTTAGAAAAACGCGCGCTCATTTCTTTCAAAACCAAATCGCCGACCGTGTGGCCTAAAGCATCATTGATGGTTTTGAAGCGATCAAGGTCGATGAAAAGTATCGCTAATACTTTATCATTACGGCTAGCATGGCTAATCGCTTTATTTAAAATTTCGTTAAAGAAAACACGGTTGGGTAAAGAAGTGAGGTTGTCGTAATGCGCCAACCTGACCAAATGTTCTTTGTGTATGATAAGCTCACGCTCGACGGATTTTCGTTCCGTGATTTCTTCTTGCAATTGCTCGTTGGTTTTTTGAAGTTCTAAGGTTCGCTCTTCAACGCGATGTTCCAGTTGCTCTTGAGAAACTTGAATGATGTCTAGCATGTGATTAATTGCGGTCGCGACCGATGAAAGCTCATCGTTGCCACTTGCCTCCACGCGCTGATCAATGGCGTGCGTTTCGCTGATTTTAGCCACTTGATGGTCGAGTTTTTCGAGGCGGGAAATAATTAGTTTTCGTAAGAGCCACAACATAAATAATGAAAAAATCACGGCCAACACCATGAAGGTGCTTAAATAATAATTAACAGCTCTCACCCCGGTGCCGTAAATGGCACGCGGTGTTTTCATGCGAAACATGCCTATGGGTTCATTATTGATGTCGCGGATCAGGGTGTAACCCTCGAGCAAGGTGTCGTTAATGGGCTCGCTATAATGTTTATTGGTTTTTGCAATGCGGTTGAAAATTTCGCTTAAGGATTTTGATTTTTCAATCTCGGGTTTTAAAAATAAACTCACATCCACTTTGGTGGTTTCGGCAATTTTGTTAACCAAGGCTTGGTCAAGGTTGCGACCAAAAAGACTAGCCCCCATGGGTGGGAGGAGTTTGTCGCCATCAGTAATGGACGAAGAGGCCACCAACATGATGCCCCTGTCGGTCAGCACATAACCGCGCACTTCTTTGTTAGGGTCGTCGTAGCTTAATAATAAACTTTTAGGGTAAACGTATTTTTCGAGACCCGATGGAAACGAAATAATTTTTTGGTTGTCAGTGTCTACCGCTGAGCCAACCACGAGCTTCCCTTGGTTATTCCAAAACGTAATTAAATTGACGTGGGAATTCACAAAGGCTGTCATGTTTAAATTGTCAGGGACGAATTCAGGTTTTTTTTCACCGATGTAATCGTAGAGGTCGTTCCAGTGTGTCCAGTCTGAGGTGAAGGTGAAAAGCGCGTAATTGACTTGATCCAGGGCTTGGTCAACGCGGCCAAGGTCGCGATCTGCTCGATCTTGCTCGAGTGATAAGAAGCTATGAATCAATATGGTTTTTGAGCCGATGTAAGTGACGCCCAGGAAGAGTAGCCAAGCGGCGCTGGTGGCGATTAGGACTTTATTCCGTAATTTCATGAGCTTGCCCCTCCATGGGCAATCACTGCGCGACACTATATAGATAGTTTATCGCTTGTCTTAGCTGAGGGCAATTAAAACCCCATCACACTGAGTTACTTTTGAGCATTTCTCGCATTTTTGCTTTAATCATGTCTATAGCAATTCGGTTGCCGCCGCCCCGAGGGACAATTAAATCGGCGTAGCGTTTAGAGGGGTCTATGAATTGTAAATACATGGGCCTGACGGTTTCGTCGTATTGTTTTAAAACAGAATCCAGGGAGCGGCCACGTTCTTTCATGTCGCGCTTTAAGCGGCGAATGAGGCAGATGTCGAGGGCGGTTTCCATGAAAATACGCACATCCATCAGTTCGCGTAATTTTGATTCGACGAACAGCATGATGCCTTCCAGCACAATGATGGAATGTTTACCTATGGTTTTGGTTTCTTTTTCGCGGATGTGCAGCGAATGGTTGTAAATGGGAATTTCAACGGTTTTGCCTTGTTGAAGGTCGGTTAAATGGCGGAACAGTAAATCGTGATCGAAGGCGTTGGGGTGGTCGTAGTTGACTTTGGCGCGTTCTTCAAAGGGCAGGTTGCTGTGGTCTTTGTAGTAAGCGTCTTCTGAGATGATCACAACTTGGTCAGAGCCAAGCTCATTCACGATGGTGTTAGCCAATAAGCTTTTACCAGAAGCGGAAGCACCTGAGATGCCGATGATGATCAGGTTTTTTGTGTCCAACGGTGTTTCTCCTCTTGTTTGCGTTTCAATAGAACCACCAGTGCGCCGCGATGCCCTTGGGATGGGGCAGCCGAACAAAATGCAAGGATGTCATCAACCTGCGATAGCCACTGATAGAGCTTGTTTTTTAATATAGGCTTTTGTTGATGCGTTCCTTTCCCGTGTATCAGTAACACGACTTGCAACTTCCTTTGTAAGCAAGCCTTTAAAAAAGCGTCGACTTCACGCTCAGCCACGGCCACAGTCATGCCGTGCATGTCTAAGCTTGCTTCCACATTATATTGGCCTTTCGCTAAATTGCGAAGGATTTTATTTGAAATACTGCTGTGTTTGACCGTAATGAGGGTTTCACGCTCCAGCGTCGCTTCTTTATCTCGGTCGATGAACAAGGGGCGGGTGGTGTCTGGTTCGTCTTCCGGGTCGCGAAAGCGCCGCTTGGTTGGGGTTGGCGGGCGTTGGCTCACACGGATGCGGGGTGTGGCCTTCAGGGGCTTCATGCCGGGGTTGGCTTCTAAAAAAGCGGCGTGGGCATCCTCTGAGGGTGGATTTTTTTTGGTCATCGTTCACTCGCCCTTGTCTTTGGGTAATTTTATACCAGCACGGCGTGTAAAACTACAGTAATCGTGATGAAAGCTTGATGAATGCGCGAGAATCAGATAAAAAGACGACTCCTTTCTGATACAATAGTGAACTAAACAGGGTGCATGCATGACTGAATCTGACACATTACATCGCTTTATTTTTGAAAATGAACCAGTCAGGGGTGAATTTGTTCACCTTGATGCCAGCTTGCAAACCATTCTCGATCAACACCAATACCCACCCCTCATTCGTCGCTTATTGTCAGAAGCCTTGTGTGCGGCGGTTTTGTTGTCTGCCGTCATTAAATTTAAAGGGCGCTTAACCCTGCAATTTCGTGGCCGGGGTAAAATTAAACTCTTGCTGGCTCAATGCAATCATCAAATGGCCATTCGTGGTTTGGTGAAATTCGACACCGACTTATCAGAAACCGAATTAGACGCTGCATTGCAAGATGGCATTTTGGCCATTTTACTCGATGGCGGCACCCAAGAAACGCAATACCAAGGCATTGTTCCTTGGCAGGGCAACAGCTTAGCGGAATCCATCGAAGGCTATTTTAAACATTCAGAACAATTGCCCACACGGCTATGGCTGTCCGCGAAAGATGGCGCTGCTGCAGGTTTTATGTTGCAAGTGGTGCCTATCCATGAAAAAAATGCGACTGGCATTGTCAATGAAATCATTGCCCCCAGCTTTTCACGCATTTTAAAATTAAGCGCACCGCTTGACACCGACGACTGGCTTTCATTGCCTTACACCGACTTGCTTGAAAAGCTCTACACCGGTGAAACCCTGCGTGTTTTCCCTGCGGCAGGCGTGCATTTTGCTTGCACGTGCTCACGCAAACGCAGCGAAGACGCCATTAATTTACTCGGCAAAGAAGAAGCTGAAGCTGAAATCAAAGATAAAAACGCCATTGTGGTCACTTGCGATTTTTGCAGCAAAGAATATCACTTCGACCGCATTGAGGTGGCGCAAATTTTCGATGGCAAAAACCAACCTCCACCGGATCATCACACCCACTGAGGGCGCGCAAGCATGAAAAGAAAATTATTATTAGCAGGCATTGTGTTGATAGGGCTCGTTTTATTGTGGCGATATTTCCACAAAGCGCCTGCCCCCGCCATGCCAACGGTGGTGGTGCAAGTGGCGCCGGTGCAAACCAAGCTGCTTCAAAGCAGCATTAAAGCCATAGGCACCATCAATGCTGCCAGTGTTGAAATTACGCCAGAAACCGCGGGGCACATTGCCTCCATTGCTTTTAATGATGGCGCCGTGGTGAAACAAGGCGACACCTTAATCCAACTCGACGATGCCATTTTAAAAGCCAAATTGGCCTCCATGACAGCACAATACCAATTTAGCTTACAAAGTTATTCGCGCTTAAAAAAATTAGCCAGCAAGGGCATTGTGGCTCAGCAAGCCCTGGATGAAGCCAGTGCTGACATGAAAGAAAAAAAAGCGGCCCTCGACGAAGCGAGCGTCACCGATGCGAAAATGAAATTGGTGGCTCCGTTTGACGGCATGGTTGGGCAGCGCAAAGTGAATGTCGGCGACTACGTGAACCCAGGGCAGGGTGTTGTCACCTTAACCGACACCGAGCATTTACGCGTTGAATACAACTTACCTGAAAAATATTTATCGACGGTGCAAATTGGTCAAACGGTGGAAATCACCACCGCCGCTTACTCAGGCAAAACCTTCACAGGCACCATCACTTACATTTCACCCACCATTAACCCTGAAAATCGCACCATCGCGGTTTATGCCGCCTTGGCTGAAAACCACGACCGTTTGGCTTCTGGTTTGTTTGTGGGTGTCACGCAAACCTTAAGCGAAGCCAAAGAAGCCTTGGTGGTGCCTGCACGTAGCTTGGTGCCGGTGTTAAACGGCAATCAAGTTTACAAAGTCGTCAATGGCAAGGCGGTGAGTGTGGATGTGCAAATTGGCACGCGCACGGAAAACACCGTTGAAATTACTCACGGCTTAAAAGCAGGCGATCAAGTGGTCACCGACGGGCAAATTAAATTGCGCAATGGCCAACCCATCACCACTCAACTAGGATAAGCCTGTGAACATCACCGCTTTTTTTATCAAGCGTCCTGCTTTCACCATCGTGATCAGCTTGTTATTAACCATGCTTGGTCTTTTGGCTTATTTAAATTGCCCCATTCGTTGGGTGCCGAATGTCAGCTCGCCGCAAGTCACTATTTTCACCGCTTATTCAGGGGCTGATGGCCGCTTGGTTGAGCGCGATGTCACCAAAGTCATTGAAGATTCACTCTCGGGCATTGATGGCATCGACAGCATTGAATCCGTCAGTCGCATGGGCAGCAGCCAAATTAGCGTTAATTTTAAATTGGGCACTAACATGGACGCCGCCGTGGAAAACATTCGCAGCCACCTCGATTCCGTGCGTGGCAATTTACCCACCGATGTTTTGCCACCGTCTATTTTAAAAATGAACCCCAATGACACCCCTATCATGTATATCTCATTTTACGACGATCACCGCAGTGAGCGTGAAATGAGTGATTACGCCGATCAAATCTTAAAACCCGCGTTTGATACCCTGGATGGCGTTGCGAATGTTGAAGTGATGGGCGAGCGGCTCTCGGCCATGCGCGTTTTCCTCGACCCTGAAAAAATGGCAGCGGCAGGCGTCACCGCCGATGATGTGACCACCCTCATACACGATCAAAACACTTCCGTACCCAGCGGCCAAATTAAAACTCCCGATCGTTTCTACAGCATTTATACCGACACTACCTTGAAAAATGCCGATCAATTCAACGAATTGATTTTGCGCGATGATCAAAACCAAGTGGTGCGTTTGAAAGACATAGGCCGTGCACAAGTTGACACCTTAAGCACCGACGATTATTTCCGCGTGCAAGGCAGGCCAGCCTTGGCCTTTGCTGTCATTGCGCAATCCACGGCTAACCCATTAGACGTTGAAAAAAATGTGAGGAAGGCCTTAGCAGACATTCAGCGCACCTTGCCTGAAGGCATGCATGCTTCCATTTTATGGAATCAAGCAGACTACATTCGCGCCTCCATCAACAGTGTTTATGAATCGTTTATCGAGGCCTTGTTTTTTGTTTGGCTCGTTATTTTTGCTTTTTTATGCAGCTTTCGAGCCACACTGATCCCCATGGTCACCATTCCCGTGTGTGTCATTGCCACCTTCAGCATCATTGCCTATTTTGGTTTCTCTATTAACACCATCACCTTAATGGCGTTTGTGTTGGCCATCGGTTTAGTGGTGGATGATGCCATCGTGATGCTTGAAAACATTAATCGCTACCGAGAAGCGGGCTTAAGCACCATGCAAGCCGCCTTGAAGGGGGCGCGTGAAATGGTGTTTCCCATCATTGCCATGACCTTAACCTTGGCCGCTGTTTATGCCCCCATTGCTTACACACCCGGATTATTAGGCGTTTTATTTAAAGAATTTACTTTCACGCTGGCAGGCGCTGTCATCATCTCAGGTGTGGTTGCTTTAAGTTTAACGCCAATGATGTGTGCGCACATACTGCGAGACGGCGACACGCATGTGCGTTATCAAGCATGGTTTCAAGCGCGCTTTGAAAAGCTGCAACAACAATACACGCGGTTTTTGCAATTTGCTTTATCACATCGGCCTCGATTATTCATCGCCATGGTGTGCTTGGTGGGGGCGGGTGTTTGGTTGGCGCATGCGCTTCCTTCTGAATTAGCCCCTCAAGAAGAAATGAATGAAATTGATGTTTACATGGGTGCACCGCGCAGCGCGAGCCTCGATTACACCAATCGTTATGCGCAACAAGCGGAAGCCATTTATGCGAACAACGAAGACATTGCCGGCTATTTTGCTGAAGTGGGCGGCACAACGGCCAATCATGCTTTTCAAATGTTAACGCTTAAACCGAGTGGCGAGCGCCACCATTCCACTGAAGCATTATTAGCTGCTTTAACGCAGCAACTGGGTAACATTCCAGGCGTGGAAGTGAATGTCACAACCCCCATGCCAGCCTTAGCGCAACTTGCAAGCGGCGACGACGGCGACCGTTTAGGCTTGGTGTTAATGACCACCGGTGATTACTTGCCCCTGCAACAAGCCACGCAAAAAATTATGGCTGCGCTTAGGCAAAACCCAGGGTTTGCGCATGTGCAAAATCGTTTGCGTTGGGATAGCGAGCAATTTCAAGTGAACATCAATCGCGACAGAGCCGCTGACCTCAAAGTGGGGTTGCCCGCCATCACGAGCACACTCAACACCATGTTAGCCGGGCGTGACGTTGGCAAAATGGATGAATCTTACATTAATGTTCAAATGAAACCCGAGGCGCTTGCCAACCCAAACATCATTCAACAATTGTATGTTCGCAATACCGCGAATGCCGTTGTGCCTTTGTCGCAATTGGTCAGCGTCAAATCCGTGTCATCACCCGAAGTGTTTTTGCACGATAATCGCCTTCGCTCAGACGTGATTTACGTCACCCTGGCACCGAATTACAAATTAGCCGATGCGATTAAAGCCATGGAAGCCGCCGCAAAAACCAACTTGCCTGATAATGTCAAATACACCTTCATGGGTGAAGCCAAAAATTATTTAGATGCTGCTGGCAAAGCCATCACCACGTTTGGGCTAGCTTTATTATTCATTTATTTGGTTTTAGTGGCTCAGTTTGAAAGCTTCATTGACCCTTTCATTATTTTATTCACCGTGCCTTTGGCGGTGGTGGGTGCGCTTTTGGTCTTATGGGTGTTTGGCGGCACACTCAATATTTACAGCAACATCGGGTTAATCACCTTAATTGGTTTAATTGCCAAACACGGTATTTTAATCACTGATTTTGCCAACACCGCAAGAATGCAAGGCAAAACCGTTCATGAAGCCGCGATGCAAGCAGCGCAATTACGCTTACGCCCCATTTTAATGACAACCGCAGCCATGATTTTAGGCGCATTGCCACTCGCATTTGCCATGGGCCCGGGTGCTGAGGCGAGGCAACAAGTGGGCTTGGTCATTGTGGGCGGTTTATTTTTTGGAACCTTCTTTTCTTTGATTGTGATTCCGGTGATGTATACTTACCTCTCGCCCTTTAGACGAATGCCCACACCCAACTCGGAGCTGGAAAATGGCTTTTCTTTATGAATTATTCCCCGTTTTTTTGTTTTTCATGGCCTTCAAATTTTACGGCATTTACACTGCCACCGTGGTTGGCATCATTGCAACCTTTGTGCAAATGATAGGGCAGCGCTTATGGCTAGGCAGCTTCGACAAAAAACAAGTCATCACCTTTTTTGTGTTTTTATTATTTGGTGGCATGACGCTGTATTTTCATAACCCCATTTTTGTTAAATGGAAACCGACCATTGTGTTTTGGGTGTTTGCACTCCTATTATTAATCACGCAGCGCTTTTCAGAAAAACCCCTCATGCAACGCATGATGGAAGCGGGGCTGGATGGCAAGGCAACGGTGCCCTCCCTCGTTTGGGCGCGCATTAATGTGGTTTGGGCCTTGTTTTTCCTGATATTAGGCAGCCTTAATTTGTGGGTGGCCTATCAATGCAGCAATGACGCATGGGTGAATTTTAAATTTTACGGCATTACCGGCGCACTGTTTGCCATGAGTATCGTGCAAGCGATTTATTTAGTGAAATTTACGAAAGAGAATGAACCTTCATGACAACCACGCCACGCATGCTTTGCATCACCGAGCGATTAACACAAGCGTTTTCACCAACGTATTTGGAAGTGGTGGATGAAAGCGATGCGCATCACGGGCACGCCGGCCATCACGCCGGTGGAAGTCATTTTAAAGTTGAGATCACGGCGCCAATGTTAGCGCCGCTCACGCGCGTAGAAGCGCACCGAAAAATTTACGCGGTGCTGGCGGATTTAATTCCGCATGAAATTCACGCCTTGCGGATTATCCTGCGACCGTTTTAAGTTGTTCGGCTGTTAACATAAACACACCACCGCCACCATGTTGAAACTCTATCCAGGTGAAAGGAAGGTGAGGGTAGTGGTCGGCCAAGGCATATTCGCTGTTGCCCACTTCAACCACCAACACCCCTTGCGGTGATAAATAACGCGCCGCATTTTTAAGGATGGTGTGCGCAAGATCCAAGCCGTCTTCGCCAGCCGCTAAGCCCAGTTTAGGTTCATGTCGATATTCATCAGGCAATTCAGCCATTTCTTGGCTAGACACATAAGGCGGGTTGCTAACAATAATGTCGTATTTTTTTTCAGGCAACGATTCAAATAAATTAGATTGATGTAAGGTCACCTGGTCTTCAACGTGGTGCCTCAAGACATTGATTTTTGCAACAGCCAAAGCATCTTCAGAAATGTCGCTGGCATCAACGCTTGCCTCAGGAAAGGCTTTCGCGCAAGCAATGGCGATGCAGCCGCTGCCCGTGCATAAATCAAGGATGTGATTCACCGCTAAATTATGCTGAACCCAAGGTTCAAAATGGTTTTGTATGAGCTCGGCAATGGGGGAGCGAGGAATTAAAACACGTTCGTCCACGTAATAAGGCAGGCCGGCAAACCACGCTTCATGCGTGAGGTAGGCGGCGGGAATGCGCTTAATGACGCGTTTTTCTATCAAGTGAAAGAGCCGGCTTTTTTCTTCCTGAATGAGGGCTGCGTCTAACACTGCTGGGTTGGTGTCGTGCGGCAGGTGCAGGGTGTGCAACACTAAACTCGCGGCTTCATCCCAAGCATTGTCAGTGCCGTGACCGTAAAATAAACCAGCTTCGTTAAATGAGCTGGTGGCAAAACGAATAAAATCACGAATGGTGCGAAGTTCAGTGTAAGTGGCCATGACTGTGTTCCAATGGGGTGAGAATGGCCGTAGTTTAGCATATACTCATTGTCAGTGGTAATGGGTATACTAGGCAAATCATTAAGGGGGCGTTATGGGGCAAAAGCTAGGCGCGTTAATCATTGATTTGCAAGGGCTGACACTCACCGAAGACGAGCGAGCGCTCTTAAATCACCCCATGGTGGGTGGTGTTATTTTATTCAAGCGAAATTACGAATCCCGCGCGCAACTCATTACCTTGTGCCAGCGTATTCGCTTGGCCAACCCTCGGCCTTTATTAATCATGGTCGACCAAGAAGGCGGCCGGGTGCAGCGCTTCATCCCTGAATTTACGCAGCTACCGCCGCTTGCCAGCCTTGGCGACATCTACGATAAAAACCCTGAAGCCGGTTTAATGGCCGCCAATCAACATGCCACGACCATGGCGCAAGAATTATTATCCGCCGGGGTCACCATCAGCCTTGCGCCTGTGCTTGATTTAAACAAAGGCATCAGCGGGGTCATTGGCGATCGCGCTTTTCATCGCAACCCAGAGACCGTCATTACCTTGGCAAAGGCTTATATGCAAGCCATGCATGCCGCAGGCATGCCTGCCATCGGCAAGCATTTCCCTGGTCACGGCAGCGTCACCCTGGATTCCCACCTGGCAAGCCCCATCGACCCGCGTTCATTCGCTGAACTCATGACCGACGACTTACAACCTTTTGTAAGCCTGATGCAAGCCGGCATGCCTGGGGTCATGGCTTCGCACGTCATTTTCCCCGAAATTGATGACAAACCCGTTGGTTTTTCACGAACGTGGCTAAAAACCATCATCCGCGACCAACTCCATTACACAGGCGTTATTTTGACCGACGATTTAAACATGCAAGGCGCCAGTGTGGTCGGTGATTGCACAGCTCGCATTGCAGAAAGTCGAGAAGCGGGTTGCGATTTTGCCCTGCTATGTAATAATCGTGAGGGCGTGATACACGCGCTCGACCACCTGCCTTACGCCGCCCATCAAGTGGATGAATCAGTGTGGCGAGCATTGCAACCTGAAACCCTAACCTGTTGAGAAGTGACCATGTTAAAAGAACCCATGAAAGACCGCTACCAGGCCATTTTAGATAATGCTGAATGCTTACACAGCGCTGCTGATTTAAACGCAGCCTTCGACCGCATGGCCAAAGACATCACACAAAAACTACACGATAAAAACCCGCTTTTAATTTGTGTGATGACAGGCGCTTTAATTACCATGGGCCAGTTGGCACCGCGTTTGCCTTTCCCGCTCGAAATGGATTACATCCACGCCACGCGTTATCGCGGCGCGATGCGCGGCGGTGATTTACATTGGTTAGTTGAACCAAGGCAACCATTGAAAGATCGCGTTGTGCTCATCGTTGATGATATCATGGACGGTGGCTTAACTTTATCGGCCATCATCGATTATTGCAAACAAGCGGGTGCTTCTGAAGTTTACACCGCTGTCATGGTTAGCAAAATTCGTGTTCGTGAACCGGGTGTTGATTTTGAACCTGATTTTGTCGGCGTCACCACCGAAGATAAATTCTTATTCGGTTACGGCCTCGATTACGAAGAATATTTACGCAATGCCCCTGGCATTTACGCAGTCAATGGATAACTGATCAACCCAAGGAGGGCGCCATGAGTCGATACAACATTTTTCAAGCTATTTATTTGTCGTTTTTTTCTAAAAAATTGTATCGCGATGTGGCGTCCACTTGGGGTGGTAAAGCCTTTTTATATGCCTTTTTCATTTTAGCCTTATCCTGGATAGGCAGCGTTATTCTCATTCAACAACACTTAACCGATGGTTATGTGCGTTACTCATCCACGCTCGTGAAGCAATTCCCCGTGGTGACGGTGACAAGCGGGAAGGTCTCAACCCCTGAAAACAAGCCTTACATCATCCCAGAACCCGATTCCAATGAAGCCTTCATCATCATTGACACCTCAGGCAAATACCAAAACCTGGCACAAGCGGATGCCGCTTATTTAATTACAAAAGATGCCATCATCACCAAAGATGGAGACACCACCAAAATCACCAAATTGCCTGTGTCACTCACGCACACCTTTGAACCAGCCATCATTAATGAACACATCAAAGCTTGGGTTAACTACCTCTGGATCATCATGTTGCCCGGCCTCACTTTATTGTCTTTCATAGGCATGGTGATTAAATCCCTTATTTACGGCTTCATCGGTCGCATTTTCAGTGCCGTCACTGATGCTGGCGTTAGCTTTTTTCAGTGCATGGCACTTTATTGCGTCGCAGCAACGCCGGCGCTTGCTGTTTGGACCGTCCTTTCAACGTTCAATATTATGTTTCCACATCGTTCACTCACGATTTTTACCTTAGTTTTAATCTATTTATTTTATGCCATTTTAGCGAACAAACCAGCCAAAGAGGGCTAAACCATGCTAGGGATATTGCTTGCCGGATTCATCATCATTGGCAGTTTGGCTTATTGCCGTTCTTCATTAATTTTATACACCGCTGTGCTGGCCACCGCATTAATCGCAGCCACCGGGTGGCAAGGGTTATCGCTTGCTCTGTTCATTACGTGGATACTATTTTTAATTATTTTTATTCCGCTTAACATCACCGCATTGCGTCGTCGTTATTTCATCACGCCTGTTTTTAATGTATTTAAAAAAATGATGCCGACGATGTCTCGCACTGAGCGTGAAGCTATCGCTGCAGGCACCGTTAGTTTTGAAGGCGATTTATTTCAAGGCGCACCCAGCTGGAAAAAATTATTAAGCATGCCCGCCCCTAAGCTCACCGAAGAAGAACAAGCATTTTTAGACGGGCCCGTTGAAACCTTTTGCGCCATGATTTCTGATTGGGACATCACACACAACTATGCCGACCTTCCTCCTGCCGCCTGGCATTACCTCAAAGAACAAGGTTTTTTTGGTTTAATTATTCCTAAAGCTTACGGCGGTAAAGCCTTTTCTGCTTATGCGCAATCGCAAGTTATCATTAAAATCAGCGGGCGCAGCATCACGGCTTCCACCACGGTTGCTGTGCCAAATTCTTTAGGGCCGGCTGAATTATTATTGCATTACGGCACTGAGGCGCAAAAAAATTATTATCTACCCCGTTTAGCGCGCGGCGAAGAAGTGCCTTGCTTTGCATTAACCTCGCCAGATGCAGGTTCTGATGCCGGCGCCATGACCGATCACGGCATTGTGTGTTACGGCGAGCATGAAGGCAAAGAAGTCTTGGGCTTGCGTTTAACGTTTAATAAACGCTATATCACGCTTGCTCCCATTGCAACCGTCATTGGCCTTGCATTTAAAATGATGGACCCCGATCAACTGCTAGGCAAGACAGAAAACATAGGCATCACTTGCGCTTTAATTCCAAGAAACACACCGGGCTTGCGCATTGGTCGCCGTCATTTTCCTTTGAACACCCCGTTTCAAAATGGGCCGCTTTCAGGCGAAAATGTTTTTATTCCACTCGATTACATCATCGGCGGGCAAGCGCAAGCAGGCAAAGGTTGGGGCATGCTCATGGAATGTTTGGCGGCGGGGCGCGCGCTCACCTTGCCTGGCAGTGCAACGGGTGGTGCGAAAGTTTCAGCTTACACCACCGGTGCTTATGCGCAAATTCGCAAACAATTTAATTTACCCATCGGTCGCTTTCAAGGCGTTGAAGAAGTGTTGGCGCGCATTGGTGGTTACACCTACCTCATGGACAGCGCGCGCACGTTTGCAGCCGCTTGCATTGATCAAGGCGCAAAACCATCAGTGGCTTCAGCCATTGTGAAATATCATGTCACTGAATTAGGCCGGCAAGTTGCGATTGACAGCATGGATATTCACGGCGGCAAAGGCATTTGTTTGGGGCCGCATAATTACATAGGCCGGGGTTATCAATCCACGCCCATCGCCATCACCGTTGAAGGCGCCAATATTTTAACACGCAGTTTAATTATTTTTGGTCAAGGCGCTATTCGTTGTCATCCTTATGTTTTAGCTGAAATGGAGGCAGCCAAACAAAAAGATGAAGCCCTTGGGCTTGTTAATTTCGACCGCGTTTTCATGGCACACCTCGGCTACATTCTCAGCAATGTGGTTCGCGCCTTTGTGTTGGGTATCACCGGTGCGCGTTTTGTCTTCGCGCCCAAAGGCAAAACCAAACGGTATTTTCAGCAAGCCACGCGTTTTTCATCTGCGTTAGCCATATTGGCGGATGTGTGCATGGCAACACTCGGGAGTGATTTAAAACGTAAAGAAACCTTGTCTGCGCGTTTGGGCGACGTGCATAGCCATCTTTATTTATTAGCCTCTGTTTTAAAGCATTATCAAGATGCGGGCTGCCCACCAGAAGACATGCCGCTCGTGCATTACGCTGCTAATCATTGCTTATTCCAAACGCAAGAACGCATTGACGGCTTGCTCAAAAATTTGCCTTTCCGCCCCTTGGCCTGGGCCTTGCGCGGCCTGGTTTTCCCGCTGGGCATGCGCTTTGCCGAACCCAAAGATCGATGGAATCGAAAAATTGCTAACTTATTAATGACGCCTTCGGGGGCGCGCAGCCGCCTAACTGATGGTTTATTTATCAAAGCCGTGCCTAACAACCCGCTCGCGGACGTTGAAGATGCCCTTTTAAAATGCATAGAAGCTGATCCAGTTGAAAAAATCATAAAAAACGCGCACCATGACGGCCTGATTAAAGGCTATACCTTAGTGCAACAAGCGCAAGCAGCCCTCGATAAAAATTTGATCAACACCGAAGCCTTCCAGTGCTTTATGCAAGCCGACGAGGCCAAACGTCGTGTCATTCAGGTCGATGATTTCGCGCCTGAGGAATTGCCACGATTATTTTACACTAACGAGAAGAACGCACACGCTTATGCAAAACCCATTGAAACGAGAGAATGACGGACTGTTATTTTATTTAGCTTTGCTCACTGGCTTTTTTTTCTTGCTGGAAGTGAGTTTTTTTATTCAGTGCAATAAAGCGTATTTGGGTGATTTCACCTTTGTTTCAAACCAAATACACATTCCCTGGCGCATTATGCCGGGGATTGCCTATTTTATTTTCGCGCAACTGCTGTTGCACACTTTGTTTTTATTCATTGTTTGGAGCATTGCTTATTTTTCAGCAGCGGCGCTTCATTTAAAAGGCAGCGCACGCTTACAACTGGCACTCAGCACTTTCGCTTTAGCCGTGTGTTGGGTGATCGCAGCCAATCAACTGTATTTCCCCAATTCACGCGTCATTGAATTAACGGCCATGGTGTTTCATCAACCCATGGTGGTCAAAGCTGCCATGATTTTTTCAGCCAGTGTTTTGTCTCTTTTAGCGCTGATTGGCTTCATTGGGGTGTTGCGTCGTTATAAAGCAAAAACACGATGGTTAAGCTTACCGCTCTTGCTAGCCTTGGTTTTGAGCTATTATTTTCAGCGCCAACCTGTCATTCAGCCTTACACCGGAGCTTCACCCAATATTATTATGGTGGGTGTGGATTCCTTGCGCCCTGATTACCTCGGGCATTTTGGGTCAGACATCCAAACGCCATTCATGGATAATTTTTTAAATCACGCAACGGTGTTCACCGATTCACTCACACCGCTCGCCAGAACCTTTCCATCGTGGACAGGCATGTTAACCGGTTTATACCCCAAGCACGTGAATGTCAGAACGAATTTATCGGATCAAAGCAAAGCAAACTTGGCTAAAGCCTTACCTCAAGTATTGCATGAAGATGGCTACCAAACCATTTTTGGCACCGATGAAACGCGCTTTAGCAACATCAGCACCGCTTATGGTTTTCAGCAATTGGTGACGCCGCCCATTGGTTTAAACGACTTTTTGTTGGGCACCTTCAATGATTTCCCTTTATCTAATTTAGTGGTGAATAGCGGGTTAGGGCGCATTTTATTTCCTTACAGTTATGCCAACCGCCCAGCCTATGTCACTTACGACCCTGAAAGCTTCTTGCATTTATTAAAGCCTGTTATTGTTTCCTCAAGACATCAGCCTTTATTTTTAGCCGTGCATTTTTGTTTGCCGCACTCGCCTTATTTATGGAACCAACTGTCAGGGTATACAACCAACGGCCAAGCGCGTTACGCCGCCAGCGTCATGCGTGTTGATGCACAGTTGAATGAATTTTTCGCGCAACTATCACAAGCGGGTTTATTGAATAATGCCATCGTTGTTTTATTATCAGACCACGGTGAGGCCTTGGAATTACCAGGCGATAGGGTGACAGAAAAATCTTTGTTTGTTCATCATCAGCGTGACCCCATGCCTGTGTTTTACCCACCGAGTGTTAGCAAAGAAGCGGTCAATCAATCAGCAGGGCATGGCACCGATATTTTAGGCTTAACGCAATACCACACCGTGCTAGCGGTTCGTTTATATGGTAAAGCAACACAAGCGGTGGGGGATCGCGCGGGTGAAGTCTCGACACTGGATATCATGCCCACGGTTTTAGCATTAGCACATCTTAAAATCCCCAACATTGACGGCGTGTCACTGGCGCCCGTGGTGCTTGGCCAGGTTCAACAAGTACCAATTCGCCCCATTTTTGTTGAAAGTGATTATTCCCCACAAGCCATACGCACGGTTTACCCAGAAACGCGTAAAGTATTTTTAGAAGGCATTCATTTATTTAGCATCAATAATGAAACCACGCGTTTAACCGTGAAACCTGATATGGTGAATAAAATCATACACAGCAAACAAGTGGGCATCGTCGCGCAAGGTTGGATGCTCGCGCTTTACCCACAAAAAAATGGTAAACGCATGCCCATTTTGGTGAATTTAAACAATGGTGAGTGGACAAACGACCTTGGTTCGCGCTTTGCTTTACATTCGCCTGAAAAAGGCATGATGGAAAAACTAACACAATTTTACGGTGATGAATTAAATCATCAATCACAAGGATAATACGCATGATCACAAAATCGTCTGTTGGTGCCATGTTGCTAGTCACGGGTTGCTGCATAGGCGCTGGCATGGTTGGTTTGCCGGTGCTAAGCGCGCAAGCGGGTTTTATCCCAACCACGATTGCCATGCTCTTTATTTACGGCTTTACCACCGTCACGGGCTTGCTCATCATGGAAGCGGCGCTTTGGTACGACCGCCCCGTGAATTTAATGACGATTGTCGAATCGGCTTTTGGTAAATCCGGCAAAATCGCGACCATGCTTTTATTTTTGTTTTTATTTTACTGTTTGTTTGTCGCTTATTTTGACGGTGGTGGGCAGTTGTTTTCAGAAGCGTTAAGCGCTTTTTTTCATGCACCCATCCCCAAAGACATTGGTATCCTTGTCTTTTTAGGCTTAACCGCAGCCATTACTTATCACGGCACCAAGCTGGTGGTTCAAGTGAACCGCGTTTTGCTCACGGTTTTGGTGGTGTCTTATTTAATGCTAGTGTTCATGGCCATCCCGCAAGTCGCTGCCATTAATTTAACCCACGTTAACTTAGAAGCCTCTCTCTTCACCGTGCCCATTTTAATGATTTGCTTTGGCTATCAAAATTTAGTGCCTAGCCTAGTCACTTATTTAAAAAATGATGTCAGGCAAATTCGCTTTGCCATCATTGCGGGTAATTTTATTCCTTTTATCATCTACCTTGTCTGGAATGCCGTCATTCTGGGCATGATCCCGGCCTCGCAATTGCCGCGAGCGAGCGGGGCGGATTTGGTCACCCAGCTCTTGTCTTCCAGCGGCCATTTAGACTCCGTGAATTTTTTCTTAAAAACCTTTTCCTTGTTTGCCATTTTAACGCCCATCTTGCCGATCACGCTGAGCTTCATTGATTTTTTGAAAGACGGCTTTATTGCGAGCGGGCAGCGCGGGCATGAATCCAACCTGCCTTATTACGGCATGGTGTTCTTGCCACCTTTGGTTTTCACTTTGCTATACCCCAATCTTTTTCTTGAAGCCTTGGGCTTTGCCGGCGGCTTCATTGACGTCTTATTGTTCGGCATGATCCCAGCCTTGGTCATTTTGCATAATCGTAAAAAATATCACGCCAAGGGTCGGTATCAACTCACGGGGGGTAAGATCACACCCATTTTGATCATTCTGGTTTGTCTTGTCATCTTGTTAATCAAACACTACACACCAGCCTCAGCCTAAGATGACCGTGCACATGCTCATGAGTTGTGCACAGCATCTTTTTTTAGACAGTGATTATCATTTTTACAGCCCGTCTTTTATTTTTACTTCATGGTTTTTACATAACCTATTGTTTATTATAGTGATATTGATGATTAATTCAGGGTGGTTTGCTGACGATTTTGACAGGTAAAAATGGTTAGCGACAGTTTCCTGATAGCTTATTAACAGACTTATCCACAGTTTCTGTGGATATAAACCCTGTGAGATCAACACTTTTCTAAATGTCTAGACTGTTTTTTTTATTTTTTTGCGTCATGCCTAGGAGTTGTACACAGTTTAACTTTTTACACCAATTTCTTGGGTAAATTGGTCGCAATCAATACCTTATCGGGATTTTTATATATAACCATTTGTTTAATATGGAATTATTACTTATGTACTCATTTTGATCTTACGCACTTTAGCCGTTATTTCATGCGCTTCTACCAGGTTCTTGATAGGTTGTTAACAGAGTTATCCACAGAAACTGTTAGTAAGTCTGGGGGCGCGCTTAAAGACCTACGTTTGTTCTATAAAAAGCTGCACCGTACAAGAAACCTCCGCTCGCCTCGCCTGACGTTTTTCACCACCAACGTGCCTGTGTATATAAAAAGCTTTAAAGCTCACGGAGTGATTTGCTGTGGTTGTGTAAGCGCTAGCTTAGTAGGCTCCCTCCCTGTTTGAGCGTCTTTTGCGAAAACGGGGAGGGTGGGGAGGGGTGCTTTTAAGAACGTTGCACACTGGTGGTAAAAGCCGCAGCAACGGAGAGGCACTGATTTTTCCGAGCATAAAGACGAGCGCCGAGTGATGGATTTTTTGCCGTCTGCGGGCCTTGAACCCGCAGAACGAAACCGCGCCGGGAGCGCGTTTGAGCGACGGCAAAAAAAATTCATCACGAGGGTAGCGCGCCTTTTGCGCCGCGAAGTCGCGAGGAAAAATCAGTGCCGAGCCGGTGCGTAGGCTTTCTATAAAAAGAAACCCGCGTCGTTTCCTCACATTTTAAAGCGTAAACATTTCAGCATCCGGCTCAGATTTTTTTAAATTATTAACGGATATTGCACCCACATTCACCACCGGCGGTGCCGGTGGTGGAGCCAGCAAACCAACCGTTTGCAGTGCACTCACCGCTGCTTGTTCAATCTTTGTGATGTTTCTGGGTGGCGGCACCACTGGCACCACTGGCACCATTGGGACAACATTCAAACCCAGCACATCACGCAGCCGCTCAATCAATCCTTTAATTTCCTTCATCGCTGTTTTTTCATCAAACAACTTCAAAGTCCCGCCCTTGCCTTGTAACAATGACATTTTTGATGCAATCGTCTGCAATCCTTCAAGCTCTAAGTGAAGCACTTCTTGATCACCTGCATGAATTAAAGCCTCTACCCTTTCTTTTAATGCTAAAGCCAACAGTGAACGCATAGCATCTTTAAGCTTAGCGCTTTGAAAAAAATACGTATGTTTACTGTTAAAATAATCAATTAACGCCGAATAATCGCCCGTTTTTAAATCTTCTCTTCCACTCAACCCTGGAATAAATGAACGAATTTTTTTATCAAGTGCATCGTTTAATATACGCGCAACTTCAGGCTTGGCCTTATCAAACGGAGTTATTCTTGTGTCTACCAGAGGATCAACCACAACACTGACACAAACATCCGCCCCCGCATCCACTAGCATTTGAACCACCGGCACATGGTTTTGAAAAGTCGCAACATAAAGCGGGACGAAAGCATTATCACTCTGCGTTGCTGCATTAACATCCGCACCAGCGCTCAACAGCGATGCAACCACCGGCTCATGACCTTGCTGCGCTGCAATATAAAGCGCTCTAGCGCCACGGCAAACTTGCTCAATATTCGCTTTTTTTGCAATTAACATGTCAACAATGGGTGCATGACCTTGCTGAGCTGCAATATAAAGCGGCGCTCCGCCTCGCTGCTCCGGCAAATCATCAAAAACCGCATCATGCTCCAACAAAAACGCAACAACGGCTTGATGGCCTGCACGTGCTGCCCTATAAAGCGCCGTGCGCCCAAGTTCATCTTGGCAATTGATATTAACACCCTTGCCTACCAAACTTTGAACGTAATCCAAGTTACCCAAATGCGCAGCTTCTATCAGCCTCATTTCTGGCATGGCTGAGTTGATTTTTTCTTGCAAATCCACCATGCACTTCTCTATTTTCACCATCGACTGCTTTTTTTCAGTCTTTTTGATCGAGCCACCCGTGCCTTGCAGCAACCTAACTTGCAATTGAATGGCTTGCACACCGGCAAGTTCTGCTTGAAGATTTTCTAAATTATTTTCTTCAATGAGAACTTTCTTTTTCTCAGTCAAAGCCGCAGCAAGGGACGCACGAATGGCTGCTCTCAAGCCGCCATCACGATCACAGCATGATTTTAAATGTTCGTGATTTAACGCGTTTATTAAAAATGAATAAATTGTTTCGTCTGGTGGCTGAATAGGAAGTTTTGCCCTTTGTACCATCGTTTCTAATAAAAACTTACACACTGGCAAGCGTTTTCGGTTATAAATAACCGAATAAAAGAGACTGAGGCCAATCTCTCGCCCTAAAGCAACATCGGTATTCGCCGCCACCAAAACTCTAACAATATCCAAATAGCCCAAACCCACCGCATCAGAAAGCGCCTGGGT
>DASTZQ010000064.1:0-46539 GCA_035764205.1 Gammaproteobacteria bacterium
GTGGGGGTTAACCTGGGGCGCCGGTGTTTGCTGCGCAAACCCCTTTGCCCCAGGCTAAAGGGTTGTTGGCTTTCAGCCAACGTTGTAATTTTGCGTCTATCCCTCAGAGCGCCCACCCCAAAAAAATTTTCACTCTTAAGAAAACCTTAAGAATTGGGGTTTAAGGCATGTTAAGATTCGCACGGTGCTGCCCTGACAGCACCGCTTTCTTAACCCACAAATCTTGAGGATCAATCATGAGCCACACCAGAAACCCTGTTAGAAAACCTCCCACTGATGAAGTCGAATCCACCACACAAGAACTCGGCGCTAGTAGCAGTGATAGCGATTCTGAAAAAAACCCTTCTAACGACATGATCATCCGAGCAACTGTGCAGCCGCACGCTGAAAGTGATGATGAAGATCCTGATAAAACGCTCCCCATGGAGGCCAGCGTGTCCACCACGCCACTGGAAGAAACACCAACTGAACAACCCGCTCAAACCACCGCAGCAGAGATCACGCAACAAAACATTGAACTTTTCAACACAGCTATAGCATTAGAAAAAGCAAGAGCTGAAGCAATTCAAAGCGCTCAAAAAGCGACAGAAACCAGCCTTAAAGCAGTAGAAGACGCTAAGACCACCGTCATGCAACCAACACCAACTCAAACACACGCCGCCCCTGAAGCTGCGGCTCAACCTAAAACGCCAGCTGAAACTGAAACACACCCAGAAACCTACAGCACCGTGGTTCCTGAAACAACACTCTCTCCTTTTCAAAAACTAGACCAGTCCTTAGCAACGCTCGAATTGAAGGACAAAGACACAGATGGTCCAAACATAGATAAAGCCATCTTCTTTAAGAATGTACTCAAGCTCGTTGAAATAAACCGAGAAAGCCCAGAAAAAGCAGTTAAGGCTATAGAGAAGATGGTTGATAAAGCTCAAGATGATCACCCTCACATCAGTGCTATGATGACGTCTTTTTATAAGAACATCAGTTGCCTGAATGAGTTAACACCAGACACCATCATTCGCGACTACCATGGTTATGTTAATAACATCTCATTAAGCCCACCAACGTCCGATTTTCATGCTTACCTCAAAAACTGCATCCTTGCAGAAAATAATAATAATACTTTTGCTAAACTTCACCTCTATTTACAAGAAAATGAACCTACCAAGGATAAAAAATATCAGCGCAAATTTGACGATTTCATTCGCCTATTGGCTGTCGAACTTCCTGAGCCTCCTAAGCCTTCTGAGTCTCCTGTGCAAGAACTTATGAAGAGTAAGTATGATGATGAAGATGTTAAATACCAGGCAGCCATTTACAACGTCACCCAAGCAATCACTAAAGAATATAAACCCGGTTTCTTTAGTCGTAGTCTTAGTCGTAGCGGTGCGTTTAACGACCTCATCCTTGACCTGCTCAAGAAAACAACCTCTGCGAAACTCAGCGAACATCGCACCTATCTCGAAGTACTTAAAGCGCAAGTGGACTACTCACCCTTTGCCAAGAAAGTAAACGATGCCATACAGGAACGCTTAGAGAATAATGCGATTCAAGCAGTTAACGCCGTTCGCTTACAATCATAACACCCGCCACCCCCTAAGGAGCAGGTCACCCTGCTCCTTAGTCAGGGCTTCCGATGTGCACTGCTCCCGTGTATACTTCGCCTAACACTCATACGGATGAAGCCCATGCGCACACGTTATTTCTTCGCTTTCATTGCCATTGCCGTTTTATTGAGCTATAGCTTTTACGTCCAAACCTACGAAGGCTTTCAACCCTGCCCGCTTTGCAGCTTGCAACGCCTTGCTTTTGGCTTAGTTGGGCTCAGTTTCTTGCTGGGGTTTTTAACTTATCGCTACAAAATCACCCGCCTTATTTATTGCAGCACCGGTTTATTATTCGCTATTGCCGGTTTTGCCCTGGCTGCCCGCCAAACCTGGATACAACTCTACCCATCCTCAGACACCAGCGAATGCGGCGTCAGCTTGCAATACATGCTGCAAGTGCTGCCCTGGCATGAAGTCGCTAAAAAAATATTGGCCGGCACGGCTGAATGCAGCCAACGCGCGTGGTCGCTACTTGGGTTTAGCATGGCAGAATGGTCGGCGCTCTGTTTTGCAGGCTTAATATTATTTTCATGGCTTATGTTGAAACGTGCCCCAAAACCATAAACAACACCAAGGTCAGCAACCCAACACGTGGCAATGAAGCCGTTCGCAACCACCGCGAAGCTCGATAAAACCAACTGGCTTGCGCCGGTTTAATGTGGCGGCTGCTAAACCACGTATTCCCGTATGAAATAAAAATTTCCTCGCCCTTGGCAATGGGGCGGTTAGTTTTCAGGCGCATCACATTGCGCTCTCTGTCGATTTCATGATTAACATTGGGGCGATCAGCGTGGTTATAAATGGCGCCAAAACCAAGCGGAATGGCTGACTCTTCGTCAGTGTAGCGAAAAAGATAGCTCCGCAATAATTTAGTTTCGGAAGGCACACGCAAGACATAACACTCTTCAAGCAAGGTACCCGCAGGAATGGCTGATGTCGCAAACACACCCAAACCGTGTATGTGAGACGGCCTCACTTCAATATTCCCTCGGACTAATGGTTTCATCCTGATACCCTTACCTAGTATACTGACATAACTACTTTTTGAAGACGGCTGCCTCATGACCCTGAAAAACACATTCTGCAGTGTATTGCTGGCCTTGTGTTTCATTAGCATAAACACACAGGCACAAACAGAGCAAGACGATTTTGGTCAAACCCTGCAAATTAACACCCAACTGCACAGCATGCTAGGCCACCCCAGCTGGTTGCTCGTCATTCGTGATTTAGACCACGGCCAAAACATTCCCTACCTCTACGATTTTGAAAGCGGCAATAATTTCTGGCTGGCTTTCACTTACGGGCATAATTACCTCATCACCGCATCCACCCTCACCTTCAACCCTTACCAAAACAAAGTGAATAATTTTTGCGGGCTCGAAAGCCAAGGCCGCATTTTAAGAGGCCTGTCACTTTACATCACCTTAACCGGCGATTTAACCCCGCGCAGCGCAACCTTTAATTGCCGCGTCTTAAAAACCCTGGACACGAACTTCACCGTTGTCACCCCTAAAGAAAACAACGCGCCCAATTAATGCAAAGGCAAGCGCTTTAAACGGCTTGCATTCATCACGACCGTGAAAGAAGACAAAGCCATGGCCGCACCGGCGATCATTGGGTTTAAAAGCGTGCCAGTGATGGGGTATAACACACCGGCGGCCACCGGTATCGCTAACACATTATAAATCAAGGCACCAAAAAAGTTTTGCTTCATGTTTTTCACGGTGGCACGCGAAATCACAATCGCGTTTAAAATGCCATTGAGTGAATGGCCGAGCAAAATTAAATCCGCGCTTTCAATGGCCACATCCGTGCCACTGCCAATCGCGATGCCCACATTCGCCGTTGCTAAAGCCGGGGCATCGTTAATGCCATCGCCCACCATGCCAACGCGTTCACCTTGCGTTTGCAATTGTTTAATTTTATCTGCCTTTTCTGCGGGCAACACTTCTGCCATCACTTCATCCATGCCACATTGCTTGGCCACCTCACGCGCAGCCGCCCAATGGTCACCGCTTAATAATACGGTTTTAATATTTAAATCATGCAAGGCTTGCATCACTGATTTTGCTTCCGGGCGTAGCGTGTCTGACATTAAAATAACACCGGCTGCTTCATCATCCACACTCACATACACCGGTGTTTGGCCCAAGGCCTGCGCATCATGCAAGCCCGTGAAACCATCAAACGATAAATTCGCTTGCTTCATCCAAGCCAAATTTCCTAAACGTAATTGTTTACCTTCCACCACCGCCATCACGCCTAAGCCCGGGTAATCTTGAAAGCCTGTCACCGAAGATAAAATTTGATTTTCCACTTTAGCAGCCATCACCAAGGCTTTAGCGATAGGATGATTAGAGCCTTGCTCCACACTCGCCGCATAACGCAATAAAATCGCTTCGGTTAAATAAGGTGAACACATCACCCCAACCACCATCGGCTTGCCTAAGGTTAAGGTGCCTGTTTTATCGAAAACCAAAGTCGTGAGCTGCCCCACCGTTTGCAGCGCTTCCCCTTCACGAATTAAAATGCCAGCCTTGGCTGCGCGACCGACACCCGCCATCACGGCCAAAGGCGAAGCCAAGCCCAAGGCACACGGGCAAGCAATTAATAAGACCGTTGCCATGGTGAGCGCCACATAAGCCAAGCGCGGTTCAGGCCCAACCAAAAACCAGATCACACCCGTGATTAAAGCAACCACGATCACCAGCGGCACAAACACACTGGCCAGGGTGTCGGCCAAACGGGCGAGCGTTGGTTTGGCATTTTCAGCGCGATGCACGAGCTCCACAATGCGTGCCAGTGTGGTGTCCGCACCGACAGCCGTTGCCTTACATAAAAATGTGCCCGTCACATTCACCGTGCCTGCCGTCACGCGGCTGTGTTCAAACACACTCACGGGCAAGGGTTCGCCGGTTAACATGGATTGATCAATGTTTGAACTGCCGCTGATAATCACCCCATCCACCGGGATTTTTTCACCCGGGCGCACGCGCACCACGTCATCCAATTGCACTTCGCTCAAGGGGATATCCACTTCCACGCCATCACGCACCACCCGAGCGGTCGGCGGGGTTAAGGCTAACAAGGCTTCGACACTTGCTTTGGTGTTGGCGCGTGTTCGGGCTTCCAAAGCCGCCCCTAATTGAATAAAAGCAACAATCATAAGGGCCGATTCAAAATAGACATGGCGAGCACTGGCGGGGAAATAAGCCGGGAACAAGGTCACGATCATGGAAAACGCCCAAGCCACGCCCGTGCCCAAGGCAATCAAGGTATCCATGTTGCTGCTGCGGTGTTTAAAAGCCGCCCATGCGCCGCGATAAATATCCCCGGCCGAAAACCAAAGCACGCCCACACTCAAAAAGCCAAGGACTAACCACATTTCTTGCAAGGCCAATGTCAAGCCGGCGCTAAGCGGATAAAACGAACCCAAAATCATTAACAATAAACCCGCCGCTGCAGCCACCGCCGCTTTGATAAATTGCTTAGCGATGGCCACCTGCGATTCGTGGGCGTGATGATGATTGGGTTGAGAAGGGGCCGCAATGGCGTGATAGCCCGCTTGGTGTATCACCTGAACCAAGGTTTCTAGCGGAACGGAGGCATGAATGATGGCTTCTTGAGTTGCAAAATTAACCTCCACCGATTCCACGCCCGGCACCGGCCTAACCGCCGCCTCAATGCGCCGCACACAACTCGCACACGATAAATTCGTAATTTTTAGATGATATTCATGAACCATGTGATCGCTCCTTGCACTGTCTCACCATGATGCGGGATTAACGATAAAGAGACAAGGTGGTGGGCCTCAGGTATACTTCGGCTTCGCTGATCATGAAGGAAACACCATGCCTGCTCTGCCCTTACAAAAAATTGTTCAAAACCGCGCCTACGGGGTGGTGGGGTGGCAGCTCTTTGGTGTTTTTTTAATCGCCTTATTGGCTTGGCTCATCACTGATCAAAAAACGGGCTTAGGCGTCTTGGCCGGCGGCCTTGCTTATGGTTTGCCCAACTTAATTTTTGTCTGGCGCGTGTTTCGTTACGCTGGTGCGCAACAAATGAACCGTTTTATCACCGCTTTCATTTTTGGTGAGCTGATAAAACTGCTATTTAGCGGTTTTTTGTTCATTTTGGTTGTTAAAACATGGCCTTTTAGTTTATTATCCGTGCTCGTTGGATTTGCCGGCGCCATCCTTTCATTTTGGGTGGTGTGCATGTGGCAATTTTCTAAACAAGGCATTTAGAGGAAAGCAGGATGGTCGACGTCAAAACCCCTGGTCAATACATACAGCACCACCTTGGGCACTTAACGCTCAACTTGAAAACGCTTAGCATAGGCGAAGGCGGTGGCTTTTGGTCTTTAAACATCGACACCCTCAGTGTTTCCATTATCCTTGGCCTCCTCATGATTTTCACCATGCGCTTTGTGGCCGTGCGCATGCAAGAAGTGCCTCGCGGCTTGCAAAACTTCGTTGAAATTATTTTCGATTTTGTCAGCAACTCGGTTCACGAAATTTTCAGGCACAAAAATGCCTTTGTCACCTCGCTCGCCTTAACCATTTTTGTGTGGGTGTTTTTAATGAACGCCATGGATTTACTGCCCGTTGACCTCATTCCTCGTTTGCTGGGGCAAGTCACTGGCATGCCCCACTTTAAATCCGTGCCCACTGCCGACCCCAACGCCACCTTTGCGATGTCACTCACCGTGTTTGCGCTCATCATTGGCTTTAACATTTATTATAAAAGGTTGGGGCTCATCAAAGAAATGTTCACCGCGCCCTTCGGCCCTTATTTATTCCCCATTAATTTTCTGTTCCGCCTTGTTGAAGAATGCGTGAAACCCTTGTCACTGGCCTTGCGGTTGTTTGGCAACATGTTTGCCGGCGAACTCATTTTCATTTTAATTGCCATCATGCCCTGGTGGGCGCAGTGGCCGCCCGGCGCCATTTGGGCTATCTTCCATATTCTTGTGATCACGTTACAGGCGTTTTTGTTCATGATGCTGACTTTAATTTACCTCAGCATGGCACAAGATTCCCATTAACACTTTTTAACTTTATCTTTTACGTTTGAGGAGACACCATGGAAATCATCAGTATCATTGGCCAAGTCCAAAGCTTTAGCGTTATCGCCGCTGGCATGCTCATTAGCTTAGCTGCCTTAGGCACCGGCATTGGCTTCGGTTTATTAGGCGGTAAGTTTTTAGAAGGTGTTGCTCGTCAACCTGAACTCGGCCCCATGCTCATGATGCGCATGTTCATTATGGCAGGCTTGGTCGACGCATTTGCTGCAATCTCCATCGTGATGGGCTTGTTATTATTCTTTGCAACCAACCCTTTCTTAGCCGCTGTTATTAATGCTGCTAAAACAGGCGCGGGTGCTTAACTTATCACGTTAATCGCGAGGATAACCGATGGATATTAATGCCACGCTTATTGGTCAATTTATCACTTTTGCGCTCTTGATTGGGTTCACCATGAAATATGTGTGGCCGCCCATCATGAAAGCCATGCACGATAGAGAAACCAAAATAGCTGCTGGTCTTGAAGCGGCTGAACGCGGACAGCGCGAGCTTGAAGCAGCAGAGCATCAAGCCTTAACCATCATTCGTGAGGCAAGGCAACAAGCCAATCACTTAATCGAGCAAGCGAATTTGCATTCAGCCAAATTGGTTGAAGAAGCAAAAACCAATGCCATCACTGAAGGCCAGCGTTTAATCACCTTGGCAAAAAGTGAAATCGACAGAGAAGTGACGGACGCAAAAAGCAAGTTAAAATCGCATTTAACCACGCTTGCTATTGCCGGCGCTGAAAAAATCATCAAGAAAAATCTTGATAGCAGTGCGCATCAAGATTTACTCACTGAATTAGCAGCCGAGATTTAACGAGGAAAAGGCATGGCGAATTTGACCAGCATAGCAAGACCTTACGCCAAAGCGGCCTTTGATGTTGCGCGCCAAGATGCACAATTTTCTGAATGGAAAGTGTTTCTTGAAACGGCTGCACTCATCGTCAAAGATGCAACCGTCATAGACGCCTGCACTGATCCAGAAACGGATCAAAGCAAATTACTGGCCTTTTTTGAAAGCTTGCTCTCCTCACTGCTAAATGCGCATCGAAAAAACTTTTTAGCACTCTTGCTAGAAACCAAGCGCATCTTGGTGTTGCCTGTCATTGCAGAACTTTACAATGAACTGTTGGCGAGTGAAGCCAACTTAAGCACGGTCACACTCACCACGGCCGTCGACATCGATGAAGCCACACGCAATGCCTTTGCTTTAGCCTTGAAAAAGCGCACGCAAAAAGAAATCACCCTACAGTGCCGCCTCGACCCTGCCATTTTAGGAGGCGCGATCATTCAAATCGGTGATCGTGTCATTGATGGTTCCATACGCGGAAAATTAGCTCGTTTACTTGAATTTTCATTAAGGTAATCATTATGCAAGTCAAGCCCATTAGCCCAACCGAAATCAGCGATCTCATTAAACAACGCATTGAAGAATTTCACCTCGTTAAGCCAAAAGAGCAAAGCGAAGGCGACATTCTTAGCATCAAGGATGGCATCGTCACCATTAACGGACTAAAAGGCGTCATGCAAGGTGAAATGCTTGAATTCCCTAACCACGTTTACGGCTTAGCCGCTAACCTTGAGCGCGACACCGTCGGCGCCATTATTCTTGGCCGCTCGGATGAATTGTCTGAAGGCCAACGCGTGAAATGCACCGGCCGCATTTTAGAAGTGCCGGTTGGTGAAGCCTTGCTCGGCCGTGTGGTCGATGCGCTCGGCCGCCCCATTGATGGCAAAGGTTCGATAGACACCAAACTCACCTCCCCCATTGAAAAAGTGGCGCCGGGGGTTATCACGCGTGAACCTGTTTCTCAACCCATGCAAACGGGCTTAAAAGCCATTGATGCCATGGTGCCAATTGGCCGCGGTCAACGCGAGCTTATCATTGGCGACCGACAAACCGGTAAAACCGCCATCGCCATCGACACCATCATTAACCAACGCGACACCGGCGTTAAATGTATTTACGTCGCGATTGGCCAAAAAGCCTCGTCCGTTGCATCCGTTGTGCGTAAACTTGAAGAACACGACGCCTTGAAACACACCATTGTGGTCGTCGCAACTGCCTCCGACCCTGCTTCCATGCAATACATCGCCGCTTACGCCGGTTGCACCATGGGTGAATACTTCCGCGATAAAGGCGAAGACGCCCTTATCATTTACGACGATTTAACCAAACACGCGTGGGCGTATCGTCAAATTTCTTTATTGCTCCGCCGCCCACCTGGCCGCGAAGCTTACCCAGGCGACGTCTTTTATTTGCATTCCCGTTTGTTAGAACGCGCTTCTCGCGTTAACGAAGCTTACATCGAAGCCATGACCAAGGGTGCCGTGAAAGGCAAAACCGGTTCGCTCACCGCCTTGCCTATCATTGAAACGCAAGCCGGCGACGTCTCCGCCTTCGTGCCCACCAACGTGATCTCTATCACCGATGGTCAAATCTTCCTTGAAACCGATTTATTCAATTCAGGCATACGCCCTGCCATTAACGCCGGTTTATCTGTCTCGCGTGTTGGTGGTGCGGCACAAACCAAAATCATCAAAAAACTTGCTGGCGGTATTCGTATCGGCCAAGCACAATACCGTGAATTGGCAGCGTTTTCGCAGTTCATGTCTGACCTCGATGAAACCACGCGCAAACAACTTGAACGCGGCATGCGCATCACCGAAGTCATGAAACAAAAACAATATGTGCCTATGTCTATTGGCGAACAAGGCGTTATTTTATACGCCGTTGATAAAGGCTACCTCGATAACGTTCCCGTGAACCGCGTTGGTTTATTTGAACAAGAATGCCGTGCTTACTTAAAACATAATCACGCTGATTTCTTGAAAAAATTAAATCAAACCGGTGATTTTAACGAAACCATCGAAAAAGAAATTCGCAGCATCCTCGATGCGTTTAAATCCACGCAGGCCTGGGACTAAGGGGAAGCGGCCATGGCCATCGCCAAAGAGATACGCCTTAAAATCGCTAGCGTGAAAAACACGCAAAAGATTACCAAAGCCATGGAAATGGTGGCGGCTAGCAAAATGCGAAAAACACAAGATCGCATGCGCCGTGCTATTCCTTACGCTAAAAAAATCTTAAGTGTGATTAGCCACGTGGCTTTAGGGCACTCCGAATACAAACACCCTTTCATGCAAACGCGTGAAGTCAAACGCGTGGGTTATTTAATCATCACCACCGACCGAGGCTTATGCGGTGGCTTAAACAGCAATTTGCTCAAAACCACCTTAAAATCCATTAAACAACACCTTGATGCGGGTGTGGAAGTGGATTTAACCCTGGTTGGCAATAAAGCCATGGCTTTTTTCAAGCGCGTGGGCGGCAATGTGCTGGCACACGTTAACAAATTAGGTGATGCACCTAGCATCTCTGATGTGGTGGGTGTGGTGAAAGTCATGCTCGATGCCTACCTTGAAAAACGCATCGATGCGCTTTATGTGTGCTCTAACGAATTTATCAACACCATGCGTCAAGAACCACGGGTTCAACAAGTGCTTCCGCTCATCCCTTGTGATGATCAAGCCATGAAGCACCACTGGGACTACATCTACGAACCCGACAACGCACACGATTTACTTGAAACCCTGATGACTCGTTACATCGAATCACAGGTTTACCAATCCGTCACTGAAAACATCGCCTGTGAAATGGCTGCTCGCATGCTTGCCATGCGTAATGCCACTGACAATGCCGACAAACTCATTGATGACTTACGATTGGTTTATAACAAAACACGACAAGCAGCCATTACCCGAGAGCTTTCTGAAATTGTTGCAGGGGCATCGGTTATATAAAGTGAGGTGAACAATGACTAACACAACAAATGGTAACATCATTCAAATTATCGGCGCCGTGGTCGACGTGGAATTTCCACATCACCAAGCCCCTCGTATTTACGATGCTTTAGTCGTCATTGAAAAAAACTTAGTGCTGGAAGTTCAGCAACAACTCGGCGAAGGCGTGGTTCGTACCATTGCCATGGGCTCCACCGACGGGCTTTCTCGCGGTTTAGCGGTGCGCAACACGGGCAAATACATCACCGTGCCGGTTGGGCAAAAAACCTTAGGCCGCATCATGAATGTCTTGGGTGAAACCATTGACAACCAAGGCCCGATTGAAACCACCGAATACGCGCCTATTCACCGCGCAGCGCCTTCCTTCGAAGAGCAAGCCCCTTCACAAGATTTGCTCGAAACCGGCATTAAAGTCGTCGACTTAATTTGCCCGTTTGCGAAAGGCGGTAAAGTGGGTTTATTCGGCGGTGCGGGTGTCGGTAAAACCGTTAACATGATGGAACTCATCAACAACATCGCGAAAGAACACTCAGGCTTATCCGTGTTTGCCGGTGTGGGTGAACGTACCCGTGAAGGTAACGACTTCTACAACGAAATGAACGAATCAAAAGTGCTTGATAAAGTCGCTTTGGTTTACGGCCAGATGAACGAACCACCAGGCAACCGTTTACGCGTGGCTTTAACCGGTTTAACCATTGCAGAAAGCTTCCGTGATGAAGGCAAAGACGTTTTATTCTTTGTCGATAACATTTTCCGTTACACTTTGTCTGGTGTTGAAGTTTCCGCTTTATTAGGCCGTATTCCTTCTGCCGTGGGTTACCAACCAACACTCGCTGAAGAAATGGGTGTGTTACAAGAACGTATCACCTCCACGAAAACAGGCTCCATCACATCCGTGCAAGCCGTTTACGTGCCTGCCGACGACTTAACCGACCCATCACCTGCCACCACCTTTGCTCACTTAGACGCAACGGTTGTGTTGTCTCGTCAAATTGCTGAACTTGGCATTTACCCAGCCATTGACCCGCTCGATTCCACCAGCCGTCAATTGGATCCGCTCGTGGTTGGCCAAGAGCATTACGAAGTGGCCTTGGGCGTGCAAAAAACCTTACAACGTTACAAAGAATTGAAAGACATCATCGCCATTTTGGGCATGGATGAACTCTCTGAAGAAGATAAACAAATCGTTGGCCGCGCACGTCGCATTCAACGTTTCTTATCGCAACCTTTCTTTGTGGCTGAAGTGTTTACGGGTTCACCTGGCCGTTACGTGCCTATCAAAGAAACCATTCGTGGTTTCAAAGGTATTTTGAATGGTGATTACGATCACTTGCCAGAACAAGCGTTTTACATGGTTGGCAGCATAGATGAAGCCATCGAAAAGGCCACCAAATTATGATGGAAGAAAAACTGCGCTTAGAAATTGTGAGTGCTGAAAAAGAAATTTTCTCGGGCGAAGCCGTGATGGTGTTTGTCACCGGTGAAATGGGGGAGCTCGGCATTGCGCCTGGGCACTCCCAATTGCTCACCAATTTACGGCCGGGCTATGTGCGTGTCACGCTACCCAACCACACCGAAGAAGTGTTTTATGTTTCGAGTGGTATGCTGGAAGTGCAGCCTTACATTGTCACCGTCTTGGCCGACACCGCCATGCGCGCCGACGACATCGACGAAGCTGCCGCTATCAGCGCAAAAGAACTGGCTGAAAAAACCTTAGCAGGCAAATTAAGTAGCATAGACATGGCGAAAGCCACCTCTGAATTAGCTGAAATCTCAGCACAAATTCGGGCGATTCAACAATTAAAACGACGCGCGCAAGGGCAACGTTCGTAACAAGGAGTTACACATGACAGTCGTCGCCACCCAACCCAGCACCAAAAAAAAAATCTCCAAAGGCAAAAGACGAAACCTCACACCCAATGTGAATTTCACACTCTGTGATAGCTTATTTCGTTATGCTGAATTACTGGGCTACGGCGATGTTCACCTCAAAATTGACAAAGAAACCGGCTTAAAAGCCATTGTGGCCGTGAATAATTTAAATCGCGGGCCGGCGATTGGCGGCTGCCGCATTGTTCACTACGACACCGTGGATCAAGCCATGGTGGATGCACTGCGTTTGGGTTACATGATGGCTTACAAAGCGGCCATTAATTTATTGCCTCACGGCGGCGCGAAAGCCGTCATTATCAAACCCAAAGTGATCAAAGACCGCGATGCCTTCTTTGAAAAATACGGCGAATTTGTGAATGAATTGGGCGGGCGTTACATCACCGCCGTCGATAGCGGCAGCAGCCCTGCTGAAATGGACATCATTGCACGTAAAACCAAATTCGTCACTTGCACAACCAACTCTGGCGCGGATGGCGACCCATCACCTGTCACAGCATTGGGTGTAAGGCGTGGGATTGAAGCAGCCGCTAAATTCCAATTGGGCCGTGACAACCTAGAAGGTGTTCGCATTAGCATCCAAGGCACAGGCAACGTTGGTTATCACCTCGCCAAAGAATGCCATGCTTTAGGGGCTAAATTAATTGTCACTGACATCAACCAAGCCTCTGTACAACGTTGCGTGGATGAGTTTGGCGCAATGGCGGTTTCACCTGAAGCCATTTACGATGTGGAAGCGGACATCTTTGCGCCTTGCGCTTTGGGTGGCATTTTAAATACCAACACGATTAATCGTTTAAAAGTCAAAGCCGTGGCTGGCTCCGCTAATAATCAATTATCACATCACCGACATGCTGCTTTATTACAAGAGCGCGGCATTTTATACGCCCCTGATTTCTTAATTAACGCCGGTGGTTTAATTCACGTGGCTGTGCTTTACGCAAAGCGCCCACTGCAAGATTCCTTCGATCAAATCAACGCCATTTACGAAAAAACGTACGACATTTTCGAGCAAGCCAAGCGTGAAAACATTAACCCTGGTGATTTAGCCGAGCGCATTGCGCGCGAGCGCTTGGGGCGATCGTAACCACCATCGATATCGTAGGGTGGATTAGCAACGTTCTTTGTTGCGTAATCCACCAACATTTTTTTACCGTTGGTGGATTACGCAACGCGAAACGCACGCGTTTCTAATCCACCCTACACCCTCATTCACAGTGTGCACGAAAAGCTTAAAAGCTCACGAAGTGAGTTATTTCATTTAAGTAAAAGCAAACTTAGAAGGTCACCCCTCCTGGTCGCGGTCAACAACGATAAAATGAGGGAAAAATTCCAGGAGGGGCTGGAAGCAAACGACCTTCGTGCACAAATATGATCTTGACATCATATGCTTTACATGTCATAATTAATCATTATGACATGGACAGTTGTTTTTCACATTGATTTTTCAGAAGAATTCGATGGACTACCAGCGAAGGTTCAGGATGATAAGAGATTAACATGAGTATGACACTAAAAAGCAAGCTCAAGAAATTGCCTCTCAAACGGGCAAATAAAATTAAAGCGCGAACAAAAGAATTAATTGCGCAAGAAATGACACTTCGCGATTTGCGTAAAGCGTTACATCTAACGCAGGCAAAAATGAGCTCTAAACTTCACATGAATCAGGAATCCATTTCGCGACTGGAAAGACGCTCAGATTTATTATTATCCACACTTGCCGCCTATGTTGAAGCCATGGGAGGAAAGCTAACGCTCACGGCTAGCTTTCCAAACAAACCGCCAGTTATCATTACTGGGTTTGAAGATATTGAAAAATAAATAGCCCGTAAGCACAGTTACCGGCCATGGATTATCAGTGGCTATTTCACAAAAAAATGCGGTTCGCACCGCCCCACAATAGCATTACGCAATATTTTCAACTTCAGAAGCAACACTGATACCATTTAAAATAGCTTGCCTTGTTAAGCTGAGTTGCTCGTAAAAATATATGGCATGTTTTGCCTCGTCATTCTGAAACTGCTCGTGAATAAACGGATACTCCAACCATATTATTTTGCAATAATTATCCCAATAAGTCTGACGACCACCATCTAAATAAGCCAAATAACCATTTGTTGGGCCAACAGGGTAGTTTTTTCTCTCTACGGCGCCGCCAACACTAATATAATTATTAATATTATTCATCCGATGTTGGTCAAGTAAAGAGTATTCCAGATAAGATAAATTTGAAATATAGCTTGTAGTAATCTTAGCTACTGGAGCACTCCCACTAATAAAATAATCATACCCAAGATCAACCAAATGATAAACATCTCCCATTTGTTCTGCCCACGTATTAATGATATTAACATCTGCCTGATAAACCTTAGCAGAGGCCTTAACACGATTATAAAAATATATTTTATCTTTACTTGAGATAGGAAGAGAATCAATTTGACGCCAAACTAATTGACTAGAACCGGGATTTTCAAAAGTAATCGACAAACTTAAGGGGGTAATTAAACACAAATCAGAAAGCACTGCACCTAAAGAATGCCCCGTACTAGTTATTGAAATATATTCCAATAAATCCACTTTATGTTTATAAACATCGCGTACTTTTTCACTTATCTGTACTATAAAGTTACTCACTGAATCAAACTGACCAGGAATAAAACCTAAAGCAACTTCAACATCCGCGACAATATCCTTAACTGAAGACAAGACAGTTCCACGATGAGCGATAATAAACTGAGTGTTTTTTGTAAAAACATCCTTAACATAACAGTTACCAACATAACCATTTGATGCTTCAAAAGAGGAAAAAAGAGACCACCCCTCTGGAAGAGCAATCAAATTATCAGCACCATAAACATGTAAACTCAGCGCTGAATATACTGCTAACGGAACATCTTTAGGTACAGAAACATCACGAATAAAATCAAAGATTGTTGAAATAGCCATCAATAAAATCCACCATAAAAATTAACTAGAAAACAAACAAAACCATGTTATACTTCAATTCCAAATAAATTCAACGGTAAAAATACGTCTTATGAAAAAAATTATCGCTCAACTTGCTGCCACCTTCGCAATATTTTGCGCATTAATAAACACCACACAAGCAGCCACCACCCTCAAAGGTTACTTAGAAAAAGGCTGGCAGGCTGAAGCGGCAACAGATTTAGCCTGGATAATGGGAGAAAAAAAACCCTTTCCACAAGCTCATTATGGAATAGACCAATTAATAATCGGGACAAATGATGGAGAGGTAACCGCAAAAGCCACACTAGACCTGGTATCAAATCAACCGAATGAAACTGTTTTTAAACTAAAACTCTTTCCCACTTATATAAACAAATTTAAAAAAGACCAACCTGAGCCCACATACAGCACAAGCCTACAAGGAAACATTCTATTCAATAACAATCAAAACTCGTGTCTCATTGTAGGAAAAACAGTCCACGACAGTCCAACGACAGCTCACTTAATATTAGATAAAAGAAAATCGACGTGTTTAATCCAAATAAACTATAAAGTCGACATCGTGTGTGACTCCCTGTTGCTCACCGCATTGGAAAATATTCCTGTGACTATTACCTGATCTTTAAAAGCTGATAGATAACATCGAATGCAAAAGATGCGTTCTCCATGCCGCACTACAAACGATCATGTCATTGCACGGGGGCGATTCAGGTGGTAACCTAAACGTCAAGATCAAAGACCATTCATTTAAAACAGGATGCTAAATGAACATACTCATCACCGGAGCCACAGGATTCATTGGCCGACAATTAGTTCCGGTGCTATTGTCCAACTCACATCACATCACCGTTATTGGGCGAGAAAAAAATAAAATAAAAAACATTTTTAGTGAAACCGTCACTCCTTTTAGCTGGGATGAATTAAACACGCTTTCCCCTGAAAATTACGACATTATTATTCATCTTGCCGGTGAAAACATCGCTGAAAAACGCTGGACACCCAAAGTTAAAAAAACCATTCAAACCAGTCGTGTCGACACAACAAAACAAATAGTCGCATGGTGCCTAAAAGCGAAAAAAAATGCCCCGCACGTATACTTAGCCAGCGCCATCGGCATTTATGGTTTACCTCACAATAAAAATGCGCCACATCATGATTTTACGGAACAATCCCCCATTGAAATGGGAATATCACATGATTTTTTAAGCGAGGTTGGGCAGTGCTCGGAACAAGCAGCACAACCGCTATTAACTGCCAACATACCACTAACCCTCATGCGTTTTGCTGTCGTTTTAAAACGTGGCGAAGGCATGTTAAAAAAACTTGAATTGCCATTTTCACTTGGGCTGGGTTGTATCATCGGTGATGGTCAACAGGCATTTTCCTGGATTCATATTGATGATTTAATTCAAGGAATACTATTTTTAATGCGGTCCCCAAGTGTCACTGGCCCCGTGAATTTTGTTGCTCCGCAAATAGTAAGCCAGCGAACTTTTGCTCACACTTTAGCAAAGGCGATGCATCGACCTTTATTGCTTACCATCCCTAAACCAGTGGTTAAATTAATGTTTGGTCAAATGGGGGAAGAACTATTATTAAGCGGGCAACGTGTTCTGCCAAAACGATTAAGTGAATTACAATTTCAGTTTAAATACCCAACCTTGCTAGCCGCGCTCACCCATGAATGGACAACCCATGATGGCAAAAAATAATAAAAATCTCTGCTTAATTTTTGGCGACCAATTGTCGCATTCAATCAGCTCCCTCGAAAATATCTCAAAAACGAATGATGTTGTTGTCATGTTTGAAGTTTTAGAAGAGAACACGCATGTCAAACATCATAAACAAAAAATTGCATTTGTGCTTTCAGCAATGCGGCATTTTTCCGAAGCATTAAAAGAAAATGGCATCCCTGTTTATTATGTCAAAATAGACGATGAAAACAACACGCAGTCTCTTGATGGCGAGTTAAATCGTGCCATACAGCATTTTAAATCCACTAAAATTATTTTAACCGAACCCAGCGAATTTCGCGTCAAAGAAAAAATTAATCGGTGGGTGGCCGATGGGCGTGTAACCTTCGAAATAAGAGACGACACACGATTTTTATGCAGTCATTCTGAATTTCAAAATTGGGCAAAAAATAAAAACCAGCTTCGAATGGAATTTTTTTATCGTGAAATGCGTAAAAAATATAACATTCTATTAGACGACTCAGGAAAGCCTCTCGGCGGCAAATGGAATTTTGATAAAGAAAATCGTAACCCGATTAAAAAAAATATCGCTTTTCTTAAAAAACCTTATTTCGAAAAAGATGACATCACCCAAGAAATTTTAAACTTGGTCGAGAAAATGTTTCCTGATCATTTTGGCTCATTGAATAACTTCCATTGGGCAACCACACGCGAACAAGCCTTAGCTTTATTAAACCACTTTATTGATTACAATTTAAATAATTTTGGTGACTTTCAAGATGCCATGCTTGCCGATGAAGCCTTCATTTTTCATTCGGTATTATCCCCCTATATTAACTTTGGTTTATTAAACCCATTAGAAATTTGTAAACAAGTTGAATACGCTTATCGAGAGGGTCGTGTTAAATTAAATTCAGCGGAAGGATTTATTCGTCAAATACTCGGCTGGCGAGAATATGTTCGCGGCATTTATTGGTTAAACATGCCAAGCTATGAAAATAAAAATTATTTATCGGCTAAAAATAAACTCCCTGATTTTTACTGGAATGCAAACACAGACATGAATTGCTTACATCAAGCCATTCATCAAACCCACGAATTTGCCTATTCTCATCATATACAACGGTTGATGATTACCGGTAATTTTGCGCTACTCTGTGGCATTGACCCTAAAATGGTTTGCGAATGGTATCTCATCGTTTACGCCGATGCGCTGGATTGGGTGGAGCTACCAAACACATTGGGCATGTCGCTTTATGGTGACGGCGGATTAATGGCCTCAAAACCTTATGCCGCGTCTGGTAAATATATTGCTCGCATGTCAAATTTTTGTGATGGCTGCAAATATGACCCCACATTAACGGTTGGTGAACAAGCTTGTCCATTCAATTTTCTTTATTGGGATTTTGCCGGGCGGCATGAGGACAAATTAAAACCGAATCAAAGACTAGCATATACCTATGCCAACTGGAAAAAAATGGACCCGGACATTAAAAAAGCCATTCGCAAGCAAGCGAAGGCATTTCTGGAAACCTTATTTGGATTAACTTAATTTAAAAGGAATGAATATGCCCTTATTGATAAATTTTGTGCTGTCGCTTTTTTTCTCACTCGTGCTTGACATGCTCTGGATTGGGCTCATTGCTAAAAATATTTATACTGAAAATATTGGTCATTTGCTTAGAAAATCGGGCGACGCCTTAGCGCCCGATTGGCAAGCGGCATTAATAGTTTATCTTGCTATCATCACTGGCATTATAGTTTTTGCTTTACCGAAGGCAAAAAACCATTATCATCACGCCTTATTCTGGGGTGGCTTATTTGGCGCAATTATTTACGGGGTTTATGATTTTACAAATTATTCCATCCTCGCTAACTGGCCGCTTAAAATAACGCTCATTGATTTTGTATGGGGCATTTTTTTATGTGGCACAACCACTGCTTTTGCTTTATTTATCCAGCGATGGTTTATAAAATAATTTAATTCAACTGCACGTATGGGTAAAGGTCGTTTGCCCCCCGGCCCATCTCATGACTATAAAAATTAATTGAAAATAATCAAATAGTTAAGCGGGGATCACTATAAGGGACGCCGATAATAATTTTATAGCCGTCCCTTATTTAATAAAAGTTGAGTATAAGGGACGGCTATATTATGCTTATCTGCGTCCCTTATTGAGTGAAACATGATGACCATCATCGGCCGAGTGCAAGAACAAAAGCAATTAAAACGAATCTTCGATTCATCCACGGCAGAATTTGTCGCAGTTTACGGCCGTCGACGCATCGGCAAAACCCATCTTGTTCGTGAATTTTTCAAACAACAAAAATGCATATTTTTTCGGTGCGCTGGAATACACAAAGGACGCCTCGCCCTACAGCTTGAAAAATTTAAACATGAAATTGAAACAACTTTTTACCAAGGACGAAAAGGTTCGCGTCTTTCCGAATTTAAAAACTGGCACAATGCTTTTCAAGCACTTAACGATGCCATCAATCTAATGGCTGGCACAAAAAAAATCATTATCTTTATGGATGAGCTTCCTTGGATGGCAACACCTAAATCTGGTTTACTCGAAGCATTGGATTATTATTGGAATCGACACTGGTCTGAAAATAAAAAAATAAAACTCATCATTTGCGGTTCTGCTGCTTCATGGATCATTGAAAATATTTTAAATAATACAGGAGGCCTCCATAATCGCATCACACACCGCCTAAGAATTGAAGCGTTTAACCTAGCTGAAACAAAAACTTATCTCACTTACAAAAAGTGTCGGTTAAATAACCAACAAATTACAGCGCTTTATTTGTGCATTGGCGGCATTCCATTTTATTTAAATCATATCGAAAAAAATCTATCTGCTGTCCAAAATATTAACCTGCTTTGTTTTAATAAAAATGGAGCATTACACCATGAATTTGGATTGTTATTTGCCTCACTATTTAAACATCACGAACTTCATGAAAAAATAATTTTACTTATTTCTAAAAAAAGAGAAGGTATCGCTAGAGAAGAAATTGAAAAAAATATCTCTCTCAAAGGAGGTCGATTAACAAAACGTTTACGAGAATTAGAAGAAGCCGGTTTTATAGAGTCTTTTACGCCTTGGGGAAAAGAACGCGGAAAATACTACAAAATTATTGATGAATTTACTTTATTTTATTTAACTTGGATAGAAAAAAAATCAATGCATCGAATCAAAAATGAGGTTAACGATCAACTCTGGGAGTCACTATCACAAACGCCCGCATGGAAAGCCTGGTCTGGGTATGCATTTGAAGCTATTTGTTTTAAACATTTACCTCAAATAAAAAAAGCATTACAAATTCCAAGCCATTCCATCGGTTACTCTTGGAGAACCTCCGCAACAAAAAAAGACAATGGCGCGCAAATTGATTTGGTTTTTGACAGACCGGATAACAGCATCAATCTTTGCGAAATAAAATATAATCAAACACCATTCATCATCGATAAAAAATATGCCAAGCATTTACAATATCGAGAAACCTGTTATCTTAAAAAAACAAATACATCCAAACAAATTTTTCATTCTTTTATCACAGCCGCTGGATTAAAAACAACGCTTTACAGCGAAGGCATCATTGCATCCACTACCACACTGGATGACCTCTTTACTTAATTGATCCCTCCAATCCCACCAACATCGCCTTAGCAGCGACCACGCCATCCGCCATCGCTGTCACCACACACGGGTGCATGCGATCCGCCACTTCACCAATCGCAAAAAATCGCGGCTCGCGCGTTTGACAAAAAGCATTGGTCGCCACAAACCCACGCTCATCTAATAAAGATTCACGCCAAGCATTCAAGGCCGAAGGAAGGTTAGCCTCCCAACCATACAAGACAATAAACATATCATACGACCGCGCCTCACCCGCGTAAGTCACCGTCATGGAAGCCTGATCCGCACGATATTCCCCTGAAAACACATGCGCTGGGTCGACTTCCACCGCCAAATTACGCCGCGCACGTTTTGTGCGCGCATAAACATGACAACACGCTGGGTTCTTTCCCATGATGAAGGCTTGATTTTCATAAGCATTATCGCCCCCACCCAAAATCGCAACACGCTTGCCCGCAAAATTCCCGTGATAAACCGCTTCCCCCGGCCCAACCAACACTTTATCCGATTCACGAAACACATCCCGCCTTGGCACCACCCCACTCGCAATCACTAAATAATCCGCGTGATACCGATGCGAACCCGCATTCACATACACGCCATCCGCCTTCACCACCACGTCATCCACCTGCGTTTTAAATAACACCGGAATACCCATCTCATGAATGTGCGCCGTTATCCCCGCAGCCAAGGCCTTGCCCGATTGATGGCGCAAACCCACCATCCAATGATTTTGATAAGGGCTCAAGGCCTGCAAACCACCTAACACCTCCGCTTGCTCAACAATCACCGGATGATGCCCCAACATTTTTAACCACAAGGCGCACTGAGCACCGGCGGGCCCACCGCCAATGATCAGGGCTGACACACGTTTAATGTTCATACCTAAACCACCTCACCTTAGAAGAAAATAGTCTACCGCATGTACGATCGAGATGGCTAATGCTATGATAATCCTAAGCTAAAGGAGAATGGCCATGTTAAAACAACTCGTCTGCCTCGCACTCACGCTCGCAAGCCTCACCGCTTACGCCGAAGAAGCCCCGAGCTTCAGCTTAAACACCAACGGCTTTCTCGATAAAGGCATCATGCCCGTGCTCTACACCTGCGACGGCAAAGATGTTTCACCCCAATTTAACATCACCAACACCCCACCCAAAACGCAATCCCTCGCCTTCATTTTAATTGATGAAAATGCCCCCACGCCGCCTTTTTATCATTGGGTTTTATTTAACATCCCGGCCAGCACCACTGAATTAAAACAAGGCCCCGATAAACCACCCGCAGGTAGCATCGCTGGCATGAATAGCTTTAATAAACCCGGTTATAACGGCCCCTGCCCACCCAAAGGCAAGGCACACAGCTACGTGTTCACGCTTTACGCCCTCGACACCAAGCTCTCATTACCAAGCAGCGCGAATGGCGATGCCGTCACTGCAGCCATGAAAGGCCACGTCATCAAAGAAACCAAATTTGGTGGTGCTTACAGCCGTTGGATCAACTAAGAGGCACTCATGACACAATTTTTTGAATATTCACACGAAGTCGAACAAGCCGTCAGACAAAAAAAGCCTGTGTTGGCACTCGAATCCACCCTAATCACTCACGGCTTGCCCTACCCTGAAAACATTGAAACCGCCAAAGCATTAGAAGCCCTTGTCAGAGAACAAGGCGTAACACCCGCCACCATTGCCGTGCTCGCTGGAAAAATTAAAATTGGTTTGAATGAAGATGAATTGGAATTGTTAGTCAACAACGACCACATCGTCAAAGCCAGCAAGCGCGACCTTTCTTACGTCATCACTGAAAAATTAAACGCAGGCACCACCGTTGCTGCCACTTTATTTTGCGCCGAAGCCGTTGGCATACGCGTGTTTGCGACCGGCGGCATTGGTGGCGTGCACCGCGGCAATGAACAAGACATTTCCGCCGATTTAATCGAGCTTTCACGCACGCCCATGGCCGTGGTTTGCGCTGGCGCAAAAGCCATTTTAGATTTACCACGCACCTTGGAATTTTTAGAAACCCACAGCATTCCCATTGTTGGCTACCGCACCGATTCCTTGCCTGCATTTTATAGCGCCAGTTCGCCTTATCAATTACCAACGCGCATAGACGACATTCAAAGCCTCGTGAAACTGCTCAACACGCACTGGCAATTGGGTTTGTCTTCCAGCGTGTTAATCGCCAACCCCATTCCACGCCACGAAGAAATTGACAACAACATCATTGAACCGGCCATTGCTTCCGCCTTGGAAGAAGCGAATGAAAAACAAATCAAAGGCAAGGCCATCACGCCATTTTTATTAAACGAAATGGCCACAGCCACGCAAGGGAAAAGCTTAAAAGCCAACATCGCATTGATTAAAAACAATGTGGTGCTGGCCGCGCAGTTGGCGAAGGCCTTGAGCATGTAAATGGGTATTTAAGGTGAAATTTTACGAAGAAAGCATGCGGTGAACGGTGTCATCGTCCACCTGCGGAAACTGCTCGTACCACGCGCCAACGGCATTCAACACAGCCGGTTGCAGCGGGCAAATAAACGAATCCACCATTTTAGCAAGCGCCCCTGCAACCTGCGGGTCGGCCACCGGCACCGCAACGATTAATTTCGCAGGTTTAAGCATTTTTAAAGCATCAATCGCGGCCCGCAAAGAGGCGCCCGTCGCCACGCCATCGTCAACCAAAATAATGGTTTTATGCTGAATATCAGGCAAAGGCCGGCCTTGGCGATAAACCAGCTGCCTTCGCGCTAATTCTTGCCATTCATCTTTTTTTACCGCTTGCAAGGCTTCAGGGCTAACACGGCATTCACGAATAATATCGTGATTTAAGATCGTGCACCCACCTTCTGCAATCGCACCCATGGCAAGCTCGGGGTGATCGGGCACGCCCAATTTTCTCACGATAAACACATCCAGGGGCACACGCAAAGCCTTTGCCAATTCATAAGCCACCGGCACACCGCCACGCGGCAAAGCCAGCACGATGGTATTCGTTTGATTGGCATACTTCGCAAGCGCATGCGCCAAGGCCATGCCTGCTTCGCGTCTGTCGTGGTAGGGTTTCATCTGGATAGATTAACCCACCTCTTTAAAATGTCCAGCAGCATATTCGTGTAAAACGCTTGCAATAAACGTTTGATACGGCAAGCCTTTGTAGGCGGCTTTTTCTTTCAATTGTTGTAAATCGTTGCTAGAAATTCTCAATGTAATACGCTCATCTTTGCGTAAAAAATTTTTAGCCGCTGTTTTTGCAAATTCCGCTTCTTTTTTTGCATGTTTAGCTCTTTTCCATTCGCCGCGTTCAACAGACTTTAGTAAATTTTGCTCTTCTGCATCAAGCGTTGTATCAAATACACCCGGTTTCTTTTTCATGATGCCTCTCCGTTGATTAAGTATTTTTTTGTTAGCTTTCTGCTTGGAAAAAGTGTTTTTAAAAATACCGTTGATTCGTTTTTTCTAACAAATGGTAATAAATAAACATAGCCATTAATTTCTAAAATGTAGATTAGTTGATTTGGGTATTTGCTGGCATTGGGGTGATCAATAATATCGATCAGTTGATTGTTGTTCAATGCGGCAATGGCCTCTTCAAAGCTAATCCCGCTCTCCATGATTAATTGTTGATTTTTCTCGGCTGAAAACTCATACATTGGACTTGCTTTGTGCATGGAGACTCCATTCATTTATCATAAATATAGCACGATGTGCGACTTTTGTCAAAATTAAATCGGGGGGGGTAAAGCGTGGCAGTTAATTGAGTTATGTATCGACAAATGATAGACTTCAGGCGATTAAAATTACATAGAAAATAATAAAAAAGCCCTCACCATGACCCCAAGAACAACCCCACTCACCACCGCCGTAAAAAATGAAGACCTAGCCGCAGTTACCCACTTATTAAACCAAAAAGCTAACCCCAATGAACCTGACACCAGGGGTAAAACACCGCTACAACTGGCTGTGAAAAAAGGGCGGCTAGGCATGGTCGAAGCACTGTTAGCCGCAGGTGCTAATCCTGATAAGAAAAACATACAGGGTCAATCTTTAATGGTCTGGGCTGCCAATAATGGCCTCATTGACATTGCCCTCACACTACTAACAGACGATAAAAAAGAAAGAGGTGGCTCAACGCCACTGATATACGCCATACGTCTTCGCTTTAACGCTGGCGCCATTAAATTGCTCGATCAGGGTGCCGACCCCAATCAAACCGATCAAACAGGTTATACACCACTCGAGTGGGCAACACTCCCCCCCCGAAAATGACAGAAACGACGTTATCGCCGCATTGCTTGATAAGGGCGCTGATCCTGATCCCAAATGCTCTAGGCACAACAAACCACTACTATGTGCAGCTAGAAATGGAAATACTGAGGTTGTTGTTGCCCTGCTAGAGAAAGGAGCGCTATTGGATTTGAGTGGCAGTTACTTCTCGCCGCTGGAAGTGGCAAAAGAAAAAAAGCATGAGACTATTATCAATATATTTAATGAACACATCAAAAAATACACGATGAAAATAGATGCGTCCGCTCAAGAAGCTATTGCTAACTACGATTTAACTCAATCAGATAATATCCATCCGTTAATTAAATCTCTTAATGAATGCACGGCTATCATTCACAAAGATTTTGCCAAGCTATTTAAAGAAACCAGACAAACAACAAGAACAACTATCGTCACCTTGCTCACAAACAAGGTAAACACTTTATTGCAAGATGATAAAGCCGCCTCATTCAGTGCACTTAAAAACGCAAAGGAAAATTTAAGCATTATTATAAAAGAATTCAACTTTTTACAGAGACGGCCAAGAACTACCATAGAGGAATTCAACCCTATCACCCTCAAAAAAACCGCCCGAAAAGAAATGGAAATGCTGCAACAGCGCGTGGAAGATAAACTAAACGCCTTAGTGAAAACACAAGCGGTCATCGCGCATCAACCCTTAAAAGCAAATATTATGCGCATTGCCAATGATAATATGACCCAAGAAACCTTGGCTAAAATAATAAAAAACAACCTCATCGACCCCATGAATGATGAAGAAATTAAACTCTTGCGTGAAATGATAGCGTCACTGAGTCAAAAAGAACGCATTAACATCAAACAGCGCTTGATGGCATTTGTTATTTCCTTAGCGGATCATTATAAAGGTTCAAACCAAAAATATGCTTGGTTAATTAACAGATTACATGAAGAACACACATACGGAGAAAGCATCCCTTTATTTGAATTATTTAAAATGGGAAATAATATACCCATTACACCTCAAGATGCGATTTTTAATTTCCATCTTGCTGCGAACTTTAAGCGTTCTTCAATCAAAAAAGCTCGAAATAGAGTAACTATTCCTGCGCTTTTTCTCAATCAGAACGCTTAAATTTCTTGCAATCTGAAAATTAAAATTTCGCACCTTGAGGTGTAATGGGTATAGCAAAATAAATTATGCAACTGACACCTGGAAAAAATTCTGCGCCATTATGAAGGAGGGTAATTTTTTAAAGGAAAAGCCAGAAAACCAAGCATCGGTTAGCCAGCAAGGGACGTTTGCAGCACCCAACACATCCGACGAAAAAAAGCCATCACTTCCCTATGCAAAACGTCGAAAAAATCCGGCCTAATAAGTCATCGGGTGTGAATTCACCGGTGATTTCGCTTAAGCTATTTTGTGCTAACGTGAATTCTTCAGCGATCAATTCAATTAAATTCGCTTGTTTTAATAAACCCGCAGCGGTGTTTAAATGCGTTTGTGCACGAGTGAGGGCATCTAAATGACGGCGGCGCGCTAAGAACACGCCTTCGCCCGCCGGCTGGAAGCCAACCATGGTTTTAATTTTTTGTTTTAATAAAGGCAAACCCTCGCCGGTTTTAGCAGATAATAATAATTGGTTGGACGATAAAGCTGGCGCATCACTCACTAAATCAGCCTTATTAACCACCATTAATAATTTTTGCTTAGGGTAAGCAGCTGTCGCTTTTTTATATTCAACATCAATATCATGACGCGTCGCGTCTATTAAATATAAAATCAAATCAGCACTTTCAATTTCAGCACGCGCACGCTTAATGCCTTCTTGCTCAACGATATCATCACTCTCACGCAAACCAGCCGTGTCAATAATGTGAACCGGTAAATCGTCCAGCAAAATATGGTCGCGCAAGACATCACGCGTCGTGCCCGCAATGGGGGTAACAATCGCTAACGCTTTGCCAGAAAGTGTGTTTAATAAACTGGATTTTCCCACATTGGGCTCGCCCGCAATCACCACGTGTATGCCTTCACGCAAAAAACTGCCTTGCTGTGAATCACGCAATAAACGGGTTAAATCCGCTTGAATCGCATTCAATCTTGCCGTCACCGTGTCATAACTTAAATAATCAACGGCTTCATCCGCAAAATCAATCATGGCTTCTAAATACAAACGCAGCTGTATTAAACTTTCGGTTAAAGCATGCACGGCACGTGAAAAATCCCCTTGCAAAGATTTTAAAGCAAGCTTCGCCGCTTGCGTTGAGGCCGCGTCAATTAAATCAGCCACGGCTTCGACTTGCACTAAATCCATTTTACCATTTAAAAACGCACGCTCAGAAAACTCACCCGGCCGCGCTAAACGCGCACCTAAAGCAAGCACGCGTTGCAACACCAAATCCACCACCACCGGGCCACCATGCCCTTGCAATTCCAACACCTCATCGCCCGTGAATGAATGCGGTGCTTTAAAATAAATGGCAAGGCCGTCATCCAACACGTCACCCGTTTCATTAAAAAAAGCGGTGTGCGTTGCATAACGCGGGGTTAGTTTTTTTTGAGTGATGGTTTCAGCAATGAAGGGAACTAAAGGGCCTGCGACGCGTATCACCGCAACACCACCTCGACCAGGTGGTGTTGCCAGTGCCGCAATGGTTTCAACTTTAAGCTTTTCCATTTTCTTTTTCAATTTGACGCATCACAAACCATTGTTGTGTGAACGACAAGGTGTTATTCACAAACCAATACAGCATCAAGCCCGACGGAAAATTCGCAAACAAGGCCGTGAATACCACTGGCATTAACATCATCACCTTGGCCTGCATGGGATCAGGTGGTGGTGGATTTAAGCGTTGTTGTATGAACATGGAAATGCCCATTAACACCGGCAAGATGTAATAAGGGTCGCGTTGAGATAAATCATGAATCCAGAAAATGAAAGGGGCTTGACGCAATTGCACGCTTTCAACCAAGACCCAATACAAAGCAATAAACACAGGGATTTGAACCAAAATAGGCAAGCAACCACCCATGGGGTTCACTTTTGCTTCGCGATAAAGCTCAAGCGTGGCTTGCGTTAATTTTTGTTTATCGTCGCCGTGACGTTGTTTTAGCGCTTCCATTTTCGGTTGCAAGCGTTTCAACATGCTCATGGAACGATAACTTTTAGCAGACAAACCGTAAAACATGGCTTTGATAATGATGGTGACTAAAACAATGGACCAACCCCAGTTGCCTATCACATCGTAGATGTGTTGCATCATCCAGAAAATAGCGGCCGAAATAAACCATAACCAACCGTAATCAATGGTGAGTTGCAAACCAGGTGCGGTGGCAGCGAGCGGGCCGGCTAAAGCCGGGCCGGTGTAAAACTTAGCATCAATGGAACCGGTTTGGCTAGGGCCGACATTGATGGTGTTGCCAACCATGCCGATGGTGTATAAGCCATTGGAAGACACACGTGAATAATACGTGGAGGTCGCGTCTTTCGGTGGCACCCAAGCGCTGATGAAGTAATGCTGTATCATCGCCGCCCAACCGTTTTGTATCACCTTATTTAAATTACTTTCTTGCATTTGCTTAAAGGTGATTTTTTCATAAGGTTTTTCAGGGCTGGAAATAGCCGCACCAAAATACGTGGCCAAATTCATCATGCCGCTGTGCGTGGCGGGAGGCGTGTTGGTTCTAACCAACTGCGTGTATAAATTGCCCTGCCAGATGGAATTTTGTTTATTCGTGATGTCGTAATGCACTTTCACTTCATAGCTACCACGCGTGAACGTGAACGATTTCGTCACAAATAAATTATATTTATTCCAATGCATGGTCACGGTTAAGGTGTTTTGACCATCGGCCATGACGTAATTGTTTTGATCCGCCGTGTAAACCGCTTGCGCTGCTTTGGTGTCTGGGCCATCAAAACCGAGCAAACCACTTTCTGCAATGTAACGCGTGTCAGGGTTGTTCGTTAACAAAGTGAAAGGCACCGCTGAACCCAAGGTTTCAGGGTATTGATTCAAAGTCGAACCAATGATGTCGCCGCCTTGCGTATCAAGCGTTAAGGTCATCACATCGGTTTTCACCGTGACCTGCTGGCCAACGGAAGAGGGTGGCGCAACCGCTGTGCTGGTTAACGTGGTGGAAGGCGCGGCATTCACCGGAACGCTCGCGTTAGGCACGAAGCGATCAGAAGCGACCGAAGTTTGCTCGGTGCTGGTTGCAGCCACCGGCGTGGGGTGTTCTTTTTCCCAGGCTTGATAGAGCAACAAGGCCACCATCACCGCCAAGGCATAGAGGGCAATACGAATAATATCTAAGGCTTTATCTAACATAATCAATGAACTTCCGATTGGTTAAGGAACAGGATCACAACCACCCACATGCCAAGGATGGCAACACAGCAAGCGGCGAGCCGCCAAATAACACCCTTTTAACACCCCATGACGCCGAATGGCTTGCATGGCATAAGCTGAACACGTGGGCTCAAAACGACAACACGCCGGCAAAACCACCGCGATCAAGGCACGGTAAATCAAGACCAGCCTGATGAGGCAGCGTGACACTATTTTAGGTGCTGCCATACGCCATCGAGCTCCGCACGTAAAGCTTGCTTATCTTGCACGCCTCGCGCTGATTTAGCCATCACTATTAGATCAAACCCTTGAAGCTTGGCTTGATGATGCCTAAAACTTTCCCTGACCACCCGCCGCCACGCATTGCGATGCACGGCGTGCTTCACATAACGCTTAGGAACGACCATGCCAAGGCGAGCCTGTGGCAATTGATTGGGCTTAAAGAGAACCAGCAAAGAGGAACGGGTGACTTTCTTGGACTGACGAAAAACAGACTGGAAATCCGCGTCGGAGACCAGCCTGTTGTGTCGGGAAAAACTAAACGGCAAGCCTGGCGCGGCCTTTAGCACGACGACGGCTCAAAACAGCACGGCCGTCTTTCGTTGCCATGCGGGCACGAAAACCGTGAGTTCTTTTTCTTTTCAATACGCTAGGTTGATATGTTCTTTTCATGGCTCATCCAAATCATTAAATCTGCTTGTAAGGGGGCTTATCTTAGGGGTTGCGACCCCCATTGTCAAATAAAAACCCCGCCTAAACACTGCTAGACGGGGTTTTTTTTAATTAACGCTTATTCGCCGGAAGCAATCACTTCTTTCATGCTCAAACGAATGCGGCCTTGACGGTCAATTTCAAGCACTTTGACCTTCACGACCTGACCTTCTGCCAATTTATCACTGACTTGGGCCACGCGTTCTGCGCAAATTTGAGAAATGTGCACTAAACCTTGCTTGCCTGGCAAAATGTTAACCAAGGCGCCGAAGTCCATCAGCTTGGTCACCGTGCCTTCGTAAATGGTGCCAACCACCACATCCGCCGTGATGGCTTCAATGCGGCGAACGGCTTCTTCACAAGCAGACAAATCAGCGGCAGCAACTTTAACAACGCCGTCGTCGCTAATATCAATGACGGTGCCGGTTTCTTCGGTTAAGGAACGAATGGTCACACCGCCCTTGCCGATGATGTCGCGGATTTTATCGGTTGGAACCTTGATGGTTAACACGCGTGGGGCATAGGCAGACATTTCAGTGCGAGGCGTGTTCAAACGCTCGTTCATTAAACCCAAAATGTGCATGCGGCCTTCACGGGCTTGTTCTAAGGCTTTTTCCATGATGCCTTCTGTAATGCCATCAATTTTGATGTCCATTTGAAGGGCAGTCACACCAGCGGTGGTACCGGCCACTTTAAAATCCATGTCGCCTAAGTGGTCTTCGTCGCCCAAGATGTCGGTAAGAACCGCGAACTTGTCGCCTTCTTTCACTAAACCCATGGCCACACCCGCAACATGCGATTTAATGGGCACACCGGCATCCATTAATGCCAAGCTGGTGCCGCAAACCGTTGCCATGGAGCTGGAACCGTTAGATTCGGTAATTTCAGACACCACACGCATCACGTAGTTGAAGTCGGTCATTTTAGGAAGCACAGGCTTTACACCGCGCTTGGCCAAGTTACCGTGACCAATTTCGCGACGCTTAGGGCTGCCAACCATGCCGGTTTCACCCACGGAGTACGGGGGGAAGTTGTAATGCAGCATGAAGGTGTCTTTGTATTCGCCGCCTAAGCTTTCAATGGTTTGGGCGTCGCGCTCGGTGCCTAAAGTGGCAACCACAATGGCTTGGGTTTCACCACGGGTGAAAATGGCCGAGCCGTGGGTGCGAGGCAAGGCGCCCACTTGAATGTTGATGGGGCGAACGGTGCGCGTGTCGCGGCCGTCAATACGAGGCAAGCCTTGCAAAACGCGATCACGCACAATTTTACGTTCCAATTTACCAAACACCGTTTTAACGTCTTGAATCAAGGCGAGTTCGTCGTCTTTGTTCGTATTTTCGGTGATCATTTGATCGAGGATGCGGTCGCGGCATTCAGCAATGGCTTCTTGGCGCTCGACTTTATCTTTAATTTGATAAGCTTGTTCGATGTCGATTTTAGCCAATTCCGTCACGCGGGTTTCAATGGCTGCATTGATTGCGCTAGGCGCCCAATCCCAAATCGGGGTGCCGGCTTCTTTCACCATGTCTTTGATGACATTGATGGCGGTTTGTAATTCGCGGTGCGCAAACATCACGCCATTTAACATGACCGATTCAGGCAACTCGTGGGCTTCGGATTCAACCATTAACACGGCGGATTCGGTACCAGCCACCACCATGTCGAGTTGCGAGGTTTCGAGTTCGGTTGCTGTTGGGTTTAAGATAAATTGGCCGTCGAGGTAACCCACGCGCGCACCGCCCAAAATGCCTGAGATGGGCAAGCCAGACAAAGCCACTGCCGCAGACGCACCCAACATGGCTGGGATGTCTGGATCAATTTCAGGGTTAGCGGAAAGCACGGTTGCAATGACTTGCACTTCGAGGTTAAAGCCTTTAGGAAATAAGGGGCGTAAAGGACGGTCGATTAAACGAGAGGTTAAGGTTTCATATTCGGAAGGCTTGCCTTCACGTTTGAAATAGCCCCCGGGGATGCGGCCGGTGGCATAGCTACGCAATTGATAATTCACGGTTAAAGGGAAGAAGTCTTGGTTTTTGCCGTTATCAACACCAACCACCGTGACTAAAACAACGGTGTCGTCCATGGAGACCATCACGGCCGCCGTGGCTTGCCTGGCGATCACGCCTGTTTCAATGGTAACGGTATGTTTACCATAGGGAAATGATTTTTTAATTGGGTTCACGAGTTATACCTGCTTTAATTTGATAGTGTTTCTGAATCGGAAACGCCCGCAAATGCGGGCGGCCTTGGACGCGCTTTAAAAAACGCGAAATGGTGGGGGTTAGCGCGCTTGGCAAATGATTAACCGCGAACGTCTAACTCTTTGATAATGCTTGCATAACGCTCAGCACTGGTACGCTTTAAATAACCCATCATGCTACGGCGTTGGCTGACTTTCATCATTAAACCGTGGCGAGTGTGAACATCTTTAGGGTGGGCTTTCAAGTGACCAGTTAACGCATTGATGCTGGCGGTCAAAAGTGCGATTTGCACTTCTGGGGAACCGGTATCATTCTTGCTACGTTTATGAGTTTTAACAATTTGTGCCTTAGTAGCGGTACTTAACGACATGACTCTTATCTCCGAATGCTTGCTTGCTGTCTTTGCTGTCAATAATTAAAAAAGCAGGCTATTGTAGCGGGGTCTTGTCCGACTAACAAGCCCTGTTTAACCTGATCATGATATTTATACTTTGGTTTCAGAATGCGCTGGTGTAAGATATTCGCCTATTTTAGACACTATTTCTTTATCTTGATAGGGTTACACATGAAAATTGTAAAAATAATAACCGCCTGTGCCTTGCTCAGCCTCACCACCAGCGCCATCGCTGAAACACAACCCTCGCTCTACGACCAACACCCCTGGTCTTTAATGTATTACTGGGGGCAAACCATGAACGAGCCCTTAGCCAGGCTATTCACCGGCAACTACAGCACCTGGCCAGAGCACATCCAATCCGTCGAGCTCGCCAAAACCCTAACCCCCGACAACCCCATACGCCGTTTCTTTAGCCCCATTGTCGGCGTGGTGCAATTCGCCGGCAACACCACGGTACGCACCGGCAGCGACCAACACACAATTTATGAATTCGACCCCTACCTTTTATTCCGTTGGTCTAACCTGCCCTGGAACCACGTCGTCAACACTTCTTTTGCTATTGGCGAAGGCGTGTCTTACGCCACCTCGGTGCCCGCGATTGAAGCCCGCCAAAATGACAACACCAAACGGCTCTTAAACTATTTGGCCTTTGAAGCCACCTTCGCCGCCCCCAGCCACCCGGAATGGCAATTCGTTGCGAAAATCCACCATCGCTCGGGTGCTTATGGTTTATATCACGCAGGCAACACTGGCTCTAACGACATTGGTGTCGGTATCCGCTATTTATTCGACTAAGGAAACGCATGGCAGGATGCCTCATTGCCAACCAACTCACCTGCGCTCGCTTAACCTCACCCGTAACATTCACTCTGAATGCGGGTGAGAGTTTATGCGTGCAAGGTCAAAACGGCAGTGGCAAATCCACCTTATTAAAAATATTAAGCGGCTTACGCACACCAAGCTATGGTGAATTACTTTGGAATAATAAACCAATTGATGCGCATTATCGTCAACACATTGCCTATCTTGGCCACGCTTCTGGTTTAAAAACAGGATTAACCATAGAAGAAAATTGGTTAAGCTCGCTTGCGATTCACCAGCAAAAACCAAGCATGGCATTTGACACCTTGCTTGATTTATTTCACCTACCCAAACACACGTGCGTTGCTAATGTCTCTGCCGGGCAACAACAAAAAGCCGCCCTCGCTAAATGTGTTTTATTAAAAAAACGCATTTGGATTTTAGACGAACCAGAGGCTAACTTAGATACTGACACTAAAAAAATTTTAATTAATCTCATGCACACTCACCTCAACGAAGGTGGTTTATTAATAATAAGTTCGCATGAAAACCCTCTGATTCCATCGCGAGCACTGCACTTATGATGCAAGCCATGCGTGTTATTTTTCATCATGAATGCAAGCTACTGCGTCGACACGCACACGAATGGGCAATTCCACTCGCTTGCTTTGCTTTAATTTTATTTTTATTTCCCCTCGCTTTTACGATCACAACCCCCATGTTGCCCGGCTGTGTTTGGATAGCCGCCATTTTTGCCAATTGCCTATCCCTGCAAACCCTTTTTTTAAGTGATTTAGAAAAAAATAGTTTAGAACAATGGGCGCTCGCACCTACCCCTTTCGCTTTATTATTATTAGCAAAACTCGCAGCCCATTGGGTGATGACACAATTGCCCTTCATCCTTTTCACGGTGATGTTATGTTTATTATTCAATATTAACGCCTACAGCACCACTGTATTAACCCTCAGCTTATTATTATCTTCACCCGTTTTAATTTTATTATGCAGTTTAAGTTTAGCGCTCGCTGCTGGTTTAAAACAACAAGGATTATTCCTGGGCTTAATCATCACGCCTTTAATATTACCCTTATTTATTTTAGGCGTGAATGCCAGTGTCTTAGCAGCACACGGTGGAAACGTCGTGCACCCACTCGCTGCCATGGCGGGGGTTTGTTTATTGTCTATCGTGTGTTTACCCGCCGCCATCAGCAGCGCATGGCGGATTGCGATCGATCATTGATTCCCTAAAGGCTTAAAGGCTTGTATACCGGTTTGCGCGCGGCCTAAAATTAAAGCGTGAATATCAGCGGTGCCTTCGTAAGTTTTCACGGTTTCTAAATTCATGAGATGACGCATCACTTGAAAATCTTCGGTGATGCCATTGCCACCCAACATATCGCGTGCCTCTCTTGCCACGTCTAAGGCTACCAAGGTCGCTTGGCGTTTCATCATGGAAATCATGGGAGAAGCAGCGCGCCCTTCGTCTTTCAAACGCCCCAAACGCAAGCACCCGTGCAAAGCTAAAGTAATTTGCGTTTGCATGTTAGCCAGCTTCAATTGAATGAGTTGGTTTGCGGCCAAGAGCTGCCCGAATTGTTTTCTATCCAGTGTGTATTGCCTTGCCGTGTGCCAACAAAATTCAGCCGCCCCCAACACCCCAAAGGCAATGCCAAAACGCGCGTTATCTAAACAACCCAAAGGCGAAGCCAAACCATCCGCCAAAAGCAGCTCATGGTCTTCAGGAACAAATACTTTATCCATCACAATTTCACCCGTGATGGAAGCACACAAACTGAGTTTGCCATGAATGACAGGCGCGCTTAATCCTTTAAACCCTTTTTCAAGAATATAACCACGAATACGCCCCGCTTCATTTTTCGCCCACACGATAAACACATCAGCAATCGGGGCATTCGTAATCCACATTTTAGTGCCGCTTAATTCAAACCCACCCTTCACTTTCTTTGCATGGGTTTCCATGCCATTGGGGTCTGAGCCGTGATTGGGTTCGGTTAACCCAAAACACCCTATCCATTCACCCTTAGCCATACGTGGTAAAAACTGTTGTTTTTGCTCTTCACTGCCGTAAGCGGCAATCGCATACATGCTAAGGCTAGATTGCACACTCAACACAGAGCGATAGCCCGAATCCACACGCTCCATTTCCCTCGCAATTAAGCCGTAAGCCGTGTAATTCACCCCAGCACAACCATAGCCTTTGATGGTGGCACCTAAAAACCCCGCCTCGCCCATTTGACGCATGATAGCGAGATTAAAAGTATGGTCGTGAAAAGCTTGAATCACCTGTGGCTGCAAGACGGATTGCGCAAAATCATGAGCAGATTGTTGAATGAGGCGTTCTTCTTCACTCAATTGTTCATTGAATAAAAGTGGGTCATCCCAAGCGAATGCATTTGAGTGTGTCACAAAAACTCCTTTTAATGTTCAATGAGACCATCCTTGAGTTGTATCACGCGTTGGCACTGCTTCGCAATCGCCAGATCATGCGTGATGATCACCACCGTTTTACCCGTTTGGTTCAGTTGCAATAATAACTGCATAATGGCCTGGCCGGTGTTGGAATCGAGCGCGCCTGTTGGTTCATCCGCAAGAATGATATCGGGGCTCGTCACCAAAGCACGTGCAATGGCCACGCGCTGTTGCTGGCCACCGGATAACTGGCTCGGAAGGTGCAAAGCCAACTCACCCACACCCATGTGATGCAACCAAGCCAAGGCTTCGGTTTTCGCTGTCTCGCGATTTTGATCGCGATAAAACAAAGGTAACATCACGTTTTCAAGCGCCGTGAGTCGCGGTAATAAAAAAAATGATTGAAACACAAACCCAATGCAACGATTACGAAAACGCGATTGTTCTTCTTCTGATAGCTTAGCCGTGTCCTGCCCCGCAAAATAATACTGCCCCGTGCTTGGGGCATCTAACAAGCCTAAAATATTTAATAAAGTGGATTTACCCGAACCCGACGCCCCCATGATAGCAACACACTCACCGCGTGCAATGCAAAGGTCAATGCCTTTTAACGCAGCCACGTCGTGCGTGCTTTGTTGATAATGCTTAGTGAGAGCAAGGCACTCAATGAGGAACGACAAGGCGATCTCCTGGTTGTAACCCGGATAAAATTTCAACTTCCGTCGGCGTGGTTTTACCTGTTGCAACCGACACTTGTTTTAACGTGTGCGTTTTTGCATCCACCACACTCACGGCGGTTTGGCCGCTAGATTCTATTAAAGCTTGAATAGGGATGTGTATGCGCACAGGCTCAAGCAAGTTCATGGTAATGTTTGCACTCATGCCAGGATGTATGATTTGTTGTTCTGCTGCATTTAAAGGCGCGGTCACTTGCACCTCAAAACTGGGTAATTCCCCATTGTTATTGTCGGCTTGTTTATCCACCAAACTCACCTTGCCTTGCAAACTCACCCCAGGAAAAGCAATGCCCGTAATCAGCACGGGTTGGCCGGGTTTAATTTGATTAATGGTGAGCTCATTCACCTTAAATTTAACGCTGAGCCCCTGCATGTCGCCTATCATGGCCAAGGTGTCGCCTTGTTTCACCGCATCGCCTTTTTCCAACTTTCCGCCCAAACCACTGCTGCTTTTAAGCGGCGATAAAATAACCCCGCTCGCCGGTGCATTCAAGGTGATGTGATTAGATGAATCTTGAAATTGCATGGCTTGTTTAATTTTACCAATGTCTGCAATGCTCAATTGATAAAGATTAATGTTTTTAATGTTCATTTGATTTAAATAAACAGACAGCGCATCTTTGGCCTGCATGAATGCGAGCTGCGAAGAAAAATAAGCCGATTTTTTTGAGGCAAAATCGTCGTCTGAAATTAATAAATTTTTATGTAAAAAGTCTGATTCATGCATTTGTGTTTTACTTTGATCAAACTCATTCTTGGCTTTAACATAATCTAGCAAGGCGGCTTTATAATCCGTTAAGAATTTTGAAGACGACAAATAAAACAAAGGCTGGTTTAACTTAACCACATCGCCGTATTGAAAACCCAAATCAATGACGGCCCCGTCCACGGGCGAGGTTAACACCAAGGTGTTAACAGGCTGTATCACCCCATTAAAATAAAGCGTGTTCGTGAGTGATTCCGCACGCACCGTCACGATATCTGCATTCTTAACCTTGGGTTCTCTCGAACACGCCGACAAACACAGCATCAAGACCAACACAATCATTCGCTTCATGATAACCTCACTGTCACTTTCCAAGTTGCGAGGGTATGGCCAATCAACATATCCAAGGCAACCAACGATTTAATATAATTAATTTCGGATGATAAATAAATTTGTTGCGCGCTAATAAGTTCATTCTGAGCCGATTGTAATTCCAAGCTATCAATCAGGCCGTAGGTGTATTTTTGATAACTCACTTGGTAGGTTTTTTCTTGATACCCTTCTGCATTTTTTGCAAACACCAAAGCACGCGCTGAGCTTTTCACATTATTCCATGCGGTAATGGCACTGGTTTCTTTCGCCCACTTTTCTTGCATTAACGCAAGCTCGGCTTGTTTTAAACTGATTTTTGCATTCACGACAGCTTGCTCATTCAATTTATCCCCAATGGGGATGGTCAGCGTCAAGCCTACGCTTTGGTTTTGATTCGCGCCATTAAACAAGCTGTCTACCCCGGCATTATCGCCACCACCGCCCCCATTGCCGGTTGCCGCATTCGCAGTTAAATTCAACTGCCAGCGCGTGTTATCCTCAGCCACCAACACCGAGCGCGCTGTTGGGCCATTTAAAGTAATGGTGTCAATTTGATATTGAATATCATTTTCCAAAACCAGTTTTTTCGTTTCATCCAAGCTTATATTTTGATATTGATTAATGAGCGCATCCAAATCAACACTTGAAAAATTTAAATTCGCGTTAGGGTCAAGGCCAATCGCCTGCAATAAATTATATTTTGCCTGCAATAAATTATTGGTGTCGTTTTCTAGCACCGATTGCGCACTGGCAGCATTGGCCTGCACCGTCACAATTTCATTGCCGGCTTTATGCCCGGCTTTAATAAATAATTTAGTTTGTGTAACTGCGAGCGTTGCCCGCTTTAAAGCCGCCTGGTCAATGGCCACATTTTTCTCAGAAGCCACCACATCTAAATAACCATCAATGACATTCGTGATGGTTGTTTTAACCACGCCTTCATTGCTTAAACGTGAAATCACTTCTGCATCTTTAGCATTATTCAACGCAGATTCCACCACCGCCCTGCCAAATCCACGCATTAAAGGCTGCATGATTTGCAACGACAAGCCGGGGTTGTAATGAGTGGTGTCGGTGTTGTCTGAGGTTAAAGACACCTGTGTTCCGATGGGCGTTAACACCGAAATGGAAGGTGTTGCATTCCATTCGTGTGAATTATCAAAGGGCTGGTTATCGCTGGCACTGCGCGTTTGCATGAAGCTTGCCTGAAACGCATAATGCGGTTGAAACTCCCAGGCCTGCACTTCCGTATTAAATTTTTGCGCAACATAACTTAATTGCGATGATTGCACATTGGGGTTAGTTCTCACGGCTAAGGTAATGGCTTCATTGAGCGACAACGATTTCACGGGCGTTTCTGCATTCGCCAAGGTCAGCAAAGAAAACAAGCCCATGCTTAGCGCAATGCGTTTCATTGGAAACTATTGGGAATAAGTACGCACCAAATTTGTTTTTTCTTGATGGCGTTTCATGGCCAACTCAACAAGGTGCGACAACAACGATGAATAAGAAAACCCTGTCGCTTCCATGAGTTTGGGGTACATACTAATTTTAGTAAAACCCGGAATCGTGTTTATTTCGTTAAAGTAAAGCTGGTTGCTTTGTTTGTCGAGGAATAAGTCGATTCTTGCCATGCCTTCGCATTCTAAGGCTTTAAAAATATCAGCGGCCATCTGCCTTGCCGCGTTCGCAATGGTGTCGCTCACATTCGCAGGAATGTGCAAGCTCGCGCCATTGTCGTCTAAGTATTTGGCTTCGTAAGAATAAAATTCATGCGTGGGTTTAATTTCACCCACCACACTCACGTGCGGCGCATCGCCCGATTCTTTGGCTTCCAACACCGCCAATTCTAATTCTTGAACGTTTAAACCATTCTCAACTAAAATTTTTGTGTCGAAGCGAAACGCTTCAGCAATAGCTGGCGCCAAATCTTTTTCATGTTTCACTTTCGTGATGCCAACACTGGACCCAGCATTCGCGGGTTTCACAAACAATGGGTAAGTTAAGGTTTCTTTGATGCGTTGAAGGCAATGCGTTTGTTGCTTTAACCACTCCCCTTGCTTGATAGCCAGGTAAGGCGCAACCGAAATGCCCGCTTGCATGGCCAAGCGCTTAGCCACGTCTTTATCCATGCCAACAGCAGAAGACAAAACACCGCAACCCACAAAAGGCACATCGGCCAAGGCTAATAAACCTTGCAAGGTGCCGTCTTCACAAAAGGTGCCGTGCACGGCGGGAAACACCACATCGAAACAAGGATGGGTGGTGCTGAGTTGTTGAGATGCTTGCGTTTGTACGGCTTGATTCACCCAAGCTGGGGTAAACCAGGCTTGGTCTTGATGCGTTAATGATTTGACGTGTTGATGTTCTAGGCTTTGTTGAAAAAGGCCGTCGCCCAACAACCAATTGCCTTGTTTATCAATACCGATGGGAACGGCTTCAAAGCGTGAATCGTCTAAGTGTTGAATCACATTTTTAGCGGATTGCAAAGAAACCTCATGTTCAGCAGAGCGCCCGCCGAACAAGACCGCTACCCGTATTTTCTTTGTTTGCGTCATTAACCCACCCTTTTAAAGCCCCCTCAACGGGGGCTTCTTTGATAAAGCTTACTTCATTTCGCCTTTGTAATCATGCTCACCTTTGTAATCATGATGCATAGGCGCGGCTGGTGCAACGGTTTGATCGGCGGCTGGGGCTTTGCTAGCGCAACCACTGATCACTAAGATTGAAGCGAACAAACCAGCAACCATCATTAATTTTTTCATAAACAACTCCTCATTTTCACTTTTAGTAAAATTCAACGAGGGAAATATACTCGCTTTCCAAGGCCGCTGCCACCCCATCTGAAGGGCTTTTTTGATTGACAAATCCCTAGAAATGTATAAAAATAACACATCTTCAAGGATTATGGTTAATGGACGTTATCTTAACACGGTAAATCAACCACTTAACCCGCGATCCTGGATCGCCCTAACTTTAAAGAGTACCCTAATATTATGAAAAATAACAAACTTATCTTTTTTGCTGGTCTTTTGTGTTTAACCGGCTTTTCCTGGCCATTTTCTTTCCTTTTTTCTCACCCTAACCCCGAACCCTTGGGCACGCAAGTCTGGATGTCAAAAGAAGAGCAACTGCTTGAATCTCAATCCGATATTAGCCCTGACGTCTTAAAGCTCGCCCTCACCGCCTATGTGCACGCAAGACGCGAAGGCCTTGATAATAAACAACTTTTAACCGTCATCGATTTTACCAAACCTTCCACCGACAAGCGTCTTTGGATTTTTAACTTAAAAACCAACCAAGAAGTGATGAATACCTGGGTGACCCACGGCCGTAATTCTGGCGAACTTTACGCCAATTCCTTTTCCAACCAACCCGGTAGTTTAAAATCCAGCATCGGTGTTTTCCTCACGGCTGAACCTTTTAATGGCGATCACGGGCTTGCTTTACCGTTGCACGGCTTAGAACCCGGCATTAATAATAATGCTTACGGCCGCGCCATCGAATTCCACGGTGCACAGTACGTGAATTACCAAACCATCAAAACCTACGGCCAAATTGGTCGCAGCTGGGGTTGCACGGCGGTGAGCCAAAGTGAAATTACCCCTTTAGTTGATACGATTAAAGACAATACCCTTGTTTTTGCGTATTATCCTGATCATTATTGGTTACATCATTCCGCCTTCTTAGATGGCTAGAAAATATTGATTAAGGAAACATAATGAAAAAAGTTTTGGGGAGTGTTTTATCCCTTGCCGTATTGACGGCGGTGAGCTCATCGGTGTTTGCAAGCACCTACGCCCTACCGCCGCTTTCTGAATCCCTCATTGGTGAAAGACAAACCATCAATGCTGCAGCGGGTGATAATGTTGTTACCCTCGCTTCAAAATACGATATTGGTTTTAATGCCATTCAAAATGCCAACCCTGATTTAGACATGACTCGGGGTTTTCCTTTAAACACCCCTGTGGTGATTGCGACCGATCATTTATTGCCTAACGTGCCGCGCATTGGCATTGTGGTGAACTTGCCAGAAATGCGCATGTATTATTACCTTGAAGGCAGCAATGAAGTGCTCACCTACCCGATTGGCATTGGTAAAATTGGTAAAACCATTCCCATCATTCAAACCGCCATCACTTACAAACGCGAAAATCCAACCTGGACACCACCGGCCGACATTCGCGAATTTAATTTAAAACAAGGCATCGTTTTACCGAAAGTGATGCCCGCGGGTCCTGATAATCCGCTAGGCAAATATGCTATTTACATGAAAATTCCAACTTACTTAATGCACAGCACCATTTTTCCTGAAAGCATAGGCACGCGTGCGAGCTTTGGTTGCTTGCGTATGTACGAATCTGACATTGAAAGTTTCTTTCCAACCATTACGAGCGGCATTCCGGTTGAAATTATCAACATGCCTAATAAAACCGGTTGGCAAAGTCATTTCTTTTATTTAGAAGTTCATCCACCCTTAGAAGAACATGCTCAAGAGTTTGATGCCACTTTACCTGGGCTGGTTCACACCATTGTTGAAGAAACGAAAAACCAACCAACATTAATTGATTGGCAAGCCGTTTCTTTTATCGCGAAAGATAAAGATGGGTTGCCGCATAGTGTGGGGATGGCAGTTTAATAACATTGATATTTAAACCATCAGCCGTTGAGCCCCACATCAACGGCTACAAAAAATTATATTAACAAATAAAATCCCCATGCTAAGATATATAATCACGCCTAAATATTGGTTATACTTCAATCGAAACTAGTAATTCCATTTTATTTATGGACTCAGGATTCTACAATTCATGGTAAAAAACACGCCCATTTATCACATCACACATATAAATAACATTGAGACCATCTTAAAGGATGGCATGCTATGGAGTGATGCAAAACGCACTAAGCTAGGATACATACCCGAAAACATTGCATATGAACACATAAAAAAACGGAGATTTTCAACCCCAGTTAAAATTGGGATTCAAGGTGTTTTAGCTGACTATGTACCTTTTTATTTCTGCAATAGATCGCCAATGCTGAACGCCATTCGAAAAGGCGGAGTCACTGGCAGCCAAGATACACAACCTAACATTATTTATCTTGTTTCATCAGTAGAAAAAATTGCAAACGAAGGCAGCAACCTCTCATGGTGTTTTACTGACGGTCACGGCGTAGACCAACTAACTGACTACTATAACACCCCAAAAGACCTCATCAATATTGATTGGGGAATTATCGCTGATTGGGACTATAGAGATACACTTGCTGATAATGACCGTACACGCAGAAAACAAGCTGAGTTTTTAGTCCACGAATCATTCCCTGTCGGGTTAATTGAAAAAATTGGGGTATATGGCATAGAACAAAAACAGTCCGTTGAAACAATTTTGGCCAAACACCCTCATAAGATACCAGTAATTGTTGAAAAAAAATGGTATTATTCAAGCAGAGGTGAAACATGATGCAGCTAACCAAAGGCAACATTTTAGAAGCTAAAGCAGAGGCCTTAGTTAACACCGTTAATACCAAGGGTGTTATGGGAAAAGGTATTGCACTACAATTCAAAAAAGCATTCCCTGACGTATTCAAAGCCTATAAAAATGCCTGTGATACCGGCACCATGCAGATCGGCAAGATACATATTTACGAGCAACCAACATCCGAATTGCATCACTACATTATTAATTTTCCCACCAAAGATGATTGGAAAAAACCCTCTAAAATTGAATACATCAGAAAAGGTCTAAAATCACTGACAGAAGCAGTACAGCAATACAAAATTCGATCTATTGCTATCCCTGCCCTAGGCTGTGGTCAAGGTGGACTTAAATGGGAAGATGTACTCCCATTAATTCGATCTGCCTTTGAGAGCATGCCAGAGGTTAAGGTTATTGTGTATCCACCCCAAGAAGCGCCTAAAGCTACAAAAATGCCGAATGCAAGTGAACGCCCCCACATGACAATTGGGCGAGCAATGGTACTAAAGCTATTAAAACAATACTGTGTATTAGGTTATGAATTAACACTTCTTGAAATACAAAAGCTACTCTATTTTTTACAGGAATCAGGCGAGCCATTAAAGCTTAATTTTGAAAAATATCATTATGGACCATATGCAGACAATATAAGACATATATTGTCCAGATTTGAAGGTCATTTTACAGTTGGATTTGGTGAAGGGCGCAGCAACCCTCAAACACCTATTCAAATTCTACCTCACACATTGGATGAAACTGAAAAATTCCTAGCAGAACATACAACAGAAACAGAGCAATACAACGCACGTCTTGAGAGGGTAAAAAAATTAATTATTGGATTTGAATCTCCATTAGGATTGGAGTTGCTCGCAACTATCCATTGGTTAGTAAAACATGAAGATATTTCCCCAAAAAATCCGGATGAAATCATCCGCAAAGTACAATCATGGAATCAGCATAAGAAAAACACCATGAAACCTGCACATATTCTTGTTGCCATGGAAAGATTAACGCAAGAAAAATGGATTTAATTAACCGTGCGAAGAATTCTATTAATCAGTGATACGCATGGAAAATTGGATACGATTAATGAAAAAATTTTGCAGACAAAAGCTGATCTTGTTATTCATGCGGGTGATTTTGGTTTTTACGATGAACAAAGCCTAGTCCAATTAAGTCCACGCGAACTGCGCCTACTGGTATCCCACTCGCCATTTTGGCGTCAATACAATATCGACAAACAAAGCAAACGTGAAGAGCTCATTAATATTGTAAAAAAGCACCAATTACTGGGTGATTTTCCAAACTACATTACAGGGAAAACTCAATTTTCTGTTCCGGTTTATTCTGTCTGGGGGAATCATGAAGATATACAAGTATTAAAAAATCTTAGGAAAGATTTAAAAATTCATAATCTACACTTGCTTGATGAAAATCATTTTTACGAATTTCATCACGAAGACAAGCTGGAATTTTCTCTTTATGGGTTAGGTGGAAACTTTCTAGCGACTAATAAACTTTTTAATAAACCAATTGCTGGTAACGGCGGAAAAGTGTGGTCTACACTACATCAATTTGGTGTGCTATATAATCAAGTAAAAAATAAGAATGAACCATCGATTTTTGTGTCTCATGTGAGCCCAGGCAAAGAACCGTTGCTCACCCGCTTGATGCTGCATTTCATGCCAAATTTTTGGATTAGTGGGCATATGGGTGCTCCGTTTTCCTGCATATGGAATCAATTTACAATTCATGAGATGAATGAAGCAATAAACTGGTTGCAAGTTGATACCGCCTTTATAGAAGAGCAGTACAAATTAGGGCACTTATCTGAAGAAGCGATGTTGGCTTATGAAATCATTAAGCGGGATATTCCAAAAAAGGATGATTGGTTTAAAAAAATGTGGAATATCAACCTACCTGATGCGAAAGATGGTCATGCTATTTTAACGGTTGAAGATGAGCGATTTTTTTTAGAGACATATTCAAATGGCTTTCGGGTTTAAGAGATAAGTTTTCTTTTTACCCAAATTATTTAAAGTAGGGCGCTTTTTTTACGCAACCCATTTTTTTATGCTCTGTGTTATTAAAATAAGATTATATATTTTAAAGATTATTTTGTTTATTAGGGCGTGATTTTCTGTGGGTAACTCTTAATTTATATTAATATTCATAAAGATACGAAGTTTTAACCCTGTGGAAAAGGTTGGTATGAAACGGCTTTTAACGGGGATAGAATTGAGGCATTGATTTTGAGCGGTATTTTAAGCCACTTATTCACAGGCTTTAACCGGGGTTAATCATGAAGTTATCCACTGATAAATAGCGGGTTACGCCAAACAACGAACAGCTTGGGCTTTAAGCTTGATTATTTGATGAATTTTAAGTCGTTTAAGGCTCCCTTAAGGTTTTTGTGATATAACTGATATTATTAAAAATAAAACACATTCGGGGTGTTCATGCCAGATAATGAGCTTATTGTCGCTATTAAAAGCGGAAACCTTGCTGAGGTTAAAAACCTAATTCAACGTGGGGTAGACTTTGATACCCTTCAGTTTAAAATCTACGACCGTTGGTATACAGTGCTCACATGGGCAGCTGCGAATGGCCACATAGAAATCGTCAAGCTGTTACTTGAGAAGGGTGCGGATGTCAATCATACCAACCGGGATCGCAATACAGCGCTCATGGAGGCGGCTGCTAATGGCCGCATAGAAATCGTCAAGCTGTTAATTGAGAAGGGTGCGAAGGTCAATAAGGCCAACAAGTATGGCAATACAGCGCTCATGCTGGCAATTCTTTTTGGCAAAATACAAATCATCGAGCTGTTACTTAAAAGGAATGATGTGGATGTCAATCACGCCGGCCGGGATGGCAAGACAGCGTTCATGCTGGCAATTCTTTTTAGCAAAATACAAATCATCGAGCTGTTACTTGAGAAGGGTGCGAATGTCAATCAGGCCGACCAGGATGCCAAGACAGCGTTCATGCTGGCAATTCTTTTTGGCACAATACAAATCATCGAGCTGTTACTTAAAAGGAATGATGTGGATGTCAATCATGCCGACAGGAATGGTGAGACAGCGTTAATGCGGGCAATTTTTTTTGGCAAAATACAAATCATCGAGCTGTTACTTAAAAGGAATGATGTGGATGTCAATCACGCCGGCTACTATGGCGATACAGCGCTCATGGTGGCGGTTCGTTATGGCAACATAGAAATCGTCAAGTTGTTACTTGAGAAGGGTGCGGATGTCAATCATGCCAACAAGTATGGCGAGACAGCGCTCTCACTGGCTATAAAAAAGAACAATCAACCCATTGTAATAGCGCTTAAAAAAGCGATAGCGCAATTTATAACGACTATAAAGAAAGAATTGGATGGAATATTTAATAAATCACCCTTAGATTTAGACGCGCTT
>DASTZQ010000065.1:0-53720 GCA_035764205.1 Gammaproteobacteria bacterium
AAGGTCTGACCAATGCAAAGAATCAATAACAGCGCATTCGTTGGGGCGGCATGGGTCTCTAGCATGGATGCGATGGATTGATGGTGTTGAGGGTGGTTGAAAATATAGTGATTCACCATGGTTTTGAGGTCTGATAGGCACCCTTTTTTTCCCGCCTTAATGCAGGCGATGATTTTTTCCTGGGTTTCATGCGTGATGTTTGTTTCTGTGAATAGTTGATCGAGATAGGCATCGCGGTCTTCTGGGTTGTTGGGGTTTTGTATTAATACAGAGATGATCTCTGGTATTGGCATGGTTTTTTTAGCCTCTTCTTTTGGAAGGGCAGGCGGGGAAAGGGCTTGCAATAGCTGTGTTTCGCAAGCGCTTATTAGTAATGCAAGCCCTGGGTCAGGCTTTTTTTCCTGCATGCGGTTTAAGGTATTGAGGATGAGCGTGGCACATTCTAGGTGGTGGGTGTTGGAAATGGTTTCATAAGCGTTTAAAAGGCGTGTTAAAATCGGCGCGTCAAAAGTAGGGTTAAGGTTTTTTTCAGCCGATGCTAGCATGAATTCAACGAGAAAACGCTCGGGGCTGCTAGTGTCTTCGGGGGTGTTGTAACCTGCTTCTTTAATTTTTTCTTTTGTTGTATCGCTAATGGGCTCGACCCCAGTGAAAGAAGCAAGGCTAGTATCAAGGGCGCTCCAAATGGTGTGATGCATTGTGCTTATAAGGTATTCAAGCAGTTTTTTGATTTTTTCTTCAGTGCCGTTTTCCACGGTGTTTTTTGCTTGATAAAAAACCAGAAGGTCTTGAATGATTAGATTGCTAGGAATGAGCATTGTGCACCTTTTTTATTGTGTATCGATAGAGACGATAATCACAATAGGCAGGGCTGTCAAGTGAGCGCTATGATCGGAATGCAGAAAGGTGATTTTTTCGGCATTCCGATGCATTAACTCATTGGGTTGGTTTTTGTAATAAAGGGTTCATTTCTTGATCTGTCGTCGCCCCTTTTACGAGCCGCTTAAATGGGCTAGTCAATGAAACTTTGGGCAGTCCGACACGCAAAAACGCACCCTGTTGCATTAAGCGTTCAAGCTTTTTCCACGTGCCGGTGTCTCTATCCACTGCACCGCTTTCGTGGGCTCTTAAAATCTCAAATAAAACGGGCCTCTGCTGTTCATCAAATGCCTTTTTTATCTTATTGATGGTAAGGTTAGGATTAGTCTCTTCCTCCATCTTTGGCTCATCGGCCAGAGCTTTAATCGCTTGAAATAAAGTTTGTTTTATTTGATCGCGAGCACGACTGTTTAGCCTTGATAAAAACAACCGGAGTGCTTCACGCGTTTCATCGTCGGGTGTTTTCAGTAAGTTTTCGGCAATGATTTTTTCTGTCTTCCCGCTCTGTAAGTTTGAGAGTGTGCCGAACAATGCTTTAGATTCATCATTAATGACTGTTTCTTCAGGCTTGGCTGGAGCAGCACCAGTTTTTTTGTTGATTTTAGTTATTAACGCGAGTAATTCTTTCTTCGCTGTTTTTTCCCAAGTGTCTTTTTCTGTTTTTTGAATGATAACCAGTTGGCCTTCGAGTGTTTGCATTCTACTTTGAAGTGAAAGCAATGCATCTGCATCATTTAACTCACCCAATGCTTTTTTTGTTTTTCTAATGCACAAGATAATTTCATCTCTAATCGATTCCCGAATTTCTTTTTGATCGACTAAGTAACCTGTTTTTGTGTTGGTGTCTGTTAACAAATGAGAAAACTGTTCTGATGTGAGAGCATTTGAAAATAATTGATGAATGTTTTCTTTGATGTTATCTGCTAGGCCTTCAAAAAGAATGTTTACTTTCGTTACGCCCCCACTTAAATTTTTTAACTTTTCTGTTGCTGCTGGTGCGTCGTCAATGGTTGCACCTGATTTAAATAATAGACTGACACTGGCCCGGTTTTTGTTGACGGCAGCAAGTAGGACGGCGTACCAACCCTCGTCGTTGGATTTGCCATGGACAGACGCACCTTGAGATATCAGAAATTTAATCATATTTTCATCGCAATATCTTGCAGCTAACATCAATACTGTCCAGCCTTGCCTGGTGCAAGCATCTATTCGTGCGCCTTGATTAATTAAATATTGCATCATGAATGTCTCACCTTTGTTTCTTGCGACAACCATTAGTGGTGTGTAGCCAGTCACAGTAAGGCTATGGATATTTGCCTGTTTTGATATTAATAGCGCAGCTATTTTGAGAGAACCATCCGTTGCTGCCTGATGCAGTGCAGTCCAGCCCGTCACATTCGGCGTATCTGCAGCAGCGCCTTCATCAAGGCGTTTTTGCACTTCGTGAATGTCTTTATTTTTTGTTGCATCAACGAGTGCTTGCCCTACTTTAAAATGATCTTCAAACGCTTGGATAGTCGGAGCATGCTTTTTCTTTTTTGCTAATTCATAGGCTTTTGCTATATCAGCCCATGCTATTCGTGATGCACCGCGGTGATTGAGAAGCATCGAAACAATCGTTGGGTTCTCACCATCAACGGCCACGGTTAATGCGGTTTCGTCATCGGTATTCCTTAAGTTAATATCAGTGCCATTTTCTAATAAAATGTCTACGGATTCTTCTGCGGAGAAATAATCTGTTTGCAGAAGGTCTTTATTCGTGCTGCAGTCAATGACAAGCATCAAGGCGGTATCGCCATTTGGCATAGGTGTATTAATGTTAACGCCGTGCTCGAGAAGCAATTGAATAACGGCAGCGTGGCCGTGGCTCGCCGCAATGAGAAGGGGTGTCCAGCCTTCTGCATCGGCAAAGTGTGGGTTAGCGCCGTTGCAAAGCAGCACGCGGGTCACTTCTTCGTTTCCTATGCTTGCAGCTCGCATGAGTGGCGTCCAGCCATCGTTGTTGGGGTTGATGTTAACCAGGGCACCGTGTTTTAAAAATAAACGACAGGCAGGTGCGTTGCTGTGTTTAATGGCGTGACCTAATAAGGTAGTAAAATCAGGGTTTTTTTCTTTTTCAATTAAAGCAACTAAACTCACGTCGTTTTTATTTTTGATTGCGAGTGTAAGTGCGGTGTTGCGGGTGCTATCGACAATGCTTGAGTCTGCATTTTTTGCTAGCAAAAAAGTCACAGCCTCGGATTGATTGTTTTCTGCGGCAATCATTAATGCTGTTTTGCCTGCATGGTTGGTTTGGTTAATTGAGTCCGGTGAGTTTGCTAAAAGCGTAGCCGTGGCATCGATGTTGCCTTTCGCTGTTGCACGCATTAAGGCGGTGTTGCCTTGGGTGTCTTGTTCAGCGGGGTCAAATTTCTGGTTAAGTAACCCGTTAATGAGTGGCATGCACCCGTGCTCGGCGGCAAGCATCAGCAGGGTGCTTCCATCTTTACAGCGTACTTTTAAAGTGGCGCTGTGTTGGGTGAGGTATTTAAATAAGTCAAGGTTGCCTGTTTGCGTAGCCCAGGCAATGGCCGTGGCGCCATCATCTTCACTTTGATAAGTCAGTTTGGCGCCGTATTCAACCAGCAGTTCAATGATAGCGATATGCCCGTGCTCGGCAGCAGCCAATAAGGCTTCATTTTTAGTTTTTTTACTAAAATCTTTTTCGAGTGCCATTTGAAGTGCGGCAGCATCGCCAAGGCTCGCGGCGGCAATAACGGGGTTACTGCTGTTTGAACGGCTGATCATGTGGTGCCTCCTCGGTTGTGTGTTATTTTTATGCACATTGTAGCTTATAGCGCGTGCTAGCTCAAGGGGGGGTGAGGCTTCGCCCACCGCCGGTTCCCGGCCGCTGTAGCCCGGACGCGCTTCACAGCGGCCGGGAACTGTCCTTGAACGAAGGGGTTAACACTAAACTTAAACCGTATGCAATTCCTGCATCGCCGCCTGCATTTTGCCTTCCAGCACCAGCGGCATGACATTCACCGCCCGGGCAATGGTGTCATCAATGAGTGCGCGGTCGGCTTTGGATGGGTTGTTCAGCACGTAATCCGCTACATCATGGCCAGGCGCCGGGCGCCCAACGCCTATGCGCAAGCGGTAAAACTGCCGAGAATTTAAATGGCGAATCGTGTCTTTCAAGCCATTGTGGCCGCCATCGCCGCCGTCAAATTTCAGGCGAATGACGCCAGCCGGCAAATCAATTTCATCGTGAGCCACCAACACCTGCTCAGCTTTTAATTTATAAAACCCCATCACGGCTTGGATGCTTAGGCCGCTTCGGTTCATGAAGGTGGTGGGGATGAGCAAGTGAGCGGGGCAGCCATGCAGTTTGGTGAAGGCATGGAAGCCGTGGAATTTGGGGTCTAGGCGTAAGTTAACATTGGCTTCATTGGCGAGGGCTTCGACCAACCAAGCGCCAGCATTGTGACGGGTTTTTTCGTATTCTTTACCAGGGTTGGCAAGACCAACAATGAGGAGGGGGTCAGCTGACATGACGCTTCCTTGTCAAGGAAAACCCCGCCGCCATGAAGCGGCGGGGTTAACACAATGATGTTACTTGCTTTCTTCTTTGCCTTCCGCAGATTCAGCGCCTTCTTCGCCTTCACCTTTTTGGGCGGTGGCGGGCACATCACCTGGTTCGACGGCTTCTTCAACCACGGGTTCTTCTTCAATGCGGGGCATGTGAATGGAAACCATGGGTTTGTCGTCGTCATGAGCCAAAGCGACCAACTCAACGCCTTGTGGGAGCTTAAGGTCGGATAAGTGGAGGATTTGGTTCATTTGAAGACCGGAGATATCGATCTCTAAGTATTCTGGCAAGTTGTCTGGCAAGCAAGAGACTTCAGCATCGCTCACGATGTGAGAGATAATGCCGCCTTCTTTGACACCAGGGGCATCGTCACCACCCACAAAGTGGATAGGTACGTGCATGTGTATTTTTTCATCAGCGCGTACGCGTTGGAAATCCACGTGCATAATGCGGGGTTTGTAGGCATGGCGTTGAACGGCTTTTAAAATAACGCGTTCAGATTCCGTGCCGGTTTTTAAGGTTAAGATGTGAGAGTAAAATGCTTCTACACTCAACGACTTAGCGATGTGCTTGTGTTCTAGCGACAAGGAGACGGGGGCTTTGCCTGCACCATAAACGACGCCTGGAACTTTTTCTTCGCGACGTAGGCGGCGGCTCGCACCTTTCCCTTTATCGTGGCGAACAACAGCGTCGACTTCAAAACTCATTTTTTTCGATGCCATGATGTGAACTCCACTTTAATAAGAATAGTAAAACTGCCCCGCGACCAGGGCAGGGCGACTATTCTACACAGAATTGGGGAAGATGGAAGGGGGGTGTGCCTTCGTTCGGTTTTAGTCCCGGCCGCTGTGAAGCGCGTCCGGGCTACAACCCATCGGCTTACACATCGTTAGTTCGGTGTTGTGTCTCGAAGTTTGGGCTGTTGTAGCCCGGACGCGTTTCACAGCGGCCGGGGCAGGTGCTGGATCGAAGCCCCGAAAAAAAATGGGTGGGGGTAGAAAAAGGTGTCTGAAGTTGGTAATAGTATGGCATCTTGAGCGGTTAAAGGGATGGTGTCGTGTTAACGCTAGACCAAGGCCTCGCGCCATTATTAATGAACGACTTAAAGCACCCTCGTCTTCGTGTGCAACCCAAATATTTTGAGCTGGGGTTTAGTCCCCGCCCAGACATTTATGCAAGGGCTGGTGTTGTGGATCGATTATTTTTAGCGTTAGAGCACTTGCCTGCACATTTGGGTTTAATGATTTGGGATGTCTATCGCCCGAGAGCCGTGCAAGCCACCTTGTTTGACTGGATGCAAGGTGAAGTTAAGAAGCGCAATCCATCTTTTACTGCAGAACAAATTTTCGAAGAAGCCAAAAAATTCGCAGCGCAGCCATCGGTGGTGGGTGAGGCGTATTGCCCTTCGCATTTAAGTGGTGGTGCAGTGGATTTAACCTTGTTTCATGTTGAAACAGGTGAAGTGCTTGACATGGGCACACCGTTTGACGATTGCACCGAGCGCGCTCAAGCTTTGTATTTTGAAAATCAAAAAGCTTTATCCAGTGAAGATGAAAAGCATCGTGCATCACGTGCTTTGTTACGCAACGCCATGTCGGAATCCGGTTTTGTGATGTATGAATACGAATGGTGGCACTTCGATTACGGTGACCAACTCTGGAGTAACCAAACCGGCCAATCGGTTTTATTCGGGCCTTTGTTTGGTGATTTAGAATGGCCAGCATCGAAATGACAACAGCGCTTTCAAACATGATCGAACAAACCAGCATTAAGCACGATAAACTGCTGAAAAAAATCACTGAGCCTTTGCATCGGCATTTGGGCATTGATTATTTTTGTTATCAATTTGTTTCGAATGAAGGTCGATGGTTTACACTGGGAAATCGGCCAGCGTGGTTGCTTCATTCGGCGGAATCGAAGTTTTATCAATGTGATCCGAGTTTGGCAAACCCTCACTATGTTGAGGCGGGTGTTTGTTTTCCTGAGCATCATCAGAATGGCGATTTTCAAGTGATGAGGGAGGTGGCCATTGCAACCTTTGATTTAGATCACGCGTTGGCTATCATTGAGCCTAATCAACACGGTTGCGAATATTATTTTTTTGCAGCGCCTAAGGCACACAACAAGGTGATTAATTATTATTTAAAATATTTGACACAGCTGCGTGGCGATTACACGCGTTACGTCAAAGAAAAAATGCAGCCATTTTACGAACATTTTTTATCTAACACCGTCAATTTGCAAGCTTTAAACCCCAAGGGTTTTCATGCAAACCATAATGTTTTGTTGGCAGATGAGGCATTAAGCGGGGATTCCTTTCTGCGTGATATTCAATGCCGTGATGCATTGACTGAGCGTGAGCGAGAATGTTTGTTATTATTTAAGCAAGGTTACACCGCCAAAGAATCGGCAATCATGCTGGGCATTTCTTATCGAACCATCGAAAAGCATTTTGAGGCTATTAAACGCAAATTAGGCGTTCATCATAAGCGTTATTTTTTAAAATAACCCCCTACGTAGTTAGTGCGTATTGTTCCTTGCTGCAACCAAATCTATCCTCAATTTTTTATTTAAGATTGAGGGGTCAGCCATGTTATTGCCCGATGCAAAAGCAGCGAGTTTTAAAAACTTGAAAGATTATTGGAAAACGCTTGCGAAACATTCAACCGGTGAAGCGGTTGAAACCACTGAGTTGGTGCAAGTTACGACAGGTATTTTTTCACCTTTATTTAATCCTTTTTTTCTAAAAGAAAGTGCGAAGGCCTTGCCTTTAACCCATTTTACCTTTGCGCATAGTTTTTGGTACGACGCCGAGCGAAATAAGGCGGTTGCACTGGATGCAAAGCACATTGAGCCGGTGATGGAGCACGTGCCGATGATGATGGTGGATTTGGATAAAGAAATGGCGGTGAATTTGCCCACGGGTTTTGTCATGGAGCGCGTTCAGAATAACCATGATTTAAGTGCGTGGATACAACCTGTTGCGGTGGCATTTTCGATGACGCCTGAGATGGCTCTTGCTTACCAGCGCTGCCTTGAATCAGCGAGTGATGAATTCATTCATTTTGTGGTGAAAAAAGAAGGTGTGGTTGTCGCGGGCGCGAGCTTATATTTGCATCCAGAAACGGCAGGTTTTTATAATTTAGGCGTATTACCTGAATTTAGAAAGCAAGGCATAGGCACAGCCTTGCATCACGTACGCATGAATGCGGCGAGAGAAAAAGGTTATGCCAATGCCACCTTGCAAGCAACGCCCATGGCTGCGCACTTAGGTGCGAGCCTTGGGTTTGAAACCTGTTCTGAAGTGACGATTTATAAGCGGCGGTAGGGAAGTTGATTGCCTTGCGTTGAGGTATTTGATGATAGTTAGAGGGTAACTTTCGAGGCTTCGTTCAGCGGCAGCCCCGGGTGTAAAAAAACACGTCCGGGCTTGTTTCTAAAAAAGAAGCCTGGGGAAAGGGTTAGTTTTTAAAAATATTGATCGGGATTGGAATGTCAGCATATTTCCATGCTTCTTTAAATTGTTGCTCGGCTTGATTAGCTTCGCTGTTTTTCTTTTGTTCTTGTAAAGCCTGGGCTAGCCCATAAAGCGCCCAGCCATTTTTTGGGTATTGTTTTAGGTCTTGTTCATACATAACAATTGCTTCATTGGGGTGACCCCACTTTAAATAAGCATCTCCCAATATTTCTTTAACAGGAAGGTACCAATCAGGCGGTTCATGATATCCCATGTCGTATTGTATTTTTTCGGCCAGTTTAAGGTGCGCCAGTGTGAGCCTTTCATTTTTTTGAAAATTTGAAATGGTTGCAGCGAGTATTTCATTGCTGATTCTTAAAAGATTGTGGCCTTGTTTGCCTAAGTTGCTTTCTGTTTCTCCTTTGAGCCTGATTTTTTTCAGGCTAACCAGTTCTTTTTCTGCGCCTTTGATCTCGCCGGTGTGGGCCAAAGCCATGCCTCGTGCATAATGCCACATCCCCAGCGCATATTGGTAATCTGATCGTGGCATGGGTTCATTTAGCAATTCTTTCCACAAGCCAAATCGTGCTTTTGCAAAATAAGGTATGGGGATAAACCATTGCAGAGTGGGTTCTTTGGCGAGCCATTCAGGGAATGGTTTGTTAATCATTTGGTCGGCGGCTGAAAGGGCGAGTGCTTTGCGGCCTTCCATGATTGCGGTGGTCCGAAGAAAATCATAATTATGCAAATAAAGATAATTGATTTCAGGTTTAAAGCCTTGTGTATAACACGTTTTATTGTATTCATTGAAGGCTTCAATGGCTTGTAGATTTGACGCTGTCCCTTGATGATAGCGGCCCGTTAAAAAGTAAATATGTACTGGCATGTGCACTAGGTGTTCCGAGCCGGGAACCAAGGTTTTCAATCGATTTGCGCTATCTAGGGCTTGTTCTGGTCGGGGTGACTGCTCGATAACGTGAATATAATAATGATTGCCGCCTATGTTTGATTGATCTTTATCAATGATGGATTTAAGCATTTTTATAATGATCGGTGTTAATGGGTTAATTTTTCCATGGGCATCCCAAAAACGCCAGCTAATTTGTTTGAATAGCGTATAGGTATATAATGCTTTTGCATCGTAATCAGTTGGATATTTTTCTGAAACTTTTTTCATTGCGTTAGTGTAAGAAATTATTTCGTTGGGGGTTGACTCATCTTGTGAATTGGTTGATGTGTGGCAACTAAAAGCACCCACTTTGTTAGAGATTTTTGGTGCATGCTGAAATCGTAATGATAATGCTTTGATGTAGTCTTGTTCTGCGGCTGTTTCATAAGGCTTCAATGAAAGCGCTTGTTGAATGGCTGATTGCGCATCACGGTATTCATGTCCTGTTAAGGGTGCGTTAATGATATTTCCTAGGGCGAGTGCTAAGCCCCAGTAACACATACCGCAATGAGGGTCTAAGCGTGTTGCTTCTTTAAATGAACGAATAGATTCACCCCATTCAAACCCATAAAAAAGAACCAACCCTTGATCAAAAAAATGTTGCGCAAGCGGTACCTTGGTCGAAATTTCATGGTGAAAAGAGCCGAGATTATTGAATTGAGGGGCTTGCAAGGCTTGATTCGAGGCCAAAGAAAAATTCGAATAGCTTAGCAAGCCAAGCACGAGAGCAGGGATGGTGTTTTTAATTTTCATCCTGATATTCCATGGGCGGCTGGTCCTTGTGAGTAATCCCCACGCCTCAATTTAATTATTAATCAATAAACATCTTACTCAACGATCCCGACCCACTAATGCGTCGAATGGCTTCCGCAATCATGTCGCTCAGCGTCAATTGGCGAATGCGTGAGCATTGTTCAGCCGCAGGCGTTAAGGGAATGGTGTCAGTCACGATAATTTCATCCAGCACAGAGTGATTGATGTTATCAATCGCTTTGCCAGAAAGCACCGGGTGAGTGACATAGGCCACCACTTTCGCCGCCCCTTTATTTTTTAAAGCCTCAACCGCACGGCAAAGCGTGCTAGCGGTGTCAACAATGTCGTCGATGATAATGCAATCGCGGTCTTTCACATCACCAATGATGTGCATGACCTGCGCCTCATTCGGGCGCGGGCGGCGTTTGTCGATGATGGCTAAATCAGCGCCAGGGATGCGTTTCGCGATCGCGCGAGCGCGAATGACACCGCCAACGTCAGGCGAAACAATCATGATGTTTTTATATTTTTGTGCGTGGATGTCGTCTAGCATGATGGGCGTGCTATAGAGGTTGTCCACCGGCATGTAAAAGAAACCTTGAATTTGGTCGGCGTGTAAGTCAACGGTGACCAAGCGGCTAATGCCAACCGCGGCCATCATGTCAGCCAGAATTTTGGCGGTGATGGGCACGCGCGCAGAGCGAACGCGGCGGTCTTGCCTTGCATAACCAAAATAAGGCACGACGGCCGTGATTTTGGCGGCGGAAGCGCGACGCAGGGCGTCGGCTAATAAAATGAGTTCCATGAGGTTGTCGTTAGAGGGCGCGCAGGTGGATTGAACGATGAAAACATCGCGACCGCGAACGTTTTCTTCAATTTCGACGGTGGTTTCGCCGTCGCTGAAGCGGCCGACATGGGCTTTGCCGAGGGGTAAATTCAAATGGCTGGCGATGCGTTGGGTGAGGTCTTTGTTTGCGTTACCACTAAAGAGCATGATCTCTGGCACGATAAGCGTCCTTCAATGAGTAGGTAGTAGATGTAATGATGACATGAAGGTGGCTGGGGTGCTAGGGATCGAACCTAGGAATGTCGGGATCAAAACCCGATGCCTTACCGCTTGGCTACACCCCAACTGGGTACTCTCTAAAAGAAGCGCTATTTTGCAAAGACCGAGCCCTTATGTCAATGGCCAAATGAAAATTATTCCCACTGGTAGATCACCATTTTAATTTTCAATTGGGGCGAGTTCAGGCTAATGCGGCTCGGCAGGTCGCGCGCAAGGGCGTGGGTGTAGCTTAAAAAGTCAATTTGCCAGCCAGCTTGATTCAGCGAACTTAAGCGCCCGTAAGCATCAAAATGCGGTGTGGCCGCCCCGGGCGCCGGCAAGCCGCGTATCCAGTAGCGCAGGTTTTGAACAGGCAATGCGGGCCCGCCGTTGTCGCGTAATAATTCGCTGGGGCTGTTGGCGTGAGTGGTTTTGCCATCGCTTGTGGTTAAGGTGATGCCGTGATCGTTGCCGGTTAAGGTCATGGCGCCGGCATTCAGCGGTGGCATTAAGCGTATGGTGTAATGATTTTGTGATTGCTGCCATTGCACGCTCATGCTGCCGGAATCGGTTTCAGACACCACGCCTAGCTTGCCGCTCAGCTGCCACGATTGCAGGCTAGCCAAGGAGGTTTGGCGTGCTTGCCAGCTCACGGGCGTGTTTTCAGCCGGCGGGGCAACGCTGGCGCAACCAGAAAATAAAACACTTATAAAACATAAAGTTATGATATTTTTACGGAAAGAGGTCTGTTTCACGCGATATCCTTTGTTTTTCAGGGGGTTTCAGCATAAAATATGGCCAAAACAATACTATAGCAGTGTATCATGTCGATTTTCACTATTGGGATGAATCATCGTACAGCGCCCATTGCCTTGCGTGAACAGCTTTATTTCGCAAGTGACCGACTTGGCTTGTACTTGCAAGACCTTCTTCAGCGCGGTCTCGTGCGTGAAGCGGTATTGCTATCCACGTGTAATCGCTCTGAACTTTACTGCGAAGCCGACGACCTTCCCCCTTTGCTTGATTGGTTTTGCGCCCAAACGGTGCTGCCTCGCACTGAGGTGGAGCCTTTGCTTTATCGTTATGAAAATGAGGCTGCTATCACCCATTTAATGAATGTGGCCTGCGGCCTCGATTCCATGGTCTTGGGCGAGCCTCAAATTTTAGGTCAGCTTAAAACGGCTTACGCTGAAAGTTGCAGCGCCAGTGCCGTGGATGCAAGCTTTCATCGTTTGTTCCAGTCCGTTTTTAATGTCGCCAAAGAAATTCGCACCACCACCCAAATCGGCGCTTGCCCGGTGTCAGTCGCTTCGGCCGCTGTGCATTTTGTTAAGCAGCAAGGGGTTGCACTGTCACAAGCTTCCATTGTTTTATTGGGCGCAGGCGACACCAGCGCTTTATTAATGCGTTATTTAAGTGCGGTGGTTAAAACGCCTGTGCACATCGTTAATCGCTCACTGGAAGCGGCCCTTGCCTTGGCTCAGGCTTTTCATGCGAGTGCGCACCCCTTAAATGCATTATCAACGGTGTTATCGAATGCCGACGTGGTTTTTTCAGCCACAGGCAGTGCGCTGCCCATGATGACGCGTTCACTGATTGAAAATGTCATGAAAGCGCGCCATGGCAAACCTTTAATGTTGATTGATTTAGCCGTGCCTCGCGACATTGAAACCGCCGTGAGTGAGGTGCCTGGCGTTTCTTTATATTGCATTGATGATCTGGTCGCCATCATCGACAAACACAAACAAGGCCGCGAACACGCGGCTGACAAAGCCAACGATCTTATCCATCAGCGCGCCAATGACTTTTTAAAAGGCGAGCAAGCGCATGAAACAGTCACGCACACCATTCGTGCTTATCGCGGCCACATTGAAGCCATTTGCAATCGTGAAATGGACAAGGCGCGCGATCAACTCCAAAGCGGCGTTGACCCTGAATTGGTCCTCGATTATTTTGCAAAAGCGTATACCTCTAAATTACTACACTCCCCGAGTGTGCAATTGCGCCAAGCGGGCGTTGAAGGTCGTTTTGAATTATTAGACTATGCGAAACAATTATTTTCTATCCCCGACCCCGAATTAGGATAATTATGAAACCAGCGGTTGAAACTAAATTAAAAAATGTTTACGAGCGTTATGAAGCCTTGAAAGCTGAGTTATCAGACCCGTCTGTCACGGAAGACATTAATCGCTATCGTGAATTATCTAAAGAATATGCGCAGCATGAATCCTTAGCGCAAGCTTACGTGCATTATCAAGCGTTATTAAAAGAGCGGGAAGAAGCGGCTTTATTATTAGAAGAAGACGACGCTGAAATGCAGCAGCTTGCTAAACTGGAAGTCAAACGCGTGGATGAAGCGGTTGAAGCCTTAGAAGCCGAATTATTATTAGCGTTAATTCCTAAAGACCCCCACGACGACAACAACATTTTCTTAGAAATTCGCGCGGGCGCAGGTGGGGATGAAGCCTCTATTTTTGCCGGTGATTTATGCCGCATGTATTTGCGTTATGCAGAAGCGCAACGTTTTAAAGTGGAAATGATGGGCGAAAGCCACGGCGAACACGGCGGCTATAAAGAAGTGATCGTTCGCATCATTGGCCAAGGTGCTTATTCTAAATTTAAATTTGAATCGGGCGTGCATCGCGTGCAGCGCGTGCCTGCAACCGAAGCGCAAGGTCGCATACACACCTCCACTTGCACCGTCGCCATTTTGCCAGAATTGGAAGAAATTGATTCCATCGACATCAACCCAGCGGATTTACGCATAGACACCTTTCGTGCTTCCGGTGCCGGCGGCCAGCACGTGCAAAAAACCGATTCTGCGATTCGCATCACCCACATTCCAACGGGCACGGTGGTGGAATGCCAAGACGAACGTTCTCAACATAAAAATCGCGCGCGTGCCATGTCTTTATTGAAGGCGCGCATTTTATCCGCCGAGCGTGAAAAGCAACATCAACAGCAAGCCGATGCGCGCCGCAGTTTGGTTGGCACGGGGGACCGCTCTGAGCGCATACGCACTTACAACTTCCCGCAAGGGCGTTTAACCGACCACCGCATTAATCTCACCTTGTATCAATTGCCGCAAATCATGGAAGGCGATGTTGGCCCGGTGATTGACGCCTTGGCGCAAGAATACAATGCCGACCTCATCGCGTCCTTGGGTGACTAATGACAACCGTGCAAGCCGCTTTAGCTTTGGCAGCAAAGCGCTTCGGCGCTAGCACGGACACGCCTCGCTTGGAGGCGGAAATTTTGCTTGCGCAGGTCTTGGCTTGCACGCGCACGCATTTATTAGCCTGGCCAGAAACCACACTCACCGATGCTCATCATCAACACTTCAATGCCCTTATTGAAAAGCGCATTGCCGGCGAACCACTGGCCTATCTAACGCATGAAAAAGAATTTTGGTCGCGCTCCTTTCAAGTGAGTTCGGCGACACTCATTCCGCGCCCTGACACAGAAACCTTAATTGAAGCGGTGTTGGCTGCGTTTCCTGACCACAATAGCGCAATCATGCTCGCAGACCTTGGCACGGGCAGTGGTATCATTGCCGTCACGTTGCAACTCGAACGCCCACATTGGCAAATTCATGCCGTCGATATCAGCCAAGACGCATGCACAATTGCCAGCAATAACGCACACACATTCGGGTGCGAACGGATAGTCTTTCACTGCGATAGCTGGTGTAATGCCCTCCCCTCGGCTAGCTTTGAGGTGGTGGTGAGTAACCCCCCTTATTTAAGCGAGGCCGAGTGGCCAATTTATGCATCCGGCTTGCAGCATGAACCGAAGTCGGCCTTGGTTTCTGGCCAAGATGGCTTAACCGCTTTGCGCACCATCATTCACGACGCAAAGCGGGTGTTAAAACCGGGCGGCATGCTTTTTCTTGAGCACGGGTTTTTGCAGGCCCCAGCCGTGAGTGCGCTGTTGAAAGAGGCAGGGTATGTGTCTGTTTCTACTATTAAGGACACCAGTGGGCATCCGCGGGTAACCAAGGCATTGGTAAGTCCTTGATTAAAGAAAGTGAAATTTTATTTGCGGTCAGAGCGGTTTTTTTGGTATAGCTGTCAAACTTGGACTACACTTAATCTCAGGGTAGGAGATAATACTATGGCAACGAAAGAAAAAGACATCCTTGAACCGAGCTTAGACGTACTAGGCATTGCTCCGTATAAACAAAAAAAGACAGAGGAATACATGAGCGCAAAAATGCACGAGCATTTTCGCGACATCCTCATGGCCTTGCGTCAGCGGCTTCTGGAAGGCGGGGATAAAATCGTCACCCACATGAAAGAAGATGCCATCAATTACCCCGACCCCAACGACCGTGCTAGCCAAGAAGAAGATTTTCGCCTTGAGCTTCGCACCCGGGATCGTGAGCGCAAATTACTTAAAAAAATCGAAGAATCCCTAGAGCTGCTTCGTGAAAAAGACTACGGCTATTGTGAAGTGTGTGGTGTTGAAATTGGTTTACGTCGTTTAGAGGCTCGCCCTACGGCCACTTTATGTATAGACTGTAAGACACTGGACGAAATTCGTGAGAAGCAACAAAAGCAAGAAGAGGAATACTAAACCCTTCTTGAACATGGGGGCAGTGTATGGCAGCACCACAAGCAGGTGGCGGTGGTCAGTCTGATAATTCCACAGGTATCTTGTGGGGCATTGCGGCCATCTTCGCTTTTTTGGGCGGCATTTGGTTTGTCTTTAAAACGCAATTGGTCAGCTTTTATCTTTTAGTGAAATATTACGAGCTTCACCTCATTGACATGGTGGCTGGCCACCGCTACACCAGCCTCAAAAACATGATCTTAGCCGCGAGACAAAATGCGGGCGACCTAAGTTTTGATGATGTCCTCTTATTGGGCGGAAATGTCGGCAATATTTTGCGTTATCCTTTTGCTGCCATCATGATCGTTTTGGCTTTTATTGTTTACTTTGGAAACACAACCCGTGTTTACAAGCGCACTTACAACATGAAAGAATTAGCCAAGCTTGAGCGCGACAACTGGCCGCAAATCAACCCAACCCTCCCCCTCGATTTAATCAAAACCGACATTGACACGGGCCCTTGGGCCATGGCCTTGACCCCCATGCAGTTTTGTAAGCGTCATCACTTGTTGCAAGAAATGCGGCCCGATCGTCGTGAAGGCATGCCACGCAGTGAGTGGGATAAAATTAACGTGGTTTTGCGCCGAGGTGAGGCTAATCAATTATTCGTGATGCAGCTTGGTCAGTTGTTTGCAGGGCCTGATCGTTTGCCGCCTTATGCGCGTGCTTTGTTTGCCGCTTTTGCCGCACGCTTAAATGCAGACAAAGACGGCATCAAAATCATTACGCAGCTCGCGGATTCCTCTTCGGGTTCTTTAAACATGAGTGGCGTGGATGCTCTCTTGAAAAAGCATTATTCGAGTAAGCTTGTCCAGGCGCGTGTGCGCGGCCATGCTTACGTTTTAACGGTCATGGCTGCCATGCTTGAGGCGGCACGTGAAGATGGGGTGCAGGCCACCGCCGATTTTTTATGGCTAAAACCCGTGGACAGGCGTCTTTGGTATACTTTAAACACAGTGGGTCGTCAAACGCCTTTCGTGGAAGTGGCGGGGGTGTTTGCGCATTGGGTGGCTGAAAAAGAGGCGGGCCATCGCTTGGTCATGCCTATGGTTGAAGAAGCAACCAATGCACTTGAGCTTGCCATTCGTGAAGTGGTTTATCGTCCTGACGATTAGGGGTAAGTATGGGTAACATGCGTGGTTTAGAAGAACAACACGAACTTTCTCCCCAGCTATTGTTGCGGGACACCCGCACGCTCGGGATGAAGATCGTCGACTTCTTCAAAGACCCAGTCAATAGTGCGGTTTGCATGTTCAGCTTTGGCTCGGCGTGTTTCTTTTTATCTCCCATCACCGATTTAATTTTTCTGATAGGCGTACTCACGTTTTGGTATGCTTACACACGTAAAACCACCTTGCCATTTCGCTTGCCTTTGCGCTCTAAGGCCGACGACTACAACGACCCTCAACCTGGCTCTACCAAGCCCCGCAAAGCCCGCGGCATCACTTTTTTCGGTAATCGCAAAACCAACAATGATGAGCTTTGGTTTAACAACGACGACATGCGTACCCACGTTTTAATTTTCGGCTCCACCGGTTCGGGTAAAACCGAAGCCTTGGCGTCGCTGTCGTTTAATGCCTTGGTGCAAGGCAGCGGTTTTTTATATGTCGACGGTAAAGGCGATAACTCCCTTTTTGCGAAAGTGTTTTCCATGTGCCGCATCATGGGTCGTGAAGATGATTTGCTCTTAATTAACTTCATGACGGGTGCTCGGGACGTCGTCGGCGCACAAGAAAAGCGTTTATCCAACACCATGAACCCGTTTTGTAATGGTTCTTCTAGCATGTTGTCTCAGTTGGTGGTGAGCCTCATGGATTCCGGCAGCCAAAGTTCAGACGGCGACATGTGGAAAGGTCGAGCCATTGTGTTCGTTGAAGCCATCATGAAAGTATTGGTCTATATGCGAGATAAAGGCAAAATTTTGCTAGATGCCAATACCATTCGTAATTATTTTGAGCTAACTCGCCTTGAATCCATCGCCATGGATAAAATGTTCCCGCGCGACAACCAAGAGCCGGTGAGTTTGTCTGACACGCCCGACTTGATTCTTGAGCCTGTCACCAACTACATCATCAACTTGCCAGGTTATGATCGCTCTAAAAAAGGCAAGCAAGGTTCGCAAGTCTTAGAGCAGCACGGCTTTATCACCATGCAGTTAACCCGGGTCTTCGGTTCCTTGGCCGATACTTACGGGCACATCATTCGAACCAATTTGGCCGAAGTGGATTTGAAAGACGTGGTCTTGAATCGACGCGTCTTGGTGGTGCTCTTGCCCGCCCTTGAAAAGTCCCCGGATGAATTGGCAGGGTTAGGTAAAGTCATTATTGCTTCTTTGAAAGCGATGATGGCGGCGGGTTTGGGTGATGCGGTCGAGGGGACGTATCGTGAAGTGATCACGCGTAAACCCACCAATGCGGCCACCCCTTACATGTGTATTCTCGATGAATATGGTTATTATGCCGTGAAAGGCTTTGCGGTGGTGCCGGCGCAGGCGCGTTCTTTGGGTTTCTCGGTTATTTTTGCCGGCCAAGATTTGCCAGCTTTCCAAAAAGCCTCAAAAGAAGAGGCTGCCTCCATTGGTGCAAACACGAACATTAAAATTTGTATGAAGCTGGAAGACCCCCTGGAAACCTGGGAATTCTTCCAAAAAACAGCCGGCGAATCTTATGTGACCAAGGTGGATTCTTTCCAAACCAACGCCGGTAGTTTGTTAAATAACTACATGGACAGCCGCAGTGCTTCTTCTGAAAAGCGTCAGCGCATTGACTTACAAGACCTGAAAGAGCAGCGCGAGGGTGAAGCGCACATCTTCTTTAAATCAAAAATTATTCGCGCACGCATGTTTTTTGCTAACCCACCACCGCCCGATAAAATGCGCTTGAATCAATTTTTGAAAGTGGAGCGCCCAGCAACACGCTTACTGATGGATCTGGATGATCGTGTTCATCAGTTGCAAGAATTAGGTAGCAATGGTTTGGTGTTTGAGGGGGTGAGTGATGAAGGGGGTGAAATTGCGATGGTGGCCGCCTCCATGCAAGCAGCCTCTGATCGCCCGCCCATTGAGCGTGCCCTCGACGCTTTAATGCATTATCAGCGTGGTGGTGAAAGTGAAGAAGCGGTCGCCATGGCTGAAGCAGAGGATAGCACTGAAGCCATTGAAGAAGGTCATTTAACCATTTTCTCTCGGGTGGCTTTGCCTGACAGAGTGAAGGCCTTGGTGGGGGCGGCTAATTTTGAAGCCTTCGGTCAACCCTTAGTGAATCGCAGTGTGTTGCAAGATAAAGTGGGCTTTTTGGAGCGCTTATTGGGTTGCCCATCGGCGCAAGCCACCGCCATGGCCGATGAAATCATCACCGACATGCAGCTTGCGACCGACTACCCACCTTATTATGAAGGCGTGCTTTTATCACCCGAGGCTGTACTTCCGCTTGCCAATACCTTGTTGGATTATGTAACCTCTTTAGAGAAGGATTCCGATTCTGAGGATTTTTAATTCAGTGATCATGCGCCGTTTGACCAAGTTGAGTGTGTTGCTGGCTGCCGGTGCTTGTCTGGTGGCTTGTGCTTCCTCGAATGTGGAGCGAACCTCTGCGCATAACGTAGACATAGGTGTTCAAAACGCAAAAAATCTTGTCGGTGATGCTGACGGCGATTTGTCTGATGCTTATCAAAACTCCACACAGGCTAGCAAGGGCGCCATGCTGGGCGGCACAGCCGGCGGTATTGCCGGTAGCTTCATGAGCGGCATAGGTTTTATCCCGGGGGCTTTCACGGGTGCTCTATTAGGCGGCAGTTACGGCGGTTACATTGACTCTGAAACCACCTTGGGCGATCAGCTTGAAAACCGAGGCGCCAATGTCATTACCTTGGGCGACCAAATCATGGTGGTGATGAACTCTTCCCGTTTATTTAATGGCATGACCCCTGATTTAAAACCATCGGCGTATTCCACCTTAGACGTTCTAGCTCAGTACATTAACAGCTACACCAAAATGTTAGTGAAAGTGACGGCTTACACCGATTCCGTTGGGCAAGAGCGGGTGAATCAAGTCATTTCACAAAAGCAGGCTGAAGCCATCACAAAATATTTAACCGCCATGGGCGTGAATGCACGCTTATTGGTGGCCGAAGGGGCGGGCGGCACGAGTTTAATCGCTAAAAACCAAGAAACGTGGGGCGATAGCGATAACTACCGCATTGAAATCACCTTAGAAAAATTGCAGGCTTAAGGAAGGGTCATGTTAGGGCGACGTAGCGAAATAGCACGCTTGCAGAGTGACTTCTACCGAGACCAATTTCGGCGCATGGTGCGTTGGTTGTTGGTGTCGGTGGTGATCATGTTGTTGCTGACGGCAGCCATTATTTATTCCATTTTGGTGCAACCGGCTCGTTCTTATTATGCCAATACCACGGAAGGGCGCATCATGCTCATGCCGCCTGAGGTGAGCCCATGAGCCTGGATCGCGTGACTGAACAATACGCTCCCAAAGAAAACGCCTTTTATCAAAATTATTACCTGATGGTCTGGATGGCTTTTTGTTTGTTGGTGGTTTTGCTTTTATCCGTGATGGGGGTTTTGCTTTATCAAACCACGCATAAACCCTTGCCGGTGTTTTATGCCAAGCAAGCGAATGGCGAAACCATGCCTTTGTTGCCTTTTCAGGCGCCGAATCAATTGTCTGATACCATTTTACGCTTTGCGAGCAAGGCGGCCACCATTGCTTATACCTTTGACTTTGTGAACTACCAAGAGCAAATCTCGCTCGCGCGGCCGTATTTTACCTCGGCAGGCTGGAATGATTTTGAATCCTCCATCAGTGGCTTGGTGAGCACCATTGTCAAAAACCAATTGTTTGTGTCGGGGGTGGTGGTTGGAACACCTGTGATCAGCAACCAAGGTCCGCTGCCAGGCACGGATTACGCATGGCGGGTGCAAATTCCTTTCTTGGTGACTTACCAAAGTGCCAATGTGACCACGCGTCGCAATTACATGGTGATTGTTTCCATCATTCGCGTGCCCACCATCGAAAACCCCCAAGGCATAGGCATTGATCAATTTGTCACGGTGCAATCATGAGCATGACAACCGGTTTGCAAATGGTGTTTGAACGCAATGCGTTTTATCGACGCCAATATTTATGGGCATTATTGGCTTTTGGTTTGTGCATGCTGGGGAATGTTGTCTTGGGGTGTGTCTTGGCCTATGTCATACGCCACCCAACCGCACCCCTGTATTTTGCTGCCGATGAAGTGGGCCGTTTAATTCGCGTGGTGCCCGTGGATCAACCCAACATGAGTGATGAAGAAGCCGAGGCTTGGGCCACGCGCGTGGCACAGGCTTCTTTCTCTTATAATTACGTGAATTACCGCAGCCAATTGCAGGCGGTTGAGCGGTTTTACACAAATTACGGCTGGACAAACTACATGAAAGCCTTGCAGTCATCGAATAACTTGGTGGCTTTAACGAATCGGCGCATCATTCAAACCGCAGCGGTCGTTGATAAACCAACGGTGTTAGCGAGGGGCTTATTGGGCGGTGCTTTTGCTTGGAAGTTTTCCATGCCCATGTTGGTCACTTATTGGATGCCGCCTTACGACGATCAATCTAAATTTTCAAACGCACTGACGGTCACGGTGATTGTTCAGCGCCAACCTATCTTGCAAAGCGATCACGGCTTGGGTGTGTTGCAAATGATAGGCTCAATGACCCCACCACCGGCTGACTCGCAAGCTAATATCACCACCAGTACGCCAACGGGATGAAAATCGCGCTTCACTCAGGTATACTCAAAGTAGCTTTTTCTTAAAAGCCACAGTGAGGGATCATGGCCTTAGCAGATGACCAACAATTAACTTGGCACGATGACTTTTACCGCGACCGTTTTCCTCGCGTGGTCGTTGTCATTTTGGGTGTTTTATTAGCCTTGGGTTTATTGGCGGCCACTTCCATCAGTTTATATTTAGCGAAGCCCGCGCCGCTTGTGTTTGGCGTGGCCGATGAATGGCGAGTGCAAGCGCCTGTGCCGCTTGAGCAAGCTTATTTACCTTTGCCTGATTTGTTGCAATGGGTTAGTCGTGTCGTGCCTGATGCTTTCGACATCGACTTCATGGATTATGAATCTCAATTAAAAGTGAGCGCGGGTTATTTCACGCAAAATGGTTGGTCTGTGTTTTTATCCCAACTTAACAACTACGTCGATCAATCCTTGTTAGTGCAAAATCGACAGTTTGTCAGTTGTCGGCCAACAGGCGCACCGTTTGTGATCAATCAGGGGGTGTTGTCTGGGCGTTATGCGTGGTGGGTGCAAATCCCCATTGCCATTGCTTTTTCAGGGGCCGTGCGTACGGCCAGTAAGCCATTGACCTTGCAAGTGTTGGTGGTGCGCGTTCCCACGGATAACAACTTAATGGGTGTCGCCATTGATAATGTCATCGTTTTACAAAACAATGCGAATAATCCATCTTCAACGGGAGCAGGATCGTAATGAGTTTATTCAAAACCACCGTCGGCGCATTTTTCTTGCTTGCCTTGCAAAGCACAGCGAGTGTTTATGCGGCGGATGCTTCGCCTTTGCCAAGCACGGTGAAAGAGTTTCAGCAATGGCTGAAAGACAACCCGAATGCTAAGTGGCGTCAGCCAGCCAAGCCCGCAGCCAAAGTCAAACCGGCTGCGGTGAGCCGCCTTTCTTCTAACACGAGCAGTGGCGACGACCAAGTGATAGAAAAGCCCATTTCTTATGAAGAGGGCCAGCAAATCATGTTGAATTCCGTGCCCAAGGTTGGTTCGTCGCCGAGTGCGGAATCCCAAGTGGCATTCAATGCCATGATGGCGCAAAACATGCCGATGTCGCCTGATCAAGTGGTTAAAATGCGTCAGCAAGTCGACTTAGCCCAACGCGCAGCCGCCGTTCCCGCTAACATTCCACCGAAACCCGTGTCTAGCACCATCATGGTTAACTTAGCCCCAGGCACCACGCCGCCGGCGGTGCGTTTAGCGCAAGGGTATGTCACTTCATTGGTGTTTGTGGATTCCACGGGGCAGCCTTGGCCCATCGCTTCTTTCGACATTGGCAATCCTAAAGCCGTGACCATGCAATGGGATGGCAAGAGTAATGTGTTATTGATGCAAGCGCTCACGCCTTACACCACTGGCGACATGGTGGTGAGGTTGGTCGGTTTGCCCACGCCCATCACCCTTGAAATGATAGCCGGTCAGCGCGTGGTCGATTACCGCGTTGATTTACACGTCTCAGGCATAGGCCCTAACACCAAAGATTTGCCTTTAGGCACCAATTTGCCTAATAGCGCCAACCAATTATTATTAGGGGTGTTAGATGGCTTGGCACCCGCAGGCAGTAAGGCGCTGACGGTCACCGGTGCAGACAGCCAAGCCTGGATGTTGGGTGAAAAAATGTATTTACGCACGCGTTTAACCGTTTTATCCCCCGGGTGGGTCGGCAAGATGGTGAGCCCTGATGGCATGATTGCTTATGAATTGCCTAAAACCTCGTCTGTCTTGGTGTCGAAATTTGGTGAACCAGCTGAAATTAAAATTGAGGGCTTCTAATGGCATTCGATTTTTCCAAGTTGAATTTTTTTAGTGGCTTGGGGGCGCGCGCCCGCATTTTTGTTTTGTTTTCTGGCTTGGTTGGTATTGTCGGTGTCGTTTACATCGGCGTGAGCTACCTATCCTCCGGCAGTGAAACCACCGGCCCCTCTAAGGTGGCTAGTGCGCCGCAAGGCTTGCAATCGGTGCCGGGTGGGCAATTAACCCCTGAATATTACCGTGCGTTGCAACAAGCGAATCAACAAGCGGCGCAACAAGCGCAAATCAGTGGTGGTAGTGCAGTTGCAACTTTAGTGAATGTAGGGCAGCCAAGCATGAGTGGTAATGCTGGCAGTTGTAACATCATTTGCGATGAAACCAATGCGAATATTAAAAGTTACATGGACGATTGGGTGAGGCAGGGTAAGCTTTCCCCAGACGTTGCTTCCCAATTACAAAAGCTAGCCGATGGCAATGCAACCGAGGCAGAGTTTGCATCAGCCCTCCAAGATTTGGTGAAAGCCGGCAAGCTCACCCCAGAACAAGCGCGTATGTTGCTAGAGCAATATCGCCGTCAACACCGGGCTGCACAAATGAAAGCATCCGGCGCCTTCATGGATACGCAAATTAGCGCAGGCAACTTACCCCTGGATGCAGCCACCAATTTATTGGCTTTGCAAAAAAGTGGGGCCACCCCTGATGAATACGCGGCGGCGCTTCGCAACATGGTTGCAATGGGGGTGATGTCTGAAGCCATGGCGCAGCAATTACTCGCCCAATATTCACAAGCCCGCGCCAAAGAAGTCATATCCATGAGTGTTGAATCTTTAAAACACATGGCGGCGGCTGGGCAGTTAACACCGGAAGTGGAATCGGGTTTGATAGACCTTGAGCAACGCATGGTGTCAGTCGACCAATACAATGCGGCTTTAAATCAATACATCCAACAAGGCAAACTCATTCCAGCCACGGCAGCAGCCATCATGGATGAATTTAAACGCCAAAAAGCCATGATGGGGTCGGTGGGCACGGTCACTAATTTATTGAAAGAAGCTGAAGCGGCTGCCTTTGCTGAAATTGCTGATTTATTAAAAACCGGCAAAATTACGCAATCAACGGCGGACACCCTCAAAGATTTAATCAACAAAAATGTCTCTTTCGACGACTTTAAATCAGCCATTCAATCCATGGTTGAGAGCAAAGACTTAACGCCCGAGATCGCAAAATTAAAAATAGCCGACTATCAAGCGGTGAAAGGCTTGCGTGACATGCAAGCTAAATTAATGGCTTTGCAGGCCAATAATGCCTCAGATAGCGAATACCAAGACGCCTTAAATCAGTCGGTGCAAGCGGGGTTAATCACAGCCGATGATGCAGCGCAACTCTTGAAAGAATACCAAGCACGCAATGCCGTTGTTGTCATGCCCGCCACCGACGGGAAAGCCACGAATGATTTTTCAAAGTTACAGCAACGTTTGCAGCAAGCGAGTGCAGAGACAGCGCCCAGCACCACCACGGCAACCAGCAGTGATTTTGCTGACGCCGCAGCGAAAGTGGCGGCAGCGAATGCGGCGGCACAGCAAAATGAAATTCAAGCCATTGCAGCCAATATGTCAACGCAAGCGCAATCCTTGATTGCGGCCTGGCAGCCAGTGCCCATGGTGCATCAAGAAGGTGCCCCACCGGAAGATCCGAGCAAATCAGGTGCGCTCGGCGCGAATGGTGCAGCCGCCGCGCCTGGAAGCGCTGCTTCCACCACGAGCGTTAGCGGAACTGAGCCACCTAAGCCTGCGCTCATTAAAGCCGGCCAGATTATTTTTGCGGTCTTAGATACGGGCGTGAATAGCGATTACCCCGACAGCCCCGTGATGGCCACGGTTGTCGATGGCCCTTACAAGGGCGCGAAAATGTTAGGCACACTCGTGACAACCAAAGGCGTGTCTGGCCAAATGGACAGGGTCAGCTTGAACTTTACTTTAATGAATGTCACCGATTGGCCTAACTCTAAAGCGATCACCGCTTACGGCATCGACCCTGATACGGCACGCACGGTCATTGCAAGCTCTGTTGACTACCACTACATGCAACGCTTTGGTGCCATCATGGCAACGTCGTTTGTGCAGGGGTATGCGAGTGCAATTAGTTCTTCAGCCTCGACATCCACCACCGGTATTTTTGGAACGAGCACCACTCACCCTGAGTTAAGTCCGTCTCAGAAATTGGCAACGGGTATCGGTCAAATTGGTACAGCTTTGGGCACCGTGACTCAAAACTACACAAACATACCACCAACGGTTAAAGTCGACGCAGGTGTGAGTTTGGGTATCTTATTCATGGCCGACGTCACGTGATTGTTTTTTGACACATTTTTGTCGCGAATGCGTTATACTTAAGGATGGTAAGGCCTTAAGACATCATGATGTGAGGCAAATCAAATGCTTAATGAGCGCGATGATCAGTACGACGGTTCAGATGACAGCGAATATCACTTCTCCGACGAAGAAGTCGGCTATGAAACAGAAGCGGATGCCGCGAAGCCGGTGGTGGTTGAGCCTGAGAAAAACCCCTTAGCCAATTTAACGCAATCCAAGCGTATGTTAATTAGCTTGGGCGTGTTTTTTGTGTTGGTGTTTGTGGTTTATAAAATGGTTGCCCCTTCAACCAAAGCGCCATCCACGGACATCACCCCAGCAACCACCCAAGCGCCGCTTAGCCAAGCCGCACCCGCTGCCGCCGCGCCATCGCCGCAACCATCCGCGGCACCCGTGCAAACACCCGCCCTGGTGCCAGCAACGAATGCCATGCCAGCCGCACCGGCTGCACCCACCACCATGCAAGCATCGCCGGATGCAAGCAGCATGCCTGCAGCGCCTGCCCCTGCTTCCACCGAGGCCACGCCGGGGGTGCAACAAGCGTCCATGACCGCACCACCCACCATGGGTAACATGGTGTCGCAAGCAAGCGCCGCAGCTGAACAAGCGCCTCAACAGGCCGCACCGGTGGTGAACACAGCGCCTGTCACCAACACACCGGTGATGAACAGCATTGATGCCCGCGCCGCGCAAGTCTCTGCCACCAATGAGCAACTGATGGCGCAGTTGCAAGCGGATTACGCGCAACGTTTAGCCGACTATCAAGCTGAAAATAAATCTTTGCAGGATGAAGTCAAAACATTAAATACCCGTGTTGCCAGCATGGAAGCCGAAATGAGCCAGCTGGTTCAAACACTAACAAAAGCATTTCAAAATAATGCACCGGCGGATGGTGGCAGTGCCGATGTCGCCGCAACAACAGACACTGGCGCGGCAGGGGCTCCAGCGGCGGCTGACATTAAATTGCCTTACAGTGTGCAAGCCATTATCCCAGGCCGCGCTTGGCTGCGCGCCGACAATGGTGATACCTTAACCGTCACGGAAGGTGACACCATCAAAGACGTGGGTCAGGTTTCTAAAATTGACCCTTACAATGGCATTGTTGAAATTAAAGTTGGCAGTAAAACGGTCACCTTATCTTACGGTAACAGTGGTTAGGGTGTCTTTCGGGGGGTGTATGAATAGTCGTCTTTCTCAGGTTGGTGCTGCACTGGTGTTGGCTGCCATGACAGGGCCCTTGTTTGCAGCAGATGCAACAAATTACGTCACTTCTTTGTCCGCGCAAGACATGATCACCAACATTGCCACGCAATTGCCGCAACTCATGCGCTTTGTCACGGCCTTTGCTTATGTCATGGGCATGTATTTAATTTTCGGCGCCATCATGAAATTAAAGCAATTCGGTGAATCCCGCACCATGATGTCGCAATCCCATGAATTAAAAGGCCCGCTGTTCATGCTGGTCGCGGGCAGCTTGTTGCTCTACCTTCCCACCTCTGTGCAAGTCGGTTTATCCACTTTCTGGGCTGACCCAAGCCCCTATGGCTACCTTGAAGACACCGATGAATGGTCGGGTTTCATGAACAATGTTTACATGGTGGTGCAGCTGGTGGGTGTCATCGCTTTTGTGCGTGGTTTAGTGATTTTAAGCCGCTTGGGTGAGCGTGGCGGGCAGGGGGATAGCGTCGGTAAAGCCATGACGCACATCATTGGCGGCATCTTCTGTATCAACATCTATGAGTTTATTAAAGTTATTCTGTTTACACTGGGAATCCAAGTAGCATAGACTAGTAGGGTTCAGTGGGAATCACTCAATAAAGGAGAGCATGAATGAAAAAAGTAACACTTGGGTTGCTAGCCTTGACCTGCATGGTCGTTGGTACGGCTTCTTTCGCTGCGGTGTCAGGCGTGGGTTCCGTGGCCGCCACCTTAACGGGTAACTTGGCAAACGTTGCACGATTAATCACCGCCGCTTCTTACGTGGCTGGTATGGCATTCGCTGTGGGCGCTGTTGTTAAATTTAAAGCTCACAAAGATAACCCAACACAAATTCCTATCGGCACCCCGATTGCCTTGTTGTTTGTAGGCGCAGCCTTAATCTTTATTCCAACCGTGTTTAAAGTGTCAGGCGCAACCTTGTTTGGTGGCAGTGGTACCGTGGCAGGCGTTTCTGGTATTGCATCCTTTGGCGCATCTAAGCCTACCTAACCTATGCAAGAACTTCAGCTGGCAGTGAATTTAATCGGATGGCGCCTGTTCACCAGGCGCAAAGAAGATAAAGCTTTTCTGCCAGTTAAAAAAAAGGTGATGGAGCGCGATGAATACACCTGTGTTTATTGCGGCTTCCAAGCCAAAGAATTCCAAGAAGTCATCAACCTCGATGGCAATTACGGCAATAATGCCTTAAACAACATGGCCACGGCCTGCTGTTTCTGCGTGCAATGCTTGTTTTTGCAAGCCGTTGGCCTTGATGAAATGAGCGGTGGTCAGTTAATTTACCTTCCTGAAATGTCCCAAGCGGATTTAAACAGCTTTTGTCATGTTTTATTTTGCGCTATGGGCAATAACACCGGTTATCAAGACGGGGCGCAAGCCATTTACCGCAGTTTTCGGTTTCGCGCACAGCCTGTTGAAACCAAGTTTGGCTCGGGCACAAGTAACCCCAGCGCTTTTGGGCAAATGATGATTGAATACATGTCTCGCAATAAAGTTAAACAATCCGATGTGATGAAAGATTTACGATTATTACCTTCTAACACGAAATTCAGGATACAATTAGATGCATGGGCAGCCTCGGCCCTGCAAGAACTGGAAGCGGAATCGGCCGCTGAAGCGGGCGCATAAACAAGGAAGCGTGCATGCGTGATCGAACATTCATAGACCCTTTCCTGGATGGCATTGACGCCATTTTGGCCTGGTTTAGCACCGAATTAAAACAAACGGCTGAATCTTACTGCGACCTTGAAACCGCCGATGAAGCTCACACCTTGGTTGCGCGTGACGGCTCTTTATTGTCTGTCATTCGGGTGTTTGGGGTCACCAAATTGGTGGGCCAAACCGAATTCGACGACATCCACAAAGGCTTAACCCAAAGCTTGCAAGCCACGTTGAAGCGTCAAGGGCATGCGGTTCAGGTTTATTTTACTTACGACCGCGATGCGGTTAAAACCGAGATTGATGAAATTCTTTCCCCGGCACGCGCCACCTCTAAGCGCCTGAACCTGGACTTAGACGATCTATTTGCAGAGCGTGTTAACTACATTTCCAAATATTGTGCTCACGAAGAGCTTTATTTAGTGCTCTGGACGCGCCCATTTTCTTTGTCAGGCGAGCAGCTCAGCCGCTCCAGCAAAGATAAATTAAATTTCATACGCGAAAGTAAAATTCCGCCCTTTAAAAATGGGCAAAACCTCATTGCGGCCATCCCTGATTTGCGGGAAGGCCATGCTTCATTTGTGCGTTCAATGGTCACTGATTTAAACGCGCTTAGCATTTACAGTGTGTTGTTAGAGGTGCATCAAGCCGTGGGGGCGGTTAGGCAATCCATAGACCCTGAGTTCACGGCCGTGGATTGGCGTGCTGTGTTGCCTGGCGACAAAATTCCAACGCGTGAAGTGCGTCCGGCCGCAGGTGAGCTTTCCAGCGTGATGTACCCGCCTTTGTCGCGTCAAGTGTTTCCGCGTGATGGCTATGTTCAGGATTTACGAACCTTGCGCATCGGTGACCGCATTTACACGCCTTTGTTCATTGATTTATTCCCGCAAGAATTAAAATCTTTCATTGCCTTGTTTGCAAGAACCTTGCCCACGCGTGTGCCCTGGCGCATTTCCTTTTTAATTGAAAGTGGCGGGCTTGCAACCGTTAGGTTTAAGTCAGTCATGGCAGCCATTTTAAGTTTTTCAGCTGCTCACAATGGCTTGGTGCATGATGCCGTGCGTTTATTGCAAAACATAGAAGTGAATACCGACGACGCCGTTGTTAAACTGCAAGTCAGCCTTGCGACCTGGGCGCCTGAAGGCAATATTCGTTTGCTTCGCACGCGCTCAGCGGAATTGGCGAAAGCGGTGGAAGGCTGGGGTTCTTGTGAGGTGTCTGAGGTGTCTGGCGATGTTTTTGCGGGCATTGCTTCCAGTTTGCTGGGGTTTACAGCGAATAGCGTGGCAACACCATCGGTTGCGCCGCTTTCTGATGTGGTTTACATGCTGCCTTTCACGCGCCCGGCCTCTGCTTGGGAGAATGGCGCTTTGTTATTGCGCTCGCCCGATGGCAAGCCTTGGCCTTATCAGCCTGGCTCATCACAACAAACCACGTGGATTGATTTAATGTATGCAAGGCCGGGTTCGGGTAAGTCGGTCTTGTCGAATGCCTTGAACTTGGCCTTGTGTTTATCAGGCGGGATCACGCGTTTGCCCCGCATCGCCATTGTGGATATTGGCCCCTCCAGCAGCGGTTTAATTTCCCTCTTGAAAGAATCCCTGCCCGCGGATCAGCGGCATTACGTCGCTTATCACCGTTTGCGCATGACGGCCGATTACGCCATTAACCCCTTTGACACACAATTGGGTTGCCGCCATCCTTCACCGCAAGAGCGCAGCTTTTTGGTGAATTTCATCACCTTGTTGTCAACGCCTTTGGGGGCGGAGCGCCCTTACGACGGTGTTTCTGACATGGCCGGTCTCATTGTCGATGAAATGTATAAATACCTGCAAGACGATGGCAAGCCCCACCCTTACACGCCTGGCCTTGAGCACATTGTCGACGACATTTTAGGTGAAATTGGCTTTGTGTTTGATGATCACACCACGTGGTGGGAAGTGACAGATGCGATGTTTTTGGCTGGCTTTCATCACGAAGCTTTGTTAGCACAGCGTTATGCCATGCCTTTATTGGCCGATGCGGCAGCCATTTGCCGTTCGCAAGTCATTGAAGACTTATACGGGCAGGTGCACGCGCCAACGGGCGAGCCGCTCATTCAAGCTTTTGGTCGTATGATTTCAAGCGCGGTGCGTGAATACCCCATTTTATCGAACATCACCAAGTTTGACATTGGTGATGCGCGCATTGTCTCGCTGGATTTGGATGAGGTTGCCAAGAGTGGTGGCGATGCGGCCGAGCGCCAAACGGCGGTGATGTACATGATCGCGCGTTATGCTTTGGCACGCCATTATTATTTAACCGAAGACGCCCTGGGCGATGTGCCTGATGCTTATCGCGAATATCACAAACAACGTATTTCAGAAATTCGTGAAGATGCAAAGCGCATTGTTTACGATGAATTTCATCGTACTTCGAAAGCGCGTGCCGTGCGTGACCAAGTCATTTTAGACATGCGTGAAGGCCGTAAGTGGAATGTGCAAATTGCGTTAATTTCGCAATCCCTTGATGACTTTGACCCTGTGATGGTTGAATTCGCAACCTCTATTTTCATCATGGATGCCGGCCCCGAGCAATCCATCAAGCGTTCCACTGAAATTTTCGGCTTATCCGAAACCGCGCGTGTGGCTTTAAAAACGCGCGTGCACGGGCCGCGTGAAGGCGGCTCCACTTTCTTAGCGCAGTTTTCAACAAAAAACGGCATGAACACGCAATTGCTCACCAGCACCTTGGGCCCCATTGAATTATGGGCGTTTAGCACGACCGCAGAAGATGCGCGTTTGCGTAACCAGCTTTATCAACGCTTGGGGCCGAAAGAAGCGCGGCGTGTGCTTGCTAATTTATTCCCCTCCGGCTCGGTGAAAAAATTAGTGGAAGAGCGCTTAGCCACTTTAAAAGAAAAACAAGGCGTGATTGAAGAAAATTCTGGGCTTTCGATTGCCGACCAATTACTGGAAGAAATCTTGCTCGCGTATTCTAAGAATCCGGATATTAAGAGCCTGACAAAATAGCATCTTATTTACTGCTATAGCGGTAAATAAGATGTTTTTTTTGAAAAATGAGTGAAAACCACACGAAAAACGTAATATTTACCGCTATAGCAGTAAAAAAACGCCATTTATCTCTAAAATTCACCCAAAATCCCTGTTATTATCTCATTATTACTGCTATAACAGTAATATATGGGTTAAAATTAGGTGATATCAGTGATGAAAGCAGACGAGATCGCTAACATAGTAAAATCCAATCGCCAGCAGAGCGGCTTATCCCAAGTGGGGTTGGCTGATTTGGCCGGCGTTGGAAAAACGGTGATCTATGATATTGAGAAGGGCAAGGAAACTGTGCAGGTTAATACCTTGATGCGTGTTTTAGACGCTTTGAATATTCGGGTTAAGCTAATTTCACCATTAGAAACTCACGAGGAGCATGACGAATGAAAAAGGCTCGTGTTTTTGTGCATGGTGTGTTTGCCGGCGTGTTAGAGGCGCTGGATAATGGAACCTATTGTTTTAGTTATGAAGCAACGTATCAAGGCCCGCCGGTGTCTTTAACGATGCCGCTTAAAAATAAAGTGTATACATATGATAAATTCCCCCCCTTTTTTGAAGGGCTTTTGCCGGAAGGTGATATGCTTGCAGCGATGTTGCGGCGTTATAAATTAGATAGAAAAGATTATTTTGGGCAGCTGCTGCAAGTTGGGCGAGATGTTGTTGGCGCAGTGACGATTGAGGGCTTAGTATGAAGCGTTGTCTTATTACCAATGAAATGATTGCTGATAACGAGCACTACTCACAACGTGGTTTGCGTTTGCTGTCACCGACATTGAAGCAGCTTAATCCTTTGTCTTTGACGGTTGAGCAACAACACGAGGAAGCTATTGCACGTGCAGGTAAAATGTCGATTCAAGGGGTTCAAATAAAGTTAAGTGCAGTGTTAAATAAAAAGCACGGCCATTTTGAGGTTGTCGATAATCATGGCGATTATATTCTTAAAATGCAAAATGCCTCTTATCCAGAAATGCCGGAAAATGAAGCCTTGACCATGTCATTGGCGGAAACCATTGGACTGAAGGTGCCTGTGCACGGTTTGATTTATGGTGCTGATGGTAAGTTCGTTTATTTTGTTAAACGGTTTGATCGTTTGCCTAAGAAGAAAAAGTTAGCCATGGAAGATTTTGCGCAATTATCAGGGTTTGATCGAGAGACAAAATATAATAGTTCAATAGAGCAGGTTGTTCATATCATTAATCAATATTGCACTTATCCTAAGGTTGAATTTGTTACGTTGCTGAAGTTGACGTTGTTTAATTTTTTGGTTGGCAATGAAGACATGCACTTGAAAAATTTTTCATTGATAACGAAAAATGGAAAAACAACCTTATCACCTATGTATGATTTATTAAGTACAACCATCGCGATGACTCGGCCCTCAGAAGAAATGGCTTTGCCCATGAAGGGGAGAAAAAGCAATTTAACCAGCGGTAATTTTCTGGATTATTTCGCAAAAGATCGTTTGGGGTTGAATCAGAAAACAATTGATCAAGTGTGTGAAGAAATTAAAAGCCAACTACCTCGTTGGCGAGAAATGATAGCGCATAGTTTTTTATCAGAGCCAATGAAGGAAAAATATCTTGAATTGTTGAGTGAGAGAGAAAAGCGTTTGAATTTATCAGTTGAGGGGTAGTCTGTGTTTAGGTTGGGCCTCAAAAAATAAGGTGTTTTCTCTGCTATACTGAAGGTGTATTGCGGTGTAAAAACAACATAATAGGTTGATATTATTATAAATTTCATAGTGGGGAGGTGGGTATGACACAGGCTAGGTTTACTTTTTCAAAAAACATGGACTTAGTGACTTATGAAGAAAACCTTAAAGCAAGGCGTGCTTCACCTAAGGATCCAGTGGGCAGTGACTACGGGAGCTTTTTAGGGGCTTACCTCACGCACCACCTGATGAACCCACCGGCAGGCATGAGCGCAGAAGATGTGCTGGTGCGAGATCAAGCGAAAATTAAAGACCTGCTTCAGCATCAACATTGTGTCATCACATTTAATCGCGCTAAACAATTACCCGAATTTTTTAAATTTTTAACCAGCCACGTGGTCATGTATTTTGAATTGGTGAAGTTTGGTTTTTTAAAAACGAATGAACAATGCGAAGACAGTAATACGTTTCTCAACACGTATTTCAGTGAGGTGTTGATTGATACGACTGAAAAAGCGCAAGAAGCCATTGCCTTGGTGCAAGCTTCACGCTCAAGTTTAGTCGTGGCGAATCAAGCGGGCATGTTCCCGCTATACGCGTTTTTTGATTTATTGTGCCAGCGAGTTGAAACTTGCAACCCATTTAAAGAGCCCGTGAATAATGAGCTGATTGATCAGTGGGAGGCATTGGTGGATGCTTTTGCTTTGGATGAGGCACACCTCATGAAGGTGGATGAATTGCTTGAGCAATGCGTCGAGTTTTATCATTATCATAATACAAGCAAAGCATCGGCATTTCTTTATCACCTCTTGACCCAAGCTGTTAATTATGGAGTGAGTTTGCATCAGCCTATGAAGGGGTTGGGTGATCAGTCATTCATCGTAAAAATGCTGATGAATAGAAGCTTCGAACCAATGACACTGCGTCATTTTTATTGTGCAATGAACCAAACATCACGTCATCTTACCTTTAAGTATCCAAAAAGTTCTGAGGTTAGAAAAGTGCCTTTTGCAGTGAATGCTAAAACGGGGGCCGTAGAAGGGGTGGTTTCCGTGCCGGATTTGGTTGATATTCCTGCTGAATTTGAAGGGTATCGTATTGTTCGCCTCGGCCCTGGTTTCGAGGGGAAAGTCTTTAACCCTGCGATTGCGGCAAAATTTTTCCCTATATCTATTCTTGATAAATGGTATTTTCCTAAAAATAAATTGGATGATCGTTGGGTGATGTATTTTGGGTCGAATCGGGCTTCATCCATGAAGACAAAAAAGAAGATATTTGTTGCGTTGCAACAGGCTCTTTGGGATGATTACGGGCATATTACGGGGGCCGATAAGAGCGAAGGCATTTATATTAAAATATCCAGCATTCCGATGGCTGGAAGATTTGGTGTCCCAGAAAAAACAAAAAATAATTATGATGTGGTTATGTTTATTAAACAAGATAGCAGTATTGTGTTGAAAATTGATGAGCCATTGAGTTATGTCGATCCCACACATAAGCATTTTACTACACCAGACGATTATCAAAAAGTAAAAAGCTTTGTCGAAGAGAAAAAGTTTTTGTCTGCTTTTGATGTAGCGATACAAGATGAATCAAATTATTTCTCCCTCAAGAACTTTTTTTATCAGCTTAAGCTGTTTATTAGCCTAGAGAAAGAACCATTAAATTTATTGGAATATTATTTGCGCGATGGTGGGCATGGTGATGGCGGTGATCCGCGTTTTTTTTATCAGTTTTCAAGAAGGTATGAGCGTAAGGCTTTTTTTCCTAAAGTTTTGTGTGCACCCACCTGGTCTAATTGTTTTTATGCATCTGGCGATGGCCATCATGGGTTTCATCATGCTGCAGATCTCGGTGAAACAATAAATATCGATAGGAACTACGATACCGCCATTTTGTTTCATTTAAGAAAAATAGGTTTTTCATTTAAAACAAAAGTCGTGGAAGACGAAGTGAAGCGTTTGCTAGAAACAGGCAATTACGCTGACCCCGCTTTTTTTCGCTTGATGCGTTGTTTGTGTGAGTGTGGGGCGCCACTACCTAATATGGTGGGGGATCAGTCTTATTCTGATTATGTGCAAGAACGATTATTAAGATTAAACGATGGTGAAAGACGAGATGCGGCTAAGGAGCATTTTAATAAAGTGCTTGCCTTGTTTAATGTAAAACCAGAGACAGCAGCAAAAGACATTCGTGATTATTTTGCTTCTTTTAGATTGAGCATGCCTTCGGCTTGTGTTACCGCTGAGGGCATGTCGCATTATTTGCAATCTCAAGAAGGCTTGAACGATTTTCTGGTTGCCATGGATCTTGCGCTCCTGAAAATGAATGAAGCAATATTTAACACGAGGGGGAGTTTGGAAGATTTTTCTGACTCGGTGGAGGGCGACAAAGGTGATGCAAAATGCATGACGCGCGCTTTGAATCATTACTTGCGCAGTGGTGATTATGCTCGAGAATTATCAATGGAAAGGGCTTATTATCAATTGTATCGTGGGTTGATTATTGAGATATGCGAAGCGTTAGACACGGCACTTCAGAAGGCCATGAAAGGCGGTGGCGACCAACCAGAGGAAGAGGAGGTTAAAAAGTCCCGCTTTGCTGCTGTGAGGCAGGGGTTAACAGCAGCAACGAAAGGGTTAAAAGCAGCAAAGCGAAATCTTGGTGTGGGTTGGTTCATTGAACATGTTGATAACTTATTAAAAAAAATAGCAAGCCTATCACCTGGTGATGCTGATGGCCGCCGTGGTTATTTAGAGATTTACCTTGAGTTGTGTGATTATATTCAGCAGAAACTGGATGTTGGTGAAAATACGCCTAAATATCGGTTGCGAAGTCAATCCATCCGAACGGTATTGTCTCGTTTTTTAAGTGGTGAGTTGCTCAAAAGCAATATCGTGCTTGACGATGAAATGCAGCAGGCTTTGCGTGAATTAATGTCTTCCTTCGCAAAAATACCGTCCGCGACATCGGATGGTGTAACCACGCCAGGTGATGGCAGCGATGAAGAGGCTGAGCTTGTGATGGCTGCAACGGTGCCAGCGTCTGCGCCATTGGAGGGCGAGAGTGATAATGAAGATTACGTGCCACCGGAAGTTCCTTTGGAAGAAGAAACGCCTGGTGCTCAATCTGACGTTAAACCTGAGATGCCTACAGTGGCTAAATCCGCGAGGCTGTTTCCTGAAAAAAAGCGTCCTAGCGTTGAATTTTTATCAACAATAAATGCCTATAAAAATAAGATAGATGAATTATTTTACGGTGATAAGTCACGTGATACTTTGATCGCTGTGATTCATCATCTTAATGCAAAACTTGGCGAGGGGGTTGCGCTGGATGCGGTGGGTCATTTAATTTGCCCCATCACTAAACGGATCCCATTTTATCCTTGTGGATTTAAAGAAGGTGAATTTGCTTATGTGGATGCAATGGCGTTCACGTCGTATTATGGCAAAGTGATTGAAGGTATTGTTGTGAATGAGGCTTCATTTGATAGGTTGACGCCACGAGAATTGATGTTGTTTTTTACCCACCTGCAGGCCGTTGATCGTTTGTTGAATTTACCGGTGGAAGCGCAGCCTGCGCCGAAGCTGGGTTAGGGGTAGGGTGGATTAGAAACGCGTGTTTTTCGCGTTTCGTAATCCACCAACCTTTAAAAATGCTGCAAGTCATTTTAGACATGCGTGAAGGCGGTTCCACTTTGAAAAAACTGGTGGAAGAGCGCTTAGCCACTTTAAAAGAAAAACAAGGTGTGATTGAAGAAAATTCTGGGCTTTCGATTGCCGACCAATTACTGGAAGAAATCTTGCTCGCGTATTCTAAAAACCCAGACATTAAAAGCTTAACGAAATAAGCTTTTTTGTATTACATCGTCGGCCGCATGGCCTGTTTTTTTTCCTCGATGGCCTCCAAGATCAAGCTTTGGATTATTAAGGCATCATCGTCATCATTGTGGTTCTCATAGGCTTGGTTGAGCGGTGTTCTTTTTTCTTTGTCTTCGATGGTTGGGTCGGCGCCAGCGGCAAGGAGTAGTTCAACAGTAGAGACGCAACTCTGTGAGCATGCGATGATTAGCGGAGTTGTTCCATCCTTGTTTTTTTTATGAACGCAAGCGCGGTGATAAAGCATGGCTTCAATGGTAGCCGGGCTTCGACGGGAGAGTATCGCATAGTGTAGTGGTGTGTTTCCGTGCTCGTCGGGCATATTAGGGTCTGCCTTGTTTGATAATAAAAACGTCAAGGTCTTATAAAAAGATGTTTCATTGTGTTTGATGGCGATGAGATCACTGGCCAGCTGAAAAAGGTCGGCATCTTTTTGGGCGTCACTGTTTTCAGCGGCTTCTTCAGCCAGCTCATCTGCTGTTCTCCACAGCCATTCCCCCATGTTTTGATTGACATCTACCATTAAGTGATGGAGAGCTGTTCTTCCGTTGGCATCTTTATCATGAATTGAGCTCACTCGATATCGATTTTTTATATCCACCGCATGGGAGAATAAGCAGGCGCTGATCCCCGAAAGTTTCATGGATTTGATAGTTGAGAGGCTTGAGATTGGTTCGTGCACTTCCCAGGCTTTCATTTGATCATGCTGATGATAATGGGCAGCGAGCATGTATTTATTCAGCTGGTTGTTGAGACCAGGCATTCTTTGATTATTGAGCGCATACAATGCGCTGAAGTCAACTTCTTTTGCCAAGGCCAGATTGGGTTGATAGGTGTTAGGTAAGGCGCTGAGGATGAGGTTTTTTACAATGGGTTTTAAATAATCATTGTCATAGAGTAGCTCTGTTATTCTTTCATCAGGATAGGCTACGGCCATTTTAAATGCATCCTTTTGCACTGGGTTTTTTGCAAGTGAAGCTAAAACACTGATGTTAGTACTGTCAGGAAGTAATTCCGTAATGTCCATCTCTTTATCTAACAACCATTTAATGGCTTCTTTGGTGGGGGTTTCGCTTTCAGCAGCGACCATGAGCGCATTTTTATATTCTCGATTGACTTTATTTAATTGCTCGGGATCGTATTCGTGAATCTTTTTCATGAGGCTAAGTTTGTTTAATCGCGCGGCAGCAATCAAAGGTGTGTCGTAGTTATCGCTAGCCACCTGCCCAATAAAAAATTGATAGAAGTCGGGAAAAGCCTGGAGTAAGGTGTCGCTGTGTTTGCTTTTGATAATATCAAAGGCAAGTAAGTTTTGACGGCAGTGATCAAGCCATCCACGGGTGAGGCAGTCATTGAGGATGTAGTCGATTACCTTGGTGCAACCGTGGCCGATGCCAATGTCACGCAAGGCTTTAAACAGAAGCATCTCATTGCTTTTAAAGGGTTGGTGTTGCAATAAGGCGAGCATGGCTTCGGTGAGTGGGTGATTATCAGCATCCCCGTTAACATTTATTTTTGACCAGGTTGCACTTAGCTGCATGCGAAGGTTGTTGTAGGTCTTTGGGTCGGTGTCATTTAAGTGTGAAATAATCAGCGTGGTCGTGGCATAAGCCTTTTTTGAAAATGCTTGAGCCACTGCGTTTTTTTTCGTTTTTTCGCTGATGATCGTGGCGGTTGACGCTGTTCGGTAATTTAATAAATTGGTGACGATGTCGTCTTGCCCATTTTTCGCAGCAGCAAGGAAGGCCGCCTGGTGGTGTTGTGTCTCATGCGGGTGTTTGGCATAAGGGTGGCTTTTTTCTTTGGTGGGGTGGTTGCCATAGCTGTTGGCCAGGTAGCGAGTCACGGTGTCATTGTCGCCCTTTCTGGCGGCGGCAATGTAGGCTTCGGGGGTAATGTAATGCTGGCGGCCTTTTTTCGCCGTTTGACTGCGGGTGATGGGCATAGCAACCTCGTTATGGTCTGTTGTTGTTTTTTATTTTTGCAGACTATAGCAGGGTAAATTTAAATCAGCAATGATGTTTTTTTCACGGCAGCGCCTGTTGCGCTGGCTGCCGTGAGTGTTTGACGAGTTAGCGTTTGAAGATCTCTTTTAAAAACAAGGACATGGCAGAAAAGGCTCGTTTGGCGATGTGGGGGCTGTAAACCAAGCCTAAAGCCTCGTCATGCGCTAAGGGGTTCATGAAGGCATGCACGGTGTTGCCGTACATTGTGACTTGCCAATCAGCCCCGGCTTTGGTCATTTCATCGGCAAAGGCCATCACTTGCGGGGGCTTGGCCATCGGGTCGTTATAGCCGTGCAAGGCCAGCACTTTGGCTTGAATGGGGTTGGGTGTTAAGCCTTCGGGGGCGTTCAATAACCCATGAAAGCTCACGACACCTGCCAAAGGTTCCCCTGTTCTTGCTAAATCCAGCACGCTTAAGCCCCCAAAACAAAACCCAATGGCGGCAATGGCCTTGGGGTTGCCTTGGCCTAAGTTTTTCGCGGTTTCAACGGCTGCTAATAAGCGCTGTTTCAGTTTGTTTCTATCGCTTGCGAGGGGCGACATTAAGGCTAATTTTTCGTCGTTGTTGCTGCCGACGCGCCCTTCGCCGTATAAATCCATGGCAAAGCCGATGTAGCCTAATTGAGCGAGTTCTGCCGCTTTTTCATCCGCAAAGGCATTGCGCCCCGACCAATCGTGCGCAACTAAAACAATGGGTGTTTCGGCGCTAACCTGTTCAGGAAAAACCAAGTGGCCGTGACAGGTGGTTGCACCGTCACGGTAGTGTATGAGTTGTGATTTTTGCATATTCAATCCTAGGGTTTGCAGTGGTTCGCCATCATATAAGGTGCGCGCATTGATTTCAATGGGTGTTGGATTTTGAAAAATACCTTGTGTTTTATCAATGAGTTGCTATTATTACAAAAAACCATATGGTGTGTTATACTACATGAAAGCGCAATTGATTTATCGTAACAAGGTTGTTACAGAAAACACGATCACTGAGTTTGTGATTTGGCGTTTGCCTGGCCCTAGCCAAGATAGGCCGCATGGCCTGAAATATCGGCTATATCATGGCGATGTAATGGGCCAGTGTTTGGTTCGTTATGACAATGAATCAGGCAAAGGCGATCATAAGCACCTAGGCAACAAGGAAGCGCCCTACGTTTTTTTGAGTGTTGAGCAGCTCATGCAAGATTTTATGACCGACATTGCTCGTTTGAAGGAGGAAGTATGAATAAAAAAATAACGATTACCACCGGGCATCTTGAAAAGGCAGGTGAAGAGTTTATTGAAGCTTGGCACCGTGCTGAGGAAAATATTAAGCCTCAACCATCGATTGAAAAAATCACTTTTCAAGATCAGCGTTTGTTGTTTAAAACATTAACGCCAAAACGGTTTGCTTTATTAAAACATATTCATGAACAAGACGGCGTTAGCATGCGTTCTGTCGCAAAAGCGCTTGATCGCGATTATAGTAATGTGCATAACGATGTGAAAATACTGCATCAACTTGGGCTAATCACAAAAGACGAAACAAGTCATCTGTGTTATGTGCCTTGGGATGTCATAGTGACAGAAATTGCTCTGCCAATGCGAAAAACTCAAAGAGTGAGGCAGGCTGTTAATTCATCACCCTTGAAAAAACGGCGTAGCGCAAAATAGCGTTAAGCCGTAATCAATTGCGCTGGCAGTCGGAAATGGTACAAGCTTAAGGTAATGAGCGGGTTGAATTGCCCATTGGTGGAAAGCACGTATTTTACCGGCGTTTTGTTTTGTGAGAAATTTAACAGAATTTGTTTCTGAGAAATAGGGCTTTCATAGGATTGGCTAATGAGTTTCAACCAACCCCAGGTGCCAGGGAAATCGGAGTGAATCATGGCTTCATCTTTTAAAGTTAAATCGAGCGACGACATGCGATAATCCATGCGCCCCGGCCACATTAACACATGCGGTGTGCGTATTTTGGTTTTCATGTCTGAGAGTTGGCTGTTGTTAATGTTTAAAGCCACTGTTTTAATGTCTTTTCCAAATTCATACGGTTGCAGTTGAAATTGCACTAATAATTGATTATCCCCTTTAGGGAAAAATGCGTGATGAATGCGCACGGCTTGTTGAATGTCACGCAGGCTTTCATCGCTAAATGGCAGTTTTAAATCATCGGATTTTTTCCAGCGCCATTCAGCACTGCTGGTGTCGACAAAGGGCGCTAAATAATGATTATAAAAATTGGGGATCACGCCGGGGTTGCCGAAAAATTGCGTGAATTGATGCAAGGCCACTTCTGCTTTGGCGTCTTGCTGGAAGGGGTAGTGGTGCGCAATGTTTTGCTCATAGGCGTGGGATACTTCTTCTTTCCAAGAGGTGTCAATGTAGTGTATGGCGGTTTGAGATAAATCATGCCAGCTTTCATTCGTGAGTTGATTTAACCAGCTTTTTAAAGGCTCGGGGCTTTTGTCAGCGAGTAAGCGTAAGTTTGTGATGGGGTCGGGCGCGCCTTGGTGCATCATGCGTTCAGCCACTAAATCATAAGCGGCTTTGCGTGGGGTGTGTGAGGTCACCACGGGTTGTAAATAGGCATGTAAGGCTTGTAAGCCTTGCATGATGTCAGTGAGTTGTGCCGTGGTGGTCATGCGTGAATCTTGGGTTTGCCCCAGCGCATATAATGTTGGGCTTAAGGTGGTGACGGGCTCAAAATACGTGTTGTTGTGCACGGTGGTGATGAGGTTAACCAAGGGGGAGTGGTCGCTCGTTAGCATGGTGAGCATGGCATCAAGCTGCGCTAAATCTTTGCTGCGGGTGAGGTGTATTGCATTTAGTTCATTTTCCCATGTGTGGACGTAATCAGTGACATAAGCCGTGCGCAGTTGCGCTAACAGCGTGTTGTCGTCCGTGTTGTTCGTGGGCGCGGGTTTTACGCCTAACACCCAGTTGCCGTGAGCCACATCGTGAGCGGCAATTTGGCTGTCTTGTGTCATGACGGTGTTGAATGAATTAGCAGTGAATAAAGCAGGAATGGCGCCGTGTGTGTTATCCAGGGTGAATAATTCGGGGTTGTTTTGCACCGCATCCAGGGTGATGGGTTGCAGGTTAGCCGTGTTAGATTGATTTTTAATAATTAAATAAGCAAGATTTGCCGTTGGCATGGCATTTAAATAATTTTGTGTGGTGACGATGGTTTTTTGATTTAAGCGCACCGGTTTCCAAGGTTGCGCGAGCGCAAGGCTTAAGTGGTAGCGCAACGGTGGTAGGGTTTCGGCGGGAACATGGCCGTTAGCGATATCGGCCACGGTGGCTTGAATGATGTTTGCATTTGCATGCTGAGGGTCGTTTAGCATTAAATAAGCTTGTAATAAGCGATACACTTGATTTTGATCGCGATTCACGGGGTTATTTAAGGCGTCAGCTAACACATTACCAACTTCGGGCAATAAAATGGCTTGTAGCGCTTCGTGATAAATTAAAGCGGCTTTTTGATCGGATTGATGCGTGTAAAATTTGAAAATACCTTTTAGGTCAAAGGCCAGCTTTTCTGGCTGCACAGACGCTTGCAACCCATTTAATAAATTAACCGTTTGCACTAAGGTATCATTGGGGTTTTGAAATGATTTCAGGCTTAATTCATAAGTGGCTAAATGTTTTTGTATGGCTTGGCTGCGTTTAATGCCGTGCTCAAAGTCGTGACCTAATTGCAAGGTGGCCGCGATTACTAACAACGCAGAGGTGGCATAGGTTAATTTGCGTTTAGCGCGCGAAGCCAAGCGTGCTCGCACGGGCTTGGCTTCTGGTGGCATGCTTAAGCCGTAGGTTAATAATTGTTTGATAAAATAAGGGCGCGAGCTTGGAGTGGGGGCTTTAAATGCTTGCAATGCACGCTCAGATTCATGCTCATCTAACACTAAGTTGCTTGTGTCTGTGTGGGTTTGCAGTGCACTGGTTAAATATAAGGCGTGCAACTGAAAGGCTGAGGTTGTTTTTGTTAGCTTGCGTAATAAATCTTGTGTGAGGGTTTTTAAGCGTTCAACTTGCAAAGGAAAATCTTTGATGGGCGGGCGAATCATGGGGTTGCGTTCTTGGTGCAAGCGCCAAATGAGTTGTTGGTTTAATTTTTTAATGAGCGCATTAAAACGCAGAGAGAAAATCGCATCAACGCGATCACCGGTGCGTAAATAAGGCAGGGTAATGCCCCAGGCTTGGGTGATTTCATCATCAGCGGATTCGCTGAAATATTCATTAAACCCGGGCAATAAATCACATTTGGTGATGACCAACACGCAAGGCAGGGTGCGTTGAAATGCATGTTGTAAGTTTTCCAGGCGGCGTTTTAATGATAAAACCAGTTGATTGAGTGTTTCAGCATTATTTGCTTTCATGAGTTCAGGCAGTGGCAGGGTTAGGATAATTCCGCTGCATTGTTCGTGGCAATTCGATGACTTTATTAAATTGAGTAAAGCCGACCACAATTTGCTGTGTAATGGCGACCCGCCTTCAATGTATTTGCCGGGGATGTCAACCAAGCAAGCGTCACGCGTCACCCACCAATCACAATGGGATGAAGCGCTCGGCGTTTTTGCTTCTTTCGCGCTGAATTGGCGTTGTAAAATGTAGTTTACATTTGCATTGGCTAATAAAGCGGTTTTGCCTGCATTTTCCGGGCCAATGATGAGGTACCAAGGCAAGGCTTTTAAAGGCGTGGGGTGGCCGTGTTTTGCAATGGTGGTGCTTTGCATGAAAGAAAGCGCCCCTTGAAAGCGTTTTAAGAGGTGGTCTAGCGCTTGTTGCGTGGTTTCATCGACAGGCGTTTCTGTTTTGGGAACGTCAAAATCAAGAATGAGTAATTTTAAAAGCCAGAGTAAATAAAACGCCACAATCACATAGAGGCGTTTTTGCGGCGGAGCAAAAGCGGCTTGCCCGTGCACAACGAGCGATGGGCTTAAAAACCAAATGGCGGCAGAGAATAAGCTAACCACGGAAAAAGAAATGAGCGCGCGCGTGGCAATTTGCTTATGCAGTGGTTTCATGCGTGATAATGGGTTGTAGTTGTGCAATGTTTTTAAAGGGTTCATTCGACAGGGTTTCCATTAAGGTGCCGAGGGCGATAAATAATACCATGACAAAACACAGGCTGATGAGCAAAATCATCCAGGTTGGCAGTGCATTGTCAGTGAAAGGCAGGCGGTAAGCTCTGACGGTTTTCAGTGGGGCGGGTGAGAGCAGCTTGCTAAAGCCGCCGCGATAAGCGCGTATGTGTTTATAAAGGGCGTGTGTGATTTGTTCGAGTTGGTGTTGCTGATGGTTGGTCGCGCGGTAATGCCCTTGATAACCGAGGCTTAAACATAAATACATGAGTTCCATGAGGTCGATGTAATGGGAGGGCTCTGAGATGGCGCGCTCAAGAATGCTAAAGAATTTGTCTTCGCGCGCGGCTTCTTGGTTAAGCGCAGGAATGAGGGCGTAAGGTTCCCACTGCCCTTGATTGCCCCAGGCGGTGTTGGTGATGATGTCGTCGATGGTGGCGCACATGACATAGCGGCACACAATGACATATTCGGGTTGGTAGCCCAATTTGGTGATGGTTTCTTGAAAGGCAATGACGGTTTGAATCAGTTCGTTTTGCAGGGCGGCCCATTGGCAGGTTTGGGTTTGCTTTAGGTTGCCGATGGCGGTGAATAAAGCGCTGGCGGCGTCGGCCAGGGGGTTTAAGCCGGCTTTGGGGTGGTGGGTGGGTTGCTTGCCGGGGTGGGGAAGGTTCCAGGCGGGAATGTTAGGCTCGGCGCTCGCGGGCAAGATGCCTTCCGTGGATGCCTGCTCATTGATGGTGATTGTCATCCTGCCTCCCTTGGGTATCTTTACATTATACACAAAGAAATCCCCGCAAGCACAAAGATTGCAGGGATAAGGATGGGTGAAGCAAATCAATCAAGCGAATTAGTCGAGCAAACCGTACTCTTTAAGCTTCTTTCTGAGCGTACCGCGGCTTAAGCCGAGGACGATGGCAGCACGAGATTGGTTATTTTTCGTGTAGTCCATCACGCATTCCATTAAAGGGGCTTCCACCTCAGCCATGATGAGCTGATATAAATCGGCGGGGGTGTCCTTCAATTGAGAAAGGTAGTTTTCAAGCGCTTGCCTGACACTGTCGTGCAGGGGCTGGTTTTTCTGCGTCAATTCAAATGACGATGGATTTTCTAGTGTTTGTGTTGACATAAGTTCCCTCAGTTTTCGGGATTGATCACGATACAGCACGTATTCTAACTGTTGTTCTTTGTTAGAGCAACAGTTTTTTGAACGAAAAATTTACAACAAAATCATAGTGTGGCGCTATTCGAGCAGGTGGGTTGTGTTATTTGGTGTGTGCATGGGGGAGGCAGGCGACCTATATGCACGGGCTTGCTTAGATGGTCACCCCTCCTGGCCCCTGACACCGCAACGAAGTGAGGGCAGGCTTCCAGGAGGGGATGGGGGAGGCAAGCGACCTATATGCACGGGCTTGCTATTTACCCATTCATCCATTTTTCAAGGTAGTGAATATTGATGAGACCCTTCTGGAAGGAGTTCCCCCTCAAAATATCCTGATGCAGCGGGATATTGGTTCGGATGCCTTCAATGACGGTTTCATCCAGGGCGTTGCGCATGCGCGCCAGCGCCATGTCACGGGTTTCACCGTGAGTGATGATTTTGGCCACCAAGGAGTCATAGTAGGGTGGAACCTTATAGCTGCCGTAAAGGTGAGAATCCACCCTAACGCCTGGCCCACCCGGGGGGTGGAAATAGGTGACGGTGCCGGGGGAGGGCACAAACGTGCGCGGGTCTTCGGCATTTACTCGGCATTCAATCGCGTGGCCGCGGATTTGGATGTCGGATTGTTTTAGGGTCATGGGCAAGCCCGCCGCGATTTTGATTTGTTCTTTAACCAAATCAACGCCGGTGATGAGCTCGGTCACGGGGTGTTCCACCTGAATACGCGTGTTCATTTCAATGAAATAAAAACAGCCGTCTTCATATAAGAATTCCATGGTGCCTGCACCGCGGTATTTCATGTCGCGGCAGGCTTTGGCGCAGAGCTCGCCTATGGTTTCGCGCTGTTCTTGCGTGATACCGGGGGCAGGTGCTTCTTCAATGATTTTTTGATGGCGGCGTTGCAGCGAGCAATCGCGTTCGCCCAAATAAATGGCTTGGCCCAAGCCGTCGCCCAGCACTTGAATTTCAATGTGGCGAGGGTTTTGCAGGTATTTTTCGAGGTAGACTTTGTCGTTATTAAACGCCGCTTTCGCTTCACTTTTGGTAAGGGTGATGGCGTTTAATAAGTGAGATTCGGTGTGCACCACGCGCATCCCGCGCCCACCGCCACCGCCCGCTGCTTTAATGATAACGGGGTAGCCAATGTCTTTGGCTAAGCTCAAGGTGTGGGCGTCGTTGTCGTCGATGGGGTCGCCAGAGCCTGGCACGCAAGGCACGCCAATTTGTTTCATCAATTTAATGGCAGTGACTTTATCACCCATTTGACGAATGGTTTCAGCGTGCGGCCCAACAAAAATAAAACCGCTTTTTTCAACTTGCTCAGCAAAATCAGCATTTTCAGATAAGAAGCCGTAGCCGGGGTGTATGGCCATGGCGTCGGTGATTTCAGCTGCGCTTAAAATGCGAGGAATGTTAAGGTAGCTTTCAGCGGCAGCGTTGGGGCCGATGCAGACGGATTCGTCGGCCAGGCGCACGTGCAGTAAATCGCGGTCGGCTTCAGAGTGTGCAGCCACGGTTTTAATGCCCATTTCTTTGCAGGCACGCAAGATGCGCAAAGCAATTTCGCCGCGGTTGGCAATGAGGAGTTTATCAATTTTCATGAGGCAGCCCTGTGTTATTCAATGACGAACAGTGGCTGGTTAAATTCAACCGGTGTGCCATTATCAACGAGGCGCGCAGTCACCGTGCCGGATTTGTCAGCTTCAATTTGGTTGAACATTTTCATGGCTTCAATCAAGCAAATGACGTCGCCCGCTTTCACGGTTTGGCCAATTTCAACAAAGGCTTTGGCGTTGGGTGAAGGCGAGAGGTAAACCGTGCCCACCATGGGGGATTTTAAGCTGTGTTTGTGGTCGGCGGCGGCAGCGGGTGTTGGGGCGGCGCTTGCGGCAGGCGCAGCGGGTGCCGGCGCAGCAGCAGGGGCTGGGGCGCTCATGTAAACGGGGGTGGCGGCAGTGGTTGCGCCTTCGCGCGTGATGCGAACCGATTCTTCGCCTTCTTTAATTTCAATTTCAGCAACGCCGGTTTGTTGGATTAACTCAATGAGTTTTTTAACTTTTCGTAAGTCCATGGAAGCCAGGGCTCCTCTTCTATGCTAATGGGTTGAGGCGGTATTGTGGCTGAGCCAGCCCGCCTTGTCTACTTATTTTATCAGAAGTTAGCTGCGAGATGGCAGATTTTAAGGGCAAGATTTTGATTTTTTGTTAAATAAGGCGGTGATGATTGCAGGCAGCAAGGAGATTAAGATGATGCCGTAAATCACGAGGGTGAAATTGGCTTGAATCAAGGGCAGTTGGCCGAAATAAAAGCCAGTGTATAACAAGCTGCCGACCCAAGCCACGCCGCTCAGTGCGTTATAGAGTGAAAAGACACCGAGGTTCATGCGGCCTATGCCTGCCACAAAGGGGGCAAAGCTGCGAATGATAGGCAGGAAGCGCGCAATGACAATGGTTTTTCGGCCGTGTTTTTCATAGAACGCGTGGGCTTCTTGCAGGTGCGTGGGGTTAAATAGCCAGCTTTTTTTATAGGCGAAAACGCGAGGGCCGAGCGCGCGACCGATGGCGTAATTCACTTTATTGCCAAGGATGGCTGCGAGCGTGAGCAGCACGAACAGCAGTTGAACTTTAATGGGGCTATGGGGCAGGGCAGCCAAGCTGCCGGCGGCGAAGAGCAAGGAGTCGCCGGGTAAGAAGGGGGTGACGACAAAGCCGGTTTCCGCGAAGATGATGGCGAATAAAAGCGCGTACGTCCATATGCCGTAGCGGGCAAGCATATCGACTAACACCGTATCAATGTGTAATAAGGCCTGTAAGATCAAGGTGATGACTCTGGTAAACCGGTTAATGTGTTGGTGGTGCTATTTTTACCATATTGTGCTTTGGGAAACAAGCCTGGTTTAGCTGTGTTGGTTTCGAAAATACAACAAGTTACGTTATATTTTGGGCTGGCGAGTGGTTGCAAATTTACTTTTTATAGTATATACTTTTTAATATATACTTTATGAGGGTGCTCGTATGAAGACTGCCAAGTTGTTTCAAAATGGTCAAAGCCAAGCGGTTCGCCTACCTAAAGATTTTCGCTTTCAGGGGAGTGAGGTTTACATTAAAAAAGTTGGCGACATGACGATTCTCTACCCTGTTAAAAATTCGTGGGAGCTTTTGTTTAAGAGCGTTACGCTGTTTTCCGATGATTTTATGCAAGAACGAGAACAGCCCAAACAACAAACCAGGGAAGACCTTTTCTAATGCGCGTTATGCTAGATACCAATATTTGTATTTATATTATTAAGCAACATCCTGAGAGCGTTCTTAATCATTTTAAGCGCTTTTCTGTCGGGGATATTTATATTTCTTCGATTACTTATGCAGAGCTTAATTTTGGGGTGCAAAAAAGTACGCATCATCAAAAAAATAAAATGGCCTTAAGTGCATTCACAGCGCCACTTGAGGTGATTTCATTTGATGATGAAGCGGCAAGGTATTATGGGGAGTTGCGTGCCATGCTTGAAAAACAAGGTAAGCCCATCGGTTCATTAGACATGTTGATTGCTGCACATGCACTTTCAATGGATTTAACATTGATTACCAATAATATGAAAGAATTTAAGCGTGTTCCGCACTTAAAGCTACAAGATTGGACTGAGAGGGCTTAGGTAAATATCAAACCGGCTGCTTTTCCCTTCTAGGCTATAATTGGGCTCCTTGGCCACCAGCGTGGGGGCGAGGCGCGGGCGTTTCACCACCACGCGTTTTTTGGCGGCGGCCATGGCGGCTGCAAAGAGGGTTTCGCCTTCATCGCCCGCACCCAGTAAATCATGCAACATCACCATGTCTTTTTTCACTGCCGCGGATTTTTTTCGATCAGGAAACATCGGGTCTAGATAAATCACATCGGCGTGATGTTTGGCGAGCAGGGTGTTGGCATCGCCAAATAACAGCGTGATGCGCATTAAAGCAGGCGCGAGTTGCGGGTTGGTTTTTGCGCGCGCCAGTGCGTCTTTTAAAAGCGCGTGCAAAACCGGCGAGCGCTCAATCAGCGTGACGCGGTGGCCGACATAAGCCAGCAAAAAGCCGTCGCTGCCAAGGCCGGCGGTGGCATCAATGATGCTTAGTTTTTCTTTTGATTTGACGCCCATCGCTTGCACTAGCATTTCACTGTTTCGACCGGCTTTGGCGAGCCTTCGCGCATAGAGCGTGCTGCCAAAATCAATGAGCAAGGGTTTGCATTTTTTCTCGTGATTGTTTTGCAGGGTGAGGCCGGCTTTGGTGTGGGTGAGTTGGTAATCTGTGTTTTCTAGCTGATAAGGCAGGTTTAATTCGCGCGCCAAGGCTTTTGCTTGTTCAGCAAGGTCGGGGTGGTCAGCCGTGACGGTGATGGTTTTAGTCATGGTGGGTATGGGCTCGTTTATAGTGCTAGGTATAGTCCAGTACTGGAAAATATTCAATTATTTTCCAGTGCTGGAATGATAAGTTTTAATGATTCGTTATAAAACAATAAGTTGAAGAGACGCTCGGTATATGCTTTTCCTTACACATTCCCGTATAATTCAGGCAATTAAAACGGGAGCCTTTCCATGCCATCTGCCAACCGAGCTTTCCCTGCCACTCGCCTGCGCCGCCTGCGTGTGGATGAAGCCAGCCGTCGTTTAACCGCGGAAACGCGGTTGTCCGTCGACGATTTAATTTATCCGATGTTTATTGTTGAAGGCGAAAAGCGGCGTGACCCCATTGCTTCCATGCCTGGCATTTGCCGCCTCAGCATTGATGAATTATTAAAAGAAGCGGCTGAAATCGCCGCATTAAAATTGCCCGCCATCATGTTGTTCCCTGTGGTAGACGATCATGAAAAATCCTTAACCGCAGAAATGGCTCATGATGACAGCGGTTTGATGCCGCGCGCCATTCGTGCTGTGAAGGCGGCATTTCCTGAATTATTAGTCATGACTGATATCGCGCTCGATCCCTACACCGCGAATGGCCAAGACGGCCTCACGAATGAAGCGGGTTATATCATGAATGATGAAACGGTCGCTGTTTTAGTGAAGCAAGCCATCACGCATGCAAAAGCAGGTGCGGATGTGGTTTCGCCTTCCGACATGATGGACGGCCGCATTGGTGACATTCGCAAAGGCTTAGATGCAGCGGGTTTCATTAACACGCGCATTTTGGCTTATTCTGCGAAATACGCATCTCATTTCTACGGCCCATTTCGCGATGCGGCGAATTCAAAAAAGGCCTTAGGGAGAGGCAATAAATATAGCTATCAAATGGACACGGCCAACACCGATGAAGCGCTGCATGAAGTCGCGCTCGATTTAAACGAAGGCGCAGATATGGTGATGGTGAAGCCTGGCCTGCCTTACCTCGATGTGGTGTATCGCGTTAAAACCACGTTTCAAGTGCCCACCTTTGTTTACCACGTGAGCGGTGAATATGCCATGATCAAAGCCGCGGCTGAAAAGGGTTGGTTAGACGAGCGTGCCGTTGCCCACGAATCCCTGCTTTCCATTAAGCGCGCTGGTGCCGATGCGATTTTAACGTATTATGCGAAGCAGTGGGCGGAGTGGAATAGGTAATTTTTTAATAAAAACAACGAATTGAGAAATATCGGGCCGTGCTTGAAGGGGTTTAAGTTAACTGATATACTATAAATATATAGTATTTTAGTATACATAGGTGCCCAATGAATCAACTGGCCGCTATCCAAGCTTTAAAACAGCAGGCGCTGAAGGGTCGCTTTGTCTTTTTGAAGGGGGATTTAGCCAAGCTCTTTTGGGGTGAACAGCGCAAAACGTTTAATGAGGGTTTGGCTCGTTTGGTGAGGTCTGGATTATTGCTGCGAGTCGCTCACGGCGTTTATTTAAACCCGGATGTGCAATCTGTTCATGGCGATATTCTTGAGCACATTACCTGTGCAATGCGGCGTGGCGAATATAATTACGTGAGTCTTGAATCCATCCTTTCTGAATACGGCCTTATCTCTCAAATTCCAATGGATCGCTTAACCGTCATGACAACCGGTCGACGTGGCGTTTATAAAACCCCTTTTGGCGTGATTGAATTCACGCATACAAAGCGTCGCGTTCCTGATATTTTAAATGCAACGATCAAGGACAAAAACAGGGCGTTGCGGATTGCACGTAAGGAAACCGCTGTTCGTGATTTAAAACGTGTTGGCCGTAATTTAAACTTATTGCAAGAAGAGGGTCGTGATGAGTGATGCCGAAGATTTTAATGCATTAGTTAATCGAGCGATGCAAGCTGAAAATTTAGTGCGTATGCGTCCTGTTGTTGCGAAAGAATTATTGCATTACGACATTTTATATTCACTGGATCGCGATGGCTTGCTTGATCAGCTCACCTTTCAGGGCGGAACAGCATTGAGGCTTTGTTATGGTTCGCCTCGTTATAGTGAAGACCTTGATTTTGTCGGCGGGCGAGATTTTTCTGCTAGCCAAGTGAAAGGCATTAAAGTCTGTTTAGAAAGATACATTGGTGAGCGTTATGGGTTGTTAGTGGAAGTGAAAGAACCAAAAGAAACGGCTGTTTTACCTGAATATGCCAATATTAAAGTAGATAAATGGCAAATTAGAATTACAACATCGCCAGCACGTAAAGATTTGCCTAAGCAAGCAATCAAATTAGAGGTTGCCAATATTCCTGCTTACACCCGAGTGCCGCAAGCGATTAAGCTAAATTATGATTTTTTGCCAGACGGGTATGGGGATGTGCTCATTTTAACAGAATCGCTGGATGAAATCATGACAGATAAAATTATCGCTTATGTCAGCAGCCAAAAAACGATTCGTTACCGAGATTTGTGGGATTTGCGTTGGTTAAAGCAGCACAATGCATCTTTAAACAAAGATTTTTTTATTCGTAAAGTCAACGATTATCAGATTGAAAATTATGAAGCATTATTAATTTCTGCAAAAGAAAAATTAGAAAGCGTTATTCGAAGCAAGGAATTTGTTGATCAGATGTCGCGTTTTATTCCATTAGATACCCTAGAAAGTACCTTATATAAACCTAAATTCATTGATTTTTTATGCGTTGAAATAAGGGCAATGTTAGATGAGGTGGGTGCATGGCTAGCCTAGTTGGTTTGTGTCACCTAATGCGCCTCAACAAACCCATAGGCATTTTATTATTGCTGTGGCCGACCTTGTGGGCGTTGTGGTTGGCAGCAGGTGGTTTTCCTGGCGTGACATTATTTTTCATTTTTACGCTGGGTGTCGTGCTAATGCGTAGCGCTGGGTGTGTGGTGAATGATATAGCGGATAGAAATGTTGATGGCCATGTCGCGCGCACGAAATCACGGCCATTAGCAATGCGCACGGTAAGCGTTAAAGCAGCTTTAATGACTGCGTTTGTGCTAACACTGGCCGCGTTCTTGCTCGTGTTAATGTGTAATGTTTTTACGGTGAAGTTAGCCTTTGTTGGTGCGGCGCTTGCGTTTATTTACCCTTTTTTAAAACGCATCACGCATTGGCCACAATTAGGTTTAGGTTTGGCCTTTGGTTGGGGGGTGGTCATGGGTTTTGCGGCGGTCACCAACCACATTCCTTCTTTAGCGCTGTGGTTATATGCTGCGAGCATTGTTTGGCCGCTGATGTATGACACGGAATATGCGATGGTGGATCGCGCGGATGATATTAAAATTGGCGTTAAATCCACGGCCGTTTTATTTGGGAGGCGTGATTGTTTTATGATTGGCACGTTACAATTATTATTTTTATGGCTGATGGTGATCGTGGGTGTGAAAGCGACCTTAAGCTTTCCTTATTACGCGAGTTTATTCATAGCAGGCATTTTCTTTCTTTACCAACAATGGCTTATTAAGCAGCGCGATCCAGCCCAGTGTTTTAAAGCGTTTTTAAACAATCACTGGGTGGGTTTGGTGATTTTTATCGGCATTGTTGCCGCATTGGGGGTGTAATATGCGCATCATTGCTGACGATCACATTCATTATGTTCGCGATTATTTTTCAAGCATTGCTGATCTTGAGCTCATTCCTGGCCGCACCATGACAGCAGATAAAGTGAAAGACGCGGATGTGTTATTCGTCCGTTCTATTACACGCGTTAATCATGATTTATTAAAAAATTCACGCGTGAAGTTTGTCGGTAGCGTCACGACAGGCACTGATCATTTGGATTTGCCTTGGTTAAAAAAGCAGGGCATTGCTGTGTTTGCTACAAAAGGGTTTAATGCGCCGCCAGTCGCGGATTATGTCGTGGGTGTCGTCGCCGCCATGCAGCAGCGTTATGGTTTATTAATTTCACAAAAGAAAGCAGCGGTCATCGGTGTTGGTCGAGTGGGCAATTTAGCGGCTGAGCGTTTGCGTTTATTGGGGTTTGATGTCACGCTTTGCGATCCATTTCGTGCAGCGGCTGAACCCGCTTTTCATGCCACCGCATTAAATAACCTGCAAGGCATGGATTTAATCACTGTGCACGTGCCCTTAACTTACGGCGGTGATCACCCCACCTTTCAATTTTTAAAAGACGATTTTTTTGAGCGGCAACATAAAGATTGTGTGTTTATTAACGCAAGCCGCGGTGCGGTGGTTGACACTGAGGTGTTGCTGCGCGCTGCAAAACACACACACTTATGTTTAGATGTGTTTGAACACGAGCCCTTGGTGAATCGTGCTTTATTAACCCAGGCAAGTATCGCAACGCCGCACATCGCTGGGTATTCGGTGCAAAGCAAATTGCGCGGCATGGATATGCTTTATCGTGAAATGATTCAATTAAAATTAGTGCCTGATGCGCCGGCGCCGCTCACCATGCCAGAGCAAACCTTAACTTTCGCGGGTGAAAATCACACCTGGGCGGAGGTGGTGTTGGGAGTGTT
>DASTZQ010000066.1:0-30481 GCA_035764205.1 Gammaproteobacteria bacterium
AGATTGCAAGAAATTTAAACGTTCTGATTGAGAAAAAGCGCAGGAATAGTTACTCTATTTCGAGCTTTTTTGATTGAAGAACGCTTAAAGTTCGCAGCAAGATGGAAATTAAAAATCGCATCTTGAGGTGTAATGGGTATAGATCTGCGGCTTTATGTAATCTGAAGGGTGCCTTCTAAGCTGGCGCTTGCACAGGCGAACTTAGAGCGTCACCCTCCTGGCCCGCTGCTCATCAACGAAGTGAGGGCAGGCTTCCAGGAGGGACGGGGAGGCAAACGACCGGCGTGCACACACTCAAAAGCAATGTGCGTTTTATTTAATGCTGGCCACCGATTTGAAAACACACCCTGAAGGCGACTTTCGCTTGCGATACCCTGCAAACCACTGCCTGCTGCTTGGCAATACTTCATGCAAAAACCTGACCCTCCTCTTATCTATCGATCATCATATAATGCAATTTTAATAACACCAGAAATTCAATATGTTAGATTCACCTGCATCAATCACGGCCATCTCCTAATTGCACCAATTGCACCACACCTTCCGTTATCGCACCCATTAATCCATCAAACCACGGTCTATAACGCAACTCGCTTTAACATTAAGTAGAAAATTATAGACTACTCCAGTACAATTTAGGCCATTCAAATCGAGTTCCCTCATGCCCATCCAGCTGCCCTTCTTCACGCTCATATTGCTTATTTCATTCGCCTCCGTGAGTGCCACTTTATTCACCCCGGCCCTGCCTAACATTTTTGCCGGCTGTGTTTTTGGGCTTGTGCGTGGCGATGTTTGGGTTGGTGTGGTTGATTTAGGACTGAAAATCAATAACGTTTACCGCTCAAGATTTTGGCAACAAAACAATGAACGGTTTCAAAGCGCTTATTTTATCCTTGCATTCGCCTGCAATCACTTTAAAAGATGGCGAAATGCGATCATCTCTCAATACCGTTTCCCAAAAGTCAATGACTGCATTAAAAACATTTTCCCATATTTCTTTATCGGCGGCCATCGGTAAAGGCGGCTTAAATGCAATGGGGATAATTTGATAATTTCTGGGCATAAATAGCATGCATGTCATATCATACGTTGGAGCCAAATCAATCACGCGTTGTCCTTGCGTAATAAACGACAAATTAAAAGCATGCATATCATTGTTTGCAATACATTCGCCAAACAACTCAAGAAAACGAATTCGCTTCAAAAGACTTTCAGGAATAATATCGTTTTTTACCAGTTCAGCCGATATGCCACTCCATGAACCTGAGACGCCTGTAAACTCGGCATCCAACGACCCCAATGAAACAACACCCAAGCGAGAGAATTGACCCACCCTATCGAATCTTTTCACTTCTAAAAACAATCGATCATCCTGCAATAAAATGTCTGCATCAGCTGCTGCTTGACCGTGTTTTTTTAACACTCGCAATGCAATGTATTCACAAACCAGCAAATCGGAAATTCGCATGCCAATGTCTGTGTTAGTTGGGGGAGAAAACTTAACTAACAAATGTTGATGCTCAGGCAAAAGAATGGTTGTAAATTTTGGATGCTCTCCGCCTGCTGAAGAGCCAGGATCACCCATCGCAAGAATTTCAGTGGCATAGTTCGGGTATTGTTTTTTTCGATTGTTGCGATTAACAGCATATTTTGGATGTTGGCAATTCTCTAAATACAACTGAAAAGCTTTTTCACCGATGATTAAATTTCCGACTGTATTCCAACCGCGAATTGATAAATATTTTAAACAATGCTCCGCTGTCCAGAAATGGATATCTTGAGGAAGATGAAGGTCTTGATTTTGCAATGGGATTAAACGCCCAAGAAACCCCGCTGGTCGAAGATCATTTAAAAAATAAGGAAGATCTGGATAAAACGACGAGACCGCATCGGGTGTCTTGGTTGAAAAATAAAAACCTTGAGGATAGATGGCATATAGCATTCCCAAGTGCCGACTATTCCCGTCATTTAATATTTCATAAATCGGAAATTCAGCGCTATTATCTATTTTTCGAAGAGCCGCATATTTTGTTTCTCTAGCCTTTCCCATGACAAGAATATCGGCTTTTAGGCCTGACAGGATGCGAGAAGCTGAAGGCTGGCTAATCATGAATTTATCGCGTATGGACTCCAGTGTCATGACACCGTTTCGACGCAGGTGAGCTAGAATCTCTGTTTTTAAGTTGCTTTTATTGAGTTTTTGTCGGGTCATTTGCATTCTCGAGAAAGTATAGAATAGATTATAGAATAGATTCTATCAAATGTAAATAAATATAAGCATTTAATAAAATGCATGTTTTTTATTTATTAAGCGTGAAAATGCGCTTTTATAGAATAGATTTTATTGCTCAGACTGTCGTTAGCTCATCCATGCCGGTCGTTCGCCTCCCCAGCCCTCCTGGAAGCCTGCCCTCACTTCGTTGATGAGCAACGGGCCAGGAGGGTGACGCTCTAAGTTCGCTTGTGCAAGCGCCAGCTTAAAGGGCACCAGGGTGCCCGCTCTCACTGCGTGGATAAAACATGGGCTAAGAGAGGGGACATACTAAGTTCGCCTGTGCAAGCGCCTGCTTAGAAGGCACCGGCCCTTGGCTTGGTAGCCTCGTTGTCGACCCCGCTTATCGCGGACACAAAATAGGTGAATGTTTAATTAATCACGTAAAAAAAGCAGCGAAAGCCTTAGGCTATCCTTCTTTATACCTGCTCGCCTTTGACCCCAGCATCCCCCAATGGTATGCCAAATTAGGCTGGTCTATGATTGGTGATGATCAATTATTTGGGCACCGCGTAACCGTTATGAGGCTTGATTGATTAACAGCCGGGGAAAAGCAATGATCGCCAATAGTTTTCATCACCCACCAATCTAATGCATTAATCAAAACTCACCAAAGATTGATGCAACTTCTGCGCAACCAATGCATTCAAACTAATACCAGCCATTGCTGCTTCTATGGCTAACGCCCTATGATCACGCTTATCAATTCGAACATTAAATTGCCCGCTGTATTCTTTACGGCTAGGCGCAACAGGAATAACTTCTTTATGTTTACGATAACTTTCTTTCATGGCTTCCCACGCCTCTTTAAGCTCGGTTAACGCCTCTTCAGCAGAAGCGCCACTTGCAGACACATTAGGCAACTCAACAAAATGAGCCACAAAATCCCCATCTTCATCTTGAAGAAGATGTATGCTAAAACCGTCAAATTCTTTATGCATTTTTTTCACCCTCCTCATTAAGCCGCGTTAAAAACTGCTTTACCTGATAACTTTTAGCTTTTCCGTCTCTATTCTGAACTGAAAGTCGATACAACCCTGGCGAATACCATATCTGATGACTCCCCCTCTGATGATCCAGAGACCACCCTTGATGCTTCATCAACGTGCAAAAATCATCGAATGATAAACCAGCTGGGTTATTCACCGCCTGCTGTAAAAGCTTTTCCCTCTTACTCACACCCACCCCTTTATGTAACTATATACAGTTACAGTTGTTTTGTCAAATTTAGCGCTGCCAAATAATCAATGAGTTAACCCATCTAAACCCTGCCCCTCAGCCGCAACAAAGCATCCAACCACCTTATTAGGTAAATTGCGGAAATTAGATTGCGCTAGATGGAGAATGCCGCTTGTGAAAAAGCATGAGGAACCGCGATTATATAGAAATTCTCTATTAAACATCAATTTATTTGTATTATTATCAAAAACACGCCGAATGGCCTTGAAGCATTAACCGTCACCATTATGCCAAAACACCAAACGTCTTCCAGACCAACGTGTTGCTAGCTTTTAAACCAACCCTCGCCCTTGAGTGTTGATTTTTTCTCTTCTTGATCCTTATGTTTATTCATGCCAGAGCTAAGTTTCGTTGCAAACCGTTATTGACGCATGCTTGGCGCCCTGGTGCACTCATCATCCTGTGTATTCATATAGTCATGCCACAAGCGCTGATATAATTCACAATCAGCAAGCAACTCATGATGCCTACCCATCGCAATACAACGGCCGCCCTCTAACACCATGATTGCATCAGCCAATTGCGCCTCTGTTAATTTATGCGTAATCATCAGGGTGGTTGGTTGGTCTTCGGCACTAAAGAGCCCGTGCAACACACTTCTCGCAGACTGGCTATCAAACGGTGCTGTCACTTCATCGAGCAAACGAATTTTGCACGGCTTCATCAACCCACGCAAAATGGCTACTTTTTGTTGCTGACCGCCTGAAAGCTTCTTGCCGCCCTCACCCACATCTGTGTTCAAACCATCAGGGAATGACGTTAAAAAGGATGCCAAGTTAACGGACTCAGCCAATTTTAATATGTCGTTATCGGTTGGTGCACTGCCAACCGGTGCGCCATAACAAATATTTTCGCGAATGCTTCCTTTAAATAAATTAGGCGTCTGACCAATTAAACCAATATGCTTTTGCAAGGCATCCAAACTCACGCCGCCAATGTCTTGACCATTGATCTTGATGACACCGCTTTCTGGTTGATAATATCTGTATAACAAATTAAAAAGTGTTGTCTTTCCAGCGCCGCTTTCACTCACCAAAGCAACACGCTGGCCAGGCGCTATCACAAATGAAAGCGCATTTGCCATGGGTGGTTTTGGCGCCTCTCCAGCCTTCACGGGGTATGAAAAACTCACCCCTTCAAATGCCAAGCTGGCCGCCTCATCTTCTGCGATGATTAATGGCACACCCGGATGCGCATCAACCACCTCATCAGGCTTTAGCACTTCACCGACAACAAATTTAACATCAGGATACGAAGCAAACAATTGATTCACCGCAGAACCAAAGCTCGGTAAATACACTGCCAATTGATTTAAATAACCAATAATAATGATGAATTCATCACTTGTGTATTTTTCAGCACGAACACCTAACCCAACCCATAAAGCAGCAGCAAGCATGGCGAAACGTGAAATGGCGATATGCCCTAACCCAATTTGTTGCGGGCGTATTGCTGCGAGAATGTCTGCCTTCACCATTTCATTGATGGCCGCCACGACATTTCGCATTGTTTCATCATATTTATTAAAGTCACGCATATTTTTATATTGCGCTAAAGCGGTTGTGAAATTCTGAAATGCTGCATTGCCAGCGGCGAGGCTTTTTTCACGCAAGTTGACAATGGGTTTTGCCGTTGCGCCACTGTATATCGTATAAGTCGAGAGCAAGCCGAACAATCCAAGGCCCATTTCAGCGCCATACCGGGTAGACAACACACTGCACGCAATGACAATCTCAATCATCATGGGTGCCACCTCTTTCATCAGCGGGGTTGCCGTTGAAGCCACCGCAAACCCTTTTTGCATGAAATATAACTGATCAGGAAACGGCGTATTGACATGATAGTTTAAAGATTTTTTAAGCAAATGATTGGTATTATTCGTGACAATTTTCTTTGTGTTGTTATAAGAAACAGGAATTAAGACCTGCTCACGCAAGTTAGGAATGATTTGCGATAACGAATAAGAGGCAACCAATGCGCTAATTAACATGGTTCTGTCAAACGAAACACCACCGATATCAACGCTTTCTTCTTCACTGGAAAGCAAGTTGATTGTTTCACTAAAAAGGTAGGGAGATAAAAAATTCAACCCCGTGTTGCATGCGGTCAACATTGCGGCCAACCCAAGGCGCGGCAAATTTTCTTTGGCAAAATAAATGCCGCCGAGGTATTTTATCATTTTTCCAGTGGTTGCAGCATCAGCGCTCACTGGCATGGCTGGTTGATTCACCGCACCACCTTCTTCCGGTGGCACCAACAACTCAACGTCATTCACTTCAACACGCTGGGTGTGAAAATAATTCATCGTGCGCGATATTGACCTGCTTATTGTTTCGAGTAATCGCATGCCCACTCACCTCGTATTTATTTTATTTTTTTGTCTTTAGATTAGGTACAATGCCCTGAATCTGGCTTAACTTCACTTTATAAAACATCGTCTGCTAGTGTAAACTATTTACCTTAAGCAAACCTTAACCAGGTAAAATAGTTTTATTTAATAAAACCAAATTGTTAGCTCATTCATGCCGGTTGTTTGCCTCCCCGTCCCTCCTGGAAGCCTTCTCTCACTGCGTTGATAAGACAGGGGCCAGGAGGGTGACGCTCTAAGTTCGCTTGTGCAAGCGCCAGCTTAGAAGGCACCCTCCTGGCCCGGGACAGTGGCGATGCAATGAGGGCAGGCTTCCAGGAGGGACGGGGAGGCAAACGACCGACATGCACACACTCAAGAAAAAATTGCATATAGGAAGTGAAAAATCCGCCCTGCGTTTATTTACGAGGGTTTTCTTCTCGAAATCAGAGCCTGAGTCGTTACAACCCCATCGTATTTTAATTCAGCCAATCGTTTTTCTTCCCGACTCAAAACCAAATCATCCCTGAAGAAAAGTCGATAGCGATTGTTATCATACTTCCCTCGATTCACATCGAAAATTTTTACTGTTTGATCTAATACACCCACCTCATCAAAACCATCGTCAGAAGATGTGCGTGCCGCAAAAAGTGAAAACCCAGACGAAGCTGATGCGGCCGCCAATAGCTTCCCTAACGCCTCTAACTGCACTAAGCGCTCTTTAATTTGCGTCACCGTAAATTCTTTAGCTGCATTAAATCCTGTTGCCAAATCCTCCAGCAATACCAATGCAACCCCTGCTCGGAATGAATCATCGGCAAAAACATCCCCTTGTTTTAATTTTTCACCCCATGATTGAAATGCTTTTTTACTTAATTCGTTTTCTTTAGAATATTGGCCAACCAAAGTGGCGCCTTCCAGATAACGCATGGGCGGATACATCATCATGAAATCTAAATAATACCCCAACATAGAATCATGCGGTTTTAATTCAGCGAACATATTCAAAGCAAAGCGCCTTAGTGAGGAAGGCGGCACACCCGTGTTCGGCATTCTAAGACGCGATCGAAATGCGATTGCATTCAAATTTTCGGGCACGAATACAGGCAAGGATGCTTTGTTTTCTATGAGATGGCTATCAACCACATCATTTTTTTTCAGGCTAACAACTGCCGCGCTACTTTCAAATCGTCCGCGATCATCGCTCTCTTGCTGATCAAGGAAAGTAGTCACCCCTGACCCTATCGTTAACAGTTTAGGTGCATTAACATGCGGAGGATAACTAACAACAGCGCGCGTTTCTGGTGAAATGAGCGTCGTCACCGGTTTAAATTTACCGCGTGCTTCAGGAAATCCATTCTCGCCAAACACGCGTTCAGTGAATTTTTTCAAATGCGGGCCATGAGGCAAGTAATGCCCTGAATTATTCATAATGACACTCAGCTCACCATTCACTATTTTAAATTTGCCGGCAACATAAACCGGCTGTAACTGTGCTAATTCGGGATGGAAAATTGCCATTTCTTGGGCCCTGTCCCAATTCGCTGGTATTTTTGTTCGGCCATCACCAATTAATAATTGTTTATTTTTTGTAATCGCATACATATATTCGCCATTCCCATTGTTTAATAAACGAGCCCTATCAGGCGAAATATATTTAATAAGGCCCGGCGGGGTTATCGCATTTTCAAACCCGATGTTATGCCTGACGACAGTATTAACCTCTCCAATATTATGAAACAACGGCGGCGTTGTCATCATGCCAAATTGCCGTAAATTGACAACGCTAATCGCGCCTTTTGCTAACGCACCCGGCCCAAAAAAGGTGGTTAATAACTCCGTCGCCATTTCTGTTTTCGCCGGCCCCGATGCATTTAAAAACTGCTGTATTTTATTAATCACCGCACGCTCACGCACACTCATTCGCTCAACCGAACCTGCTGCAATGCTTGGTGCTTGCCTCACTAAATGTTGGAGTAGGGTGAAATCAGGGTCCATGAAATTAACCATCTGACCCATGGGCGCCATTTTCGCACCGACCATTTGCGCATCATGCAAAAACTTTCCAACGTCGTAAGGCGTTTTTGCCAACGCACCCAAGGTTTCAAACGGGTGCCCTAAGGCATAAGCATAACCACGCAATACTTTTTCAATGCCTTTATAACCGCCAGAAGCAACAGCGCCTAAATAATCTAATAGATCTTCCGATGACACCGCTGCCGGTTTACTCGCAACCAAGCTCACCTTAGCCGCATCTTTCGGATAAACCCCTTTCGCCCTGATAAGCGTGGGTTGCTGCAAAGGCACAGCGCCCGCTTTCACCACGACAGGTTTTTTTGTGGGTGGAACTGGCTGCCTTGCTTTTTTTGCAGGTTTAGGAACAACCACCGATGCTTGCTGCGGCACTACCGGTTGTTTCGCTGTTTTTTCAAAGGCTTTGGTTAATGTTTCACGACGTGCATCGTCACGCTTGCTCATTAAATGTTGCTTAAATTGCGTTGGTGTCGCCTTAGGTTCGACAGGCACTTCGGGCGCAGGGGTTGGCATTTCGTTTTGAGGTGCGACCGGTTGCAATGCAGCCCGCTTGATAACTTCTGATATCTGGCTAAAGTGTTCATTCATCGCCATGTCAGCTGCAGGATGAATGATTTCACCCTTTGCTATCGCAATAATGCGATTGGTTAAATGCATCGCAATACGCAAATAAAATCCATTTTTAATGCTGGCAATTGCATCTGAATTAACAATCACATTAGCAAACTTTTCTGTGTTTTGATGGTAAAAATACAACAGCTTACTTTTGAATTTTTGCGTGAAATCATCCGCCAATTGCACAATCTTATCCATGGCCATGCCCATCTCAGCAACCTTAAGGAAGGTTCCAATGTCTTTATGCTGACTAGCAAGCACGCCTTTAATAATGCCGTTAGCTACACCCTGAATTGGGTTTGATTTCTCATAAGCCACATCCACTGATAATTGCACCAGCTTATTTCGCATCTGCATGCTTCCCATGGATTGCAACATCAGCATTTCATTCAAGGCAGGCAAATTATCTAAATTCTCTTTTAGCCGCTTAACAATGAGGCGTTTTATTTCATCTGAAAAACCATCCATGGTTGCCGTGGTTAATTTATCCACGGCAAAACTAAACACCTCCCTCACGCCTGTGTCTATGAGACGCGTCACCACCTCTCTTTGCACTCGCTCAAATAATTCCTTATGGCTTAATTGTCTTTTAATCATATTTTCCAGGGTGTTTTTCCCTTTACTGGCTTCTGCCGCTAATTCTAAATCAGCACTTTCTTTTAGCACGTCCAAGCCCATGGAAATGACGGTAATCGCAACACTGCCCACTTTTCTTGCTAAATAATCATCCCAACTAAAATCACCATTAATTAAAGTACGAGCAGCATACATTAAATCGTTAATACCCTCTTGAATTAAGGCAGAACCAATCATAGGCATGGTGTAGGAAATTAAAGCACCAACAACAATTTGCACTATCCCCAAAAATGCAACGCAAAGTGAACCAAACCCACTGCGTTTCTTCTTTCTAAAAAAAGGCTCGATCGTGAATAAATGCATTAACCCCGATTCATACAGTTCATTAATTTCAGCGTGTGGCGCTGACGCTTCATCTGCAAAAAACTCGTGCAGCATTTGATAGCCAGTGACCTCAAAATCAACTTTTTGTTTCTTTTTGCGAGCACGCCTAATTGAACTTTCAATCACTTGAACATTTTCATCAATATTTCTGATTTCTAATTTAAGCAATTCAATCTTCATGTGGGTTTCTTTGGCAAAATCATTACTTAATCCATCCTTCGTCCAGGGATTTAAGTTGTGAACCACCAACATGGATTGCAACTGAGGGATAATGTGTTGCTCTAAATTTTGCTTTGCCATTTTTAAATCAGCCAACATGGCCTCTTTATAACCTTCTCTCTTCATAAAAATATGCGCTTGAGCGCGATTATAATAAGCCTGAACACCAACGATAGGGTCATCACTAATCGCTTTAGTGAAAATATTCACGGCCGCTGAAAAATCCATGCGAGTTTCTTCCGTGCCGAAGTTTAATATGTTTCCGTGTTGAACTTGCAAAAACGTATTTTTTCGCGTGATTTCTGGGTCACCGCTCACAGAGCGCATGAATTCCTGAAATTGACTTTCAATCAACTGGAAAGTCGTGTCCGGATTAAAGCTTTCTTCCAGCTTTTCAAACACGCTCTGCAACCAAAAAGCCCATTGCTCTTCAATGCTTTTTATTCTAAGCTTCGACAACTCATTATCGGGTATCGAATCAATAAAATGACGAAATCGAGTATACAGCTCGTCTTTCAATAAAGCCAAACGAATACTTTTAACCTTAATGTTATTAACACGTTTTGCCTCCACACTATCACGCCAAAGCTTAAGATTCCTCATGTCGCCTAAATAAGCCGCATCTTCCTTCTTCACAACGTGCTGAACATCTTCTCTATTCACAATAATCTGAGCCGTGCCGCTATTTCCCCTTCGGGCCGTACGACCAAAAATTTGCTGCTCCACCCGTAAATTAGGGGGCAGAGACGTCACAATAATATGCAACCCGCCCGCTTGTTCAATCAAGGCATCTTGATGTTTTGGAAAATGCCAGTCTATCCCTCGACCTGCTAATAACGTGGCAACAATCACCTCCCCTGCTTCCATGTCATGCTCAGGAATATCGTTTTCATCAGTGTCATTGCGGGAATAACGCGTGACTTTTCTGCAGAAATTCGCTTTAATGAGCTCCTGCTCCAAAAAAGCAACCTCAGCAATCGTTGGCGCAACCACTAACACCGGCCGATTTTTCTCAACCTCTTGCTTCACTTGATGCAGAATCACACCCAACCACATCGATTTAGTCGGCGCAACAACGCCCTCATATTCAACAAAACACTTGGGCTTGTAGGTTGGTATAAACACCAAATCTGCACCATACATTTCTTTCAATAAAGCTTGCGTATCCGCCCCACCCAAGGTGCCAGTGACCCCAAAAATTTTATTGCCGTAAAGCCGACAAAGCCCAGGTGTCGATAAATAATTACCCATCAATTGTGGCTCACCCATGGTTAGGCTGTGCTTCAGCTCTAAAAATGGATGTAAGTAGGTCCATCGTGTGTGCTTTTGTATTTCCCCGGTTAAATAAAGATCGACAGGTGCAATTTCCTTCCCTTGCTTTCCATTCCAGCCATCATTATCAGTGATCACATAATCCCTATTAAGCTGACAACCGTAATAAGCCCACCCAGCAGCCCTCGCGATCTCTTCTGACTCTAGTAAAATAAATCGCTTAGCTGTCTTAGAAACAAGCACTGGCGACGTGGGATCTTCCATTAACTTAACAATATATTTTTTAAGCACTTGCGCCACAAAAGCATGAGGTCGCTCAAAACGTACTTTATTGCCGCCATTGGGTGGTTGATAAAACCACCCCTCGTTATCTTTATTGATAGACTGCGACATTCTAACTGTCATGTGCCAAACAGCGACAATCAGGTGCTTAATGTATTCCATCCCTGGGAAGTGGTTAACAATCATGGCGCCACGCTCAGCGCGATCAACCAACAAACTGTCAGCCTCATCGAAAAATAAAACACGGAAAGGCCGGCCACCACGCGTAATTTTTTCCCTCATGATTTCACGAACAATGTCCCACTGATATTCACTCGTGTCGCCGTAAATGACATTCGCGGCATAACAAGGCCGCGCTGCTTTACCGTCATGCTCTTTGCCATCGATGATGTGTGCAACGGTTAAGGATAAAGCGGCATAAAAATTTCTTGTTTCGCGAGGCTCACGCTTCGCCAAAACACTTGAACTTGAAACAACATCCACATAATCGTATTGCAATGCCTTCATCGCAGAAAACATGGCTGTAATTAACGTTTTACCTTCGCTGGTTTTCACCTCCAGCAAGCAACCATTGTCTGATAATTTCAGAATCAGCAATAGAACTAACAATTGCGTGTTGCGTGGCGTGTGGCCTGAATCAAGTGCACTGGCGCGCATCATTACCGCGATGATCTCTGCTTGAAAATCTTGAGCCAAAGCCTTTGCTTTATTCGCTTTAACCGAATTCGCCCAAGCTTGGCAATCAGAAACACTCCACGCTTCAATGGGTTTACCGGCAGACTGAAAACCGGAATCCGCCTTATAAGAGGCTTTGACGGCCGCCAAGGCATTTTCCAAAAAATGATCTTCCAATAACGCCAATACTTTAGGTTGGTTCACATTTAATGTTTTTAATTCTTCCAATAAAGCATCTAAATCTTTCTCGGTTGAAAGTGTCAGCGGCTCAACTTTACCAATCACCAATGGCATGGTCTTTCTTGTTTGCTCGACAATACCAAGAATCTCGCTAATTTCAGGGTGAATCGTGGTAATTTTCTTGAGGTACGTGACCACAAAATTTTGCAACTCAATGTCATCTTTTCGTGCGCACTCACGAAACTTAGAAAAAAGTTTTACTGATAACCTCATTCCCACTTTTTTAGTAGAAAGCTCAATCAGCTTCATGTAAGTATAATAGGCTCGATCTCTCACTTCAGGGATATCAAAACAATCAAGCATGACATCAGCAACAGCCGCTGATAAAAACAACCATTCTTCTTGTTTCTCAAAGCTGGTTCCCACCATCATCAGCCATGCTTTTGCGACTGCCGCCTTATCATCCGCAGGCATTGATGCATCATTCGCCACAGAACAAGATCGCTCTATCATCTCGGCAGGCAAAGGAAAACCTGAGCGTCGAACCTGCCAATTCAATAAGTGCAAGGCATTGGCTTTAAAATACGGGCTAAGCGAATTAGGCTGCTGACAAAGCTCAATGGCCTTCAGTATCGTGGTTTGCGACACCACGGCCTCATAATCTGCGATAAACCAACCCAAACCCAAAAGAACAATTTTTTGCATTAAGGGGTCATTCGTTGCTAATAATTCTTCGGCATAACAAACCAATAATTGCGGATCAACTTGCTTACCCACAAAAAGATAACACAAACTACCCGCAACCCATTGCCTGACTTCAATGCTAGGATCGGTCAGCTTCTCCAATAGGGTTGGCGTAACTAGCTCCCTAAGCTCGCGAAATGGATAATCTGCTTGCTTATCCACATGCGTAATCAGGTAGCTGCGATGAACGCCAATAAGAATAACTTTTGCTGCAAATATTCTTACTTTTTCATTATGGTGCTGAAACAAGGTCATTAACAAACGGTGTATGGGTATAGGCATTTTTTTAGCGCGGTGTATCTCTATCATTCTTTCAACGGAATGTATGTAATGATCACTGCAAGTCTGATAAGCTAATCTTGCCTCTTTAGAGTGAGCCGCTAATTCAGCCAAAAGTAAAATAATTTTGATCGCATGATCGAAACGAGGGTATTTAAGCGCATAATTAAATCGTTCGACCAGTGCTGTCAGTTGGCTTTTTTTCGTCACTAAACCCAACACGCCTTCCATTCTGGTTTTATTGGTGTTCATCGCACATTGATGCAATCTATCTAATAATTTTGAATAATGCTCTCTCCCCCAAAAGCAAACCGCGCTTGCCTTGGATGAGCCATCAGCGGGGGCAGGAAGATTCACCCAAACCACTTTAAGCAACAGCGAGAAACACACTTGATCTGCTAATGACGTTAATGCTGGAGCCTGGCACTGCTGCAAAACAAAATCAAGCGCAGGCTCAGTGATAAACGTGTTATGTTGTAAATACACATTAAGCAGTGACAGTTGCTTTTTCTTGAACGCTATTTCATTCGGTTCACTTATATTTTTGATGGTGAGCTTCAATGCGTTTTCTAGCATTTCAGGTGTTAATGATTCGACATGACGGAATTCACCGAGCAACCTAGTTTGCTCAATCATTGCAACAATATCAGCTTTTTCCTGTTGAAATGCTTCCAACCCATCCAAAACAGTCATCAAAAAATCATGTAATACTTCATCATCTTTTTGTGCGCACTCACGTAATTTAGAAAAAAACTTAGGTAGCAAGAGCGCGCTTCGTAGCTCTTTATCACCCGCCAACATAATGGCTTTATAGGTTTGATAAGTTGATCTTCTTATTTCATCGTCAGGAAAATTGAAACAATTCAGAACCGTATCCGGCAGGCTCTCTGGTAAAGATTGTATTGCCCTTTTCGCTTTAAAACCTTCTTCAAGAAACCCTAACAAAAACTTGGCAAGCACCACCCCATCACGAGCATTCACACTTTGCTGAGAAAAATAAAGGCACGCTTCTGCCATCCAAATAGGCAGCGATTCCCCCCCTCGATAATGACGATCCAATAAAATGGTTAATAACTCATAACTCGTTGATAAGGGCTTATTTCTTGACCGATAAAAATCGACCATTTCTTTAAAAGACACCGCACAAAGATCCATACATTCCTTGTATGCGCTTTCGCCTTCGTCTAAATACTTTCCTGACGTTGATAAAAGAAAAAGAATTTTAAGCGCATCCTCCAATTGATTTCGCTTAAGCATTTCATTAAAAATTTTCACCAGCTGATTAATTGGGTTTTCTTCTGAATTTTCATATTCAATGCGTAGGATGGCAGATAAAATCACGCATTCAGACTCAAGCCGAGTCACACACTGATATAACACATTCAAGACTTTTGAAAAATAATCTCCGCCCAAAAATTTTTGCATATGCGCATAAGCGACACTGCCCAATGGCAATGGAAGATCAACCACCGTGACTCTGAACAAAATGGTAAAACAGAGGCGAGCAACGGAGACCACCAATTCAGGCACCCGGCCTTGTTGTAAGATAAATGCAAGCATAGGCACCGTGATATGCCTGGCGTCTTGCAAATAGTGCATCTGAATTAATTGTAGTAATTCTTTTTTTCGCTTGTGATCATTGTCATTGTTTACAATCACCGGCAATGCTTTTTCTATTGTTTCCCCCGTCAAGGGCGCAGACAATGCCGCTAAAGCCTTTTTGCTTTCCTCGCTGTTTTCTGGAAGTGAGGCGCTCAGCAATGAGCCCAGCCAAGCAACCAAATCCTCCGCTTGAATCTCTTTTTCTGTTATTCGCTCTAATGGCATGAAAAACCTCGTTAACACAACAACTTATTGTTATTTAAATTAATAATTCTAAAAATGCTCGCATTCTATCACATCGACGAGCATAAAAACACGGAGGCACCACCCCACCACCCCTTTTTTTAAATTCGAGGCGAAAAAACCCTAAAAAATAACCCATTACCAAGAAATCGCTCGCAAGGGCTCCGGAGTTCAACGCTTCATTCTGCTTTATTTTTATTATTAAATAAAATTGATTTATTTGTTACGCTAATTTACATCCCCCAAAGACAGGCGCATAATTGACCCATACTAAACGAGGATGAACGCCATGACGCCCAATTCAGCCTTTGATTACATCGTTGTTGGTGGAGGTCCGGCCGGTTTATGTGCCATCGCAAAATTAATTGCGTTAAACATCCCCCCGAAAAAAATCGCCTGGATAGACCCACACTTTGAAGCCGGTGATTTTGGAACATGCTTGAGTGCTGGCAGCGGTGTGCCAGGCAATACCACGGTTGAAAGTTATTTACGAGTGATCTCAGCCATGAATTGCATCCTGGAAGCACAAGGATTAGCCCCCGTATTAAACACCAACATACACCACCTCAACCCCAACACAACCTGCACACTCAACGAGGCATCTAAGCCATTTAAAACACTCACTCACCAATTTCAACGCCTCGTATGCGCTATCAAAGAAAATGTCACCGCCATACATGAAACACCAAATAAAGTGTCTGTTTTAATCGACAAAACCACCATCACCGCAAACCACGTCATTCTTGCAACCGGCGCCTCACCCAAAAACATGAACCCCAGCATGCCGCTTAAAAAAATCATCGACTGCAATATTGCTTTTATTGCCTCGGAATTAAAAAAATTCTTAAGCGACAGCATAAACACGACATCGGTCGCCGTTGTTGGCTCTTCACACTCAGCCGCGCTCGCCGTCATGCAGTTATTAAAACTAAACTGCGAAGTGCACCACTTTATGGTTGGTGAATATCGATACGCCGAATCAAAAATAACGCCTGAAGGCGAGGCCTACACCAAGTTTGATAACACCGGATTAAAAGGCGAGGTGGCGCGCTTCACGAAAGACCTAAACAATAAGCAATATCACCGATACAGCGCACAAAATAAAGCACAAATCACCACTTTATTAAATCAACATGAAAGCAAATTCACACACCTGGTAGTTGCCATTGGGTATGAAACCTCAAACACACTCACCATCAATCATCACCCCCTATCAACTTATGCTTACAACCCACGCAATTTAAAGCTTAATGGGCTCTCGCACATAACAGGGCTCGGCATCGCTTTCCCACCTAAAATAATAGGCCACGAAGGCGAAACAGAATACGCGGTGGGGGTTGGGAAATTTTGGGCCACGGTGAATGACCCAAACGTGATGGAAGCATGGCAGTGCGAAGCACTGCCCGCGTGAATTACGGAGCCACCGGCTTTGCAGCAAAGCCGTTTTTCTTCTCCGCTAACTTCTCTTTTAATGATTGAAGCTTATCTTCTTTAACCTCTTTAAGCTTGGCATCGCTTAATTTATCTTTCAATCGCTCGTCTAGTTTTTTCAAGCCATCGTCCATGCCATCTCGTCGCTTTTCTTGCGCCGTTATTTGCTCAGGCTTTAAAGCGCTGCCGTCGGCCGCTTTATCAATCACCAAGGTCTTAATGTCAGCGTATTTTGTATTAAGCTCACCGTGCATCATCTGCAAAGCATCGCGCTCTTTTTTCATGGCCTCAATTAATTGAGCGCGCCTTTCCTCGGCGGCTGCAAGATAACGCTCAACCACCGCTAAACCCGCTGCATCTTCCGCACCCTCAATTTGCTTTTCGTATTTCCCGATGTGCTCATTCAATGCATTCAAGCTGGCTTCTAACCTGCCTGCACGCCCCTCTGCCGCTTTAAGCATGCCCTCAAATGCATCCAACTGAGCCAGGTTTTCACCCTTAATGTTTTTATTTATTTCCTCTTTATAATTTTCTTGTGACGGGCGATTAAGCTCACTCAAATCCTTAGCCGCGAAGCCGTAATCATAAGCGTGCAACTTATCCATCTTCGTATTCATTTTTGCATCGCTTTTTTCATTCACCTCTTTTTGCATGTTCATGTACCTTGCATAATCATTCGGCCTGTCTCTTAACACTTCCATGACACGCGTCCCATATTCTAATTTCAACCCCCTTTCTTCAGCCAACCTCAACAAAGCATTCAAACGCATGTAATCGTATTGGCTAATCACCGGTGACATGTCTGGCAAATCAACAACCATCGTACTGTAACCGCATTGCACGGCCATGAAATCCATGATCTGGCCGTAACTCTCATTAAATTTTTTCATAAATAAAGATTGATGCGATGCAAATTCACTTTCAAGCAGCGGCGGCCTTCGCCTGGCTGAGCCATCTTTTAATTCAATGAAAATGTTACGGTTGGTTTCACGGCTACGGTATTCGCTCGATACAGCCCTGAACAAGCCATCGGTGAGACGAAAAGTGGAATCGTTGGGCTGACCAATGGAAGTTTGTGGGTTTGTGATTGCAAGCGCTGCGTTTTCTGCCTTTTCAGCTTCGCTGGTAAGCCCGTAATCTCCCCCTCCTTCCACCCGCTCCCAATATAAACGGCTGATATTTTTATCTGCCCTGTAAAAGTTAGCAAACGATTGCTGCGCATTCGACCACTTGGACTGGTCATCAATGCGTCGTTGTTCTTCTTTTTGTTTATCCGCTTCTGTTTGAGCTGGAGTTCGGCTCACACCCATAACACACCTCGCTTAAGTTAATCTAATCTCAAACCTTCACCCACATGCATTACTTTTTGTTTAACGATTCGATGGTCTTGCACAGCCGGCTGAAAACCGAGCACCTGAACACCGCAACCGTTTTGAAGGGCAAGGCATTGCAGCCTAACCCATGCAACGCGCTGCCAAATATAATACCCGACTAAATCCACCGCCCAATTTCGTTTAAACACTTCATCTGAGGCGGCTTCCACGGTTTTCATGCCATCCGCAAATGTGCGCTCGTGGCAAAATAAATTTTTAGGGCCAAGCAAGATACAAGGGCCACGGTCGTAAACCAGGTAATGCTCGCTCGCACCCACCAATTCCAAAGGCTTTTTTACACCCGGCGGCTCAACGGTGAAAGCATCATAGAGGGTGAGCGTTGCCCAACGTTCTAGCAGGTGATTAATCTCAAGCGGGGTCACCCCACGCTCACTCAATTCCTTCAAGTCTGCCGCGTGAGGCTTGCCTTCACTCAAGGCCTGCCACACACTTTGCTGTAGCAAATTTAGCTCTTCACTATTTTTTCTTCCCAGCATACATTGACCTTCTTCTTTAAGTGACCCATCTTCACAGTATAGCAAAGGTAGCTTAAGGTTAGATTAAGCCGGACAAATAAAATAAGCCATCACGATCAAGCACTTCTCGCCGACGGGCAACCTTTACACCCCCCGCCGCAAGCCAAATTCCCCTGCACGGGGGCATCAAAACGCGCGTTTTTAGCATACTGTTTCAGGGCAAAAACCGTGATAAAAAAGGCAGACAACATGGCCGCTATCCACACACTGGAACCAAAGGGATGGCGGAAAAACGTGGCCGCTTGATAAAACACCACCGCCGCGGCGTAAGCCACGCCTGTCATCCAAACACCGGAAAACACCGCCCACCCCCGGTGCAACTCGCGCAACATCGCAGCCATGGTGGAAACACAAGGGAAATATAAAAGCACAAATAATAAATAAGCAAAGGCACCGGCCTTACCATCAAAACGCTCGGCCATTAAACCATACACCCCTTGGTTTAAGGTGGCGACGGGCGCTTGCGCTAACACGGGGTTAAACACCGCCTGACCTAAACTGTGTAAATTTTGCGGAATGGAATGCGCGGCCGCTTTCAAACCGGCCAACACCCCGACATATTGCGAACTGGCAATGCTCAAATGACCAATTTCAGCGTAAAGCGTGTTTAAAGTGCCTATCACCACTTCTTTGGCGAGCACGCCTGTCACCAAACCCACCGTGGCCGGCCAATTATCCGCGTGCACCCCCATGGGCGAAAACACGGGTGTAACCCACTGCCCCACCAAGGACAATAAAGAATGTGCATCGGCATCACCGGTGCTCACCGTGCCATCTAAATTAAACGCATTCAACGCGCCTATCACCATGCAAATGGGCACAATCAAACGCCCAGCCCTCACCACAAACCCACTCAAGCGCTGCCACGCGTGTATGCTCAAGGTTTTTAAATGCGGCCAATGGTAAGGCGGCAATTCCATGATAAGCGGCGCAGGCTGGCCCTTCAACAACGTTTGCCTTAATAAAAACCCCGTGAGCACAGCCATGCCTATGCCAATTAAATAAAGGGCGAAAACAATGTTTTGGCCGCCGTGCGGAAAGAAAGCCGAGGTAAACACCGCAAAAATGGCTAAGCGCGCGCCGCAAGACATAAACGGTGCCATTAAAATGGTGAGAATGCGATCGCGCTTGTTTTCAAGCGTGCGCGCGCCCATGACAGCCGGCACATTGCAACCAAACCCGACAATCATGGGCACAAACGCTTTGCCTGATAAACCCAAGGCACGCATGAACCGGTCGACCACAAAGGCCGCGCGCGCCATGTAGCCTGAATCTTCCAGCAGGCTTAAAAATAAAAACATCGCGCCTATCACCGGAATAAACGTGAGGGTGGTGTTAATGCCTTTGCCCAAGCCATTGGCTAAAATCACGGTCAGCCAATTGGGGCTGCCGAGGGCATTTAATAAATGAGCCAAGCCATCCACGAATAACACTTGGCTGCTGATATCGAAGAAATCTTGGAAAGCGCCGCCCACATTAATCGCAAAGAAAAACAGGGCGTACATCACGCATAAAAAAATGGGCAGGCCGAGCACGCGGTTTAACACAATGGCGTCAAGGCGCGCACTTAAGGTGGGTTTTGCTTTCAGCGGCGCGCGCACAGCGCATTTAACCAATTCACTCACAAAGGCGTAACGCGTGCTGGGAATCAAGACATCGGCTTCAGGCGGCGGCACAATCGCGGTGCTAACCATTTGCAAGGCATCGGCATCGCCTTCCAAGTAGCTTAAGGCTTGCCAACGATGGGCCGTGTCTTGCTTTAAGGCGGTGAGTGCCGCTTGCACGGCGGCTGGGTAATTTAAGTTAAGTGGTAAAGGCACGGGTAAGGCTTGCAAGAGTTGGCGTTTTAAGTTTGCGATATCGGCTGATTTTTTGGCTTCAATGGCAATCACGTGGCAACCAAGGGCATTGGATAAGGCGGCGGCGTTAATGTGCAGCCCGCGCGCACGCGCGACATCCATCATGTTTAAGACCAAAATAACGGGCAGGCCCATTTCACGCAATTGCACGGTTAAGTATAAGTGGCGCTCGAGGTTGCTGGCATCCACAATGTTCACCACTGCATCCACTTCGCCGCTTAATAAATAATGAACGGCCAGGTGCTCGTCGAGGGCGGCTTGGGTGGAGGCTTGAGTTAAGCTGTAAGTGCCGGGTAAATCCACCACTTCAATGGTGGTGGCACCTTCGGTAAACGTGCCAGATTTACGCTCAACCGTCACCCCCGGCCAGTTGCCCACGCGTTGGCGGGCGCCGGTTAAGGCATTAAAAAGAGTGGTTTTACCGCTATTGGGGTTGCCAGCCAAGGCAATGCGGCGCGTGGCGGCGATGGGGGCAAGGCTTGCTGAATGGCAGCAGCTATCCATGCGAGGGCACCGGCGAAAGTTCTAATAAATCAGCCTCTTGCCTTCTGAGTGAGAGGGCAAAACCGCGGATGGTGATTTCGATGGGGTCGCCCAAGGGGGCGATGCGGGTGACGGTGAATGGGGTGCCGGGCAGCAGGCCCATGGCCATGAGTTTGTGGCGGTAGGCCGGGTCGCCGGTGGCAATGGACTGAATGGTGGCTTGTTGGCCCATGCTTAACTCACTGAATTTCATGATAAACCCCGTTTCATTAGCGACACAGTATCGCGTGTTTTCAAGGGTTTGTCAATTGAGATGAGAATGATTCTTATTTGCGTTGGGTGTGGTATATTTGAGTCGGCGGGGTTGAATTACGGCGATTTGCAACTATAGTTAAGATAGTGTGTTTCACTTAAGGTTAGGTTAAGCTTCAGGGTGTAAACTTATCCATATAAATAAATGATGAATAGAGATGAGGGGTGGGGTATGGATCCAAAAAGCCGTAGCAATAGTAGGTCAAGCGGGACAGATGCAAGCGACGTCTTTAATGCGCTTATTGAAGCATCCAAGGACAGACCAATCCTCAAGCAGGCGCTAGCAAGATTAAAAGCGCCTATAGAAGATCATGTCACGAAGAACAGTCTCACTGAACGAGCCTGCCTAAACATCCTAAGCAAGATCAAAGAAAGCCAGGCTCCCAATGATGTCGGTGATCATTTTTTCAAACTAACAGGCCAACCCTTCCTACAGGAAAAAAACATAGCACCAAATATTGTTCGTGAAAATATTCAAGAAAATACACGCAACGAGTGGGCAATGCGCCTCCATCAGAAGCTAATAGAAGAACTTAACAAAAAAGACCCGAAAAATGATGGGTTAATCCGTTTTTTGGACACCCAAAAAGAACAAATTACAAATACCGTTAAAACATTTTTTGCGGAAGGAAAGCCAGACGATAATCAACGTCTATATAACGACATTGCAGGCACGTTACTTGAAAATGTTCTCAATGCAAATAACATTAATGAGCTTAAAAACACGGCACTCATAAAAAGATTCACAGAACGCCACCCAGCAATCGTCATACCCCCACAAATAGAAAACGACTTCCTCGAAGCGAACCGAGATGCTGCGTTAAAAGCAGAGCTTCAGAGTAATGAGAGACAGAACAAAATTAAAGCCTTCAAAGGCGAAGACGACAGCGCACCCAGCGCGAAAGAAAATGCTGAAACCCTCGCGTACCGCCAAAAAATGATGCTCACGAACGAAAAAGATCGCATTAACGCACTCAGCGACTGGGCAGCTTCTGCACGTTTCATCGCCTCACGTGTCACAGACACCGCTAAACTCAATAAATGCAGCGAGACGGCCTATACTTTAAAAGAAAACCTTACCATTTTAAAAGCCTATAATGAGGCTCATCTAGAGCGATGCAATAAACGCGCAATTTCAAACGACCCCAAGGATATGAGCAAACGACTCCACTACTTCAAAGAAGCAAAGAATACCTCTGACCGCATTAAAGACATTAACGAGGCCCTGCAAAAATTAAAGGCCACCACGGCCAACATTGCCGAGGCGCTCAACATGAAGGGCCAACTCAATGAAACGGCGTATTACAGCAGCATTGGGGATGCGGCGGCAATAGCAAATTCCAGCACCACCGCCACCGAAAACTACCAAGCAGCACACAAGACAATTTTAGCTTTTTTTCAGAAAGACCCTGACACTAGCCAAGGGCACATCACGAATCAATTGAGAGCAAACACAACAGACAAATTAAAGATCAAAGAAGCAAAATCCATCATTGATGAAATTGGTGGCGTCAAAACGGGCATCATACAAACCACCTTTGCAGGTGGCGGCAAAGATTTGCATCGTCAAGATTTCTATATTGACCCTGCGTCAATTGGCTTGATGTCTGGCCGTCAAGGCTTGGTTGGCTCCAACCGATTACCCATTGACAGAATCATGCAATGGGCGATCAAAGGTGTTAGCAATTACCAAGCTTATGCTCACCCCCCGGGTGAAACCGTTACCATCAATGCAGGCACCCTGCCTAATGAATGCATAGAAGCGATTGCGATTGTGTGTGAGGCACGCAAAATGCCTTACCTGATCACAGGCCGGCTCATTGATGCGGACATCAAAAAAATGACTGAAAAAGCCATCAAGCGCTACGACGTGCTCGCCGCACAACGCCGCGACGTGCAACACAGCGACCGCTTAATGAGCCAAAAAGTGGAAGACACGCAACTGGCGCCACCACCGTCTGTGATAAAAAAACGGTAGTGAGATGTGTTACCTCCCACGCCAAGAAGCCTTCCCTCACTTCGTCGCTATTGACCGCGACCAAGAGGGGGCGCTCTAAGCTCGTGTGTGCATGCAGCCCGTTTGCCTCCCCCATCCCCTCCTGGAATTCTTCCCTCACGTTGTTGATTAGCTTCGGGCCAGGAGGGGTGACCTTCTAAGTTCGCTTATGCATAAACCAGCTTAGAGCGTCACCCCTCCTGGCCCGGAACAATAACGATGAAACGAGGTAAGGCTTCCAGGAGGGGATGGGGGAGGCAAACGAGCTACACACACTCACCCACCCAACCACTGCACAATCGCAGCGCGCAACGCATTCAGTTGCCCGTGGAAAAAATGCGTTGCATCGGGAAAGCGAACCACAACCGGCGCAGGCTGGCGGGATTCCGCAAAAGCAAACACCGCCTCAGGCGACACCACTTCATCTTTCTCACCTTGCAACAACAACCAATCGCATAAAATCGGCGGAATTAAATGCATCGCAAAATTTTCAACCGGCGGCGCGACAGTCACTAATTTTTTTGTCGGCCATTCCGCCGCTGCCTGCGCCGCAATGTAAGCCCCAAATGAAAACCCCGCTAACCACAACGGATGCTGGCCGTATTCATGCTGCAACCAATTTAACACGGCGTATAAGTCATCCAGCTCACCACGCCCGTGATCAAACTCCCCCTGGCTTTGCCCCACGCCACGAAATTGAAAACGAATGGTATTCACGCCCTGGCTTTGAAACGTTTTCACCAACGTGGTCACCACTTTATTGTGCATGGTGCCACCAAACAAAGGGTGAGGGTGACACACCACGCCCCAGGCTTTAGCATTCGGCTCCGCCGCAGACACCGCCAATTCCAACTTGCCTGCCGGGCCTTGTATTAATTTCATGATTTCATGTTCAGTGAGCGTCGCAATCATAAACACCTCTTTGTTGTTAAGTGCGGCCCGCTGCTTTGTTGAGGCGGTCGCGTATGGCATCCCATTCAGCACTGTCTGGCACACGTTCAATCACGATTTCTTGAAAGCGTTGATGATCGAGCTCGCGCAAGACGCGATATAATTCATGCGCGTAATGCGCCGGGTTGTTTGATAAAGCAAACACAGCCACCCCCGCCGGCACCACCACCGCATCACGATGCGTGATAAGCGCCGACGCCCCACTCAAGCTCGCCAATTCAGCCTCACCCACCAATCGACAAGGCGTTTGCGGCGCATAATGCACCACATGCTGGCCAGGCACACGCACAGACGATGCCGCACGCACCAAAACAGGCACACCCAAGACCGCTTCAATGTCCGCTTGGCTTAACATGCCCGGGCGCAAAATGGTGGGCGTGGTTCCGCTTAAATCCAAGATGGTGGATTCCAAGCCTACCTCACAAGCACCCCCTTCCAGAATTAAATCGACCCGCCCGGCCAGCTCTTCTGACACCGCCGCCGAGGTGGTTGGACTAACATGCGTGAATTGATTGGCCGAAGGTGCCGCCAAGCCACCCCCAAAGGCCTTCAGCACCGCCAAAGCCACGGGGTGGGCCGGCACGCGCAAGCCAACGGTTGGCTGACCCGCCGTTAATAAACCCGACACCCAAGGCTGCTTTTGAAGAATGAGGGTGAGCGGCCCAGGCCAGAAGGCTTCCGCCAGCTTAAGCGCTGCCGGGGGCACGTTTTCAGCCCACTGCGCGAGGCCCTCAACGCCTGCCACGTGCACAATCAAAGGGTGGTCGGCCGGGCGGCCTTTGGCTGCATAAATACGGGCGATGGCCGCTTCATTGCTAGCATCCGCCGCCAAGCCATAGACCGTTTCGGTGGGCAGGCCCACCAAGCCCCCCGCCCGCAAAATGGCAACGGCCGCGTCTATTTGTGCTGTATTTAAAGTCATTGAAAATAGTCATGTGAAAAATTAACCAAGTTCGGTAATATACCAGTTAAACCACCTCTTTTGATAGACTGGGAACCATGACAGAAGCCGAACAAGTTGCCTTAACCGAACAAACAGGCCCAAGCTTAAGCCTTGTGCCACCCCTTGCCACCGTGCACGGCCAGGCGGTCAACGACTTGCCCACCGACCTCTACATCCCACCCGATGCCATGAAGGTCTTGCTCGACACCTTCGAAGGCCCGCTCGACTTCCTGCTCTACCTCATCCGTAAGCAAAACCTCGAAATTCTCGACATTCCCATTGCCGATGTCACCAAGCAATACATGGAATACATCGACCTCATGAAAGAGCTGAGCCTCGATCTTGCCTCCGAATATTTAGTCATGGCCGCCATTTTGGCTGAAATTAAATCGCGCATGCTCTTGCCGCGCCAAGTCGACCCTGAAAACCCCGAAGCCGACCCACGCGCTGAATTAGTGCGTCGCTTGCAAGAATACGAACGCTTCAAACAAGCCGCTGAAGACATCGACCGCTTGGAACGCCTCGAGCGCGACAACTTCACCGTTGAAGCAGGCTCTGATCAAATCAGCGGTGAAAAGCCTCAACCCACGGTTCACTTGAACGAAATTTTAAAAGCCCTGGGCGATGTATTAAAACGCGCCAAATTGCACGCCAAGCACCAAGTGCACATGGACACGCTCTCTGTCCGTGAAAAAATGACCCACATCCTCGACCAGTTACAAAGCCAAGAACACGTGGAATTCACCCACCTTTTTAACCTGGAAGAAGGCAAGCTGGGCGTGGTTGTTACCTTTTTGGGCATGCTGGAGCTCTTAAAACAAGGCCTGATCGACTTCGTGCAAGCCAGCCTGTTCGCGCCCATTTACATCACCCACAAGGCCAACCCCACTGAGGCTTTATCCACGGCGCAGTTAACATTTGCTTAAGCTTTCCGTGTTATAATGAGACATTATGGCTGAAAACGACACATCGGTTGAAAACATCGCAACGGGCATGCGCAAAAAAGGCATGAGCACGCGCGACATCATTGTTGCCCTTTATCAAGCTGGCAAAACCGCCACCCATCAAATGACCGACTTGGCCGATGTCATTGTCACCGACGTGAAAGCCGCTAAAATCAAATCCGACCTTGACACCATTGCCACCACCTTTGAAAAACAAGCCAATGCCACCATGGAAGCCATTAAAATTGACCTTGAAAGCATAGAAATCAGCAAAAACACCGCGCAATTTTTCCCTGAGCTGGACAACGAACTCAAAACAAAAGAAAGCCAGCTTGAGCAACTCACAAAAAAACGCACCACTTATTTAAGTGAATGCAACACGCTCATCACGGAATTAAAAACAGAAATTAAAACCTTCTCAAGCAGCACTGAAACGGCTAATAAGGCCACCTTCTTAGCCAAAATCAAACCCATAGACGACAAACTCGTTAAATTGCTCAGCAACGTCAAAAAGCTGAGCAGCGATGAAAAAGACATCGCCTATGCCACACAAGCCCTCAAAGGGAAAACCGAAAAATTTGCCTTGATGGCCGGGGCCAAAAAAACCAGCGGCCAAGAACCCGCGCCCATGCCAGAATAATTAAGCTGTTTGCGGTGGCATTAATAAGTCGTGCACGCGTATGCCTATCAACCACAAAGACGCAAAATATAACAACACGGCCGAACTTAACAACCCAATTAAATGCGTAAAGCGCCAAACCGCCCCACTCGTTAACCAGTGGTCTAAGCTGCCCGCACCCGCCCATAACCAAATCATTAAAATCACATTGGCAAACAATAAACGCAAAGAAAAAGCCAACCAACCATTGCGCGGGGCATAAAGCGAACGTCGTCGTAAATAATAAAATAAACAACCCGAGTTAATTAAAGCAGCAAGCGAGGTGGAAAGCGCAATGCCCGCATGCGCCAAAGGCCCAATGAGGCTAACATTAAAAATGGCATTTGCAACCATGGCGATCACACCAATGCGAACCGGTGTTCGTAAATCTTGTTTCGCATAAAAACCCGCCGCTAAAATTTTAACGAGCATGAAAGGCGTAATGCCTATCGCAAAGGCCGTTAAGCTCTGACGCGCCATTAAAACATCGTGGGCTTTAAAATGCCCGTATTGAAATAAGGTGCTTAACATCGGGCCGGATAAAACGGCGAGCACCATGGCCGCAGGAATGCCAATGATCAAAACCGCGCGCAAGGCCCAATCCAGGGTTAAAGAAAAATCACGGTCGGAAGCGGCTGCATGGTGGCGCGATAAGTGGGGCAAAATGACGGTGGAAATGGCAACCCCAAACACCCCCAGCGGGAATTCCATCAAGCGGTCAGAATAATAAAGCCAAGAGACACTGCCCACCGCCAGCAAGGAGGCGAACAAGGTGTCTATCAATAAATTGACTTGCCCAACCGACACCCCGAACAAAGCCGGCACCATGAGTTTTAACACCCGCCGGACGCCTGGGTCTTTGAAATTGACCTGGGGCTTGGGGAGAAGGTGGAGCTGCCTTAAAAAAGGCCATTGGAATAATAATTGGACGGCACCGGCGATAAACACCCCCCAGGCGAGGCCGATAATGGGGATGTGCATGTGGGGAGAAAGCCAGAGGGCGGTCGCGATCATGGTGAGGTTTAAAAACACGGGCGTGAAGGCGGCCACCCAAAAGCGGCTGTAGGTGTTTAAAATGGCGCCTGAGAAGGCGGTGAGCGAGACCAGGAGCAAGTAAGGGAAGGTGATGCGCAGCATGCTGACGGCCAAATCGAAGCGGTCGCCGCTGGTGGCAAAGCCCGGGGCGAATAAACGCACGACCCAAGGGGCGCCCAAAACACCCAATAAGGTGACACCTAAGAGCACCACGCCCAAGGTGCCGGACATGGCGTTGATAAAGCGTTGAATGTCTTCGTGTTCTTTGCGTTTTTGGTATTCGGAGAGCACGGGGACGAAGGCTTGGGAAAAAGACCCCTCGGCAAAGAGGCGGCGCATGAAATTGGGGATTTTAAAAGCCACCGAGAAGGCATCGAAGGCGGCACCGGCGCCGAAGATGTTGGCGGTGACGGTGTCTCGGATGAAGCCAAAAACGCGGGAGATCATGGTCATGGTGATGACGACAGAGGTGGATTTGACTAGGCTTTTACTCATGTGGCGCTCGGGTGGTTGATGAAGGGGGTAGTTTACCTCGGTTATGAGGGTTAAGGATACCCCTCCCCGACCCTCCCCAAGCCTAAAAAACAGGCTTAGGGAGGGAGCTTACTAAGTCGCAGTGTGCATGAAAAGCTTAAAAGCTCACGGAGTAATTGACTTTAATTTGAGCAAAAAGGAGCGCAGAAGGCTCCCTCCCTATCGAGCGTTTTTTGCGAAGATGGGGAGGGTCGGGGAGGGGTGCTTTAAGCCCCCCCCAACCTAGCCAGCCCTGTGGGGCACCGTTTTAAGCCTCCCCCCAACCCCCTCCAGGCTAAAAGGCAGCCTGGAGGGGGAGTTTTAATTGACTTCCTTGCAGGAAGTTGGCATATTACGCAATCTTGAATTGAACCTTTCAACAAAGTATTTGGAGATTACCTTGGCTAATTCTAAGCAAGCAAAAAAACGCGTTCGCCAAGCTGAAAAAAGTCGGCGACACAATGCGAGCATGCGTTCCATGTTCCGCACCAGCATCAAAAAAGTGTTAGGAGCCATCGAAACCGGTGATGCAACAGCCGCACAAGCCGCTTTGCAATCCGCCACCCCCATGATCGACCGCATGGTCAGCAAAGGCATTATTCACAAAAATAAAGCCGCGCGCCACAAAAGCCGCTTAACTGCCCACGTTAAAAAGTTAGCTGCTTAAAACCCCCTGCTTTCACCCTCCCCGGTCAATGGGGAGGGGGTTTTGATTCTTCACCCCCCTCTGGGCTCATGATCCCCGCTTGACCCAAAAAAATCACCACCCAATCAGGCTCCTCAATCACACACCCAAAAACGGCCATTGACAAGTACACATTATTTGTGTACAGTGGAGGATAAATGACAGACATTTTTAGCGTTCGGCTGTCTGCTAAAGCAGATAAAGACTTGAGAAAAATCCCGCTGGCTATTGCGATCAAACTTGAAGCATGGATTGAAGATGTTGGCGAACGTGGTTTAAGCGAAGTTAGAAAAACCAAAGGCTACCACGATGAGCCACTCAAAGGAAAAAGAGCAGGTCAACGCTCGATACGCCTAAACATTGCCTATCGCGCAATCTACATCATTAAATCAGGCGTCATCAGTTTTGTTGAAATTCAGGAGGTCAATAAGCATGACTATTAAAAGCAAAATGACACAAAACACACTTGAGCACTTCAAGAAAATCACTGGGGGGCAATTAACCCTCGGGCGATTAATATGGGCCATTCGACAAGCCGATGAAATAACGCAAGTCGCGTTTGCTGAGAAACTCAACATCACCAAACAGCATTTGTGTGATATCGAACACGATCGAAAATCCATTAGCCCCAAGCTCGCCGCAAAATACGCAGACACCTTAGGCTATTCAAAAGAACAATTCGTTCGCTTAGCACTACAAGATTTGGTCGATCGTGACGGCCTAAACATTCGGGTGGATGTCTCTATTGAAAAAAGAAAACACCCGAAAAAATCGCATCGCCCACAAGCGGCTGCATAAACCACCGGTAAAGACAGCACCTACAACAGCGCCAGCTTTCTTATGGTTAATTCGGCCTAATGAAGCTTAATGGCAACCCCTCATTTTCCAGTAATTTCGCTGGCGCTTTTTTTCTCGAAAATAAAAAGAATGGCTTTTCTGTGTATGTCTTTAAATAATTCCCACGCTCCATGGCGCCCACAAAATCCTTCCACGTTCCCGTATCAACATTCACCCTACCACTTTCACTGGTTCTTAATATCTCAAACAAAACACACACCTGTGACTGATCCTGCAAATACAAATCATAGCTCTCTTTGATTCTATCGATGATCAACGGCGCACCATCCGCCTCTTCCGGTTTATATATTTTAGACCACACACTGATCTCGGCAGATAAATTCTTTTTAAGCGAAGTACGCTCAGCAGCACTCAGCGTGCTTGATAAAAAATGCCTTAACTCACCTTGCTCTGCTCCCACTGTTGGCTTTTCCAATAAATGCTTACTTATCACTTGCTCAATTTTATCCTCTGACGCCTTTTCGTGAGTTAATTCACGAATACTAGGAAACAACGCCTTAGTTGCTTGACTCAACGCACCCTCGGCTTGCAAAGCCTGAATTTTATTTTCCAATTCAGGTATCAAACTTAACAACTTTAATTTCGCTGTTTTTTCTTTACCCGCCTTAGGTTTTTTTGCAAGAATAGAAAGCTCAACCAGCTGCCTGACTCTGCCCAACACAAATTCCCAATATTGCAAATCATTTCGCTTCTTTAATGCCTCACTCAAGGCATCAACATTCGCCATTATCCCGCGGCGAACCTCTTTTCGAGCGCTTTTTTGATTTGTCAAAAAATGTGTTTTAGTGTTTATGTCAGAAACAAGAAGATTAAACGCTTGTTCATCACGCTCCTCAAACAATGCTTTTTTTATTTTTTCGTTAAGATGATCAATGAAAATACGAAGAAACACTTTTTTGGACTTTTTGTCTTGAATCTTTTGCTCCCAATCCAAATAATGG
>DASTZQ010000067.1:0-2571 GCA_035764205.1 Gammaproteobacteria bacterium
GCAGGTGCGTGAGGATTGTGCTGAATGACTCACGCGCCTACGGCGCTTTTCCCCCGTGTTCACGTAACCCCGGCCCGCGGAGGCAAAAAACGCCTCCTAAGCCGGGGCTCTTGAACTTTCGGCCTGCGGCCTTTCATTAGCGAGTGTCAGTGCCGAGCCGGTGCGTAGGCTTTTTTGCACATGACTTAACGCGCAGGCTTTCCTTTCCCAAGCCTTAACTTAATGGCAGTGGGGGAGGCAAACGACCGGCATGCACACAGTTAACCACCTCATTGCACTTGCAAACCACATCACACGCGATACTATATTAAGATGCTGAAAAAATACCTCATCACAGTCATCATCCCCTTAAGCGCGCACGCCGCCATTATTTCCGGCTCGCCGTTTGATACCACCGATGCACCCCTGCCCGCTTACATCAACACCCACCACGAAAAAGCCATTTACGTCGACCCGGCTTATCATTTCTACGGGGCTTACAACAAAGAAGGCAAACTCATACGCTGGGGCATTGCCACCACCGGCGCCAATGACTGTCGCGGTGAAACAGGAAACTGCCGCACCCAAGTTGGACACTTCAGAATTTATTCTTTAGGGAATGAACAATGCGTCTCCAGCAAATACCCAAGCCCGACCGGCGGTGCACCCATGCCTTATTGCATGTTCTTCGCCGGCGGGCAGGCCATACACGGCTCTGACGATGTGCAATCCAGCAACATAAGCCACGGCTGCGTGCGCGTGCACGTGAGCGATGCAAAATGGTTAAGGTATCACTTTGTGGAAGCGCCCAATAAAACCAACGCCTACCACGGCACGCCGGTTATCATTGGGCCCTACATTCAATAAGCTTGGCAGAAAAAACGCGCTATTTCTTCTGCCGCTTGGAGGGCGAATCACACCCATTCGATGGGCGTTTTTCTGCAGCTTCCGCTGGTGTTGCAAACAACCCCACCGATAAAACTGACCTTTGGTCTATTTTTTGCTGCACTCTATTCGCAGAGGCTTGATCTTCATCTGAATCATCATCATCTTCATCGGGCTCTATTTTAATATTAATGTTTGCACGCGCTTCAACAAGCTTATTAAAAATAGTCGCTTTTGTGTGATTTTCGACATTATCTACGGCATAAAAAATTGGGGTTTTTCCCTTCAGTGAAGCCGCATTAACATTTGCATGTGCCCTTAACAGTTTTTCAACGCCAACACTATCCGAAAAATTAACAGCGTAATGCAAAGGCGTTTCTCTTCCTCTAGAACCTTCATTTAAAGGATGAGTCATCGCATGAACATCCGCTCTAGCGCCAATAAGAATATCCGTCACACTATGATCAAACTTATACTCACACAAAAAAACACGATGCAGCGGCGTTTCCCCTGCTAAGTTTTTCATGTTAATATCAAAAATATTTTTATCCATAATCAAACCAACAATCGCGGGCTCCCTTCCCTTTGCAGCACAATGCAAGACCGAATCCCCATTATACGTTGTTTTTAATATCGAGGCCCCAGAAAGTAATAATTGATTAAAAATATCAACACACCCATATTCAGCCGCCAAATGCAAAGGCGTTTGACCCAATTTATCAACTGCATCAACATCGACATCTTTAATCTTGTCAAAAATAGCATTAACAATTTTAATGTTTCGACCGCGAACCGCGGAATGAAGCAAGGTCGATCCATCATAATGCAAGGTATAAAAACTGACGCCGGTTTCTGCGATGACCTTAAAAGTGCGATAATCTCCGCTTTGAGCTGCTAAATTAAGAAAACGAAAAGATTGTAAATTTTCTTTGCTTGCACCCCGACCAAAAAGCGCTTCAACCGCATTAGCACGCCCTGACCTAACCGCAAACTCGAGCGACGGTCCGTTACCGAACCACGAGGAATTGACATCAGAACCAGAATCAACGAGCGAATGAATAACATCAACATGCCCATACTGAGCCGCATTATGCAAAAAAGGCATGAAGCGCAAAATCAAATCCGGATCAACGGCATCACTAACATCCGACCGATGCTGACGAACAAATGCTACCTGGTTAAAAGAAACGGCTATAGAAAATAAAATAAATATTTTATTTTTGTCGTCGTGAATATCGTAACGTGGCTCCACCAATTTCTTGAAAAAATAATCCATCAAGGGTTGGTTTCGGGTGCTGGCTATCACCTGCCACAAATAGCCATACTTATCACCTTTCAAAAACAAAACATCATAAACCAAATTTAATTGGTTTAATGCTAAAATATCACCCGAGCGCACCAATGAGCTTATTTTTATCATTCGCGCGGGAAGGTCTCGGTAACGAAGATCGTACAAGTGCTTAAACAACGAAAACCAATCCACGCTTGGCCGGTTTTTAAATTTTTTATAATCAGCATGAAAATGACGTTTTGTCTCAGCTTTCCAGTAAGCATTTCCTTGTAACGCCTGAGAAAAGTGTTTATTAAGAAGCCTTAAGTGAGCGACATCTTCTGGGTTAAGATAAGAAATAATCTTTACCAGTGTATTGTTGTCAAATAATGGTCCCGGTTCATACTGCTGAACAAATAGCCTGGATTGCATAACAC
>DASTZQ010000068.1:0-10443 GCA_035764205.1 Gammaproteobacteria bacterium
GCTTCAATTTCAGGCCTAACGGGGTTGCCAACCGTAAACACCTTGGGGCCATCGGGAAAGGTATTTGGAAACCCTTGCAAGACTCGCTTTGCCAAAGGCAACAACCACCGGTTGGTTAGCCCGGGCTTTGCATTTTGTTCGTGTATGACTAAAGGGCAGCCAGCCAACCACGCCGCTACCCCACCCGGGCCGCTGACAAAGCCCCCGAGCCCCAAAACCAAATCGGGCTTTTGCTCGCGTATGTGCAAATAGGATTGAATAATGGCGTAAACCGCACGAAACGGCGCCAACAACCAACTGAAAAAACCCTTCCCACGCAAACCGCTGATGGTGATTTCATGAAAGGGAATGTTAGCCTCAGGCACCAATTTGGATTCTATGCCCTTAGCCGTGCCCAACCAATGCACCTCAACGCCTTTCGCGCGCATCACATTCGCAACAGCCAGCCCCGGGAAAACATGCCCACCCGTGCCACCCGCTATGATTACTACCTTCTTGAGTGTCGTCATCTTAGCCCTAATTCGGTTAATCGATTTTCATGATCAATGCGCAAAAGAACAGCCATCACAATGCAATTCACGAGCACACTGCTACCGCCGTAACTCATTAAAGGCAATGTTAACCCTTTCGTCGGCAATATCCCAGAATTAACCCCAATGCTCACAATAAACTGTATGGCTATCCATAAGCCAAACCCATAAGCCATCAAACCTGCAAAATGCGAGCCCTGACGTTGCGCCATGCGGCCCATCATGAAAATGCGATAAACCAACAAAAAGAATAAAGCCATGACGGCAATCATGCCTATCACACCCAATTCTTCGGCAATCACGGCAAACAGAAAATCCGTGTGCGCTTCAGGCAGGTAAAACATTTTTTGTATGCTTTTTCCAAGGCCAACCCCAAACCACCCACCCCGCCCAAAAGCAATGAGGGATTGCGTGAGTTGATAACCGGAATCAAACGGCCTGTCCCACGGGTTTAAAAAAGTGGTGAGCCTCGCAATGCGATAAGGCGCAGAAATGGCGATCACGGCCAACGCGGCCAACACCAAAGAAAATAAAACACCAAAATGCTTAAGGCGCATGCCGCCCAAAAACATCATGCCCAAGGCGGTGGTGGTAACGACGACCGTTGCGCCAAAATCCGGTTCTTTTAATAATAAAACAGCAATCAAGCCGAGGATCACCATGGGTTTAATAAAACCACTTTGCTCGGTTTGAATTTCATGGTGGCGCCGCACCAAATAACCCGCCATGTAAACCACAATGATAAATTTCGTGAGCTCTGACACCTGAAACCCCAAAGGGCCTATGCCTATCCAGCGCGAGCTGCCATTCACAGAATGCCCAAGGCCAGGAATTAAAACCAAAGCCAAGGCAAGCATGACACCCACCAATAAATAACCACTGACTTTTTCCCAGCGCTCGATTTCAATTTTGACAATGAAACTGCCTATGAAAACCCCAAGCGTTAAATAAACCAATTGCTTCATTAAATAATAAAAGGGTTGATGCAGTTGTTTGTCTGAAATAACGATGGAAGCGGAGGTCATCATTAATAAACCAAAACACACCACGGCCAATAAAGCCGCAACAAACCATTTGTCGTAAGGCGCAGGCGGCAGCGCGGTTCTTGTGCTTGAATATGAACGCATGTGTCCTTTCCCTTAAAGCTTAGCGACAATCTCAGTGAATACGTTGCCGCGATGCTCGTAATTTTGAAACATATCAAAACTGGCGCACGCGGGTGATAATAAAACGCAATCGCCGGGTTTAGCCACACGATCAGCTTCCATCACCGCGGCTTCCATGGAATTCACTAAAGTATAAGGCAAATGGTTTTGAACCACCGCAGCAATCTCATCCGCTGCTTCACCCATTAACACCACGTGCCTCACGTAAGCGCTCATGGCTGGCAACATGCCGCTAAAATCAGCGCCTTTACCCACGCCGCCCGCAATTAAAATTAATTTACCGGTGATGGTTGCACCCACGCCTTCAATGGCTGCTTGCGAGGCCCCAACATTTGTGCCCTTGGAGTCGTTATACCAACGCACGCCTTCACGCTCCCTCACCCACTGACAACGGTGGGGCAAGCCCTGAAAGGTTTTAAGCACGTGCAACAGGGGTTCCCTCTTTAAACCAAAGGCATGGCCTATGGCTAAAGCCGCCAAGGCATTGGCTTGATAATGCTTGCCTATCACGGGGAGCCCACTCACCGGCATTAATAAAGTGCTGCCTTCTGCAAGGTAAAGTTGATCTTGGTGTTTCGCCAAACCAAACTGCCGCGCTTTAGGCGTTTGCATGGTAAAGAAGGTTGTCGGCGTGGTTTTTGCATGCGTGAGCGCGTCATCTAAATAACAAACGGCTTGTGCCGCGCCTAAAAAAACGCGGTGTTTTGCGGCTTGATAGGCTTCATAGGTTTCATGGCGGTCGAGGTGATCGGGGGTAATGTTTAAGAGCGCAGCAACGGCGGGGCGCAAGGACGTCGTGGTTTCCAGTTGAAAACTGGAGAGCTCTAACACATAAACATCGGCTGGCTTTTCGCTTGCCAGTAAATCAAGCGCAGGCACGCCTAAATTACCACCAACCGCCGTTTGATAACCCGCGGCTTCCATCATTAAACCCACTAACGTGGTCACCGTGCTTTTTGCATTGGTGCCCGTGATAGCAATGACAGGCGCTTTCACGGCTTCAGCAAACAACTCAATGTCACCGACCACTTTCGCACCGCGTTTTATTTCTGCTTGAATTTCCGGCGTGCTTAACGCAATGCCTGGGCTTAAAACAATGACATCAGCCTGATGCAAGCGCTCGGTGTCGTAAGCACCCAAGGTTAAAGACACACCTGGAAAATCCGCAGCAAAACTTGCCGCATTCGGTGCGTTTTCACGCGTATCCATCACAGAAAAACGGCAACCTTGGCGCTGCAAATAGCGCGCACAAGATAAGCCTGTCACCCCCAAACCAATCACGACATAATTTAATGAATTCATTGTTAGCATGACTCTACCGAAGTTTAAGGGTTGCCAAACCAAATAACACCAAGACGAACGTGATGATCCAGAAACGCACAATCACGCGCGGCTCGGGCCACCCTTTTAATTCAAAATGATGATGAATAGGCGCCATTTTAAAAATGCGCTTGCCCGTGAGCTTAAAAGAAGCCACTTGCAAAATCACAGAGACGGTTTCTAAAACAAAAATACCACTCATGACAAAAAACACAATTTCTTGGCGTACAATCACGGCCATTAAACCCAAGGCCGCGCCAATGGCGAGCGAACCCACATCGCCCATGAACACCATGGCTGGATACGTGTTAAACCATAAAAACCCCAACCCCGCGCCAACCAATGCCCCAGAAAACACAACAATTTCACCTGCGCCTGGCACGTAAGGAATGGCTAAATAGGTTGAATATTGGATGTTGCCAGTCACATAAGCAAACACGCCCAAAGCACCGCTAATCATGACGGAAGGCATAATGGCCAAGCCATCGAGGCCGTCGGTTAAATTCACGGCATTGCTAGACCCAACCACCACAAAATACACTAACACTATAAATAAAGGCCCGAGCGCAAACGACGCATTTTTAAAGAAAGGGAAAACCAATTCTGTTTCAACAGGCAAACTTGCATGGCAATAAAGATAAATGGCAGCACCCAAGCCCAGCACCGATTGAAAAAAATATTTTTGACGCGCCGGCATGCCCCGGCTGTGCTTTAAAACAATTTTGAGGTAATCATCCCAATAACCAATGGCACCAAAACCCAAGGTGATGCCCATTAATAACCAAACATAATGGTTAGAAAGGTCGCTCCACAACAACGTGCTTAAGACCACCGCAATAATCACCAACATACCGCCCATGGTTGGCGTGCCTGCTTTGCTTAAGTGGCTTTGCGGGCCGTCGTTGCGAACCACTTGCCCTGCACGCAATTTGCTAAGCTGGCGAATGATGCAAGGGCCAAACAGCAAGGCGATGACGAGTGAGGTTAAGGTGCCTAAAATGGCACGCAAGGTGAGGTATTGAAACACGTGAAAAAAACGAAAATATTGAGATAACCATTCACTCAGCCATAATAACATTCAAATGCTCCCTAAATAATGCCTGGCCTCGTGAACATCATCAAAGGGGATTTTTTCATCACCCACTTGTTGATACCGTTCGGCACCTTTGCCTGCAATTAAAACGCAATCACCCACTCCTGCGTATTGTATACTTTTCTCTATCGCTTTAGAACGATTGAGCAACACAGACACGCCATCTTTGCGCTTAAAACCCGCCATGATTGCCTCAGCAATGGCTTCGCCCGCTTCGTGACGAGGGTTATCATTGGTGACAATAATGTGGTCGGCCCAGCGCTCCACCGCTTCTGCCATCAAGGGGCGTTTTAAAGGGTCGCGATCACCCCCGCAACCAAACACACACACCAACTTGCCTTGCGTGTGTTGCCTTAGCGCAGAAAGCACTTTATCGAGGGCATCAGGCGTGTGCGCATAATCCACCACGACCAAAGGGCGACCTGGCAAAGCCAAGGTTTGCATGCGCCCAGGCACGGGGGTTAGCTTGGATAAACCGGTCAACACCTTATCAAAAGGCAGGCCGTGCAAACACAAGGCGTTTAACACCAAGAGCACATTGCTTAAATTAAATTCGCCGATTAAAGGCAGGGTTAATTCGCCTTCACCAAATGGGCTGATCACGCGCGCATGCACACCATGAATGCTTAAAGTAACATCTTCCGTGTAAGTTAAACGCAAAGATGCATGCAGATTAGCCGGGCGATTCACTGCCGTTGCATAAATCAAACGCTGTTTCGCGAGTTCATTCGCAAACCTGAGACCATAGGCACCTTCAACATTAATGACGACATTTTTATTCGGCCATTCCGCCAAAAAACGGTATTTCACGCTGGCATAGGTTTGCATGTCGCCGTGATAATCGAGGTGGTCTTGCGTTAAATTCGTAAATAAAGCCGTTTCAAACTGAAGGCCGTCAATGCGGCCTTGAGCTATGCTGTGCGAAGACACTTCCATGGCAACGGCTTTTGCGCCTTGATCCACAAACTGGCGCAACAAGGCTTGCAACCCACAAGCCTCAGGCGTGGTGAGACCAGGCTCACCCAAGGCACCGTAAAACCCTGAACCCAAAGTGCCCATCAAACCACAAGGCTCGCCCAAGGCATGCAAAGCTTCCGCCACAAAATGCGAACACGAGGTTTTGCCGTTCGTGCCCGTCACGCCAATTAAAGGGAGTGCTTTAGCCGGCTCACCGTAAAACGCGGCCGCCAATGAGGCTAATCTGGCTTTTAAATGGGGAACGCTGATGACAGGCACACCGCTCTCAAGCGTGGTGCCTTCGGGGCCTTCGATTAAAATAGCGGCCGCGCCTTTCGCAATGGCAGCGGGAATATAAGCCCGGCCATCTTGATGGGTGCCTTGAATGGCAATGAAAACATCGCCAGGCTTCACCGCCCGGCTGTCTTGGCGTAAATCGCCAACCACCGTCGGCCAAGCCGCATGGGGTGGCACAGGGGCTAACCACGTTGAAAAAGGTATGCGCATATTGTGTGTCAAACTCGAGAAAACCAAAGGAAATGGTAACAAATTCTAGCAGAAGTGCACGGACTATTTTTGAGTTGACGCCGGCATTTCATCGGGCGGAATGTCTAAAATGCGCAGCGTGCCCTCCATAATACGGCTAAACACGGGGCCAGACACCTGCCCGCCGTAATATTGCTTGCCTTGCGGGTCGTGGATGATCACAGCGACCACCAAACGCGGGTTGGTGACCGGCGCAATGCCTATGAAAGTTGACGTATAATGATGCTGTAAATACCCATGCGGGCCGGCTAATTTCGCCGTGCCTGTTTTACCGGCAACGCGATACCCCGGCACCGAAGCCGCCTCAGCCGTCCCACCCTTTTGCACCACCGTTTCTAACATGGCTAATAATTCATGCGAACGGTTTTTATTCATGACCTGCACGCCCGTTGGCGGCGTATCCAGCTTTAATAAAGACACAGGCAAAAGCACACCGTCATTCGCAATGGCAATATAAGCGCGGGCCAATTGCAAAGGCGTGGCTGAAATCCCGTAACCAAAAGCCATGGTGGCCAACACAAACTGCCCCCAAGGGTCGTGCTTCACCAAAGAACCGTCTTGCTCGCCGGGAAAGGCAATGCCGGTTGGCTCACCAAAGCCCATATGATGTAACTCATTCCAGAGTTGATTGGCGGGCAAAGATAACACCATCTTGGTCACACCCACGTTACTGGATTTTTGTAACACTTGCGTCACGGTTAACACGCCCTGACGCTCGTGATCCATGACGACATTCCGACCCACGCGTATCCAGCCTGGCGAAGTATCAATCAAAGTGTTGGGTTTAAAATGGCCGCTATCGAGGGCGCTCGCCACACTGAAAGGTTTAATGGTTGAACCTGGCTCGAAGGTATCCGTGACCGCACGGTTGCGGTAGTGATCACTCATGTGGCCATCCGGGCGATTATTGGGGTTAAACGAAGGCTGATTCACCATTGCTAAAATTTCGCCGGTTTTTGCATCAAGCACCACCACCGTCCCTGAAACGGCTTGATTATCCACAACCCCTTTTAGCAACTCGCGATAAGCCAAATATTGAATGCGTCTATCAATGCTGAGTGTTAAATCACGCCCGGGTTTTTGTTCTTGCACCAATTGCACGTCAGAAATAATGCGACCCAAACGATCTTTGATCACCCATTTTTTGCCTTGCTCGCCTTGCAACCAATTGTTATAGCCTAATTCTAAGCCTTCTTGACCGTGATCGTCGACATTCGTAAACCCAACCACGTGAGAGGTGACCTCACCTTCTGGGTAAAAACGGCGATACTCTTCTTGGGTGTAAACACCGGCAATATTTAAAGTTTTAATGTTCGCCGCGACTTCCGGCGACAAGCTGCGTTTAATATAAATGAATTCACGTTTGGTTTTTTGATTGCGCTTCACCAAAGCCTGTAATTCAGCAGGCTTCATGTCTATGCATTTTGCTAAGGCTTTGAGTTCTTTATTCGAGGCATTGAATGTTTGCGGATTATACCAAGCCGAATAAACACGCGTGCTAATAGCTAAGGGAAAGCCATTTCTATCGAGTATCATGCCGCGAAACGCAGGGGTTCTGACTTCACGCAAAAAGCGCTCATCGCCTTGGTGGCGCAAAAAATGCTGGTCGAAAATCGCTAAATCAATGACGCGCCACACTAAACCGAGAACGGCAGTCGCGATGATGGCGATGATAAGGTAATAACGCCAAGGAATGAAAACAGGCTGATGTTGGTTGCTCACTCGTGCACTATCACCACAGATTTATGGTCAGGAATGGTCATTCCTAGTTTGTTTTCAGCAATTTGCTGAATGCGCGCTTGCATCATCCATGCGCCGCGCTCTAATAATAATTGGCCACGCTCAATGTGCATGTGATTGCGTTCACTTAATTCATGCTGATAACCCGCATAAAGCACACGAGACACGTGCGTGACGTAAATAATAGAAATAGCCGACAACAAAATCGCCATCACCATGCTCATCAGCACAAATTGTTGGCGTGTGAGTAAGTGAACCAACACGAGATGTCGGGATAAAGCCCCTTGGTGAGCTAATCGCGCAGCCGCATTCATGATTGTTTCTCCGCTATGCGTAAAATGGCACTACGTGCCCTTGGGTTTAAATTCAATTCAGCCGGGCTGGGTTTGATGGCTTTACCCACGGATTTTAATTGACCGCCGAAAGCATGCGTGTGTTTGATAGGCAACCCACGAGGCAGCTCAACGCCCTTCTCGTGCAAACGCACAAATTGCTTCACGATACGATCTTCGAGTGAGTGAAAGCTAATCACCGCGAAACGACCACCCACCTTCAAAGCACTTAAGGCTTGAGGCAGCGCCGCTTCAAGGTCAGCCAATTCCTGATTGACCGCAATGCGTATGGCTTGAAAACTACGCGTTGCAACATGCTTGTCCTGGTAATTTTTCACTGGCACGGCACGCGTGACCACCTCGGCCAATTGCAGTGTGGTGGTGATGGGTGCCGTGGCACGCGCAGTCACGATGGCTCGAGCAATACGGCGAGCATATTTTTCCTCACCGTATTGCCACAGCACATCGGCAAGGTCTTGCTCTGCGATAGACGCGAGCCACTGCATGGCGTCGGTTCCTTGGCTCGTGTCCATACGCATATCAAGCCTGCCCTCCCGGACGAAGCTAAACCCGCGCTCAGGGGTGTCTAGTTGCGGAGAAGACACACCGAGGTCGAATAAAATGCCTTCCACCTGCCCCAAGCAATTTAAACGCGTTAACACCGCATTTAAATTTGCAAACGAAGCATGATGAATGGAAAAACGTGAATCTTTTATCGTTTGATTGGCATGCGCGATGGCCTCAGGGTCTTTATCGAAGGCAATTAAACGACCCTGTGCACTTAATTTTTTTAAGATGGCTGCAGAATGGCTGCCTCGACCGAAGGTGGCATCGATGTAAATGCCATTCGGTGATTGCACAAGCCCTTCCACCGCTTCAAGCAGAAGCACGGGAATATGAGCTTGCATTTTTTCAACCATTCGACACGCTACCATTGTTAAAACCTCATTGATTCAAACATCACAATGAAATTGATTTTACTTCATCGGGCAAAGTGGAATCGTCTGCGTTTAATTCTTCACGTAGCCAATCACCCCTTCTTGCTTCCCAATGCGCCTCATCCCACAATTCAAATTTACGACCCTGCCCAACCAACACCGCCTTTTTACTGATTCCTGCGTAATCGCGCAAGAGGGGCGGCAATAAAATTCTGCCCTGAGTGTCCACTTCAAGCTCAGTGGCATGGCCAATCAAGAGCCGTTGAATACGGCGGGCTGATGGATTAAAACTAGGCAGCCCGGCTAATTTCCCTTCAATCACTTCCCACTCAGGTTGAGGGTAAAGCAATAAGCAGCGTTCTTCGGTGTCGATGGTGAGGATAACGGTGTTGTGGCTATCGAGTTGCAAACGCTCGCGGTAGCGGGTCGGCATGACCATGCGACCCTTTACATCGATGTTTAACCCGTTAATGCCACGAAACACTGGTTTATCCTCTTTGTTTGTTAGGGCCTTCCTCCCGAAAGTGCGCTAACTCACACTAAAAACCGCCTTTCGACCCTCTAAATATACCACAATTTTCCACAAAAAAACACTTCGCCCCACTTTTTGGGCAAAATACGGGGGTATTTAAGGGGTAACCCTCTAATTCACGAAAACCTGATTAATGAAACCCTGATTAGCGCAAACCTGATTAACGAAAACCTCCGCGCTCACTCGCTCTGCTTTTTTTCTCGCTGACTTCGCGGCGCAAAGAACGCGCTACCCTCGCGACTCGCTTTTTTTGCCGTCGCTCGAATTCGCTCCCTGCTCAGTCTTCGCTCTGCGCGCTCCCAGCGCGCAGCCGGCAAAAAAAACTCGCCTCTCGGCGCTCGTCTTTATGCTCGAAAAAAATCAGAGCTCCCTCACGCTACGGTTTTTACCACTTGCGTGCAATATTCAGAAAAAACTCCAACCTCCCACTGCCCAAAAAATGGGCGCAGGAGGTGGGATTTGCAAGGAGTGAGCCAGCCGATAAGCCGGGTTCTGTCGTGAACAGTCATTTATCTGCGATGTTTTTCACAAAACACCTGAAGCAGCCTACCCGGGCTCAGCGCGGGTCGCGCTATTGAGCCCCTATTTGGCCTTACTCCGGAACGGGGTTTACCCTGCCAAGCTTGTTACCAAGCCCGCGGTGCGCTCTTACCGCACCTTTTCACCCTTACCACACTTGCGTGCGGCGGTATATTTTCTGTGGCACTGTCCGTCGGCTTGCGCCGCCCAGGCATTACCTGGCGTTCTACCCTGTGGAGCCCGGACTTTCCTCCCCACCTTGCGATGGAGCGACTGTCTAGCTGACTCGGGTGGGAGTATACCGAATGTTCGCTAACGAAACCAGCGGCGGCGGTAATCTTCAAAAACACTGATTTTATCAGGCCCTCTTTGCGTGACCTTATCCTTCAGCGCATCCCCAAAAAGCAATAAACGGTGAGGCAAGCCCTCGGGGTCTGGCTTCGCCCCCTCAAGCTCAGCCTTCCCTGTCGAGCGCATGTGCAAGCCAAAAAGGAGGGCAAGCCCCGCCCCCATGGCAATTAAAATGGTGGTTGCGGGCAAAAACACAGGGCAAACAAACAAAGAAATCACCGCCGCTAACACAGCAAACCCAGCCAACACAATGAGGGCCGCACCCGCTGAGCGCATCACCGCACCCAACTTTCGCCGCGAAGGACGCCCTTCGTCTAGTTGATGCGCATGCGCTTCGATGGCCCGGTATTGCTTATGTAATTTCTCAAAGTTGGTCGGGGTTTCTTGAACCAAAAGCACCAGGCCATTCATCAAAGCCG
>DASTZQ010000069.1:0-47970 GCA_035764205.1 Gammaproteobacteria bacterium
TGCCGTCTGCGCGCCTTGAACCCGCAGAGCGAAACCGCGCCGGGAGCGCGTTTGAGCGACGGCAAAAAAAGGAAATCCTGAGGGTAGCGCGTTCTTTGCGCCGCGAAGTCAGCGCTGAAAATGAACCCTAAGACGAGGCGAGCGGAGGTTTTTGTGAACCTCATTATAAAACTAATGTTCTTAAAACCTTAACTTAATGGCCGTGATGGTGGCCCCCCCCTTATGCATGTCATTTTTTGGAAAATAGGTGTACAATAAACCAATTAGGACAAAGAAAGGATAGTAAGCTCAATGGAAGAGCGTAACGTCTTATCCCCCGAAGAAGTTGATGCCATTCTCAAAGCAGCACAGCAAGCTGGCGATGACGCGGCTGGTGATGCTGCAGCAGAAACCGAAGGGGACGGGTCTAACAGCATCAACACACACGCCCTGAGTGTCATTTACGACACCTTCTGCACCGAACTCGAAAACAAGTTTACCGTTCTCCTTAGAAAAAAGGTGACAGTCAAGGCTAAGCCCCCAACGGTGGTCGTCGTTGGCGAGTGTATCAAGCAATTGCATGAGCGTGATATTCATTCGGGGTTTAAATTACACCCTTCTGAAAGCCACGCCCTGGTCTCCATCGAATACCCCATGCTAGATCAATCCATTAATCTTCTCTACGGCGGTAAAATGCAAGAGAAGATCGGCGAAGAAAATTGGTGCGGAAAAATTGGCTTGATCACCAGTGAAAAAATCAGCCGATTGGTCATCAGCTGTTTTAGCGATGCTTGCAAAGAATACGGAAAAATAGAATATGATCATTATAAAACCAACCGTGTTATTTCCAATGTGAATAACATGGAAGATGTTGATAATGTCTATTTTTCAGACATCAATCTTTCTTTCGAAGAGTTTACCGGGAAAATTTCTCTTTATGTGAGTGAATTCTTTTTTGCTAACCTCATTCCAGCCACCACCGGGCGCAATGGGCACCAAGAGCGAGATTTTTGGCGTAAGGCCATTAAGAGTGAGGTGATGGATTCTTACGTGACGGTCGGAACCAATATTCAAGATGTGAAGGTGAAGATGAAGGATTTTCTTGCCTTGAAAGAAGGGGATGTTCTACCCATTTCAGATCCAACGTTAGTGTTTGTGTGTTTGAATAACCTGAGAATTTATCGTGGTGTGGCAGGGCAATCGAATGGAAAAATGGTGGTGAAGGTCGTCAGTCAAATATAACAGGGGTGATCATGGACGAAAACAATCAAGAGAATGTCACTAAAGAAGGCAACACGGAACCCACGCAAACCGAAGCGGTTGCAAGCGGTGAGCCAGGCAAACCCTTGTTTGGTGATAAAAGCATGGACTTCATCAATGATGTTTCCATTGCCTTAACGATTGAAGTGGGGCGTACGCAAATCAAAATTCGGGATTTACTCAATTTATCAAAAGATTCCATCATTGACCTTAATAAGGGTGCGGATGAACCCGTCGACATTTACGCGAATGGGAAATTAATTTCGCGTGGAAACATTATCACGGTGAATGGAAAATACTGCGTTCGCTTGGCATCCATCCCACAGCCTCAGGCTGCAAAAACGGAATAAAGGGGGCTTCATGGTCGTTCAAGTGATGCTTAACTTATTATTGGTCTTAACCCTGGCATGTGCTTTTTTGTACGTGGCCAAGCGGTTTAAACAAGGCCGTCCGCAGGGTTTATCTTCCATCAAAACCGTGGCCATGCTTTCGCTTGGCAGCAAAGAAAAAATTTTATTGATTGAAGTCTTGGGTCAAAAAGTCTTGGTGGGCGTGACGCCTTCACAAATCTCCACCTTGAAAACGTTCACGGATACCCTTTCGGAAGACAGCCTTGAATCTTTCAACGATGTTTATCAGAAAAAATCCATGGTGTTAGGTGAGCCGGTATGAGTTTACAGCGATGCTTGCGTTTAGCGGGGCTGGTGCTAGCGGTGATGTTGATGAGCCACCCTGCCTATGCGGATTTGAAAGACATTCCTTTAGTCGTGGCTCATCAAAGTGGCGGGGCAACCACTTATAGTTTGAGTGTTAAAATTGTTGCGTTGATGACCCTCTTAACGGTATTGCCTGCCTTACTCATTACCACCACGGCGTTTACGCGCATTATTATTGTCTTGGCCATCTTAAGGCAAGCCATCGGCATTCCTAACGTTCCAACCAATCAAATTTTAATTGGCTTGGCTTTAATCATGACCTTATTTGTGATGCGGCCCATCATTGAGCACGTGAACACAGTGAGTGTTCAGCCTTATTTAGCGGGGCAAATCACGGAAGAGGTGGCTTTAAGCAATGCCATGGCTGATTTAAAATCATTCATGTTAAAACAGACACACAAGAGCGATTTAAAACTATTTTATGAATTGTCAAAAACACCAGTCGCTAAAAATGGGGATCATCCTTTTTTAGTGGTGTTACCCGCTTATATTACCAGCGAACTAAAAACCTCGTTTGAAATTGGTTTTTTAATTTTCATTCCATTTTTAATTATCGATTTAGTCGTGGCCAGTATTTTAATGTCCATTGGTATGATGATGTTATCCCCCATGATTATTTCATTGCCATTTAAAATTTTATTCTTTGTGTTGGTGGACGGTTGGAGTTTAGTCGCTGCGAGCTTGGTGACCAGTTTCCGCATATGAGCGTGACGGTTGGAGTAGCATGAGCCATAAACTGCAGTTAACAACCAAGTTAGATCAACGATTGTTGATGAATCAACAGTTGAAGCAGGTCATTACCTTATTACAAGTCACGACCCTTGAATTAAAACAACAAGTTAAAACATGGTTGGAAACCAACCCATTGCTTGAATTAAAAGAAGACGTTAACGAAGACGATGAAGATCTGGGTGAATATCAATATCATGGAAAAGTAAAAAAATCGAATAACCAACAAGACAGTACCGACGCCTTGGAAAATGTCGCGAGCCATGAGTCTTTAAGAGAGCATTTGATTAAACAAACGCTGGATTGTCAATGGAATGAGCGTGGTTTAAGTATTGCGGAAGCGATTATTGATTGCATTGATGAAAATGGGTATTTAACCATGGATGTTAATGCCATTCATGCGGCCATTCAAGAAGAATCGCATGCTGAGCTCAGTGAAATTGAAAGTATTTTAAAAACCATACAAGGATTCGACCCACCCGGGGTGGGTGCAAGATCAACGAAAGAATGTTTATTAAATCAGTTAGAGCAATTTGAACATCGCGATGAAGCTTGGGTTGCAGCCAAATCATTGCTTTCTTTTGATGGTTTGAATGTTGAGCAGTTGAATTTAAAAAGCATGATGAAGGTCACGGGTTTAAATGAAGCAGACCTTGTTTCAGCATTTTCTTTAATTAAAACATTGCACTTAAGCCCGGGTAAAATTTATGCGGGTTTAAAAGAAACTATCATTGAGCCGGAGTTGATCGTTAAAAAAGTGAAAGGGCATTGGGAGGTAACACTCGCCCATTCTTTTTTGAACCGGGTGGAGTTGAATAAAGAATACCAATCACTGATTAAAAAAAACTCGCGAGATCAATCATTTAAAACGATAGCCAATCAGCTAAAAGAAGCGAAAGTATTGATTGGTGGTTTGAAGCGACGCAACGACACCTTATTAGCCGTTGCAAAATATATTGTGGATAAGCAGGGTGATTTTTTTGAAGGCGGTCATGATGGCATGAAACCCATGAATTTATCTGAAGTGGCCGTGGCCCTTAATTATCATGAATCCACCATTTCCCGCATCACTACCGGAAAATACATGGCTACTCCGCGTGGCATGTTTGAGCTAAAGTATTTTTTCCCTAGCCAAGTGAGAACGGTGGAAGGGCGAGGGCGATCTTCCATTGCGGTGAAAGCCATGATAGAAAAAATCATTCAGGAAGAAAGCAAAACACATGCTTATAGTGATGATGAAATCACGAATTATTTAACGCAAGCGGGCATAACCATCTCAAGACGCACGGTGACAAAATATCGTGAAGCCATGAAAATTCCTTCATCGTACGAAAGGCAAAACACGCGCTGGATGAAGGAATCCGTCGATAAAAAAGAGGAAGCTTAATGAAAAAAAGCCATTTTCACGTCATGAAAGACCCCGTTCATGGAACCATGCAATTTACGGAAGAAGAAGACCGCTGGATCAAACCCTTTATTGATAGTAAGGGCATGCAACGATTACGGCACATTAAGCAATTGGGGTTTGCGGATTATATTTTCCCGGGTGCGGTGCACACACGATTTAATCATTCGCTGGGGTGTTGTTACGTGGGGTCGCAAATCGCCCATAAAATAGAGCTGCCAGCGGCGTCTAGGCAGTTAGTCATGATCGCTTGTTTATTGCATGACATTGGCCACGGCCCATTTTCACATGCGTTTGAAGGTTTGTTTGATGGTAAATTGATTCATCACGAAGCGTGGACACCGTATTTTTTATCAGAATACACCGAGCCAACCTTTTTTGATGCTTACAATGCCATGAACCCTAAGGCAAAACTGAATGAAGATCAATTCAGTGAAATCATTAAAATGATTATGCATCAGCCGGTGCAAGACCAACTATTAGCAGACATTGTGTCTTCACAATTGGATGCAGATCGTCTCGATTATTTATTGCGAGATAGCCATTTTTGCGGTGTTCGATACGGCCAGTTTGATTTTCGATGGATGATTCATTGTTTGGCCATTGTGAATCATGAAGGAAAACCCCACTTAGGCATCACTGAAAAAGGCGTGGGTGTTTTTGAAAGTTATTTAATGGCGAGGCGCATGATCATGCGAAATATCGGGCATTCAACTAAAAAGCTCGCCATTGAAAAATTATTAGTGGATTTATTAGGCTTGTTATCCACCAGTTTAGTGAATGAATCATTGTTCAGTGAAGTAAAGAGCACGCGTTTGGGCCGGTTTTTGTTAGCAGTGCATCAATTTAATGTGAAAGTCAAAAAAACAAACCAACCGGATCGCTTAAAAGACGATTTTTTAAAAAACCAATTTAAAGAATACCGAGAATTATGCGATTACGACGTTTATCGTTTAATTAGGCATCTTGCAGATAAAGAAGAAAAACACCCTGTCATTGACATTGCTAAACGAATTCAATGCCATGACATGCCACAAATCATGCGGCTTGAAAATTATGACAGCCATAGCGTCATCGCATTGGTGGATGATTTTTTAAATGAAAATCAAGATATTTTGCCGTGGCAAATTCAATGGATGGCTTCCCCTCATAAATCTTATACCGAGCATGAACCCGTGCTTGTGAGTGACGAAGAAGGGAAAATACGCCCTATCACGGATTACTCACTCATGATACACATGCTTTCTGATCAAAGTGAAAAAGTGGAATTTTTGATGATTGATAAAGCCATCATTAATGATAACCGCATCAATGCGCTGGTGAAAAAAGTTCGTGAATTTAAATTAGAGAACACAAGTTTTGTTTTAAAATCGAATTCACTGGAGACTTCTCAGGAAGTGCTCACTGAAGTATAGGATAATGCATCATGACCGAGACCATTGATTTATTAAAGCCAAGCAATCAAGTCAGCACGCATGCATCGGTGCGTGTTCCGGTTCAAATTAACGCGAGTGAATGCGATCACATCAGTGATTCGGTTTTGTCTTTATTTGATGTCATCACCTTCGATTGTTTTGACACCCTGCTTTGGCGTAATGCTGATAAGCCGATTGATGTTTTTTACGCGCTGCAACATCAACCCACCTTTAAAAAAATGGGTTTCACCGCTGATTTACGCATGAAATGTGAAGAAATTGCAAGGCGTCGTCAATGGGTGAGGCGTGGGTCACGTGAAGTTAATTTAAGAGATATTTATTTAACTTTTTGCGAGACGCTGACGGATGATGATATTCAACAGCTATCAAACGAAGAAATTCAACAAGAAATGGCATTATGCTATCCTTTTTTACCCATGATTGACGTGCTAAAACGAGCCTTAGCGTTAAATAAAAAAGTCAGCATCGTGAGCGACACTTACTTACGAAAAGAACAACTCATGGCTTTATTGAGCCATCACCTAGGAAAGTCAGTGGTTGATTGTTTGCATGGTGTTTTGGTTTCTTGTGAATTTGGAGCCAGCAAGTCAGATGGCTTGCATAAAAACAGCGTGGCTCAGCATAAAAAGAACACTATTTTACACATCGGCGACCATGAGGTTGCTGATGTGATTGCAGCAAGGTCGGCCGGTGTCTCAGCCATTCATTTTAAACAGCAGCATGAAACCATTAAAACATTGTCGCGTTTACGGGCGAACACCCTCTCACTCTTTGATGCACGCATTCGTGAGCAAACGCCGATGTTTACACCGTATAAAACATTATTATCTCAATTTATGCCAGACACAAACACCCCAGAAACCACCTTGGGGTATGCGGTGCTTGGGCCACTCATGGTGGCTTTTGCTGCGGATATTCAAGAAAAAGTAAAATCGCTCTCTCACACGTCAAAACCAGTGAAAGTATTGTTTCTTTTGCGTGATGGTCACTTACCTTATCAGGTTTATCAAACCCTTTATTCCAATGATCATGCTAAACCCGTGAGAATAAGCCGGTTTGCTTCATTTGCGGCTTCTTTTTGCGATGTCACAAACATAGAAAATTATCTCTCAGAAATGATCATGGGGGATAGGTATGAAGACATGGCTAAGCAATTGCTTTTCACACAGCAAGAGTGTCATCAAATTTTAAATCAAATGAAAAATGACCATTCACCACAGCAGCGATTTATTAAATTAATGTTAACGAAAAGCAATATTAATTTAATCATTGAGCGATCTCAGCAATACCGCGACCGACTGATGCGTTATTTAAAAAAAGAAGCCAATGTGGAGCATGGCGACACTTTATTGTTAATTGACCTTGGCTACAGTGGAACCACACAAACCAAGTTGGCCCCTATTTTTAAATCAGCGTATCAAATTACCTTATTAGGTCATTATTTATTATCATTATCAACGCCTGCTTGGCGTGGTAATCGCAGTGGTTTACTGGACCCCAGTGTTTGCGATGAAAATACCTTACAAACCCTAGTGACTTATATTGCCTTGCTTGAGCAATTGTGCACGACCACAGACAAAAGTGTGGTTGATTTTGATGAATCGGGGTCACCCATTTACGGTGATTCTAATATCAATCAAGATCAACATGATGTATTAACCCGTATTCAATCAGCCACGGTCAATTTTGCCGAGGAAGTGAAAGCTAAACACAGCCTTAACACAGACGCTTGCATGCGGCATCAGGTGGCATTAGGTGAGTTAGGTCGTTTATTGTTTTTCCCAACCATGGAAGAAATGAATTTATTGCAAACCTTTAAGTTTGACTTGAACCTTGGCACCTCGGATGTGTTTGAGATGTTTGATGCTGAAAAAGGCTTGAATTCCCTGCGTGAGCGGGGCATGTTCTTCATGGAAAAAAACCTTAAAAACATGAGAACGAATTACCCAGCCGAATTGCGGTATGCCAGTTTATCTTCGTTGTTAACCTTGGTCACCCAGCACAGGCATCGCTTGACACTAAACCACAGTGAAATGAGTTTTAGGCGTTATCCGGTGACTGTGATCGCCCTAAAAAAAGACAAAAGCGCGACAGAGGTGATAGAAGCCAGCCCAACCTTTGATGGGTATTTCAGTTTAATGATTCCGATTGGTCAGGGCGATTATTTCTTGGGGTTAAATTTTGGTGAAAATACAGCTTGGTTGCAACTGCATTCGGTGACGCTCATTCCTGTTTACCGGTGGAACACGGATCAAGAGTCTTTGCATAGCACCGATATTCAATCAAATGTTATTTTAGAAGCCATGACCGACCATGGCCATGGCTTGCTTCACTGTGATTCACCGGGTGCCACGCTTTTAATTAAACCGCTGGAAAAAATTTCCAATGAAATTAAAATGGTCAGGGTGGTGTTTAGGCCAATAAATTAATGCTATTGTTCTTGAAGGTTTTTTAAGGCTTCATCGGTTAACACAATGATCGCAATGCGGCGGTTGGTTGGGTCATTGCCCTTGGCATTTTTAAGGCTAGTGGTGTCCGCGGCGCCGATAATGCGCACGATTTTTCGATTATCCATGCCGGCATCAATTAACACCCGCCTGGTTGCAGCGGCGCGGTCAGAAGAGAGTTCCCAATTGGAATAATCAGCACGATTGAGTGGGGCAGAATCTGTGTGGCCAACGACAATCACCTGGTTGGGGTATTTATTTAGCGTTGGAGCCAGCCAATCCAGTAGGCCTTTGGCATAATTTGCAAAATCGGCTTTCCCATTAGAAAACATAGGCTTGCCATCGAGGTCTTTTAATTCAATTTTAAGGCCATCAGGGGTCATTTTAATGTTCAGTGAGTTTTTATATTGGCTTAATTTGGGGTTGGTGTTCAGCTGTGTTTGTAAGTCTTTTTGAAGCGCTAGCGCATTTAATTTGCTGGTATTGTCATTTTTCTTTTTTTCTTTTTCTTTTTGCGTTTCATCTTTCGTTTTTTTCTGTTGGTTTTCTTCGGTGTTGGTGCTCATGCCTATGCTCTCTTTTTGGGACAAAGCATTTTCTGTCTTGACTTTGCTTTCAACGGCTTGCTGAGATGATTTTCTGTTAGGGTTTTTAAAATATTCAGAAATGCCTTCTAATTGGGCTTTATTAAGCATGGATAAAAGCCACATCAGCATGAAAAAGGTCATCATGGCTGTCACAAAATCTGCGTAGGCAATTTTCCAAGAGCCAGCATGATTGCCGTGCACCACTTTTTTAATTTTACGATTGATAATGATGATGGGTTTAACATCTTTTTTTTCTTCAGGGGTATTAGGCGCTGACATTTTCTTCTACCTTGCCAGCTTTAATTTGTTTCACAATTTCTTCGAGCTGAACACTGTTGGGGCGAATGTCGGAATACAATAATTTACGAGCTAATTCAACCGCAATGGTTGGTGCCATGCCATTCGCAGCCGCTAATAATAAAACTTTAATGACTTGTAAGGTTTTAATCATGGCGACACGCCGTGTTTCCATCGCAATGCCCATGGGGGAAAAAATGCCGTAGCCTAATAACACACCTAAAAAGGTGCCAACCAAGGCACCTGCAACCAAGCCGCCTAAAATGGCGGGTGGCTGATTCATGGATTCCATGGTGTGAACCACACCCATGACAGCAGCGACAATACCAAAGGCGGGCAAGCTATCAGCCACTTTATTGATGGCGTTAATTGGCAGCTCGGTTTCGTGTTCATAGGTTTCAATGTCAGTGTCTATGATTTCGTCTAAGTGGTGCGGGTCGACACGACCGGTGGTGATAATTTGCATGTGATCGCAAATAAATTCCATCAGTTTTTCATTCGAGGTAATGAGGGGATAATTATTGAAAAGCGCGCTTTCTTTTGGGTTTTGAATGTCATTTTCAATGGAGAGCATGCCATCTTTACGAATTTTATTTAGTAATTGAAAAAAGAAAGAGAGAATTTGAATGTTGAATTCGCGCTTCACAACAGGGCGTTTTACAATGTGGCTGACGGTTTTAAAGGTGGCTTTCATGACACGGCCGTCGTTACTGATAATGAATGCGCCAGCAGCAGCACCACCAATAATAATTAATTCATACGGTTGAAATAAAGCAGCCAAATGGCCGCCGGAAGCCGCAAAGCCACCAAAGACGCAAAAAATAAGAACAAATAATCCTATTAATACCCGCATGGCTGATGCTCTTTATCGTTATAAGGCCTCAATGGAGGAGCCGCTAATGACAATGCCATCGATCATTCGTTTAGACGATGGGTTATAGACTTTAATGGTGTCATTCATGGCACCATCGCTTTTAGCGATGCCTTCTGCTTTGACTAAAATTGCGCCTTTTTGTGCAATGATAGCAACATTTTGGTTTTGATGTATGAGTATGGGTTTGGATACATTGTGTTTAGTGAGCACACTGCCGGTTGCAATGGTGCCCGAAGACACTTGCCCAAGGACTGCGTTCATGTCTTTAAAATAGCCTGAATAAAGCTGATTTTTATCTTGTTCGCCGTAAGTTAACATCGCTTCATCGATCACTTCATTGCTAGGGATGGGTTGTTTGGCGACTAACACTTTTGTGAAAACATGCGTGGTGACAGGCACGTACACTTGCCAAGCTTCGGGGCCAGTGCAATGCATGACTAAGGTGTTAATGTGGTCGAAGGTGGCATTGGGTGGCAGTGAAACATCGATGGTATTGCTGCATTGTTCCACTTGCAGTTCATTTGCGCCCTGGCTGAGTTGCACTTCCAGCCTATCACCGTTTTCAAGGGGTGTGTTATTGGTGACAAAGGCTTTTGCCAGTTCGTTTAAATGGGTTAATGGTTCGCTTGTTTGGGCGAATGCCAGGGTGTGCATGCAAAGCAGTGATAAAGCCCAAATTTTTTTGTTCATGGTCGTGTTGCTCCTTACCTGGGCTGAGTGTGTGGTTTTTCATAAACGGTGCTATGCTCTGGGCTTAATTTAAAAAGTTTGTCCCATAATATTTTTAAATAATTCAGGTTCATGATCACAATGTGATTGTTTGCAATGACGTTTTCATAGCCATCGGATAAACGGGATTGCAAGAGTTCAATGAGGTGATCGATGGTGGGTTGATGGCTTAAGTGAAATTGTTTGGATTGTGCGCGCAAGCCATCGAGTAAGTGTTCGCGTGTGTTAGGCAGTGATTTTTGCAGTTCAGCAATCATGCGCGTGATTTTTTCTAGCATTTTTTGTTTTTTATCATCGCTTTGTTGAACGAGGGTGAGGTTGTTTTCACTGAAGTGTTGCCTATCGGCTTTCAATAAGGCATTGAGCTCATCTAAGGTTTCAATGAGGTGTTTTAATTGGCCTATCAGTGCAACCGGTTTTCCATCCATGGATTGTTTCCTTTAGCGTAGCAACGAGCACTGGCTTAAGCGTTTTGCTAAGGTGCTCATGTCGAGTTTATATTCGTCATTATTGAGCAGGGTCTTTAAAGAGGCGATTTTTTCTGCGCGCTTAGGGCAAGGGGCTTCATCCGCGGCCAGCTTTCCTAATTGCGGCGTGAGTGTGACATCAGCAGCGGGCCCTTGGCTGTTGCCAGGGAGAAGGGGGCGTGCTGCGGATCCAGGCTTTCCAGTGTTAGCTGGGCTGAAGGCGCTTAGCTTGATATCATCGAGCATGTTGGCTTCTCCTTTTGCTCTTGTAAACACGTGACGACCCTTATATCTATTTCCATCTACCAGCGTATCGTCACTTTCGCGGATGACTTAAGTTTATTTTAACCCAAGCAGCAAATTTTTGAAATGCGGGCTTTCATGTATCTCCATGATTTTCTTGGCATATTGTGTATCGGTTGCATAACCGGCCGCTTGCAGCCCTTGAAGGTATTGTTCGGGGTTATTCGCTTGGCTTAATGCTTGGCTATAACGTTGATTCGTTTTGACAAAATGGGCATAATCGTCCAGGCTTTCATCAACCGAGCCATAGGCTCGGAAGTTGGATTTTTCTTTTACCAAAACCCCATTTTTGTTTTCTAATGACGCAACTTGAGTGCTCGCTTTCTTCCATTGCGAATCCGCTTTGATGTTGAATAAATTGTGATTCAACATTTTTTTACCCCAATCGGTTTCCAGTGCCGCTTGGGCAATCAAAACGCTTGGGCTAACCCCTAAATGGGAGGCGGCTTTTTTAGCCGAAGACCACATGGCTTGCACAAACGCTTTGGGGTTGTCAAAGTGACTGAGTGCTGGGCTTTTATCCGCTGGGGTGGTGGGGGCGGCGAGGGCCGTCTCATCGACAGGGAGGCTCGCTTCCGCTTTTAATTGGTAGTGAATATCCGGTTGTTTTAAATCTTCAGGGGCGATGGGTTGAATGTGTGCGTTTTGTGCATCAATATTGTCTTCTATCATTTTGGCGATGCCTAACCCGCGAGATGACATACTCAACGAGAGTTGTTTATCAAACATTTCTTGATAAAAATCCATGTCATTGCTGCTAACCAAATCAGAAGAAAACGATTTATTGGCATCACGCATGCTGCGCATGACCATTTGCATGAACAAGGATTCAAATTGTTGCGCCACTTGTTTTTTCACGGCCTTGGGGTCGGTTTTATATTGCCCGTGCAATTGCTCAAGACCCTGAATGTCAGTGTAAAGTTTGGCGTCATGATCAATTTTATTGATGCTCATGTTTCACCTTAAATGACTTGTAAGTCAGCGTGTAAAGCACCGGCTGCCTTAATCGCTTCTAAAATGGAAATTAAATCCCCCGGTGCTGTGCCAACCCGATTAATTTCATCCACCAAATCTTTCAGTGAGGTGCCAGTGGATAAGAGAAATGCGCGATTTTGACTTTGATTAATTTTGATATCCGAAGCGGTGCCAGCGACGGTTGTGCCTGAGGCTAAGGCATTGGGTTGGCTGACAAAGGGTTTTTCAGAAACCACGACGGATAAATTACCGTGTGACACGGCCACAGAATCAATCATGACATTTTCATCCATGACGATGGTGCCGGTTCGTGAATTCACAATGATGCGAGCGCCAATGTGTTCGGGATCCAGTAAAAGATTTTCAATTTTTGAAATATAAGGAATGAATGCACTGAGTCTATCAGGCCCATCATTGATGTTGTTTCTGTCGTCATCTATTGAATCTTTAAATTGAGGGGTGCTATTGATTTTTTGATAAGCAACGGGCACAAAGCTATTTAAATTCACGGTGACTGAGGTTGCATCCATGGCTTTGGCAATGCTGTGATTGAAATTAGCATTGATCACTTTTGCCATTTTTTCAGCGGTTGAAAAATCCGGTTCGTCTAATTCAAAGGTGACAATGCCATTGTGTGCGAAAGGCACGTCAATGGTTCGTTCAACCGTCGCGCCATTTGGAATGCGTCCGCTGCTGGTGGAGTTAACGGTGACTTTAGAGCCATCCGCCCCTTGTGCACCAAACCCTGAAACCACCACACTGCCTTGCGCCATGGCATAGACTTGGTTGTCTGCACCGCGCAATGGCGTCATGAGTAATTCACCGCCGCGTAAACTGGTGGCATTACCAATGGAAGCAACCGTCACATCAATGCGTTGCCCAATTTTTGCGAAAGGAATGAGCTTGGCACTAATGGCTACGGTGGCAACATTTTTTGTTTCAAAGCTGATGGCGTTTGGAATTTTAATGCCGAATTGTAACAACATGTTTTTAAACGTTTGTTGCGTAAACGGGGCTTGTGCGGTTTTATCGCCCGTGCCATCTAAACCCACCACCAAACCATAACCCACTAATTGGTTATCACGCACACCAGCCATGCTAGTGATGTCTTTGATGCGAGCTGCAGTGTCAATTTGCGTGACTAAACAACTGCAAATGAACAGAATACTGAGTTTTATTTTTCGCATGATAGCATAGCCTTTATCACATCCGTGTTAACTCACATGCAAAACTCATGCCAACTGATTTTAGTTTGTGAGATGAATCATCAGTATATCACGAGGCGAGGTGCCTTATGGTATACTGGGGTTAATCATGGATGAACATAAGGGTGTGTCATGCGAATCTCACTCGATCAACCCACGTTTTTAACGTCACTCACCGAAGAAAAACCGGCAAATAATCAAACAGACAATGGTGCAAGCAGCGACGATTTTCTTGATTTTTCAAGCACACTGGTGAATCAAGGAGCAGAGTCAGACCCATCACCCGCCGCGTCATTACCGTCCACGCCAGTGTTAACCGATGAAACAAGCGCACCACAAAATAATGAGTTAACGCCTGAAGATCTCACCAATTTATTATTGGGTATGGGTTATTTATCAGAGATGGCAACGAAAAATGCACCGATGGCAAACGAAACAAGCAATCAGGATCAACCACTTGATTTAACAAAAGAAGTCATGAATCTTGAAACGACAACGCCGTTAGTAGCAAGTGCTGCCATCACAAATAATAATAAGGATGTCATGCTTTCGCAAAAGGAAAGCAAGCCTGTGCCGACGGCACCGGACGTGGCAGAGCCTAACACGACGGCAACGCCTTTGCAGACGCTTGCGAGCACCCCTAGCTTATCGACAACACCACTCACGCCTGAAACACCCACCACACCGATCACGAATGCAGCTAACCCACCAACCCAGTCCATGCCTATCGAGAAAAAGCCACTCGAATGGCACAAAGACGCAAAAGAACTAACAAAACCAGCAGATATGCTTATTAATGCAGCAGTGTTGAATGAAACAAAATCAGATTCAAGCGTGAAGACTAAGGCGACCCCCGACTTTTTGCCGACCAACACGGATAACACACCCGACCAAAAGGTGGTGATGTCTTTGCAACAAATGGCTGCATGGGTACAAGCCAAGGTGAATGCTGAGCCTGCACTGACAAAAGGCATGACGGAGGCTAGCACACAGGCAAGGTTTGCCATGATGCAATCAGAGTCCCCAGCCGGTGGGGCTGCAACGCCTGCTAAGGCTGCGTGGGAGGCGAAGGTGGAAGTGAATCAGGTGATGAGCAATGCCGCCTTAAATTTAACGACTTACCATGCCAATATTAAAATCTACCCACCAGAGCTCGGAAAAATTACAGCAAAGCTTAAAATGGATAGAAATGAAACAAACCTAGAGATCACCGCTGAAAACAAACAAGTGAAGGCCTTATTGCAAGGGCATTTAACGACCTTACGCGAACAATTCACGAATTCCAATATTCAATTAAATAAAATAGAAATCGTGTTGGCTGAACCAAAAGAATCGAACACGGCCAACCCCGATGGTCGTCGTGAAAAAGAAGAAACCTCAGAAACCGTGGCCTCGGAACCCAATGATACTAAAGCGCCAAAGGCAAAAACCAGCAAAAAAACCTCAGAAAATGTCGTGGATGCCTATGTTTAGACTGGAAAAACTAATTATTTAAGTTTCTTTGACGGCGACAGATACGCTTAGTGGGAACCAATAAAACCACTAAGGAGAAGAAAATGGGTATCACCGTCAACACAAACGTAGGATCGCTGGTTGCGCAATCATATTTATCGGGCAACCAATCTAAACTGTCTAAAACCTTAAGCCGCTTATCTTCTGGCTTACGTGTGACAGAAGCCAAGGATGACCCTGCAGGTTTAGCAATTGCACAAAGTATGGCCTCTTCCGTGCGCGTCTTGAAACAAGGCTCACGTAACGGTAACGACGGCGTTTCCTTACTTCAAACCGCTCAAGGTGCAATGTCTCAAACCTTAGACATCTTGCAACGTATGCGTGAAATTGCATCCCAAGCTTCATCTGGTACCTATGGTAGCGGTGACTTGGCTAACTTGGATACAGAATTTCAAGCCCTTAAAACTGAAATTGATCGTATTCAAGTCACCAGTACATTCAACGGTATTGATTTGTTGAATGGTGGCTCTGTCAGTATTCAAATCGGTGAAAATAACACAAGCAACGATAGAATTAGCTTGTCATTAACCACCACGGATACAACGACATTGACCATTGACGGTGATGACGTGACCAGTCAAGCCAATGGGCAAAGTGCATTGGATACGCTGAATGATGCCATTGACACCATTACAACCGGCCTTGCAACCTTGGGTGCTGCACAGTCTAACTTAGAAGCCGCAGTCAATTCGAATGACACGCGTGCGGTTAACTTAGACACTGCTCGTTCACGTATCATGGATGCTGACTATGCGGAAGAAAGCGCAAACTTAGCTAAATACATGATTATGAACCAATCTAACGTTGCCATGTTGTCGCAAGCAAATTCATCACCACAGTTGGTACTGAAATTGCTTGGGTAATCGGGTATAATGAAGATTCCGGGGCATGATGCCCCGGTTTCTTTCGTTTTGGAGTAGCAACCATGGCAGGGATTGGCTCTTCAGGTGGTCTCGATGTTAAATCCATTGTCGATAACCTCATGATTGGTGAAAGTAAAAAGCTCACCACCATGCAAAAAAAAGTCGAAAAAGAGAATGTACAGCTCAGCGGTTACGGCCAACTCAGCAGTTTAGTGAATACCCTCAAATCCAATATCGATAACTTAAAAACAGCGATTAATACCGGCTATGTCGCAACCGTCTCTGATGATACTAAAATCACAGCCAGCATTACAAACAGCGAACAAGTGTTTAATGCCACCCATAATGTGGTGGTATCAAAATTAGCAACGGCAGAAACGTGGAGCTCAGTGACGCCCACCAGCGCTCGATCAACCGCCCTTGGTTTGAGTGGCAATTTAACCATGACCATAGGCTCATCCAATTTCACCATCACCATTGATACGGATGACACCCTTGATAATATTCGAGATAAAATTAATAACACAAGCAGTAACATAGGCGTCACAGCGAGTGTGTTAGCCAGTAACGATATTTCAGGTAACCCACAATTTAACTTAATGGTTGCATCAGATAATACCGGTGTTGCAAATAAAGTCACCTTATCAGGAACCGGTGTTGCTGCTTTGACCTTAACCAATGAAACCGTGGCAGCGCAAAATGCAGAATTCACCGTGGACAGTAAATCCGTTATTCGTAGCAGCAACACAGTGACGGATGTTGTTGACGGCATCAGCTTTAATTTGCTCACAACGGGTTCATCTTCCTTTACGGTTGCGCTTGATCAGGATGCGCAAAATTCATCGGTTATTTCAAGCTTACATAGTGTGGTTGATGCTTATAATCAAATGATTGATTTTGTTGACAGGGTCAGTGCCGAGCGAACCATGACAGACAGCACGGTAGCCAATACAAAATACACCATTAGGAATATTTTTCATGACAGTATTTCTGGCATCACCGGTATCACTTCTTTGTTTGATTTAGGTGTTACTTACGGTCCTTCCGTTGTGTTACAAACGAATAAAGGAAAAAGCTATACGTCTGCGGGTCGGCTTAAAGTGGTTGATGCCGATGTGACGAGCGCCTTGAATGAAAACAGAACTAACATCAAAAAATTCATTAGTGACACCAGCACAGGGTTTGTGAAAACAGCAGCCGACACCATTAAAACCATCACTGGGTATACTGGCACGATTGAACTTAGAAAAAGAACGATTGACAATATGACGTCTCGATTAGATAAAAGCATTAGCCTAGAAGAAGAACGCCTAGATCAAGTTAGGCTAATCTTAACTAAAAAATACGCAAATTTAAATTCCATTATGGATAAGTTCGATCAAATTAGTACTTTCTTAGATGGGCAGTTTGCGAGCGTTAATTCGACAAAATCAAAATAAAAGGGGAAGACAATGACCATTAATGCTTACAATGAAATTGCCGCTGAAACAGAGGTGTTGGACGCAAACCCGCACCGCTTAATTCAATTAATGCTGGATCGTTGCTTGCAGCAAATGCAGCTTGCTAAGCATTTTATGGGCAGAAAAGAAATCAATAAAAAATGTGAAGCCATTGCAAAAGCCCATGACATTATTATCCATTTAAGAGCCGCATTAAACCACAATGACGAACAAGCCAAACAATTGTCTCAAAAGTTAAATCTTGTTTATGAATACATTGAAAAGTGTCTATTTAAATCAAATTTAAAAAATGACGCTGCTTTGTTGGATGAAGCTATTTCAAAATTAATGCCTATTAAAACAAGCTGGGATCACATTGGTGAATCGAATGAAAACAAAAAACACGAATAATTTAATGACAACTGTCGAAACCTTAAGTGATGAAATTCATGCGATGTTAAGTTCACGCAGCGATGATTTGGATGGCATTTTATCAAAAATGCAGGCGCGTGAAGAGAACTTGAATCAGCTGATTCCTCAATTATCTTCAGACGATAAAAAAAAATGGACCTTGATATTGGGCATGATACGGGATAAAGAAGCCATGGCCTTGCTGCCTTATCGCCAAGACTTGGTGGAAGTCGAAGATGCCTTGATTGCCATACACCAATCCGAGGTTTACCGAGGGCCAGGCACCGGTGGGGATGGTACGTAAACATAAGGTTGAGCAACCACATTGTTATTGTTGTTACAATTGGTGTCTGCGGTATAGGGTGTTTTGTCGCCGGTCGTGTATTGTGTGTCCGTTCCCCCATTTGGATTCGTTTGATAATAAACGCCAGGGCGTTGCGCATTGGGGTCGACACTGCTTTGCCCATTGCAGCCGGTGTTGTTGTTTTGATTATTATTTTGTGGGGCAGGCGCAGCAGGGGCGTTATTGTTGATGATAATGGGTGGCGTGTCAGCAAAGGCAATGAAGGCGCTTGCAGAGCAGCCTAAGGCAAAAGCAAGTAGCGTATATTTAATTGCCATGGTTTTATCCTTAAATGATCCATACCCTCTATTCTACCATAAGTTTAAAAAAGGCAAAAATTGCCGCGACCGGCAAAAAATGATTATTTAAGTTTTTAAAACATCGGCCGATAACACCGTGTGAGCGATCAATTTTTATTCATCACCCTTATCCCATCACGTTATTATTGCGAAAGCGGCCACTTGGCACGCGTTTTGCATCATTGTTGGGTAAGTAAGGGAGATGACCATGGATAAGATATTTGGCATTGCAGAAAAATCGATGCAACTCACGGAAGACCGTGCGTCTTTGATTACCACCAATTTGGTGAACGGTAGCACACCAGGTTATAAAGCAAAGGACATTGATTTTTATGATGTCTTAAAAAATGTGGATCAAGGTGGTGCAGCTTTAAGCACCAGCAACCCAGAACACATGGGTTTATCGCAAGATTCCACCACCAATCATATTAAATACCGCATTCCCATGCAAACCAGCATGGACGGTAACACCGTTGACCCTGAAATTGAACGTAAGAATTATTTAGAAAACTCATTGCGTTATCAAGTGAGTTTGACTTTTATTAAGGGTAAAACCAGCGAACTCTCAAAAGCGATTAAAGGAGATTAATCATGAGTTCACTCGAGCACATTTTAACAACGGCGGCCAGCGGCATGAGTGCTGAGAGCATCCGTTTAAATACCATTTCGAGTAATTTAGCTAACGCCAATAGCGTGAGTGGCGACCCGGACAGCACTTACCGTGCAAAAACGGCTGAATTTTCAGAAGTGAAAGATCGCATTCCTGGGTTAAGTGACATGGAGCAACCCATAGGCGGTGTGCAAGTCACGAAAGTGAGCACCAGTGATAAGCCCTTGGAAAAACGATATGAACCTGATAACCCACTCGCGAACAGCGATGGGTTTGTTTACAACTCAGATGTGAACCCCATTGAAGAAATGACGAACATGATTGAATCGTCAAAATCTTATCAAGCGAATGCAGAGATCATGAATACGACCAAAAGCCTAATTATGCAATCCATTAATGTGTTAGATGAAAAATAGAAGGGTGGCTTATGAAAATTGACGGCATTAGTTCATTGGGTAGCGAAGCGGGTTCTTCCAGCACGCAAGCCATGGTGGGTCAAAAACTCAGTGAAGATGATTTTTTAAAAATCTTCATTAAGCAAATGACCATGCAAAGCCCAGACAAGCCCATTGATAGCGGGCAGATGATGCAGCAGATGTCGCAATTAACATCGTTGGAATCGAATAAGTCGTTAAAAACAGCGATTGAAAACATGAATAAAACCATCGGTCAATCACAGATGATTAACGCCACACAGATGATAGGCAAACAAGTGGTGATTGCAAGCACAGTGAGCCCATTATCCACAGAACACGGATTGAATGGTTCTGTGGTGGTTCCGCCAAACACCATGGGTGCGAGCGTGGATATTTTAGATCAAGATAAAAAAGTGGTTAAAACCATACCGCTCGCTGCCAGCAGTTCGGGCGTGGTGGATTTTCATTGGGATGGTACAAATGCAGAAGGCAAGCCAATGAACCCTGCTTTCTATACCATGTCAGCGAAAGCGAAAGTGAACGGTGTTGATCAAGACCTGTTAACCGCAGGTTATTTTAATGTAAACAGCGTCACCATGGATAGACAAACCTCAAACGTGATTTTGAATGTCGATGGCATGGGCGGCGTTGGTGTTGGCGACATTATAAAATTCTTAGGATGATAACAAAAAACAGGAGCACACTCACATGGGTATCGGGAATATAGCAAACACAGGTATGCGCGCAGCCATGACAGAAATGGAAGTCATTAGTAATAATATTTCTAATGCGAACACCATTGGCTTTAAAAGTTCCAGCGCAAACTTTGCGGATATTTATCCATCCAGTTCAGGTGGTGGTAATTCTCAAGCCGGCCTTGGGGTGAATTTAGTTTCGATACAACAAAATTTCAAGAGTGGTGGCTCTGAAAATACAGGCAACCCCTTTGATTTACAGCTTAAAAACCCCAATGGGTTTTTTGTCTTAAAAGACGGTAACTCTGGGCAAGTGTCTTATACGCGTGCTGGGCATTTCACACCAGATAAAGATGGTTACTTAACTGCCGGTGGTGGTGCAACACGTTTACAAGGCTATTTAGCAACGGCCGGGGTGGTTGGTTCGGGGGCATCGGTGGGTGATTTACAAATAAGTCGTGCTCCAAGAAATGCAACCGCAACCTCAACGGTTGAATTTAACTTAAACTTAGATCCTAACAGCGATGTTCCATCAGCCGCTTTTGATAGCAGCGATGTGACCACATATAACTATAAATCCAGTGAAACCGCCATTGATAGTTTGGGGAATGAGCACACGGTGGATGTTTACTTTATCAATGCAGGCTCCAATGATTGGGACACAGAAATTGAAGTGGATGGTACGAACATTGGCAGTGGTACGGTGAGTTTTAATAGCAATGGTGTTTTAACAGGAACAACCGGGATGACCGCCTTATCGTTCGCACCAGGAACGGGCGCAACCACACCGCAAAGCTTTGACATTTCGTTATCAACAGGCAATGGATCAACCACCCAGTTTAGTGGTAGTTTTGAAACAAGAGATCACACCAATGATGGTTATGGTATTGGTAATTTTATTGGGGTGCAAATTGACTCTGATGGTTATGTGACGTCCATTTATAGCAATAAAGAGCAAGCGGTGATTGGTAAAATCGCGGTTGCTGAATTTGCATCGCCATCGGGTTTGTCTAACATTGGTAATATGTCTTGGGTGGAAACGGGCGATTCCGGCAGCGCGCAAATGAATGTCGATAATAGCGATGGTAGCATTGCCTCAGAACAGCTTGAGTTATCCAATGTGGATTTAACCCAAGAAATGATTAATTTAATTGGTGCACAGCATAACTTCCAGGCGAATGCTCAAGTTGAGCAAGCCTTTAATGAAGTGATGCAAACCATTATCAAAATATAGGTGAACCATGGATAAGTCACTCTTTGTTTCAATGAGCAGCCAGCGAAATTCGCTGAAAGAATTAGAAATTCTTTCAAATAACCTGGCGAATTCAAATACGCCAGGGTTTAGAGCGGATTACGAAGTCATTAAACAAAATCACGTTGTTTCGGGTGACACCATGGAAACACGGGTTTACCCATCCGTCGGGCAAAGTTACACCGATTTTAAACCAGGCCCTACGCTGCAAACGGGGCGTGATTTAGACGTGGCTTTGCAAGGCAAGGGGATGATTGCCGTTCAATCCCACACGGGTCAAGAAGGGTATACGCGTGCGGGTAACCTGGAAATTTCAGGGGATGGGTTGCTCACCACTGCGAAAGGTGAAATGGTCATTGGGCAAAAAGGCGCTATCACCATTCCAAAAACCGAAAGGGTGAGCATTGCGCGTGATGGAACGGTTTCTATCATGACACCTGGCACAAATGACATGGTGCCTATCGCAAAAATAAAATTGGTGAGCCCGCCCTTGCATGAACTGCAAAAAGGGGTCGATGGTTTATTTTATTTAAATGCTGGGCGCAGCGCTGAAATTGATCCTGATGTTAAATTAGCGAGCGGTTCCTTGGAAGGTTCGAATGTGGATACGGTTGATACGTTAATTAAATTAATTGATGTCTCACGACAATATGAAATTCATTCTAATTTTATTAAAAATTTGGCTGAACAAGCAACGCAAGCTAACCGTTTGTTAGACCAAAAAGCTTAAGGAGCGCAATCATGGACATGGCCTTATTAATTGCAAAATCCGGCTTAGATGCACATCATAAGAGCATCGAAGTCATCAGCAATAACTTGGCTAACTCAAATACCACGGCGTTTAAAAAGAACAGACCCGAATTCCAAGATTTGCCTTATCAGGTGATTAGCCAAAAAGGTGCACCTGTCACACAAGACATTGATTCACCCGGTGGCCTGGTGATAGGTACGGGTACGAAAATGGCTAACAATAAAAAAATCTTTACCCAGGGCACACTCATTCAAACCGACAATGCCACTGACTTGAGCATTCAAGGTCGAGGGTTTTTGAAGGTGCAGTTGCCGAATGGTAATTACGCTTACACACGCGATGGTAACTTAACCGTGAATGGGCAAGGCCAATTAACCTTATCGAATGGGTATCTTGTTCAGCCACCCATCACGATTCCACAAGGTTCAGGCCCCTTAATGATTGCAAAAGATGGCACCGTTTCTGCTTCGGGCACAGATGGCACCATACAAACCTTGGGTCAGCTTACCTTAACGGATTTTATTAACCCCGATGGCTTAGACCCTCAAGGTGAAAATTTATATTTACAAACGGTTGCGAGTGGCAATGGCACGGATGGTACCCCCATGTTAAATGGTTTGGGTTCCCTCAACCAAGGTCAATTGGAAGGTTCGAATGTGAATGTGGTTGAAGAAATGGTGAATTTAATTGAAGCGCAACGTGCTTTTGAGGTGACGTCCAAAGCCGTTTCTGCGGTGGATAATATGTTGCAAACCTTAAGCAGGGAAGCTTAATTCATGATGAATAGGCAGTGGGTAAAAGCAGCCATACTAACGGTTTGTTGTATTGCAACGACAGGCTTAAGCGGCTGCGCTGAATATTTTGAATCGCAAAAGCAGTTGGATGTTGAACCCACTTACCCACCGGATGTCGTGGCGCCACCTAAACGCAATGGCACCATTTATCAATCGGGTTATGAAATTTCTTTATACCAAGATCGCATTGCGCACCACGTGGGTGATGTGTTGACCATTCGCTTGGAAGAAGCAACCAATGGTGCGAAAAAAGCAAAAACAAAAACAAACAAAAAAGCGATTGATAATTTTGCGGTGAATCAAGCCTTTGGTGCGAACCTTAGCAATGGCTTGTCATTGGATACAGCCACCGACCAGCAATTTGATGGCGACGGTGAAAGCAATCAAGAAAACACTTTAACGGGTACCATTTCAGTCACTATCACGAAATTGATGTCCAATGGTTCAATGTTGGTGAGTGGTGAATCGTGGTTAACCATCAACTTTGGTAAAGAATACGTTCAATTAAGTGGTATTGTTAGGGAAGAAGACATAGACCCGGATAATACCGTGTCTTCACGACGTGTTGCACATGCTAAGATTACTTACAGTGGTAGCGGGCAGGTGGCAAATAGCACCCGAGGCGGTGCGTTGACACAATTCTTCTTTAAATTATTCCCATTCTAAACAGAGGAATGAGACCATGGCCGGTGGTATATTAGGGATAGGGATTAATAGTTTATTGGCTTATAAATCAGCCATTACCACCACAGCGCAAAATTTATCAAATGCGACGACCCCTTATTTTAGCCGAAGGGAAGTGAACTTTGCAGAAGCCTTGTTTAACAGCGGTGTTACGATTTCAGATGTTAAACGGGTGTTTGATGATGTGGCAAATGAAGATTTCATTAATAAAACAAGCACAGCAGGGTCGTTAAGCACTTATTACGACAGTATTAGCGACTTTGAGAAATCGCTAGATGATGATAAAACGAATATTGCAAAATACATGAATGATTCATTAAATGCCTGCCAGGTGTTAACCACCACGGTTGGCAATATTCAATCCAGAACCGCTTATTTATCCCAATTATCAGCATTAGCAAACCGTATTCGCGGCATGAGCAATGAAATTTCCGAGAAAAAAAGTATTTTAAACGACAATATTCGCAGCAATGTTGAGCAAGCCAATGCGATTTTGACGCAAATTGGTCAAATGAATCGACAAATTAGCTTGCAAACATCGGGTGATCGCTCTGACATGCTCGATCAGCGAAATAAAATGGTTCATGAATTGGCGGGCTATTTAAATTTTACGGTCAGAAATGAACCCAATGATGGCTTAAGTTTGTCATTGTCTAATGGTATTGAAGTGGTTTCAGGCCAAACGGTTCGAACGTTTTCAACCATGGACGACGATGAAGATGCAACCTTACTGCGTATTGGTCTTGAAAGTGGGTACAGTGGAACGCTGGATGTTTCGAGCTTTATCACCGAAGGTTCTTTGGGTGGCATGGTGAATTTAAGACAAGGTTCTTACGATAATGCCGATCGTGGCCTTGGCCGACTTGCGTTAGTGATTGCCGATCAATTTAATCGTCAAAATAAACTTGGCTCAGATTTAAATGGTGAGCTAGGAACCAATATTTTTAATGATATTAACAGTGCAGCCTTAATGGCTGGTCGTGTGATTGGCAATAGTAATAACACGGGCAGTGGTGTTTTTGCCGTTAGCATTGATGATGTGAGTCAATTGAATGTCAGTGATTATCGAATGGTTTTTAGCAGCGCAACCGCTTACAGCATTGAACGCAATAGCGATGGTCAAACGGTGTCGTCTGGTACGATTGGCGCTTATCCAGAAACAGCAACGTTTGATGGCATGACTTTAACTATTGATTCAGGCACATTTGCAGCCGGGGATAAATTCTTGATACGCCCTTATCAAGGCGCAGGTGCATCAACCACGGTGGCCATGGTCGACCCTAAAAAATTAGCCATGGCCTTTCCCGTATCAGCTGAACCCAATACCTCCAATTTAGGCACAGGCTCCATTCGTGTCGATTCGATTGAAGACACCACGAATGCTGCTTTTACAACCACTAACAAAGCCTTGGCGCCACCCGTGCGGGTTGAGTTTCTGACAGATACGACTTATCAATTAGTTGATGTGGATGCAAGCACGGTGATTGAAGGGCCACTCACTTACGACCCAGCGGCCGGGGAGGACCTTTTCCCAACAGCAGGCAGTTATGACCCAGGGTATCGTGTTAGTTTATCGGGGTCGATGAAAGCGGGTGATAGTTTTCTGATTGATTACAATGCTAACACCATAGGTGATAATCGCAATGCGCTGGAAATGGCTGGGCTTTATACTAAAAAAATAATAGACGGCAACGAAACCACCATGAATGCAGCTTATATTTCTATTTCCTCACAAGTCTCTTTACAAACAAACACGGCAAAAACGCAGCTTGATAGTGCGTTGACCCTGGTCGATCAGGCTGAAAAACGTTTTTATTCGGTGTCAGGGGTGGATAGCATGAATGAATTAACGAATTTAACCAATTACCAACAATCATATCAGGCCAGTGCACAGATTATTCAAAGTGCGCGCACCATTTTTGAAACACTTCTTGGAATGTTGAGGTAACTAACATGCGTGTCCCTACTTACATACAATTTAAAACACAATTAGACAGTATGTCACGTCAATCCGAAGATATTAATTCATTGTCACAGCGAATTAATTCCGGTAAAAAATTAATTAATTCCTCAGACGACCCGATTCTTTCGCAGCGTATTAAATCAACGCAAAATTATATTAATCAAATTACGGCTTATGAACATAACACCGCAACCGCGCAAAATCGCACGAAGGAAATGGAAGGCGGCATACAAAGCAGTTTAAGTGGTTTAGATCGCATTAAAGAATTAATTAAATCAGCGCAATCAGACACCGCCAGTGCAACGGACAGGGCCAATATTGTTAAAGAATTGCGTGGGCTATTAAACAACCAAATGTCTTATGCTAATACGAAAGATTCCCTCGGCGAATATATTTTTTCAGGAACCAGTTCAACCACGGTGCCTTTTGGTACCATGAATGGGGTTTACCATTATTTTGGCAGCAAAGAATCTTCCATGATTAGCATTAGCCCAACCATTAATCAAATTTACAGTGAATCCGGGCAGGCTGTGTTTGGGGACATTCGCCTTGGCAATGGTGATTTTGTTATTAACGAAGGTGCAACGCCAAACACCGGTACGGCCGAAACCTCAACCGGTGAAATCACGGATAGAACAAATTACGTCGAAGATACTTACACTTTAACCTTTGTCACGAATGGCAATGGCCGTGTGGGTTATCAAATTGTGGGTGCCAATGAAGGGCAGGTGATTCCTGTGCCACCAGCCACCACCCCAACGGATGCACCGGATTATCAAAGCAAAGACGCCATTACTTTTAATGGGATGACACTGTCTATTTCAGGCAATCCAGATGTTGGCGATTCATTTGTGATTGAGCCTAGCCCTAAGCAAAATGTGTTGGAAACGATTAATCAGTTAATTACGACGATTAGTAACCCTATTACCAATGATGTGGATAAATCAAAATACCACCAACAGCTTAATCAATTGGGCGCATCCATTGACCGTGCAAGCGAGCATTTGACCAATTATTTAAGCGACCTTGGATACCGCGGCGCAACGATTGATACGGAAATTTCATCGAATGAAACCATTGTGCAAAATCAAACGGTTATTTTAGGTGATTTATCGAATGCGGATTTAACAAAAATCATACCAGAATATAAGCAAAAAATGCTTAGTTTGGATTTAACTAGCCAAAGCTACACCAGCTTACAAGCCTTGTTTGAACAAATTTTAAAATCCAGTTTCTAGGATAATGGCTTAAAAATGATGCGCAAAACACTTTGCAATGTGTTTTGCGCAGGTGCTTTGTAGAGTAACAAGCCTTCGTGATTATTCGCTAGCAATAAACCTTCTTTTGTTATTTGCATTTCATGCGTGCTCATGTGTTCTAAAGCAGGGCTCGCTTTCGAGGATTCGTGGTCTGAATAAAGATGATGAATTAGTAAAGTATCCATGGTATGAATGTGAACACAGGGGAAACTTTCTCCAAATGCGATACCAATGTCGCTGTTGCTAGGCGCTGGGATAATTAAGGAATAATAGCCATCAAAGGTGGCATTGGCATCTAAGGGCATGACATTATTTTCACCGTTGATGCGGATGATGACAGGCACTTGCAATTGGCGATGGGTGAGGTCGCTGGGTGATACTTTAAAATCGAAGCGGTATTGGGTCATGAGTAAAATGGCGAGTTCCAGTGAGATAGATCGCCATTCAGCAGGGTAATTCATGCGGGATTCTTGGGTGGGCACTTTGAGGCTATGCAGCCAACCACGTCGCTTTAAATCTTCCAAGGATTTTTCAGGGTTTAGCAAGGCGATGAAATCATTGGTTCCTAAATTGACATCGTGTTTAAAATGCGTGAAATAATCATTTTCAAGTTTGGTTGGTAGATAAAGTAGTCTCGCTAGCGTAAATGCAGCCATGTCACGCCTTTCGCCGGCGGTGGCTAGCTGGTGGGTGATGGCGGGCAAGGCGGAAGCGTCGCGAATAAATTGCAGGCAAGCTTGGTGTATGGGTTGAATGCTATCAATTTGTGCTTGATCCAACTGTGATTCACCGTAAATGGGTTGACCGGCTTCATCAAAATCGACGACGGTTTTTTCAGTGGAGGTGCAAACTTGTTCTAAGAGGGCAATGTGGGTCACGAGCAGGGTTAAGACATTGTCGTTGTAGTGTTCGGGGCTTAATAACCCGTGTTTATAAATAGATGTCATGGGTGTTTTTAAAGAGAGTAAATAACACCCCTCGATGGTGATGTCATATTCTGCTTTAAAAACAGGGGCTAAACGGTTTTGTGCGGTGCCGGTGTAACCCAAATCGACAAAGACGAGGGTGTCACCCCGTTCTAATTGCAATTCGTGTTGAAGGTAGCGAAATAAGCGTTCGCGATATTGCTTGGAACCCGCCAGAATTTTTTCAACGATGGCCGGTTGGTGTATGGCGCGATTGAAGGCTTCCGTGGGTTGGTTGGCTTTTTTGGCCATTTTAACCAGGGCGTTAATTTCTTTTTCAGGCAGGCAAAGTTGTTTAGCCATTTCTTCAAATCGGGCTGAACTTAATCGGGATGCCAAGTAGGTGTCGATGTCTTCAACGCTTCTGAAACTGGCGGCAAAGGCGGTGAATCGGCTGATGCGTGTGTCTTTGCCTAAAGCATGGCCGTTTATTATTTCGGTGACACGTGATGGCAAGTAAGCATCGCGTAATAAATACGTGACTTTAACGTTTTTACCGCGGGTTTTCATCGCTTGAATGGTTTGAATAATATCGTGTGCAAACGCCAGCATGATGGGCCCAATCACGGCATAGCCAATGAGGGTGGCAGGGTCAGGGGTAGTGAGTTTTTCAGCGAATAACGCTTTGAATGGCAAATTCAGGGGCCGTGTTTGTCGGATATTGGTATCAATGAATGCAGCGGCTAAGCCTGTCATGCGGTGAATTTCAGTGATGGCCGCTTGATATTGAATGAGTTGTATGGCGTGTATGCCGATTTGCCCCGGTTTATCGTAGTCTGAGATGGGGTGATCGCCAATGTGACAAACCGCACCCGGGTGGATAACACGGCGATCGAGAATGTGTTTGAACAAGTTTTCAAACTTGGCCGTGCCTTGATCGCAAGAGGTGTAAATGTCATTAAAACAGGCCAGGGTGTTTTCCGGTAAACAAGCGCTTAATAATTCGGTTAACATCGGCTTTGTAAAATAAGTGTCACTGGTGATGATGAGTTTATAACCCTGTTGATGCAGGGTTTGAATTAAATTCACCATGGGTTGGTAAGCAAAACACGCGGCTTTTTCACATTCAATTTCAATGGCAACTAAACGGTTGATGGTTTCCGTATTAGCCTCAGGAAAGGCTTGTTGATAAATCTCAGTGAGGGTGGCCTGTGTTTGGTTTTTTTTGATTTTATTTAATTGATAAGCCACGGCTTCACTCATGGTTCTGAGGGCAACGGTCATGCCTAAGGCTTTCATTTCAGGGTGTTCACATAGCGTGTAAAACACATCCTTGGGTTCAGCCGTTTGACGCCAAAGAATGGTGTCAAAGCAATCGAAGGAAATGAGTTTAACCCCTGCTGGAATGCGTGCTGCGATGCTCGCACAATCATAAGCAGGAATCTGGCTTTTGGTGGCGGTGTTTTTAACCCGTTGGTTTTCGGTGCTTAGCATACTAAATTATACTTCTTTATTTTTTCAGATAAGGTGGATTTGCCCAGTTTGAGGTAGTCCGCGGCTGCATTTAAAACCCCATTCGATTTTTCGAGGGCAATTTTAATGATTTGTTGCTCAACCTGGCATAAATATTCTTTAATGTTCAGGTGTTCTGCCTCAGTGGGTAAAATAAGGTGATGTTTCAGTTGTGATTTTTGAAATTGCTCTTCCACATGCACGCCTTCAATGACACTGTCGTGATGCAAAACCACCATGCGTTCAACAAAATTAGCCAATTCACGTATGTTGCCTGGCCAATCGTATTGGCACATGGCTTCAATGGCTTCTTTTGAAAAAATGGCGTGATTGGGAAAGCGCTTGGTCACTTTTTGCTGATGATGATCAATCAAGTGTGGAATGTCCGTGGGTCGTTCACGCAGGGAAGGCACGGTGATAGGAATGACATTGAGTCGGTAATATAAGTCTTCTCTAAATAAATGCTGTTCTATCATTTGTTCAAGGTTTTGATTGGTAGCGGCAATTAATCGTACATCCACTTGAATGCTCGTGGTTGAACCAACGCGCTCAACGACCCCTTCTTGTATCACTCGCAATAATTTCACTTGCATGGGCAAGGGCATGTCGCCAATTTCATCTAAAAATAAAGTGCCTTTGTCGGCAATTTCAAAGCGGCCCGGGCGTCTTGTGACCGCACCCGTGAATGCCCCTTTTTCGTGACCAAACAATTCGCTTTCAATGAGTTCACTCGGAATGGCACCGCAATTCAGGGGGACAAAGGTTTGTCGTTTACGCTCGGAAAGTTGGTGTATGCAAGAAGCAATGATGTTTTTGCCTGTGCCAGATTCACCTAAAATTAAGATATTGCTGTTGCTGGAAGCGACCTGCGTAATCATTTCTTTGACTTTTTGTATGGCTTCACTGTCGCCGATGAGTTGTTTGAACACGGCTTTTTGTTCGGGTGTGAGGGCTTTTAAATGTGCGTGGCAATCGTGCAAGGCGCTTTTAAACTGAGGCAGCGTGAAGGGTGCGGTTAAACACACTTGGGTTTTGCTGGCTTTGATATCGCAGTAATTGCCTTCACTGGCAATTAAGGTGGATAAGACTTCAGGTTTATCCTGATGGGCTTTAATGTGCTCGGCATGGTGATGACAAGCCAAGAGGATGAGTTCGTTGTCTTTGTGTTTTTTAATGAAAGCGGGCAAGTCGTTGGGCGTGAGGGCGTGAAAGGGCATGTCCAGCATCTTGAAAGCTTGCTCAAGATATCGGTTAGAGGGGCACTCATCAGACAGCAAGACGTTTAACGTTTCTTTTGTCATAGTTCGTCCATGATGTGGCTTACGCTCAGCCTTAAGTCTTATTAAACCAAAAATAAGGGACTTTTGTCAAATAAACAAACAGGTACAAGGGCTTAAGCTGTCACTTGGAATGGAATTTGCATGATTATGACTACCAAGAAAACCATGGGTTTAAGTATATGAATGTATGGAAGCTTAATGAGCTTAGTCACGAAAGCGTCAAGGCAACGTATGCCTTGGCTAAGCGTGCTGCCATGACCCAAGCTTCTATTTTAATTCAAGGTGAAACCGGCACAGGGAAAGAAGTGTTAGCACAATATATACACCAATCATCAGCGAAAGCCACGGGGCCTTGGGTAGCGATCAATTGCGCGGCCATGCCAGAGAGCATGATTGAAGCCATTTTATTTGGGTATGAAAAGGGCTCATTCACGAGTGCGGTCGCAAGTTATGCGGGTAAGTTTGAACAAGCACACACGGGCACGCTTTTATTAGATGAAATTGGTGAATTACCCCTGTCGTTGCAAGCAAAATTATTACGGGTGTTACAAACGCATGAAGTGGAGCGTTTGGGCGCAAAGCAGGCCACTCACGTGGATGTGAGGGTGATTGCCGCAACCAATCAAGATTTAAAACAGCGTGTGCAGCAAGGTTTATTTCGTTTGGATTTATTTTATCGATTGAATGTCATTACCTTGGTGTGCACCCCTTTGCGTGATCGAGGCAATGACATTATTTATTTAGCGAAACAGTTTTTAATGAATTTTGCAGAAAGTGAAGGTAAACCCGTGCTGGCATTAACCAGTGACGCTGAAAAAAAATTATTGTCTTACCCTTGGCCGGGCAATATTCGGGAATTGGAAAACACCATGCAGCGTGCGTTGATTTTAGATGAAGATGCTCGCATTGATGCCAATGATATTAGCTTTCAAGAAGGGGTGATCTTAAGCCAGCCCACTGATTTTACTGAAAAAACAAGCTTAAAAGCACAGGAAAATGAAATTATTTTGAATGTGTTAAAAGAAGTGAATGGTGTGAGGGGCGTTGCCGCGAAAAGGCTCAATATTAGCCCACGCACCTTAAGGCATAAGTTAATGAAATTAAAACAAATTGGTTGTGACATTCCCTAGGAGAACGAAAAAATGAGTGTGAGTGCCGTCGGTGGTGTCAGAGCAGATATAGCTGAAATGCTTAGTAAAATCAGGGACGTCTCTAATCGTTCGCCGGTTTTTTCAAACGGGGTGGGTTCTGTTGAAAAAACAGGGGATTTTGGCAGCGTTTTTGATGCATTGAAAAGCAGCGTTGGCGGGGTGAGTGATTTACAAGCCAAAAGTGAAAGCGTTAAAAATGCTTATCTATTAGGTGACCCCAATGTTTCTTTGTCGCAGGTGATCGTTTCATCTGAAAAATCGAAACTGGCCTTTGAGGGCTTGGTGACCGTTAGAAATAAATGTTTAGAAGCGTATAAAGAAATCATGAGTATGCCTGTCTAACTTTGAGGATTAGTGTATGGCCGAGAGTGAATCAAAAGACATCATGAGCACCGTTGTTGATTTTTTACAAAACAACATTATTAGGCAAGTGGCTTTTCTTGCGGGTGTTGCAGCGAGTGTCACCTTAGGCATTTATTTATACGGCCAGATTCAAGACCCCATGTACAAACCCCTGGATTATCGCGTGACTGAGAAAAACGCATCCGTCATTGCAAGTACCCTCGATGCAGCACGCATTAATTATAAGATTAATGATGCTGATGGCGTGGTATTGGTCGCATCTAAAGATTGGCAAGCAGCCAAATTTCGTTTAGCGAGCAGTGGTGTTCAAAAAGATGATTCATTTAATTTTTCATATTTAAATGATCAAAACGCTATTGGTGAAAGCCAATTTCTTGAAAATGCACGTTACCTGAGAGCCTTAGAAAGTGATCTTGCAAAAACCATCACAGCGATTGATGGCGTTTCAGCGGCACGTGTGCATATTGCCATGCCACAAAATGCAACATTTGCAGACGAAAGTGGCAAGCCAACGGCTTCGGTATTCATTACCATGGCTTCAGGCATTAACGAAGACAAACAAAAAGTTCGCTCAATTATTCGTATTGTGGCAAGCAGTGTTCCTGGTTTAGACCCGCAAGATGTGTCTATTACTGATCAATACGGGCATTACCTTTCTGATAGCATGTCACCGGCATCGCTTGAAAGTGCAGCAGAAATGGATTATCAAAATGACATTCAAAACGTTTATGAAAAACGCATTGAATCACTCATTGCACCGATGTTAGGTGATAGCAAAATGACGGTGAAAGTGCATGCGGATATTGATTTTAGTCAACAAGAAGAAGCAACAGAAAATTACGACCCCAGTAAACAAGTGGTGAGAAGTGAACAAACCACAACGGACAGCACCGGTTCACAATCGGCTTCTGGCCCGGCGGGTGCCTTGGCCAACACACCACCCACCGGTGGAGACACTGCTCCTAAATCACAAAATACAAGTTCACAAGGGCATTCACAAACCATTAAAAATTACGAAGTAGGTAAATCAGTGGTTTATCGTAAATCCAATATAGCAAAAATTAATGCTATTTCAGTTGCTGTGGCGGTTGATAACCAAGTGATTGTTGATCCTAAAACCAAAAAAGTCAGCAGCCAGCCAATTCCAAAAGAAAAACTCGATCAAATCACAGCCTTGGTGAAAGCAGCCATTGGTTATGATGAAAAACGTGGTGATGTGGTGACCGTGATTAATAGTGGTTTTAGCCCGGTGACAGATATTCCAGCACCATTAAAAGTGGCATTCTGGCAAAGCGAATCCTTCTGGGAAATGGTTAAGAAAGGTGGTTCCTACTTATTTGCTTTCATTATGTTTATCGTCGTTTATCGAAAAGCCAATGAATATTATTCAAGTTTGAGACGAGGAGGGGTTACCGTTAGCAGTGGTAAAGTTTCGTCTAAAGCCGATGGAGAAGGTGGCATTACGCCCGAAATGCAAGAATTAAAGCAAGAGCAAATTAATCGTTTAAAAGAAATTGCTTCACGTGATCCTAACCGCGTGGCCTTGGTTATTAAAAATTGGGTAGGTGAAAAATAATGGATAAATACAAACAAGCGGCGATTATTATGCTAGGCATGGGCGAGCGCTATGCCGCTGAAATCATGAAAGGCATGGAGCCCAAAGAAGTGGAATCCATCATTGCCGCCATCAATGAAATAGATGAAGTGAGTGAAGCTGATGTGATTGCCGCTTTGAATAGTTTCTTTAAAGACGCAAGCAGCTCAAGCGGCATGGACATTGTTTCTAAAGAAGTGTTTAAAAATTCACTTTCTTTAGTGATTGAAAGTAAAAAGAACGAAGGTTTCGGCGATGGCGAGAAATCAGGCAAAGCAAAATGGATAGATGTCTTTAAAATGCAACCGCCTGATGTGATTTATTCCATCATTCAAGATGAGCACCCGCAAGTCATTTCAGTGTTGTCCGCAGTGATTCTGGACGGCGAAAAAGCCTCACAAGTGATTAAGCGTTTTCCCAAAGAAATACAAAGCATGATCGTGAGCCGCATGGCAAACATGAGTCCCATTTCAACCTTTGGCATGGAAGCGTTTGCCATGTTGTTTGAGCGGGAATTAAGAAGTAAAGACAAATACAGTGAAATCACAGTCGATGGCATTGACGCAGTGGCTAATATTATTTCACATTTAGATAGTGAAACAGAAAGAGAGATCATGGAAGGGGTGGCTAATATTAATAAAGAATTATCTGAAAAAATCATTGAAAAAATATTGCCCTTTGAGCGATTGGTGCAGTTGGATAAAAAGAGTATACAAACGTTGTTAAGTGAAGTGAATAACGAAGATTTAGTGTTGGCCTTGAAGGGCTCTGACCAACACATCATGAATTTCTTCTTAAAAAACATGTCGTCAAAATCAGCCGACATTTTGCGTGATGAGTTGGAATCTAAAGGCCCTGTTAAAATCAGTGCGGTGCAAGAAGCACAAAAGCGCATTGTTGGCTTGGCTAAGAAATTAGCGCAAGAAGAAAAAATTGTGCTTTCCACGAAAGCCGATTCGGACATTGTTTATTAATGATGAGGTGATGCCATGGAAACAAGCAATGGGTGGGCATTTCCTGATTTAAATAGCATCATTGATGATGCGAATTTAGACGAAAAACAAAATATTGTCCCAGAGCTGGATGAAAAAGACAAGCGCTTGCTTGAGCTGGAGGCTTGTTTAACAGCCAAAAACGAAGAGATTATTCGGTTAACGAATGAATTGGCGGCATTAAATCAAGCCAAATCAGAAGAGGCCGAAAAGCTCATTGCTTTAACCCAATCCATACACGATATTATTCCGCGCATCCAAAATGAAATCGTTAGTTTGGTGAGTGACATGGTTGCGAAAATTAGCCATAAAGTCATACAGCGTGAAGTGACCATGAACCAACAACTCATGATGGATTTAATTCAAGCTTATGTGCTTGAGCTTGGCAAAGCAGAGCTCATTCAAATTGAAGTGAGCCCGAGTGATTATGAAAAAATGAAGCAACTGCCCTTTGACACCAAAGCAAAATGGCAGGTGAATGTCGAGCTTCAGCCAGGGGACATGGTGGTGACGAGTGAAATAGCGGGCATACGCTTAGTTTTGAATGATTTAATTCATCGCATGGTAAGTGAACACCATGAATGAACTCATCACATCCTTGAATGATCACATGGCGCGTCACCTCGAGCAGATGCCAGCATTTGATCGTTGCGGTCGGGTGTCTTGCATTAATGGTTTAGTGATTGAAGTGACAGGGTTGGTCTTGCCCATGGGTCATATTTGCCGCATTCATTTGGGTCAACATAAAACCGCCAGCGCGGAAGTGATTGCATTTTCAAAAAACAGCGTTAGCATCATGCCTTACGATCATTGCACAGGCATTGCCAAGGGCATGTTGGTGAGCGCCGTGAATGGTAGTGGTTTTGCTAAAGTGGGTTTGGGGTTGTTGGGGCGAGTGGTGGATGGTTTGGGTCGGCCCATTGATGGCAAAGGCGAGGTTGCCATGGAGGCGGTGGTTCCTTTTCATCCTGAGCCCATTAACCCGTTAATGCGACGAAGAATCACCAAAACCTTGGATGTCGGGGTTAGAGCCATTAATGGGTTGATGACCATTTGCAAAGGGCAGCGCATGGGGATTTTTGCAGAAGCTGGCTTGGGCAAAAGTGTTTTATTGGGCATGATGACCAAATTTGCTGAAGCCGACATTGTCGTGGTTGGCTTGATTGGTGAGCGCGGTCGGGAAGTGAAAGAGTTCATCGAAGAAATCATTGGTGAAGCAGGGCTTAAAAAAACCATTGTGGTGGCCGCACCGGCGGACAACTCCCCCCTCATGAAGGTGACGGGCGCGAATTATGCAACGGCCATTGCAGAATATTTTCGTGATCTTGGCAAAGATGTGTTACTCATTGTGGATTCCATCACGCGCTATGCACAAGCGTATCGTCAAATGTCTTTGTCCGGTGGTGAAATGCCAACGGCCAAAGGCTACACCCCTTCTGTGTTTTCAAAATTATCGTCATTGATTGAGCGCTCAGGGAATGGCAGTGATGAAACCGGCTCGATCACCGCCTTTTATACGGTGTTAACCGACAGTGAAGAAATGAATGACCCCATTGCAGAACACGTTCGCTCCCTCATTGATGGGCATATCATTTTATCACGTGATTTAGCGGAAGAAGGCCATTTTCCAGCCATTAATGTTGAAAAATCCATTAGTCGACTCATGCATGCCGTCGTGGATGAGCCGCATCATAAACTCACCATACAATTAAAGCGTTTGATTCATGCTTATGCTAAAAACAAAGACATGATTAACATAGGCATGTATCAATCGGGTTCAGACCCTTTGGTGGACGCTGCTTTGTCGCATTGGGAAGTGATACGCCGCTATTTAACCCAAGGCATGGAAGAATGCGCCCGCATGGAGGAGAGTTTGATTTTACTTCAACAAATTATTAAATCCACTGGGCTTAGCACATGAATAATGCAAACGCCATGAAACAATATGAAAAAGTGATACAGGCCTTGAACCAACAAAAAAAGGTCGAGCAAGATGCCATTGCAAGAATCAATGCCTATATTAATAAGAAAAAGAATTTTATCCTGAAAATCACGCAATACCGCAAAGATTATGACAGCGTCAACGGCCTGAGATTAAGCCATCAAATACCTGCTTTAACGATTAATTTGAATCATTTTTTAGTGAAAATGCAAAGCTCGATACACGCAGAAGAAAAAGCGATAGCACAAGCTGAAATGGACAGGGCTTGTGTTGAAAAGCGTTTAGTGAAAGTCGAGCAAAAAATCAAAGCTATGGACGTGTTATTAAAGAAAAAACAGCATCATCAAGCAAAATTGGCTGAAAACCGAGAATCCGATGCGATGGATGAATTGGCGAGCACCTACCGATGAGGAATGAACATGAATGACCCCAGTTTATTATATGCAATGAAACAAATGCTTTATTACACCTTAATGGCCGTTGGCATGATTAGCCTGCCCATGTTGGTTATTGGTGTTTTCTTTTCTGTGTTGCAAGCAGCAACGCAAATCAATGAGATGACCATCACGTTTATTCCGAAACTCGTCGTGATGTTTACCTTATTGTTTTTATTAACACCGTGGCTCATGAACAAGTTGGTGATCATGACCCAAACCATGATGATGCACTTGCCACTGTATTTGAGGTGATGCTTGGAAATACTAGGTGTTTTAACGCAAATTTATCCAAAATTTTCAATTTTCGTGTTGATTTTTACACGCTTGTTTGCGTTTTTTTATACATTTTCAATGTTCAGACGCGAAATGGCTAGCATACGGTTGTTGATCACACTTTCTTTTGTTTTATCGTGTTATGTGTTGATGTTGAGCGCCTCAGCTGATGTGACAGACAACTTATTATCCCTCATTTTTTTCTTGCATGCTATGGTGCAGTTTGTGATAGGTTTCGCTTCCGGATTGATTATGAATATTATCTTGGAAGTTTTTTCTGCGATTGGTCAAATTATTTCAACGCAAATTGGCCTCAGTGCAGCGAGTTTATTTGACCCCAAATTTGGGGTGATCACCAGTTTAACGCATTTTTACGTCATGGTTGGCACCATTATTTTTTTAGAAATGAACGGTCATTTAATGATGATTGATACCTTGGTGAAAAGCTTTACGGCTTTGCCGGTGGGTGTGTTGATCACGCAATTTTACGGCAGTTCCATTGCAAGTTTTTCTGCCATCATTTTTAGCGGTTCCATTTTAGTGTCGATTACTGTCATCGCCGCTGTTTTAATGACCAATATTTCCATGGCATTCATCAGTAAATTTGCGCCGCAATTTAATTTATTCTCTATCGGGTTGAATTTGACCATTTTAATTGGCTTGTTATGCATTACGCTGTCTTTCCAAATTTACGTCGATCACGGCCATGCATTGATTAATGAGGTGCTTTTGTTCTTTAAACATTTTATCATGGGGCTGAAACAACATGGATGATGATAAAGAACAGAAACAGCATGCCCCGACGGGTAAGCGTTTAACTGAGCTTAATGAAAAGGGCCAGACTTTACGGTCTAAGGATTTATCAGGCGGCATGTTATTGTTCACCATGGTGATTATTTTATTATTCATGGGCCCTAAATTTAAAGAATATTTTATTAATAACTATTATTTGGCGTTCACGCGTTTTGATAAAATTGCGAGTGCTGATGCGGTCAGCATGAAATTATTTGAGCACATGGTATTGGGTTCCATTAATGTGTTATTGCCGTTTTTTATCCTCATTATTATCATTCCTTTTTTATCCGTGTTTATTTTAGGGGGATGGAATTTTTCGTTTAAAGCGGTTCGTTTTAAATGGGAAACGCTGGATCTTTTTACCAACCTTGGTAATTTATTTGGCAAACGTATTTTAGTGGATATCACCAAATCTTCCATTAAGTTTTTTGCGATGGCATCGATTGCTGCTTATTTCATCATGAATCACAAGCAAGAATTGTTTTCTTTGCCGCAAAGTTCGCTCTCACATGCGTTTTCAGGGTTTTATGATTTAATGCAACGGTTTGTCACCACGCTTTTAGCAGGCGTGGTGCTGATTGCAGGCTTGGACTCAGTTTACAGTTTCTTTGATTATCATCAACGTATTAAAATGACTTTACAAGAAATCAAAGATGAAGCCAAAGAAAGCAATGGTAGCCCTGAAGTGAAACGAAAAATGCGCTCCATGATGATCACCATCTTAAAGCAAAAAATTAATCAAATGGTTCCGCAAGCCGACGTTATTGTGACCAACCCAACCCACTATGCCGTGGCACTCAAATACCGTGAAGGGGTTGATAAGGCACCGAAGGTCATTGCCAAGGGCAAAGGCCCCCTGGCTTTGTATATTCGTACCCTGGCGGTGAGTAAGGGGGTTCCCATTTATGAGGCGCCACCGCTGGCACGGGCCATTTTCCACACCAGCAAATTAGGCACGGAAGTGAAGCCCCCTCTTTATGTGGCTGTTGCACTTGTATTATCATATATTAACCAATTGAGGTATTATCAAATGGGGCGTGCTCCATTGCCAATGATGGCTGAAAACCTCGAAATACCGCCAGAGTACATTTTTAACCGCTAAGGATAGCTTGGGTCATGGCAAATAAGTTGTTTTCAATCGAAAATATTAAAAACTTCAATTTTGGGGTTTTGATACTCGTTATTGCCATGTTGGTCATGACCATCTTCCCTTTGCCCCCATTCTTCCTGGATTTACTCTTTACCTTCAATATTTCCTTGTCCTTGATCATCTTAATGGTTTGTATTTATGTGGTAAAACCGCTGGAATTTAGCATTTTTCCAACCATTTTATTGGTCACGACCTTGCTTCGTTTAACCCTGAATATTGCGTCCACCCGTGTGATTTTACTGCACGGGCATCAAGGGGCTGCAGCGGCAGGCCAGGTGATTCGTGCATTTGGTGAGGTGGTGATAGGCGGTAATTTCCTTGTTGGGATGATTATTTTCACCATTTTAATGATCATTAACTTTGTGGTCGTCACCAAGGGTGCGGGGCGTATTTCTGAGGTGAGTGCGCGGTTTACCTTAGACGCCATGCCCGGTAAACAAATGGCGATTGACGCTGATTTAAATGCGGGTGTCATCACCCAAGAAGAAGCGAAAGTTCGCCGTGTGGAAGTGATGGAAGAGGCAGATTTTTACGGTTCCATGGACGGTGCCAGCAAGTTTGTGCGCGGTGACGCCATCGCGGGTTTACTCATTTTAATGATCAACTTAATTGGCGGGATCATCATCGGTGTGTTTCAAAACCACATGGCGTTTTCCACTGCCGTTCAGAATTTTTCGCTCTTAACCATTGGTGATGGTTTAGTCGCGCAAATTCCATCTTTATTAATGTCTATCAGTGCTGCTATCATTGTGACGCGCGTCACGAATGAGCAAGATATCTCTAAGCAAACCATTACACAAATTTTCAGTGACTCCAAACCCATCGCCATCACCGCAGCTATTTTGCTGCTCTTTGCACTCGTGCCTAGCATGCCGCATTTTCCATTTTTATTATTAGCCGGCATTTTATTTTTAATCGCCTTTCGGATACGACAAAGTTTATTGAATGCAGCCGATGACAAACAATCACCAACCGCGGCAGAAGAAACACCAACGGCTGACCAAAAAGCAGAACTGGATTGGACAGACGTTGTTTCCATGGATAGAATTTCCCTCGAAATTGGCTATGGTTTAATTAGCTTAGTGGGGGTTAATAAAGACGGTATTTTGCTCACGCGCATTAAAAACATCCGTAAAAAATTATCCATGGAATTGGGGTTTTTAATTCCATCCATTCATGTGACTGATAATTTAAATATTCCATCGTCGCGTTATAAAATTCGCATGAAGAATGTGGTGATTGCTGAAATGGATGCCTTCCCTGAAAAAGTGTTGGCAATTAACCCGGGCTACATTCAACACCCCTTAAATGGCGTGAGTTGCAAAGACCCTTCTTTTGGCTTGGATGCTTTTTGGATTGCGCCGTCAGAGCGTGATTTTGCAACTGGATTAGGCTATACGGTCGTGGATTGCAGCACCGTCATTGCCACGCATTTAAATCACGTCATTAAATCCAATGCCAGCCATTTGCTGGGTTACGACGAGGTTCAGCAAATCCTGAATCGCTTGGCGCAAACCATGCCAAAATTGGTTGAAACCTTAAATTCGGGCGTGCAAGCTGTTCCCATCAATGTCATTGTGTCTGTGTTACAAAAATGTTTGGCTGCGGATATCCCTTTAATTGATATGCGCACCATCGTTGAAAAAATGATTGATGGTTGGTCCAAATCCAAGGACGTTGACACCCTCTACGAATCTGTGCGTGTTTCGCTTAAGCACCTGATTATTTACAATATTTCACAAAACGAGAAGAAAATCCCGGTGGCTGTGCTAGAAGATGACTTGGCACAGATCTTGCATAAATCCATACAGCCTTCACAAGAGGTTGGAGAAAAAGTGATGATGCTAGAACCTGGATTAACGGAACGCATTTACACACGCATTTTGGAATATGTCAGGCGTTGTGAAGTGGAAGCCATTCCAGCCGTTTTACTCATCACTCGTGAACTTCGACCCTTGTTTGAGAAAATGTTCAAGGCCAGTATTCCGGGCATGCACTTTTTGTCCACGGAAGAAATCCCTGAAGATAGGCAAATTACATTAATTGCCAAAATTGGTTGAGGCCTGGAGTGAGTTATGAAATTGCATCTCATTAAAGCTGAGAACATGCGTAAAGCCATGCAAAAAATGCAGGCGACCTTGGGCTCACATGCCATGATTTATCGCACAAGACACGGTGAATACGGTGTGGAAGTGTTAGCTGGCGTGGGTGACGATCATGGAGACGCAAGCATCGTTGATTATTCAGAAGCCGACATGAATGCCTTTTCAGGCAAGCCTGTGCACCGCAGTGTGGAAGATAAAATTTCTGAATTGGGCGCGCACATTCAAGCGCTGAATGAAAAAATTCGTTTATTAGTACGCTCTGGGGATAATGGCAATATCATTGGGGATTTAAAGCAAGCGTGCTATCAAACCTTGACGCAATACGGTTTTAGTAAAGCAGCCTACGAGGCTATTTTTGCAGATAAATTCAAGCGCGCACGCAGCATTGTGAACATGAGTGAATTCATTTGGAAAACGCTCGAAAAAAACATTGCCATTACTAAACATGAGTTGGTGGATCAAGCCGGTTTTTGTGCCATCGTCGGCCCAACCGGGGTTGGAAAATCGACAACGATTGTGAAATTAGCCACGCGTTATGTTAAGCGCTATGGTTCAGAAGGGTTAGGGATTATCACGACTGACCCGGCGGACATGACCATTAAAAATATGCTAACGCATTATTGCGATCAACTTAAGGTAGACCTTGAATACGCGCATTCTACCCTGGATTTAAATCATTCCATTCAAAACATGGCGAATAAAAAATTGGTATTAATCGACACTTACGGCATTAGTCAGAAGGATCATTATGCGATTAATGCGCTGATCTTGTTATTAGAATCTTGCAAAAAGAAAGTGTCGGTTTATTTGGCTTTGCCTTGCGAACATCAAGAAGAAGTCCTGGAAGATATCATTACGCAATTTCATTTTAAATACACCTCAGGGTGCATATTAACGAAAATGGATGAAGCGAGTAATGTGAACCCAGCCATGACACTGGCCATTCGTCATCACTTGCCCATTGCTTATATTTGTGATGGCCAAGACGTGGAAAGGGATATTCGTTACCCCAATAAATCCATGTTGATTTCAAAAATGATGATGACCACCGACCCTATTTTTGAACGTGAATCATTAAACCCCGAGGTTCAGTGTCATTTTGAACCCACGTGGGTTTTAGCGAGGGGAATGACACCATGATGAAAATTATCTCCATCACCGGCGGTAAAGGCGGCATTGGTAAAACCACGATTTCCGTGAATTTAGCCGTGTCATTCGCAAAAATGGGTAAACGGGTTTTATTATTCGATGCCGATTTGGGGCTTGCCAATGTCGATGTTTTATTGGGTTTAAAACCCAAACTCACCATCAATGATTTCATTCAAGGCCGTTGTTCATTAACGGAAGTCTGTGTGACTGGCCCTTACGGCATTAAAATTATTCCTTCGGCTTCTGGGGTGCAATCCTTAGCAGATTTATCCAGCACCGATGCGGTTGAAATCATTAAATCTTTTTCCAGCTTGACCGAACGCATGGATGTGATGTTGATAGACATGGCTTCGGGCATTTCACGTCAGGTGATTGATTTTACGAATGCGTCTCAAAGCATTGTGCTCTCCATTTGTAATGACCCTTCTTCATTGATGGATAGTTTTGCGGTGATTAAAATTTTAAACCAGCATTACGGCCGTCGAAAATTCGGTATCATTGTAAATAAAGTAAAAAACATGAAAGAAGGGTATCAAGTGTATTTGCGTTTTCAAGAAACGATCACGCGTTTCATGAATGCCAGCATTGAATTTTTAGGGCATATTCCTCAAGATGACTTTGTGAATATCGCCGCCCGTGAAAATGCTTCCATTGTCGATCGATTTGGCTTTGCACCAGCAGCATTGGCTTTTCAAGATTTGAGTAAAGGCTTGTTAAACTGGGTGGATGATGCTGAGCCCAATGGCGGTATTCAATATTTCTTTGAAAAAATCTTATCCAGTCGTGCAACAGAAAAAGGTGAACTGTGCGAGGCATAGATATTTATCAAAAAAACAAGGAAGAAGAAGCTTCATTTCCATCGGAAGAAGAGGCTTATGCTTTGGTGTTGAAAATTGCAAAATATTATAAACGCAAATTGCCATCGCACATTGAATTGGCTGATTTAATTCAATCGGGTTATTTGGGTTTGCTTGAAGCGAAGCAGAACTTCAAGCCAGGGCAAGGTGCGACGTTTGATACGTTTGCGGCGAATCGCATTAAAGGCGCCATGATAGACGACCTTCGAAAAAATTCCTGGGGCACGCGTGAGGCCATGCGACAAATGCGTTTGTTTGGTGAAGCGGCTCACCGGATTGAGCAGCGAGACCAACAAGCAGCCACACCCGATGCCATCGCAAAAGAACTGAATATGACGCCTGAAGAACACTTGCAAGCCTCTCAAAAAATTTCACTTTGCCAAGTGATCAGCATGAATATGCTAGAAGACATGAACGCTTTGCCAGGCAATGAAGAAAATCCTGAACGCATGGTGGAAGAGGCTGATTTGGCCGATAAAATTAAACGCGCGATTGCGCTCTTGCCCGAACGAGAAAAAATTTTATTATCTTTATATTATGTGGAAGAACTCACCTTCAAAGAAATTGCAGAAGTTTTGGAGTTAACTGAGGCGCGTGTGTGCCAATTGCATGCAACCGCCATTTCAAGGGTTCGTACGCGCCTTCATTCCAATATACCGCTGCCATCCCCAGCCTGTGTTTAATTTTGATAGGTCACGTAAGATTTGCAGCAGTTCGTTTGCCAATAATAGCGACCGCTAGATAAACCAAGGCCGACATAAACTTTCATCCCTGAGGCAACATAGCCGGTTGGGCAATTTTCAGTGACAGGCGAACCGGTTCCTCCGTTGCCGGCGACAATGTAAGCATTGATTTTTGAAGACAAGACGCAAGTGTTTTGATCGACCTTGGCTTGTGGCATGATGGTATGCACATTGGGTGGTGCAAGGTTGGTGGAATCATAAACCGGTGGTTCGACGGGGTTGATGTCAGTGGAATCAGCCCATGCCATCTGGGTGAAAGGCAGGCAAACGAGGCTTGCGATGATAAGCGACTTTAATGCGTTCATGGGGTTCTCCTCTTTATAGAAGCCATTGTACGCCTGGTATCTTAAGGGAATATTAATGCTCAATGAGTTCTGTCGGGCCCTGAGGCGGGCTTAAATTAATAAAAACACCTTTTTTACATAAAAACAACACCTTAGAGAATTTCACCCCTGGTTTTTTGGCCGTGAGGGTGTAGGGTTCTGCACGTGGCGGCAGGTTAAAGACAGCCACGCCCCCGTCTTCGCTGGTTTGGGTGAGCTTATTGCTAAAGGGGTAGGTTTTATTGGCCAGCGGCCCTTTGGTAATGATATCAAAGTAAAAGGGTTTCACATTAACACTGGGCGTGAGGACAATTTCAGCACCAGCAATGCCTTGTGGAATGTCGTCCATGGTTTTATGAAATTGGGTGATGGTGGCGGTGAGGTGGCAGCTGTCGTCGTCCACGGTGGCGCCTATCATTTTCGATAAAAGAAAAAAGGTTTGAATGGAAGGCACTTGGAAGGTGATGTTGGTGTAAGGGCCGTTGGCGCCATCGGGTGTCAGGATGACGGTTGCGGATTGCGTGGTTTTATAACCCCATTTTTCAAGGGTGAGGGTGATGGGTTTACCGATGGGGTAGTTGAAAGGCCCGAAATGCCCGTCGTCGTTGGTGGTGAAGTGTTGCCCGGTTTCATTCACGGTGATGGTGGCGTCTGATAAAGCGCTGCTAAAAATAAAGGAACGAGCAAATCCGCTGACGGGTGCCGTGCTTTGTTCAGCGTGTAAAGGATTCATTAAAAATAAAGTCGATAAAAAAAATAAGACGGTGCGAAGCATGGTCATGGTGATTTCCTTTAGACGTGGACTGCCGTGAAGAGATTAGAGGTGACAGATCCGCAATCGTTGCGTGCAGTGACGCTGATGTTGGTGTATCGCCCGCTCGGGTAGTTGTTGTTGCCTATCAGTTCGCCATTGGTGATGATGACTGAGCCATTATTGGGTTGGCCATTATAGTTAATGGTGTAAATGAGGTTGTCCCCCTGGAAGTGATAGATCAGATTTTGAGAGAATGCCCCTTCAAAGCCAACCTCAGAACCAGGCGGAATGTTGTCGCCGATGATGTTAAATAAGACAGGTGGGTTATCACAGTTCGTGACGCGTTCATCAGCAATCGCCAACACTTGTGGCAGGTAAACCGCTGGTTTAGCGAGCCAATCCAGCAAGCGCCAAGCCGCGATTTTTGCACGGGTGCTGTGTGGTTGAGGTTGGTTAGGCAAGTAATTTGCAGCCAGGGTGACGGTGTAGGTGCTGGGCAAGGTGTTTTTGCCAATGACGTAAGTGCTGCCAAGGCCAAAACGCCATTCCCCGAGGGAGGTGTCGGTTGTCCAGCCGAGGTCGCCTTCATATTGGTTAAATGGCGCGCGCACGGAAGCGAGGGCATGGATGTCTAGGTTGTGTATCAGTGCTTGATCGAGGGCGATGGTGCCGCCCAGGCCTTTGGCATCTTGGTTTTGGGTGTAGATGGTGTCGTAACGCACATTATCGTAGTTGGCATTCAGCTTGAGTGTGCCGCCTTCCCAGGGTTGCACGGTGACACCCGGGCTAATGCCGCCGGCATTGGAGCCAGCAATACGCCTTAGGTCGATATAATTGCTGACGGCATTATTGAAAAGGTAGGTGCCCGTTTGTGAGCTTAAATTTTTGGAAGGCGCGTGTGAGAGAAAGCCCGAGAGATTAAATTGGGTTTGAAAGTGTTGGTCTTCTGGTACATCGGCTTCATAAGCGAGGCCCAGTGCGCCTTGTGACACCCATTGTGTGGTGTCGCCTGAAAAAAAGGCGTAGGTGATGTTTTGCCATAAATATTCAGCGGATAATTTAAAGCGTTGGTGTGACGTGCTCGCCCAACCGAAGGTAGCATTGCCGCGAAAATTTTTAGGGCCGGCTTCGCCTAATAAGGTAAAGCCTGTATTTTCGGTGAGGGTGTCTTCACGGCTGAGCTGTAAAATGGGGCCCAAAAATGATTTTGGCTGGTTGCCCGGTGGGGTGGTGAGCGCATAAGCAACATGACACGTGGTGAATAACGTGAGTGCGAATAATAAATAAGATAAAGTTTGTTTGATCACGGGTCATCCTGAGTAAAGTGATAATGCTTCGCATCTTGTTGGCAACTCAGTATAATAGATTAGTTTTAGGTAAATCATCAACCTTTTAGGTTCTTATCATGATAAAAAAACCGACCTTGGCGCTTATCTTTCCCATGGTGCTCGTGCTCTACGAGATCGTTAATTATTTGTCTAACGACATGTACCTGCCTGCCCTTCCACAAATGATGCGCAGTTTGCATTTGGGGCCGAGTGGTGCCCAGTTTACTTTAATGTGGTGGTTTTTAGGCCTAGCGATAGCGCCTTTGTTCATGGGCTTGTTGGCCGATCATTGCGGTCGTCGCCCGGTTTTATTATGGAGCGGCGTCGTTTATATCCTTAGCAGTTTTGTTTGCATGATCGCAAGCACCGGCAATGTCTTTATGGTGGCGCGTTTTTTTCAAGGCGCCATGGTGTCTGCCATGTTTGTGGCGGGTTATGCCGCCATTCACGAATCCTACGAGCACAAAGCAGCCGTTAAAATATTAGCGCTCATGGCAAGCATTTCGGTGTTAGCCCCGGCCTTAGGCCCTTTATTGGGCGGCTTTATTTTAATCGCTTTTTCGTGGCGGGTGATTTTCGGCATTATTACGGTGTGGGCTAGCTTGAATGTGTTGGCGCTTTATTTTGTGATGCCCGAAACCTTAAAACAAGAAGCGAGGCGCCCCTTTAATGTGCGTGCGGTGGCGCAGCAATACGGCGAGGTTATCTTTAATCAACACAGCATGATCTTAACCTTAGCGATGGGGTTTAACATGGCCGGTTGGTTGGTCTGGATCACGGCAAGCCCCTTATTATTGATAGAAACCTTTGGCCACACCCCGGTGTTTTACGGCTGGTGTCAGGCGGTGGTTTTTCTTGCCAATATTTTAGGGAACACCCTGATTAAAACGCTGATAGAAAAATATGCCTTAATGCAGCTCATTCGTTTTGGGGTGGTGATTGCTTGTGTGGGTGTGTTTTTAGGGTGTTTGGTGGGTGCGTTTATGCCTAACGCCGTTTTGGTTTTTGTGGCCAGTGTCATGATTTTTGCCTTTGGGTCGGGGCTCAGTTTTGCGCCGCTTAACCGTGCCATCATTGAAGCAAGCAGTGCGCCCATGGGTTGCCGCGTGGCGGTGTTTTCTATTTTCTTAACCCTCTTTTGTGCCTTGGGCAGTGTGTTATCCGCTTTGTTTTACAACCATACTATTTTTTCCATGGCGGTGATGATGGCAGCTTCGGTTAGCATTGCCTATATTTTTATCAGTCTATACAATAAATTATCGGTTCCTGGCGACTCGGCTGATTCCTTCTTTTTTCACAGCAATTAATTGTATAAGTTCTTTATAAGCGTCAGCGTTTTCAAAGAGAGAATCAAATAATTTTCTGAATTCATCTTGTAGGGGTGCATTTTTTGAAAAATAAAGATATTGAATGTTTTGGCCCGCTGTTTTTTTTTCTTCAACATGGTTTAAATAATAAGGGATGCCACCAACGGCCATATATACCCATTACACCTCAAGATGCGATTTTTAATTTCCATCTTGCTGCGAACTTTAAGCGTTCTTCAATCAAAAAAGCTCGAAATAGAGTAACTATTCCTGCGCTTTTTCTCAATCAGAACGTTTAAATTTCTTGCAA
>DASTZQ010000070.1:0-12872 GCA_035764205.1 Gammaproteobacteria bacterium
GCAGAGCGAAACCGCGCCGGGAGCGCGTTTGAGCGACGGCAAAAAAAATTCATCGCGAGGGTAGCGCGCCTTTTGCGCCGCGAAGTCGCGAGGAAAAATCAGTGCCGAGCCGGTGCGTAGGCTTTTTTGCACATGGCTTAACGCGCAGGCTTTTCTTTGCCAAGCCTTAACTTAATGGCAGTGGCTTGCGGGCGACGCGCCAAGGGTGAAATTTCGTCAAAAAATGCCTTTAATGTCGTTGCCAGCTTTTTCGTTACCGCCGGGAAGTTTTTAGCGAATTGCTCCCCACCCTCAGGCACTGAGCTAAAATTAGTGATGCCCTTCATCGCAAACATGGGTGTATGCGTGAGTGAACACACCCAAGCAACACCGGCTGCTTCCATTTCAACCGCGCCGCAGTGTTGTTTTAGCATTACATTGTAATCCGTTTGATTATTATCGAAGGAATCACCTGAGCAAACCACGCCCGGCTTAAGACCGACTTTTGCATCAAAAGGGGCGAGATTAACGGATGGATAAGCACCGACGCCGTAAGCAGTGAATGGCTGAACAGCAATACGCCTGTCGAAAAAGTTAACCCTGGTGCTCGCGTAAATATCGAGCAAAGCAGAACCATTTTGCGCTATGCCACCAGCGGTGCCTATGCTGATCACCAAATCCGGGTGGTCTTTTTGAATGCCCATGTAAGTGCTTAAGGTGGAGGCTTGCGTTCCGACATTAGCCACTTGATAAGTAGGGTCGTCGCCGTTTAAGACTAAAAACACCTCTAAATTACGGTATTTTCCCTCATACGCCTTCATGGGCAAGCCTGGAAACGCATTGTTTACTTCATGCAGTTTAAAGGTTTGAATCAAAGGCATTGCTTCTGATGGCATGGCAACCACCAACATCACTTTTTTAGCGTGCAAAATGTTGATGTCTTGAATGGGCATGGCATGCGCCAAACCCAAAGACAAGAAACTTGCTAAAAAACTTTTTGCAACTAGCGGAAATGTTTTCATTGTGGCTCTTTTTCAAGGTGGGTGATTGATGTAACTCCAATATAAATATCCACACTGGTATTCGCCGGGTCCATCGCGCGCTGATCATACACTTCAAAATCTGCCTGATAAGCCCTTTTGCCTTCAAAATCATCCGGTGTCATTTTCCAAATTTGTTGCCATGCGTTAATCACCACGTCTGGCATTGCCCCTGATGGCGTTGTAAATTTTTGGTAGCTTGCTGCTGGAATGGTGAGCTGTTGCAATTCAGATGAAATATTTTCAAATGAACTCACTTCTTCACCAATAAAATAAGTGTAATCACCGTGCTCGTCGCTTTCATAATCCGTGTATACCGCAAAAGTTACCCCTGGATTATTCCGATTTGAAACACCACCCATAACATTCCCACCAAAAAACTGCCCAACCATCGCGCCGATTTTAGCAGTTTCAGGGTTCATTTCGTTTTTATTGTTGGTGCGCGTGGTTAAGCCAACTAATTTTAATTCGGGTTTGGTGGTTGATATTTTTTGCATAACGTTCTCCTTAGTCGCACCAAATCCTACTGGACTTGAAGATTAAAGTCCAGTATATTTCAAAACGAAAAATGTATTTTGAGTGGGGCTAAAGGCGGCGGCCAAAGAGAATATAAACAACCACTTCACCCGTATTTCACGCCATATTAATAAAGATGGGTTTGACAAAAAAAGAAATGGCAGGAAAAATATTTTGGCTTGCCTCGCGCTCCAAGGCGCTTACAAAAACTTAATTTTCCGCAAAAAACATCATATGACTTTCATTCCTGAAAAATGCTTCTTTATAGACAACATTCTTAAAACCATATTTTTCTAAAATTAACTCCATTTCATAGCGATAATACCAACACAAATACATTTCTTCCTGCTCGCTAGCAACCACTTTATCGTTAACTGTTTTTGTGTAAGTAGAATCACTGTGGCAATATTGCTCGTATTTATTTGATCGATTGTGTGAGTGATGCTTGATGACCCCACCATCAGGTACATGCACCTCTTTCTCGGTAAATTCTTCTTCGTTATCTTTGTCAAGCGCATCCCAAGGAACAAATAAATCTAAGATTAACTTTCCGCCCACATGAAGATGTTTTTTTAAATTTTGCAATGCATTAAAGGCAACAGCGCGGGGATAAAGCAATTGAAACGAACCCACATGCTTTTAACCCCTCCTATTCAAGCCCGCGATGAAGCGCCCTTGGCTACATCCAGGGTTGGTGGCCGTTACTACCATCCCGGATCAAATGAAAGGCACTTGATCTGAGCCATCACTTAAACCGTTTAAATTTGTATTACCAGAAACAAATAAAAAATAAGTTAACCCTATAATTCGTATCACTTAATACGACTTAGAACCCCATTAACCTCGCTCCAAAAGAAAAACCTAGCAACATAACTAAAAATAACTTATAATAACTAAAGTAAGGGATGTAAATGCGCTATACGCTGCTCATTAAAAAACAAGCCCAAAAGACATTACAAAGCCTTGGGAGGATAGACCGTCACCGGATTGCTGAAAAAATTAAATTGTTAGGTGAAAATCCTGACAACCCCGCGCTAGATATTAAAGCGCTGCAAGGCGAACCCTATCATCGATTACGCGTTGGACAGTGGCGCATTATTTTTGACCGGGATGATGAAATAAAAATTATTGCGATAGAAAAAATAAAACCGCGTGGAGGAGCCTACAAATGACCTTACAAGTAATCAAATCCATTAATGGCAAAGCAGAATACGTTTTGCTGCCTTTCAAGGTTTATCGCGCATTGCGCGGCGAAATTGAAGATGCTCTAAAAAAGAAATACAGCGAAAAAGATTACGCGCCCTTTGAGCTAACTGACTATGTAGACAACCCTGTTGCACTCGCTCGCATTAACGCAAACATGACACAAAAAGTATTGGCAAAACGGATGAATGTAACCCAAGCCTACATCAGCAAACTGGAATCACAGAACAACATTACAGCCAAGGTTTTAAAAAAAGTCAAATTGGCTATTGAAGGAAAATAGCCAAATCAAAGGCGTTTGATACCCGGACGCGATCACAGGCCGGGAACTGCACTTGATCGAAGGCTCGAAGATTACCTTAAACATTTATCCAACACTTCAATCAAATCATCTATTTTTTTCGGGGCTTCAACCAGCACCCGTAGCCCAGATCAAACGCCTTTCGTTTGATCTGGGGTGGGATAGATGCCAGAACCCGGATGAAGCAAAAGGCGCTTCATCACGGGCTACAAGAGCCCAATATAAATATCCAGGGTTCATTTCGTTTTTATTGTTGGTGCGCGTGGTTAATGTTTTTTTCATCAATCCCGCTTCTTCAATGCCGCCTTATAATTCGCATAGGTTTTTTTACCTGGCAAGGCCTTTAAAACCTTCCAGGCTTGAATTGCATCAGAGCGAGATTTCCCCCGCTCATTAGCAAAAAAATCCCTGGTAAATTGGTTGTATTCAAATTGACTACCTATCGTGCTTTGATAAGTAGCCTCTTTTCTTTTTGACGCCTCTTTTAGCCACCCCTGGACAAGATCACCGTAAGTTAATCCCTGCGTTATATTATTCTTGTTTGTAAACTGGCGCAAATAAGCATCAAAGTGAAAGCGCTTGCCAACTTGCTTAACAAAAAACTGTCTGGTAGCGGCATCGTTTTTATAATGATTAACCAGTGTGTTCACGCTAATTTCTTGTAGGCTATCCCTAAGGACAGTAGAACGATTTTTTTTAAATTGGACTTTACGACCCGTGGTCATAAAAACTTTAATACGCTGAATGAGCTCCACCTTCGAGCCCAGTGTTGGTAATTGATTTGCCTTGCAAAAAGCAATCAACTCAACCTTCAACCAATAATGATTTTCAAGGGTGGTGAGGTTCATTTGCTTGGCAGCGCTCAAGGCTTTTTTCATGTTATTCCAAATAATTAATTGCCATCTTTCTCATGAAGGGCAGCAGCCGTAGCCCAGATCAAACGCCTTTCGTTTGATCTGGGGTGGTGATAGATGCCAGAACCCGGATGAAGCAAAAGACGCTTCATCCGGGCTACACCACCTACTTAGAAATACGACGACCATAATGTTCATCTTCCATGCGCATCAAACACACATACTTTTCTGCTAACTTTTTATCTCTTGGTAATGCTGCATATTCATCAAGTGTTAAATTTTCTGGCTTTGGAAAAAAAAGTCTGTCTCTGTATTTTGGATACTCACAGTGATTTTTGATGTAATCATTAGCCATTTTTACCCTTGCCAAATAACTTAATATAAGCCCAACAGTAATCCCAATAAACACCCACTGAAACAGTGTCTCACTTGAAATCTTAGGAGGCTTCTTCATCGCTTTTTCAAAATCACAACGCGCCAATGAAGGGCATGCGTCTCTGGGTGGCACTTCATTGAGCTGCTGGTATGTTGACAAAAACGCCGCCATGATAATGCCAAGAATCGTGATAATGAAGCTATGCGCCACCATCGCGCTAGCACTGCCATGCTGATCATAGAAGGTTCGCGATTCTTTTGATTTTTGTAAAAGGTAAAGATCAAATTCGTTTCTTCGATTCATATACGCTTGATGATAAAAATCAAAAATTTTATCATCTAATAAGTTGCTTTGAAGTGCAGCATGACGAAACCGAAATGAAACACTTGATAACAAGCCAACCCCAGAGAAATGCTTTCTCTCAATAAGAAAATTCATTAAAACAATAAGCAATTGTTCAACACCACTCATGCTGTCACCTTTTGTTCTTTCATCTATTTTATTTTTTACTTGATGATAAAAAAACACTGGGTGCCTTGATGCATAGCGTGAAACGGTCATAACTTCACCTCATTTTTATTTTCGAATGCTATTGTTGCTGTATAATAACACAAAACACCTTAAGAAAGGCTTATGAGAACCCGCGCTCATGCTCTTTTTTTGTTCTTTTATTTCAACCCCTTAGCAGCCGTAGCCCAGATCAAACGCCTTTCGTTTGATCTGGGGTGGTGATAGATGCTAGAACCCGGATGAAGCAAAAGGCGCTTCATCACGGGCTACACCACCCACGCCAAACTCAATACCGCCCCTTGGAATATCAAATTATTATTATGGGCGCCAGTTGCGTTATCAAACATCTGGCCCTGATCAAACCAATCGTTAATTTCATATGACAAAACCGCTTTAAATGCTTGATATTGATAGGCTGCGCCAACACTCGCACCCACTGTTAAAGCACTCATGTTACGATTACCCAAGCCCAAATCAATAGGAGCACTGGGTGATGGGCTCACATATTCTGTTATGTCGCTCAACACCCAATGCCCCGCTAATAATGCCGTGCTAAAACTGGTTAACAAATTCAAAGTTTGCTGTTGATGTTGATACAACTTCCAACTCGCATTCACCCCAAACATAGGCCCAACACCGCTAAAATCATTCCTCACTGTTTCATTGACACTCACGCTCGTGCCTTGCAAATGCGTTTTAATGTTTTGATTAATCCAACCGCCGGTTAACCCTACCACGGGTTGCAAAGTTAGCATTTCCGTGAGGATGAAATTTTGACCGATATACCAATTGAACATGTTGTAATCAATGCTATAAGACATTTGCTCCGCATTATACGTTGAGGTTAAATTGGCTAACCTTGCGCCTAAAAATGCAGAAGTAATGTTCCCCGTCAACGACCCATTGGTACGCGTGTTGAAATTGGTGAAGATCCATTTCATGGTCCAATCACCCTCTTTCGCTAAGGCCAATCGTATTCCAGGGTCCGTATTAAAATGAGCCGTTTCATAAGTAATGTTTTGCTTAGGCGTTTGCATGTCATTGTTTGCTGCCCAATCAACGGATTCCGTTGTATGCCAATAAATGGGCCCCGCTGAAAATTCCACGGCTTTTGCTTCAGTCATGCAAAGCATTAATGCTATGAAAAGGTAAAATAAAGACCGCATGTCGCCCCTTGTAATGTCAAATCACCGCGATTAGGTAATTGTTGAAATGTCGTCATCCGTAATTGATCTGCCCAAAACTGCGCTTCATAACCAAATTGTAATGCTGTGCTTACTTTGCCAGGATGCTCCCATGCTAAGCCAATAAAATCATCCAACATCCAAGTGCCCAGCTGGTCATCACTCAAGGAGGTGGTAATGGTGGTTTCTGTTGTTACCAAGGGCACTGCCGGACGATGGTAGACATCTTTCACATCCCAACGCCCCCATAAAAAACTCGCTGCCGCATCACCAACCACACGCCAATGATCGGCGAATTGATAAGCAGCGGCCACACCAAAAGAAGGGCCGACGCCGAAATAATCGTGGGTTACATGCTCAGTGGATTGATACAAAATGGCATCCCACACCGTATTAACGGTTTGATCAATCACCGCACCCTTGATACCTAGCATGGCTTTTAGCGTGAGCTTATCCGTCAGTGAAATAGCACGGCTGATTTGTAAATCAAGGGTATTCATATTGAGGTCCCAATTTGAATTGGCACCAAAAAAATAATTTTTACTTAAAAACCCGCTAAAAAATTCCGGAATGAGCAACTGAAAATTAAGACGATAATTCGTATTTGTTTTCGTGCCATAGGATGTCCAATACAATTGGCTTTGCCATTCATTGTTATCAAAGGTATGTTGCGCGCCCAATTTGAAACCCGGGCTATAATCAAACCCAATATTCGCTGGCCCAAATCGTTCACGCGTATAGGCATTCGAGCTCACTTGCGTCGCCCAGATGGAAGCCGTTTGCTCTGAGGCTCGCCAATAAACCGGGCTGTAAAATACCGTGTAAGCACTGGCGCTTGCCTGCATCGCTGCCAATGAAAGCAAAAGAAAAATGCAGCCTTGTTGAAGTCGTTTAATGCTCATAAAAACGCGACACCCAATTCAAAATCACCGCCGTGCAACGACATGAGATCATTCAAATGACCCATGCTATAAGAATAATATTGAAGCTGATTAAACCAAGTTTGTGCTTCATAGGCCAACTTTGCAGAATACGTTGCCGCGCTTGTGGTGTGTTGCCATGCAAACCCAACCTGGCCACGCCACATGGTTGAACCACCGGTGATAGGGTCGGTATTCACATTCACGGTTTGATGATCATTGGTTACAAAAACATCGCTAAATGTCCAGTGCCCAAACATGACCGCACCCGATACATCCGCAAAAACCCCCAAGTGATGATTGGACGCATTCATAAAATTGAATAACGCATTCACACCCACGGCCGGCCCAAGACCCCAGTAATTGTTTTTTAAGTTTTCATTCGATGAAGTGAAGGTGTAAGTGTTCGGTGGTGTATTGGGGCTGTGGGGGTTGACCCAATGCGTTAACATGCTTTGATCAATGAAAGCCGCCTTTAAGCCAACATAAGGGGTGAATGTTAATTGTTCACTGATTTTAAATAAACGACCTAATTCCATATCCACGTTATCAAAGGCATATTCCCAACGCATGCTTGCAAAATCATAATAAGGACCAAATTTCAAACCATTGGTGTTGCCCGCGTAGAAGTTACCCAATAGAGCAGAATAGACTTGCCCACTGGCCGTGTTACTGCCTGTGGTGTGATAGGTGGTGATGTAGGCATTTGCGCGCCAATGCTCGTCTTCGCTTTGATAAAAACCACCTAAGCGTAAACCCGGATTCCAGGTAAAAGGAACATCGACTAATTGCGCTGATTGTTGTGTGCCGGCAGGGGTAATGAGCTGCGCCCAATCATCCGCACTGCCTTCACGCAGCTGCCAAACGAGCAAATCAGCATAAACGCCCTTTGAAGGCGAGGGCAACAACCCTGCAAACGCAGAGGGAAAATAAATACATCCTAGTAATAACGCAACCCACTGTTTCAAAGCAACCCCGACTTGTATCCGTACAAAGCGGGCATAGTCAATCATATTTAAATTATGCTGTCAAAGATTTTACGAGCGAGACAGGGGGCAGGGGGTCAAGTCTGGACATTTGACATCTGGCCTTCCTGCCCCTTTGGTGATAGATGCTAGAACCCGGATGAAGCAAAAAACGCTTCATCACGGGCTACAAGAGCTAATATTATCCTGGCTCATGACACACCACCCGCCTCAATGGCCGCCTTATAAAAAGCATCAACTATTTTTCGATTATCCGCACGAAAGGCAATATGGAATCTTGGTGTTTGTTTACCACCGCCATGAATGATGAAATAGGGTTTTTTACCAATCCCAAACCCAGCTACATCATCATGATGCTCACTGGTTAAATGATACCCGATTGAAGCAAGCGCTTTTAAATAAAATGCTTTTGATTTTTCATAATGACTGACACTTAAAAAAACATGATCTAGCATATTTTACTCCTGACTCCTTTCATAAAAACCAGTAACCGCATCAGCGCAATCTTCGTGCATTCATTTGATGAAGATACTAGCGCTTCTTCTACAGTTAGGGCTTTCTCTGTATTATCTTTATCCAAAGCGCTCGCTAAAGATTAAAGTAAAAATTCTAAATCAATTTCATCACGCACAGGTATTCCATGATCGCCTGTCATTCCTATAGTCGGCTTTATCTTCCTTGACAGCTTGACTGAATCAATATGAATACCGCAAATATGAAACCCTCTTTTTTGATAAAATCGTAGCGCATCCAGATTATCATTCGTGGTCATCAAATATAATCGTCGACATTTTTTGTTTGTAGCAATTACCTTTAATTTATCTAAGAGTTGCGTTCCCGTTCCTTTAAATTTATCAAAAATTTCAAATACGATTATTTCGCAATCCTGATCACGCACTTCGTAAAATAAAAAACCTAAAATACCATTTTCATTTTCTGCAATAATTCCATCTAAACTAGCAGGATAATATTTCTTTTCTCGGATAACAAGAGGCAAACCGCCCCAGTCTCTGTTCATGAGCTCTTCTAACCACTTGGTATCGTGCGGGGTTGATGATCTAAGTTTGATTGTTGTGGCCATTATTATCCCTTAGTTTTCTGCTATGAATAGCATATGATTTTCATTTCTAAAAAATTCCTCCTTGCAGGTAATATTCTTAAAACCATATTTTTCTAAAATAAGTTCCATTTCATAGCGATAATACCAGCACAAATACATTTCTTCATCTTCTTTAGCAACCATCTTGTCATTGACTATCTTTGTATAAATAGAATTGCTGTGACTATATTGCTCATATTTATTTGATCGATTATGTGACTCATGCTTGATGATTCCACCATCAGGTATATGAACTTCTTTCTCGGTAAATTCTTCTTCGTTATTCTTACAAAGTGCATCCCAAGGAACAAATAAATCCAATATTAACTTTCCACCCACATGAAGATGCTTTTTTAAATTTTGCAATGCGTTAAAGGCAGCAGAGCGGGGATACAGTAATTGAAAAGAACCTAATGGTATTAACATTAAATGATATTGATCAGGCAATGTCATTGTTTCAATAGAGGCTTCAAATAAAGTGGGTTGAAGTCCAAACGCTACAGCCCTTTTTCTACAGTTTTCTAACATTGGCGTTGAATTATCCACACCATGGATTTGATACCCTTCTTGCATTAAAGGAATCAATAAACGACCAGAACCACACATGGGCTCAAGAATCAGCTTACTTTTATCAAGGAATTGCTTATAAAAGTTAAGCTCATCTGCTTCAGCGAAGCGCTTATCAATGTCATAAAACTCGGTGCATACGGCTTGATACATGATGCTTTTAACCTCTCTTATTCAAATCCGCGATGAAGCGCTTTTGGCTTCATCCAGGGTTTGTGGCCGTTGCCACCGTCTCAGATCAAATGAAAAACATTTAATCTTGGCTACAACACCTTCCCCACCTCAATATCACTTGGATCGCTTTCATAACCATCCGGGTCGTTAAAGGGCATTTTAACATAATGATTATTACAATAAAATTGATATGCTGCTGGCGAAGACTGAACCAATAATTTTTTCACTTGATGATGCGACAACCAACGCTCACAAAGCTTTAAAAGCTCACTGCCTATGCCATTATTGCGGTAAGGCTCATCAATCACAATAATTCGCATGGCTGCCCTGTTTTCAGGCCACCATTGAATATGTGCATAACCAATGATTTTCGTGCCTTTTAAGTTTTGAAAGTGTATCGGCTTGATGTGACACCTATTGTTACATGAAACCCATCAGCAGGCTCATCATCTACCCCTCAAACACTAACCCTTTTAAGCGCATCCATATCCGCCGCCACAATAATAGAAAGATGTTGATTAATCACCTCAATCGGCCAATGCCACCATTGAATATTAAGCAAAGCAGCGATGGTGGCTTCATCAAAGCGCATTCGCACGATTTTAGCTGGATTACCCGCAACAATGGCATAAGGAGGAACACTTTTCGTGACCACACTGCGCGATGCAATAATCGCCCCATCGCCAACGGTCACCGCTGGCATGATTAATGCTTCATGGCCTATCCACACATCATGACCAATCACCGTATCACCTTTATTAGGCCATCTTGCCTCGTAAAGCGAAGACCACGGCTCGCCAAACACCGCGAAAGGGTAAGTGCTGAAACCATCCATTTGATGGTTAGCGCTGCTTGTAATGAATTGCACCCCGTGAGCAATTTGCACAAACTTTCCGATGATTAATTTCTCAGGAGCACCGGCGTGCAGATAAGGCACCAACAACTGCCGCACGTCGTTAACGGGCAACCTGAAATCGTTGTAATAGGTATAATCACCAATTTGAATATTGGGATGATTAATCACATTTTTTAAAAATACCGTGTGCGGCCAGGCAGTGCCATCCGGCATTTTGACTGGATATTCTTGATTGGGGTTAATGGTGTCACCCATAGAAACTCACCCGGAACGAAAAGACAACAAGCAGCCGAAGATCATAACAACCTGACATCATAAAATCAATAACCCATTTATAAAAGCCACGCTCACTGGCCAGGCTTTGCTATCGGCGGCTTAGAAACAAGGCGACCATGATATTCGTCTTCAGCGCCGTAGCCCAGATCAAACGCCTTTCGTTTGATCTGGGGTGATGGTGAAGGCAAAGACCCCGGATGAAGCAAAAGGCGCTTCATCGCGGGCTACAACACTTCAATCATTTGGTTTTGTCTAGGCTACGCTTGCTACCCGCACCCAGATCAAACAAAAGGCGTTTGATCTGGGCTACGCCCTCAAGACTTTTTTCATGTTATTCCAAATAATCAGTTGCTATCTCTCCCATGAACGGCAGTAAACGCATTCAAATCCGCGGCGACAATAATAGCGATGTTTTTATTAATGAGTTCAATGCGTCAATCTGTTCAATAACGATAACGACGACGAAACTCATCCCTCGCCTCGTTAAGCACCGCTTCCGCCGCCTGGCAATCACCGCCCTGCGCTCTTGGGTCGTGATTGGATTGCCAAAACTGACACACCCCAACCTGAATGCTTGATTGCATGACTTGCTTTAATGGAGGCTTAACTTCATCAGGCAAGGCGCCATTATTAAGCAAACCCTCTAATTCTTGGTGGCGAGTGGCGCATGGGGGGTTGTTGTTATGAAACCCGATTGAACGCTTAAACATACCTTGATTTTGATCAGGGCCAACACATTCTAACCCTTCAAAAAAAGCCTTGTCCTCCAGATTAAATAACAAACGGTCTGCTGACAACGGTGGCTCTTTTGGCATGGTTTTTCTCCTCCTGTAACACCCTCATCATGCAGGAAAATACCGCCAATGTCACCACCCAGCGCTTACCGTGTATAGTGCCGTAGCCCAGATCAAACGCCTTTCGTTTGATCTGGGGTGGTGGTGGATGCTAGAACCCGGATGAAGCAAAAGACGCTTCATCACGGGCTACAACACTTCAATCATTCTAATTCAAACAATAAGCGTTTGGTTTAGGCTACGCTTGCTGTGTTCCCCCAAGGAATGGATCAAAATATAATCAGCTCTCACTCTCAAGAAAGTCCATGGGGTAAATAGAGTTTTTTGTGGCCAGAAAAAGTGGTTCTGTGTTAAAGTCGCCACGCCAGAAGCAATCATTTGATTGCCGTATTATTACTATCCTTGTAAGTGGAGATGACCGTGAAAAAAATCCGTATTATTAGCCTTGGTGAAATCGTTACCCCTAATTTGGGTAATGGGTTAAACGCATTGGCAAAAATGATTGCTGAAAAAAGCGCGTGTGAATTGAAACAAGCCTTCCCCCAAGTGCAATCAGCCGTTCAAAAAAATTTTGGTGCTATTGAACAACTCAAACAGGGATTGCTGTCTGAAGATGAATTTAACGAAAGATTTATTAACGCCATTCATGCTGAATCCGGCATACAATTAACTGTTGATGAATTTGATTCTGCATGGGCTGCAATGAACCCCAAATTTACTGATTTCAGACAGGCATTAGAAACAGCGCTTTCTTTCCAGGATAAAAAAGATCAACAGTTAATATTGATCAGTCACACCAATCCAAAAGACATCAGGCATCTTGTTAACGAACTGCACAGTAATGATATCCCTTATCAGCTCGACGCAGACGGTAACTTATGTGAAATCTCAGGAATAGAACTGCATACCACATATGCAAATAAAGTTACAAAATCTGATCTCATAAAAAATGTCATCATTGGGTTACGTCAATCCGACTCCCCACGTAACAGGCTTTTCTCTGAACACAAGGATGACTCACAGCCGGATGATATTAAATATATCCACGGAGTCAACGAAATCCAGCTTGAAACCCTGAAAAAGGATTTTGATGACACAACCTCTTCCGTGCAGGAAGCAGCAGAAAAATTCAGGGTTAACTGCATTCTGTGGGACAAAAAATCAATATCCATGACAGATATTCTGAATGAAGAAAACCTCGTGCATGGTATGGTTTACGCTTCTGCGCTTCAATGAC
>DASTZQ010000071.1:0-21618 GCA_035764205.1 Gammaproteobacteria bacterium
GCCGGCTGCGCGCTGGGAGCGCGCAGAGCGAAGACTGAGCAGGGAGCGAATTCGAGCGACGGCAAAAAAAGGAAATCCTGAGGGTAGCGCGTTCTTTGCGCCGCGAAGTCAGCGCTGAAAATTAACCCTAAGACGAGGCGAGCGGAGGTTTTTGTGAACCTCATTATAAAACTAATGCTCTTAAAGCCTTAACTTAATGGCAGTGGAGGGTGATGGGTAGTTAAGTTCTGATAATATGGATTATCGGTTTCAGTATCGAAAGATATGATTTAGTGACATGCTGAATGTTGAACGTATTATGACGGCCAGGGATGAAGTATCTATGTGACTTTGGTCCTAAAAAACCCGGGCAGGCCACGTTATCAAACTAATTGTCTGATTTTTAGGATTTTTTATATTACACATAAAATTTTGGCGCCTACTATACTTAAGTCAGATAAGTAGAACGGGGGTATATGCTATGAACACAGCCAAAATTATTGATCAGGCAATTTCAGAAAAAAAGACAATAACCTTTGAATACGATGGTCACAGTAGAACTGTTGAGCCACATCATTATGGAACCTTGGGTGGTTCACTTCAATTACACGGATACCAAGTAAAAGGGGGTAGCGTGTCCGGGAAAGTTCCTAATTGGAGAAATTTTAAGTTAGATAAAATTGATAAGTTGGCAAAAAATGATGTTGTATTCGAGCCTGAATCAACATACAACCCATTAAATTCGAAGTATGAAATCATTGAGAAGAAAGTTACAGACAAAAAATGATTTGCAGGTTAAGAACGATAATGTTAATTCTCATTCCAAGAGGGTCTCTTTTATGGCCGGCAAGAAGAATTGCCGGCCATTTTGCTTTTAGTTGTTAAGGGATTTAATTTTCCTGAAAGGATGATTCATATAGCTGTTCTTGCTCTATACTTCTCCATTCCTGTTCAAGGTATGATTGATACTCTTGCTCAATATCACGCACTTCCTGTCTATGGTACCATTCACATTCTTCATTTTGTATTTCACGTGCTTGTTGAGCGATAGCCTCTTTATATGCTTTTTCTGTTATTTTTTCCCACGCATTTTCAGATATGGTGGGTTGATTTTTAGATGATTCAGTTTTTGTCTGCTCATTAAGCTTGGCTTCTTTGCTAACGCAAGAGCCATCATGAGTAGTTTTATTTTGAAGCATGACTAGTAAAGTATTCCAGTTCTTGTAGCCTTCCATTAGTGCAATAGCATGTAAAGATGAGCTGTGGGAAATGGAATGACCACCTTCATTAAGGTATTTTTTTAATATATTGGCTTTCTTTTTTGCTAATTCAATAGATAGCATAATTGACCTCTTTTAAATTAAGAGCTTATTCAATTGTCTGCGTTATTGGCGCTCGATCTAATAAGAGTAAAACTTATGATTAGATTGATATTTTTATGGTGTTATTTGCGATTCGATTTCTCGTGCAGACCGACAAGCCAACCCCTTGCTATGGCGAGATTATTGTATGTTATCCGGCCTGTGTCAAGCATATTTTATACATGTCTTTATGTAGATCAAAAAACATTAAAGGTTGTTCGCGGAGGAGGGTCAAGTCTTGAGTGTGCCGTAGGCACACTCAAGACTTGACCCCTCTATCGGTAGAGCTGCGCGGCTCTACCGAAAAGGCATATTCATTTTTTATTTTCAATCTACTTTTTTAACGACTTCTTCATAACATAATTAATAAATTTTTGCCCATTATGTTCTTTCACTTGCTGTGTAATAAATCGATAGCCAAAGGCTTCCATGAGTGGTTTAGCTGTAATACTAACCTCAGTATGCACTTCTTGTATGCCAGCTAGCATCGCTTGTTCTTCGATTTTTTTTATTAATGTAGATGCGATACCTTTTCTTTGAAAATCTTTGTGTATATACAATCTGTCAAAATAACCTTCATAAGACATATCACCGAAACCGACAATTTTGCCACGGCATTCAGCAACATAAGCTATATTTTTTGATAAACTCTCCCACCAAGCATTTTTATCAATTTGCTCTGGTGCCCATGCATCCAATTGAGATTGATTATAATCTTGGATATTTACCGAATGAACTGTATTACGAAATAAATCGATGCAATCATAAAGATCGGATTTTTCTAGTTTTCTTATCTGGATAAATAAACTCATATATTTCTTACTACCTTTTCTTGGACGCCAAATTTTTTCTAAAAAATAGATCTGTGGATTTGCTAATTAAAAATAAATTATGAGTAGCGCACTATTCGTGCATATGATGTTTAATGGCTGTAACAATCCATTGATTTAAACTCACTTTATGTTTCTTTGCGACAAAAGAAACTTCCCTATGTAATGTTGGGTCAAGTCTAAGGTTAAATCGCCCAGAATAAGGCTTTTCAGGTTCTTCACCGCGAGATGCACAAAATTCCAAATAATCGTCAACTGATTCTTTGAATGCTTTTTTAATCTCATTGACTGAAGATCCTTGAAAGGTCACAACATCACGGATGTTAATGACCTCACCATGGAAGATTTCGGCTTCATCATCAAATTCAATATGGCCAACATAGCCTTTATAGGTTAGCATGATATTCCTGCCTCCATTAAAAAACGTTTCATTGATACAACTGCGCCTTTATCACATTCTTTTCTTGGATGAGGACGGTGAAAGACAGCCCTGACCCCATTGAGTTCAATTCTCACTCGCGAACCGTTGCCTTCTTCAAGTTCCGCACCAAGGCTCTCTAGCATTGCTTCAATGTCACGCCACACTAAACCAGAGGGCACTGGCATTTTAAATAGCTGAGTTAATGTCGCGCGATGCTTTTTGTTCATCTAAGAATGGTACCATAATTGGGTACCATTTCACCAACTATTTTTACAAGCATAAATGAGAGATGCAAAATGATCAAAAATTGACCTGTGATTCGCTCCGCTTTTTTCTTCCTACTTACTTCTTACTTAGATTTTAGGTTAAAGTGGCCGGTAAGAGAAATTACCGGCCACTATCGTCGGTCTGGGGATTTTTAGGCAAGGAAACTGGTTGCAGTGGTATCAAGGTAAAGAAGGTCATTGGCCTTTGACCCCCGGAACCTATGATGTGAAACTCATGTTAGATGATGGCACCACCGGCGTCTTGGCTTCAACGCAATTTAACGTTGTGCAATAACACTCATTCTCAGAAAATCACTGCTGTAAAAATAACAGCAGTGATGATTGAAGGTTTATTTCATTTTTATAGGGTTTATAATGGTTTCCTGCCATCGCATTAAGCAATCAGCGCGGCAAGTTCCCTCTCGGCAAGCATTTTGATGCTTTCAATCGCGAGGGTAATGGCTTTTTCTTCATGCGGTTTTGCCGTTTCAGCGTCGATAAATTCATGGGGTGGAATACAAAAAATACTGAGGATTGCACCGCACAACACACGATTAACAGCCCCCTGCCCTGCTTGACGGCATTCATGATCGTATAATTGTGATTGAATTAATAGCGCAGCGGTTTCCATTTCACTTGCTAATACACCGCATCGCGTTAAATAATCAAGGTAAGCGTCATTCACCGCTGCATTTGGGCCGGCGCCAAATTCCCGCGCATAGAGTGAACCTTTACAGTGAACAACACCCGTGTGTGTTTGCTTAGCTAGGTTCAGTGCATTGGCAGTGGCATTGATGACATTAATCATGTCAAGTGAAGCCATGGCAGGAAATTCAATGGGCGCATAATCTTTTGTCGTGGATTCATCTCTGACAGAACCCGAAACATTGATAATGTCACCAATGACAATGTTTTTTGATTGCAGTGACCCGGCGGTTCCTATGCGTAAAAATCGTTTTGCGCCGAGTTGATAAAGTTCATGAAGAATAATTTCCATGCTGGGGCAGCCCATGCCACTTGAAACACTCGCCACGTCTATTGTATGAGATGGTGTGCGCAAGGTGCCTAAATAGAGATGATGGCCTCGCGGATGCTCTTTGACGGTGACATTGTCAAAGAAAGTGGAAATTTGTTTTGCGCGGCCATTGGACCCAGGCAAAAAAACATAACGCCCAATGCCGTGATTGCCAGCAAAATCGGCGGGGGTTGCGTTAATGTGGTGAGGCGTGAAATGCGGCTTTTTCATGAGGATCCTTGGTTACAATTTTAGGCCGCATACTATCTTATGCATGATAATTTGTAAAGAATGCTTATTTTTTGTGATGCGATGCGCGGGTGAAAAGCGCAAAAAAAACGGGGCAGCAAGGGTGCCGCCCCATTAATAAATCCGTTTATATAAATGCATCCATGTAAAAAAACACAAAACGAGGAGTGGTTAATGCATCCTTTCGTAAACCTTAGTCAATCCTTGACTATGAGGTGAGTATAATGATGCTTACTCTCGGAATATACAAGCCTTTCATGCTTCATTACATAAGAAAATGCTTACAAGATCGGCCAATAAAAGGGCAGCTTTGGCTATTCAGATAAAACTTTTTCAATGGCGTGATTCCAGCCTTGATATAAAGCATCACTGATGGTTTTTTCCATCGCCGGCTTAAAGATGCGATCGCTTTCCCAGCATTTTTCAATGTCGCTGAGTGAGCTATATAAACCGGCTTGTAACCCAGCCAAATAAGCCGCACCGAGGGCCGTGGTTTCAACACAGCGCGGACGTGTTACGGTGATGCCTAACATGTCTGCTAAAAATTGCATGAGCCAATGGTTAGGGGTCATGCCGCCGTCCACGCGTAACGCCGTGATCGGTGAGCCGGCATCTTTGCTCATGACCATTAATAAGTCACGTGTTTGATAAGCCGCTGCTTCAAGTGCCGCACGAATGATGTGCGCTCTTTGCGTGTTACGTGTTAAACCGAGCAGCGCGCCCCTTGCTTCAGGGTCCCAGTGTGGCGCACCTAACCCAGTGAACGCAGGAATGAGATAAACACCGCCGGTGTTTGGCACGCTCATGGCCAAGTGTTCAGATTCAGCAGCCGATTGAATGAGGTGCAAGGTGTCTCTAAACCATTTAATGGTGGCTCCTGCGCTGAAAATGCTGCCTTCTAAGCCGTAAGTGACTTTGCCTTGAATGCGATAAGCAATGGTCGTTAATAATTGGTGTTGTGAAACCAAGGCGTGATCGCCGGTGTTTAATAGCATGAAACAACCGGTGCCGTACGTGCTTTTCACCATGCCAGGGTGAAAACACGCTTGGCCGATGGTGGCGGCTTGTTGGTCCCCTGCCATGCCTAAAATGGGCAAGGCTTCGCCTAAATAATCGGTGACAGTCATGCCAAAATCAGCGGTGTTATCCATCACGCTTGGTAAGATGTTTTCAGGAATATTGAACGCTTTTAATAAATCCGCATCCCAGGTTTGATCGTGAATATTAAATAATAAGGTGCGCGATGCATTGCTTGCATCGGTTGCATGCACTAAGCCGCCGGTTAAACGCCACAACAAATACGTGTCCACCGTGCCAAATAATAATTCACCGCGTGCAGCACGCGCCCGGGCAGAAGGCACGTGGTCTAAAATCCAGGCAATTTTTGTGGCTGAAAAATACGGGTCGAGCAACAAACCCGTTTTGGCTTGTATCATCGCGTTAGATAAATCGGCAGATAAATCAGCACAATATTGGCTGGTGCGCCTATCTTGCCAAACAATGGCTGGATAAATTGGCCGACCTGAGTGCTTCTCCCAAAGAATGGTGGTTTCGCGTTGATTGGTGAGGCCAATGGCTGCAATGTCAGACACCGCTAAGCCAGATTTCGCAATGGCTTGTCGACAACACGTTAACGTGCGATCAAACATTTCTTCAGGGTTTTGCTCTACCCAGCCATCGTTAGGAAAAAATTGTTGTAAGGGTAAATCGTGTTGCGCAATCAATTGACCTGAACGATGAAAAATAATCGCACGGCTATTGGTGGTGCCTTGATCAATGGCTAGTAAATACTGACGCGTCATCTGTTATTTCCTTGACATAATTTGTCAAGGAAGGGTTTGCTTAAACGCCCGTAAACCACGTTGTAGGTTTCACCATTCGTGAATGTGAGTTTGCCGTAGCCGTCGTAGCCATTTAATTGGCGACGAATGCTTGCGCTGCCTTGGCGGCCATCGGTGCAAGCCACGGGTGCCGTGATGATGTCGGTGTTGATGTCAGTGTTGAACGCACCGGTGCACGTTGCACGCCCATTGGTGATGGTGAAATACCCGCCAGTGAGTGTGGGTGTGACACGGCCGCTCATGGCTGTTTTACCGTGGTATAAAACAGCCACATTATCACGCGTTGAACAAGCGCTTAAAAAAAGACAACAGCCTAAAATAAACAAACGCATATTAACTTCCTTGTTAAAAAAGCGAAAAAATTTTATGAAATCGGGCGCAGTGTGATGACAACGCGTCGATTCATGGCACGCCCAGCATTGCTTGCATTGGAAGCAATGGGGTTGCGCTTACCCATGCCATTGGTGAACACGCGGTTGGCTGGCACGCCGACGGCAATGAGGTAATCGCCGACACTGCGAGCACGATTTTCAGAAAGCGTTTGGTTGTAAGCATCGCCGCCGACATTATCGGTGTAGCCAGTGATGGTAATGGTGTTGTTATCGTATTTTTTGAAAACGGTCGCGACGGAATTAAGCGTTGGGTAAAAACCGGAACGCACGTCGGATTGATTGAAATCAAAGGTGACATCAGACGCCATGATCAGTTGAACGCTGTTGCCCACCTTGCGAACTTGCACACCGGTGCCCAACAAGGCTTGACGCAGCTCTTCGTTTTCTTGGTCCATGGAATGCCCAATGAGCCCGCCGGTGGTGGCACCGATGGCGCCGCCGATGAGGGCACCACGCGTGCCGCCAACCAAAGAGCCTAAGACTGCGCCGGTGGCCGTGCCTATGCCCGCGCCTATTGTGGAACGGCTGACTTGGTTTTGACCGGTGTAGGGGTTAACGGTGGTGCAAGCGGTTAACATCAAGGCTAAAGAAGCGCTGGAAACTAACTTTAAATTTTCTTTATTTTTCATTGTGTTATGCCTTTTATAAAAAGTGGTGGTGAATAATGGTTTAAATTATAGGGCAATGCAGAAAAAATACAATGACAAGCACCGCAAATTTTGAAATGATGCGCAAAACAACAGAAGATTAGGTGATTAAAAAGATGGCAATGTTAAGCGTGAATTTTATTGGCTGTGGTAAATTGGGTGTGACATTAGCAAGCTTATTTAAAAAACACAAAGCGTTAAAAATAGCAGGTATTGTCAATACACAATTGGCTTCTGCAGAAGCCGCGGCTAAAAAAATTGGCCAGGGTAAGGCTTATGCAGATATCGCCAGTTTAAAACCGGCCGACATTACCATCATTGCCACGCAAGACGACGCCATCACCGGCGTGGTGAACGCCTTGGCAACAACGCATGCTTTCAAAGAAAACGCCGTGGTTTTGCATTGCAGTGGCGCCTTAACCAGCGATGCACTCGCTATTTTACGCGATAAAAACGTCGCTGTGGCCAGTGTGCACCCCGTGAGAAGTTTTGCCACCATTGAAACAGCCATTGCCGAATTTAAAGGCACGTTTTGCAGCATGGAAGGTGATGCGCTTGCAAAAACAACACTCACCCCATTATTTGAAAAAATAGGCGGCATTGTTTTTGAATTAGATAAAAAATTAAAACCGCGTTATCACGCAGCGAGCGTCATTGCCAATAATTATTCCACCACCTTGCATTACCATGCCACGCTTGCTTACGTTGAAAGCGGCATTGAACCTGCGCTTGCCAAACAGTTGGCTTCCACCTTAATGCAACAAGGCTTAAATAATCTCGAAGCCAATGATCATGAAAATGCCTTAACCGGGCCGCTGCAACGCAACGATCAACAAACCATTACCTCCCATTTTCAAACCTTGGCTAAGCTACCGGCCTTGCAAATGACAAAAGCACTTTATGCGGCTTTGTTGTTAGCGACCCTTCCCATCACACCCCACGATGAAACCACGCGCAAGGAATGGGTTAATAAGGTTTTTAGCATTCCTGAAGTCACTTTTTAAGCTGAAAAAACGATTGCGTGAGGCCAAGACACTTGCCATAATGTCCAATTAATGGACCTCACGCGCATGTATGGATACATGAAAAAGTCGCTCGTTTTGCTTTTATTTTACGCACTTTTAAGCTGCCCAAGCGTGGTGTGGGCCGCTTGGTCGTCCATTGCCTTTAATTACGCCCCGAATCCGCCTTTATCTTCCTTAAGCCACGTCGATGTGCTGGTGCTAGACCCGCAAGCGGCCGTTAACCCCGCTAGCCTTCGAAACCAAACTGTGTTGGCCTATGTCAGCGTGGGTGAAACGGCTGATTCTTCGCCCTACCGCGCTTCATTGAATGCGAGCTGGGTGGTGGGGAGCAACCCCGTTTGGCACAGTGTGATCATGGATGAAACCAACCCGGCTTGGCGTGAATTTTTCATTAAAAAAGTATTAACGCCGCTTTATGCCAAAGGGTATCGTGGTTTTTTTCTGGATACCCTCGATGCGTTTAATCGCGTTGCAAAAACACCCGAAGCTAAAAAAGCGCAAATTCAAGGCTTGATCACTTTATTACAAGCCATACGCACAAACTTCCCTGATGCCATCTTGTTAATGAATCGGGGGTTTGAATTATTACCAACGGCCGCCCCTTTCGTGAATGGTGTGGTGATTGAATCTTTATTCAGTGGGTGGAATCAAGCAAAAAAACGTTATGAGCCTGTGCCTGCCACTGAGTTTAATGCCTTGATGTTAGAAATTCATCGGATTCAAGCCTTGCATTTGCCCGTGGTTATCATTGATTACGTGCCACCGAATCAACCAGAAAAACGCAAAGAAATCAGTGAAAAAATTCGTGCCTTGGGGCTCATTCCTTTTGTGACCGATGGTTTATTGCAAGGCAGCAGCTTGCCAAAGGCGGGCGCCCTACCGCGAAAAATTATCCTGCTTTACACCAAAAACAGCACCGACACGCTTTTTAACCCAGAAGCATTCACCATGTTAGCACTGCCCATCGAATATTTAGGGTATATTCCGGTGTTTTATAATGCCAACCAAGCCTTGCCTAGCGCCCTCTCTAAAAATGACATTGCAGGCATCGTGGTATTAACGAATGCCCTAGACCCAACCCACGATGAAAAACTATATCAATATTTAATTTCAGTGAAGCAAAAAGGATTTAACATTGCGTTTGTCAGCAACTTCGGTTTTATTCCAAACGAACAACGCTTGAAGGCCTTTGATATTCACATTCAAAATAATCCCGTGGCTGGAAACCCACACTTAACAATCACGCATCAAGACCGAAGTTTAGTGGGTTTTGAAGTGCAACCGCATGTCAGCCAATTTGATTATGATTTATATCAAGCGAATCATGCCAAGGTTGCATTGCGCTTGAGTAACACCCATGGGCTGAAGCAAGATGCTGTTGCTATTACGAGTTGGGGCGGTTATGCCTTAGACCCTTACGTTGCCATTAACACGGCGCAAGCAGACAGCCTTTGGGTGATTAACCCCATGGCTTTTTTAAAACAATCTTTGCGATTAGCTGATTTCCCCATTCCCGATGTCACAACAGAAAATGGCCGTCGATTAGCCTTTATTCACATTGACGGCGATGGCTTTGCAACCATCGCCTCTTGGCCGAATGGGCGCATTGCAGCCATTGAATTGTTTGAGCGTATATTAAAAAAATTTCAACTGCCCACGAGTTTTTCTGTGGTGACAGCCGACATAAACGTTAATGGCCTATACCCCAATGAAGCCAACGCTTATGCCGAGGTTGCCAAACATATTTACGCCTTGCCCTGGGTGGAAGCAGCCAGCCACACCTTTTCACACCCCTTTGATTGGGTGAAAATGTTAACTGAAAAAACCAATGGGCACTATAATTTGCCGGTTAAAAACTATCATTACAATGAAAACGATGAAATTGCAGGGTCCGTTAATTTTATTAATACGCATTTATTACCTGCGAATAAAAAAGTAAACATTTTACTTTGGTCTGGGTATGCCAATGCGGATGAACCGGCTTTTAAGATTGCTCATGAACATCAGTTGCTTAATATGAATGGTGGGGACACCCACATCACGAAAAAAACGCCTTTTTTAAGTTTAATTAGCCCCATGGGTTTGGCTCGCGGACCTTATTATCAAGTGTTCTCACCCATAGGCAATGAAGAATATTACACGAATGGTTGGTCTAAACCCTTATACGGCTATGAACGCGTTACTGAAACGTTTGCCTTAACCGATGCACCGCGACGCTTTAAACCCGTGGATCTTTATTATCATATTTATTCAGCGAGCACGACGGCTTCTTTAAACGCGTTAATTAAAGTCTATGAATGGTGTTTGTCTAAACCCTTAAATTGGATTTATGCCTCTGAATACATCAATAAAGTTAACGATGCTATCAGTGCCGAGATTATTAAAACCACCACCGGCTGGCAAGTCACCACACAAGGTCAGGTTCGCGAACTACGCTTACCGCTTGAGGCGGGGTTGCCTGACTTGGCAAAGAGTCGCAACGTGATTGGTTATAACAAAATCAATGATAGTTATTACTTGCACTTAGGCACAGATAAAACATCCACGATTGTGCTTGGCACCTCAGAAAATAAAATACCTTATTTACAAGACGGCAATGGTCGTGTGACTGATTTTAAACGAACACCGCATGGATTGCATTTTCACATGGTGGCTAATCAACCCATTGAATTCGTGTTAAACCAGGCAACAGGCTGTGAGTTAATTCAAGCTGAAAGCTGGCATAGCCGTACCCTCTCGGGAAAAGCCATGCCGGGTAATTTAACCACGTATCATTTAGATGACAAGGACAGTCATGAACTCACCCTCACCTGTCCAAGTTAAAACCGCCGAGCTGTATTTTTTACCGCGATTTTTTATCGCGGCATTTGGCATTGGCATTATGGCAATGAGTGCTTGGTTATTTCCGAATAAGCTCATTCCTTATTTTGCAATCACTTTAACAAGCCCACAACCACTCACGGCTTTTTATTTAGAAAACATGCATCAGCATAAACCCAATGACACAAACATTCAAATTGCATTGATTGAGCAATACATTGGTCTTTATGAATGGGAAAAAGCCGATGCGTTACTGAACACCTTGGCCTCAAACACCACACAACACGACCAATGGGTGCGCTTGCAATTTATTAAAAATGTGTCACAAGCTTATCGTTTACCCAAAGGACCAGCGCGAACAAACACCTTATTAACATTTAAGAAAAATATTTCAACCTTATTAAACTTAACATTCACACCTGAACAAGCGCAAAATTTAGGGAATGTGGCCTTAAAATTAGATGCGCCAGACATTGCGTTAGCCTTTTTTCAAAAAGTGATACAGGCTAATCCAAATCAAAATGCAGGGTTTTATCAAGACATCGCGCGGGTTGCTTTAGAAAATAGCGAATACGACATTGCCGCTCAATTTTATTTAACTGCCTCAGAAAAACAAACCCTCATTGAATTAAAACGAATGGATGTGATTAATGCACTCAAGGCTTATCAAGCGGGTAACTTGATGGCTAAAGGGATCACGGTGATCGCGAAATTGCCGGACGCCATCATTGACAACCAAGCCATGTTAATTTTCCTGACCAAATACGCCATTGCCGCGAATCGCCCTGATTTAGCAACAGATTACATTACGCGCTCTTTATTCAGTGATGGAGAGCCGTGATCATGACCCGTATCATTTTATCATGGATTTTATTATTAACCTGGTCATCTTGGGTGAACGCGTATGAAACACTTGTTTATCGTCCAAATACTCATTATAAAGCCGCCTCAAAAGAAGCCGTCAAAATTAGTCAGCTGAATTATCAAGAAGAACCGTTTGAATTGGCTTATAAAGCTTATGTTTTTTCTGGGCGTGTTAATAACGCTTACGCGCTTTCAGCGGTCGCCTTAAAAGCAAACCCAAACTCCATTGTGTGGTTAAAACGCTATGCTGAAACGGCAAGTTGGAGCAATCACCCAACAGAAGCCTTAACTGCTTATTATTCATTAATTATTGAACATCGCCAAACCAATTTATTAGATAAAGCCATTCCTTTGGCTGAAAATTTTCGTCGTTATGATTTATTGGTTGTTTTCTATAAAAAATATCTTGAACAATCAAAAAACAATATTTCCTTCATGACAAAATTAGCTTACGCTTACGATAATCTCGGGGAAACCACGAAAGCCATTCAATACCTCAATGCCGAATACGCTAGAACACATGCAGTGGCATTGCTAAACACCATGGCTGATATTTATGATGCCATGGGCAATAATGTGGGTTTGGTTGACACCTTAAATCGCATTGATCAAAATCACGATAGTGACGTTAAGTCGGTTTTAATGCGTTCAGAAGTCGATGTGAGTCAATCCAACTTGGAGCATGCTTATCATGGGTTAACTCGATTAAAAGGAAGTGCACCCTGGACAAGCCAAGCTTACTGGGAAACCTTAGCCAACGTGGCTTGGCTCACCGGCCATTATGACACCGCAAAGCAGGCTTACCATGTGTTGTGGGTCACGCATCGCATTAATAATGAAGGTTTACGTCGGCTTTATTTATTGTCTGCTCAAAACCCACCAGAACAATTGAGGATTGCGAAAGCCGCGTGGGCCACTTACCAAAGCCCTTACGCTTTTTTTGGCATTGCCACCCTCGCTCAAAACAAACATGCCCTGGGTGAATTAATACGCTTGTATCAAACCCCACTGTCACGCAAAGAAGCGGCCTCACTCATGGCCACACCGCTTTATTGGGGTGTGTTAGCGAGATTAAACACCATGCTGAATCATGCAGCCGATGCTAGAAATCTTTTACGCTTTCAGGCAAAGCCGCATCTCTCAGAAAATGATTTTGCATTGATGTATTTTAATTTTCTGCAGTATCAAGCGGGGTTAGTCACAACCCAATCAGCGATTCCATCTTTACAAGCCGCCATGGTGTTTTATCAACCCTTGGCAAGCACATCCAACGACTGGTTAAGCGCTTATGGCTCGGCCTTTAATTTATTTAATCAACCTCGAGCTGCTTTACTTTACAATAGTGCTGCTTTAAATGAAGCACCGAATGATATTGGCTTAATCATCACCGATGCCAATAGTTTATCTGAATTAAAAGCATTTAAATCGGCGTTTCATTTACGTTGTGAGGCGTGGCGTTTAATACAACAATACAGCCCGGATGAGCTCCTCGGCGACAAGCATTTGCTAGCGGCTTATGCCGATCTTGCCACACTGGTTAACCCAGTGAGTTTAAGTTACCCCATTGATTTAATGTTGGCGGATCGCCAAGCTATTATAGAACCGTTGTTGGCTTATAGCATTGATCACGGCAACATTGCTTTGGCCGATATTTTATTTCAAATGCAAGATCAACCTGCCATTGGCAGCGCTTTAAGGCTCGCTTTAATTCATAATAATAAAATGCAACAGCATCAATTCATTACGCATTCATCCGCTGTTTTGCCGGCCAGTGAAAGCGTGCGTGCCGCCGTGAATACAGGCGATTTAAAAATGGCGCAGCAACTGGCTTATGAACACTTAAAAGCGAACCCACAGGCAGAAACTTACGATACCTTTCAATCCGTCATGCGCATGAATGCAGATCATGCCGAAGTAGCGAGTGAATTTGAGCAATTTGGTGCACTGCAAGGACAACGCGGTTTATTTCACGGCGATTGGTATACAGAAGGCGTGACATTCACGCCGTATTTAAGTGCGTGGTATGCACATTCGAATAATGCAGGCAACTTAGCACCGCGATCTTACCTTGAAAAAATAGCGGATTTGTCGATCGATCATCAAGATGAATTGACCAACGTTAAATTACGATGGGGGTATCATGAGGCGTTTTTCAATAGTTTAAACGGGCTTTTACGCGTGGAACACAAACTGGATAGTCATCAAAACATCGTTTTCACGCTTGGACTTAACCAACGTTCCACCTTGGGCACCTTCATGTTAATTGCTGGCAGTGAAGATGAATACCGTTTTCAATACCGGCATCAATGGACAGCCAGGGACCTTCTGATCACCACGCTGGAGTTTAATAACTATCAATTGCAAGACAGAACGCAATTAGGCAGTAGCCAAATTGTTCGCTTTGGTCTTGATCATCAATTTTATTTTGATTACCCTGATATAGGCATCAGTTGGAACACAGACATTGATCGATTTAAGCGATATCATTCTTATTTAGGGTCGCCCATTAATGCCATTTTTCCAAATAACACGACAGCAACCGTCAGTGCCTTTATCCCTGATGATTTTTGGCAAACGGCATTGAGCCTGAACATAGGAACCAGTGTTAATGCCAATTATTCATCCGCGTTTCGTCCTTATCTCTCAGCCGGCCTCATTTATAACCAAACGGCTAGTTATGGTTGGGATGCGAGTGGTGGTATCAACGGCCGTTTGTTTGGCCGAGATCAATTAAAACTATATTACACGCGTTCTTCCGTGACAGGCGGACAAACACAAACCAACTTTATGGTAGGCTTAAGTTACGATATTTTTTTATAGGAGATAGGCAATGAAAACTGAAAGACACTACATTAAAACCATAGGCTTCATCGCGCTCATGGCATTATTAAGCAGTTGTGCGAGCATGCAAGTCGACCATTCAAAAACCGTTGCTGTGCCTAACAACGATTTTATGGTTGTCTTTCCCATTAGCAATTTAACAGAAACACCGCAAGCGGATGAAAAAGCCACCGCCATTGCAACCAATTTACTTCGCATTAAAGGCTTTTCACACGTTAGTGCTTACCCCATGAAAACCCTGAAACCCGCTTTAATTCCTGGGGTGAAAGTGCCGGTTAAAGAAGCCACATTATTAGCCTGGGCACGAGATCAAGGTGCACGTTACGCACTTTCGGGTTCTGTCAATGAATGGAATTATAAAGTCGGCATGGACGGCGAACCCGTGGTTGGCATCAACCTCGAATTAATCAATGTGGACAGTGGCAAACACATTTGGTCGTCCGTTGGCAGTGAAAGTGGTGGCAGCCGCACGGCGGTGAGTGAAGTCGCCATTCACTTAATGCAAACCATGCTTGGCAGCATTGAATCAAGACAGGTCTAACATGATAAAACTTCGCCTCAATGCACTGATTGAATCCACGGTTTTTCCAGTGGTATTGCTGCTTACCATTTATTATTTTAATCAACAAGACCCACTCCTGCTCCATGCGAGTTTTCCTTGGGTGTGGCTCTTGCCTATATTAATTGCCTTGCGTTACGGTTTAGCTGGCAGCTTAATCACTGTCGCCGTTTATGTGCTTGCTATGTTTTTCACCGTCAGGTATCGCTATTTTGATTGGGCGTCTTATCAAGTGTGGTTTTTAGGCGGTGTCGCCGCCACCGTGATTTGCAATGAATATCACGCCTACTGGCAACGTAAACAACACAAAATCATACGAAAGTCTGATTACCTTGAAAATCGACTGGAAAGTTTATCGCGTGCTTACAGCGCCATGCGCATTTCGCACGATCGATTAGAAGAATCCCTCATTACCAAACCCGTCACCTTAAGAGGCGCCATTGCCGATTTACGCGCCGTACTGGCTGAAAACCAAGGCCAATTAACCACCACCAGCGCAAGGCAGCTCTTAGCCATTTTAGCGAACACCGCCATGATAGGGAAAGGCGCTTTATACCTCATGGAAAATAATAAACTCAGTGCTACACCCATTGGAACCATCGGGCCCGCTGACACACTGCGTATTAACGATCCTTTAGTCACACGCTGCTTAAAATCACAAGAAACGTTTTACGTGGCGATTAACACCTTAGGTGAAAACGATGTCAGCGATTATCAAGCGGTGGTTCCCATGATGACTGCCGATCAACGCATGATGGGTTTGTTAACCGTTTCTGAGCTGCCATTTTCAAGCATGACCGATGAAAGTTTACGCATCATGACTTTGCTCATGGCGTATTTTGCCGATGAAATTTATTCAACACAAGCGGCGAATGCCATCTTGCATGCCTACCCGGATTGCCCGCCATTTTTTGCGATGGAATTGCTTCGCTTGCAGCATTTATATAAAATTTCTGGGATAGACAGCACCTTGTTTATTTATACTTTCCCACAAGATCAATCCGGTCATCGTTTACGCCACTTTATCAAGCAGCAAATTCGAGGCGTCGATGTTTTTTGGGAACGCCAAAACACCACCACCTTACAATTAATCATACTCATGCCATTAACATTGAATGGCATGGTTAGTGCTTACACCTCGCGCATTGACACCATCATCAAAAGTGAACTTAACACCACTTTGCAAGCAGGGGTGATTTCCATGCGGCATAATTTATTGTCATTCTTAAAAAAACCATCGGACTTAATTGAGGCTTTAAACTATCATGATATGGCTTAACTTATTATGTTTATTCGCCGCCTTGTTTGATGGCTTGTTGCTCTATGGTTTTTTTAGAGCCGGGCTTGCACTGCCTGCTTTCATTGCCTTGCATGCTTTATCAGGGGTAATCGTTTGCTTAGGGTTTCACGTCATTAAACATAAATTAAAATACTACACTCACCAAATGATGTTATTGTTTTATGCACTCACTTTTTTCATTCCTATTTTTGGCATCATTGCAAGCTACACGCTGATCTTATGGTTAAAACACGCCCATCGTCACTATAAAAACACAAAAATTAAATCCATGCGCTTAACTTACATTAACAAACCACTGCGCATTCGCTACGGCATGGGTGGTTTACACCTTCGGTTAATGTCGCCAACCGCTAACATGCAATCTAAAATCAGTGCCATTACTAAATCGTTGACGGTTTCCCCCAGCCGAGTCAACAACCTCGTGAGAACCATGTTATCCGATAATAATGATGAAGTGAGGTTATTAGCCTTTCAAATTCTCAATAAACAAGAACGAAAATTAATGCCTAAGATTAATCAAGCCATACAATCACTTCAATCAGCCACGCACCCTAATCAACAATACGTCCTTGAAAAAAAACTCGCTTTTGATTATTGGGAATTACTCTATCGCGCCTTAATTGAGCCACACATGGCTGATTTTGCGATAAAAAAAACCTTGGGTTACGGCGAAGCAGCCTTAGAAAAACAACCTAACGATGTCACACTCTTAACCTTGCTCGGCCGGCTTTCACTGAAATGCAATGACCGCATGGCCGCCCTCAGTTATTTTAATCAAGCCATTGTACTGGGTGAATTTATCGAACGCATTTTGCCTTACTTGGCAGAAATTGCTTATCAACAGCGTCAATTTCATGCGATTAAAGCCTTCTTTAACACGTCCACAGCCATTCCTAATATTTACCTCAACAAAGCACAATATCAATTTTGGAACGCCACTCATGAATCTTAAACACCGAACCGCGAGCCAAGTGGATATTTTATTATTACTGGAAGGCACCTACCCTTATGTGTCTGGCGGGGTTGCCACTTGGGTGCATCAACTCATTAAGCTTTTTCCGGAATATACCTTTGGCGTGATTTTTATAGGAGGTCAACGGAAAGATTACGGCGACCTTCGCTATGATTTACCTGATAACCTCATTCACCTCGAATCCCATTATTTATTTGAAACTGAAAAACCCGCATTAACTGAAAAAAAATGCCCTGTGGATGCCCATGCGTTCGGGCAACTCACTTGCTTACACCAGCAATTTGCAAATGCGGGTGAAAAAGATTATTTATCCATGCTAAGCTGCATAGATCAGCATTTTTCACAAAAAGATCATGTTACCTTAAATGATGTCTTGCATAGCCGTGAATCCTGGGATTACATCACGCAAGCGTATCAAGAAAAAGCTTCGCAAACGAGTTTCTTGAATTTTTTCTGGTCAATACGCAATATGCACCAACCCCTCTGGAAGCTGTTTGAACTTTTCCCACACCTGCCTAAAGCAAAATTATTACACAGTGCGTCCACCGGTTATGCGGGTTTTCTTGGGGCTTTAGTGAAAGAAAAAACAAAAACGCCCTTTGTTGTGACTGAGCACGGCATTTACATTAAAGAACGTCGCATTGATTTAATGTACCCCGCTTGGCTAGACAATAGTTATTTTACCAACGCACGAGACTTTCGCACCCACAATGACACCACTAACCGATGGACGCATTTTTTTGAAATTTTAGGCAAATTTTGTTATGCCTCTGCGGAAACCATCATCAGTTTATTTCCTGCGTATCAACAAAGCCAAATTGCTTACGGGGCTAACCCTGAAAAAGCACTGATTATTCCGAATGGGGTGCTCGTGAATGAAACCCTCATTACGCCTAAAAAAACACCTAATCAAGACGCCCCCATCATTGCTTGCATAGGCCGCGTGGTGTCTATTAAAGATGTTAAAAATTTTATTCGGTCCATGCTATTTATTTTAAAACAATTTCCTAAGGCAACAGCCTGGATTATCGGTGAAACCACGGAAGACAAACAATATTATCAAGAATGCGTTGAATTAATCACGGTATTGGATTTGAAATCAAACGTATTATTCAAGGGCAAACAAAACGTGGCTGAGATTTTAAAATCCATAGACGTGGTGGTGATTAGCTCCATCAGTGAAGGCTTGCCCTTGGTGGTGCTGGAATCGTTTGCGGCTGGTGTGCCCGTGGTTTCGACAGACGTGGGTGCTTGCCGTGAACTCATTGACGGCGCAAATGCGGCTGATCAAGCCTTAGGCTCAGCAGGCGCGGTGGTAGACATCTCAGATTCAGCGGCCTTGGGTCAGGGCGTTACCTCACTGCTTAGCGACCCGGCGCGTTGGCAAGCGGCACAAGAAACCGCGCTGAAACGGGTGAATGCATATTACAGCTTAACGCATTTTCGAGACAACTATGCGAAAGTCTACCAACAAGGATTATCATCATGGCAGGCATAGGGTTTGAACTGAAAAAATTTCTCTCCAAAGAAAGTTATTTAGGCACCTTGGGCGCTTATGGGTTTGCTGGCTTGGTTTGCTCAGGCCCGTGGTTGCTCTCCATCGCCACGATTTTAATGTTATCTTTCATTGCTAATTGGGCGAAACTCTCGCCTGAGATTAGCCGCTCTTTTCAAGTAATGGTGGTTTATATCATTGCCGGCAGTTTAATTTTAACCTCAGTGTTGCAACACACGTTCACGCGTTACATTGCTAATTTATGTTATTTAAGCAAACAATCTAAAATTATCCCTAGCCTAAACAGTGTTTATTTAGTTTTAATTGTGGTGGCTGCTATGGTTTGCACACTGTTGGTTAATTTATTGACCCCTTCCCTGCCCATGCCAACCAAGTGCTTGATGGTGTCTAGTTTTATCGTGATTTCACTCATCTGGATTTCAACCAGTTTGCTCTCAGCCATTTTGGCTTACAAAACCATTTTATTTGCTTTTTTAAGCAATTTTATTGTTGCCATTGCCATCAGCATGCACACTTACCAAGATGGGTTGCAAGGCTTATTATTCAGTTTTTTATGCGGCCAATTTGTCTTACTCATGGTTTTAATTTACACCATTTACCATGAATTTCCGACCAATCAACTCATTGATTTTAATTTTTTTAAGCTCAAAGGCGTGAGCAAAATGCTTATTTTTACGGGTTTATTTTACAACCTGGCCATTTGGGTGGATAAATTTATTTTTTGGTATAGCCCCGTCACTGGCTTGCCAGTCATTGGCCACTTGCATGCATCCCTCGTTTATGACTTTCCTATTTTTTTTGCTTATTTACTCTCCATTCCCGGCATGACCGTTTTTTTATTAAACCTTGAAACCAATTATACCGATGCGCACCAACGTTTCTTTCATTCCATTTGCGGCGACAGCACGCTCGATGAAATTCAACACGATTACATTGATTTAATTGACGCAGGGCGGCTCTCTATTTTAAGCTCTATCAAGGCACAATCCTTAATGTTATTTATTTTTCTCATTGTCGGCAGCCTTATTTTTATCAAATGCCAACTGCCTTTAATTTACCTGCCTATCACGTTAGTGTGTTTATTGGCGAGCAGTTTAAATGTGGTGCTTTGGTCCACGCTGGACATTATTTTCTATTTAGACCGTGTTAAAGAAGCACTCATCGTGACCGCCGTCTTTACTTTTTCCAATGCCTTATTCACTTGGGTTAGCATTCAATTGGGTATGTTTTATTACGGGTTTGGCTTGGTGGCGAGCTTATTGTTGTCTATCACCCTTGGTTTTTTGTTATTAAACAAGGCGGGAAAACACCTGCAATATGAAACTTACATGGTTAAAAATTAGTCGTTGACGATGGGCTGGCGCTTCACTAAAATACCCAAACACATCACAAGGCCTATGCATGACAACCCTACTCACCACCTACATTCAACAATGCGACACTGAGCTTCGTCACTACGACCCCGCTCAAGCCAATGTTTTTACGCATCTGGATACCTTATCACAGCAAATTTATCAATCTGAAAAAAAACGGGCTTCTTTTTTTCGTTATTTTACGAAAGTGAAACCCATGCATGGGTTATATATTCACGGCAGTGTGGGTGCTGGCAAATCTTTCATGATGGACGAATTTTATCATGCATTAAACACGCATTATAAAAAACGCGTGCATTTTCATGCCTTCATGAAAAAAATGCACGAAGACATGCGCGCACATGCGGGGCAACCCAACCCACTGCAACACATTATTCACGAATTAGCAAAAACTGTGCATGTATTATGTTTCGATGAATTCATTGTAAACGACATTGCCGATGCCATGATTTTAGGCCGTGTTTTTGCGGCTTTGTTTGATGAAGGCGTGTGCGTGGTGCTAACCTCTAACCTTGAGCCTGACCAACTTTATTTAAAAGGCCTGCAGCGCCACAGTTTTTTACCGACCATTGCCTTATTGAAAAAAAATTTAACGGTGCTGCCTTGTTTATCAAACCAAGATTACCGTTTAAGGCAGCTCGCCAACGCAGGCACGTATCACACACCCATTAATGAAAACACCGATAAACAACTCGAGCTCAGTTTCGCGATGATGAGCCGAGATCACGAGTTTCCGGAAAAACACATTACGCTTGCGGGTCGTTTGGTGCCGGTGGTGAAAGTGAGTGAAGATTGTGTTTGGTTTGATTTTAACGTGCTTTGCCACACACCGCGCAGCCAACATGATTACCTTGAATTGGTTGAGCGTTATCAAACCGTGGTGTTGAGCCACATTCCCGTTATTCAACCCCTGCAACATAATAACATTTTATTATTTATTCGCTTGATTGATATTTTATACGACGCAAAATGCCGCTTAATTTGCTCAGCGGCCGCACCCGCGACTGAGCTTTACCCCGAAGGCCGGTTTGCATTTGATTACCAACGCACGGCATCACGGTTGCTGGAGATGCAGTCTGAGGCGTATGTTTTTCGGGAGGGGGGAAAGCCTGCGCGTTAAATAGTTTGCAAAAAAGCCTACGCACCGGATCGGCTTTTACCACCTGTGTGCAATGTTCTTAAAAGCACCCCTCCCCTCCTGAGGAATAGACGCAAAATTTCAAGCAAGCAACGTTGGCTGAAAGCCAACAACCCTTTAGCCCAGGGTTACGTCCAGTGCGTAGCACTGGCGTTACCCTGGGTAAATCCATTCCCTCTCTGCTTTAAGCGCCGAAGGCGCGTAACAA